>JAURVZ010000071.1 GCA_030655215.1 Pseudolabrys sp. | reverse complement strand
CCGGCCGCGCGCACCGTGACGGTACCTTCGGCACCACCGGCCGCTGCGATCCATTCGAGCCGGAACTGGTGCAGGCGCTGGAAAGTCACACATTCGAGCCGATCCGCTTGCTGCAATGGCGCAACAGCGCGCTCGATTTCGCCTCGCTCGGCGCGCTGCAGGCCTCACTGGCGATGGCGCCGAACGAATCCGGCCTGACGCGCGCGCCGACCGGCGAGGACATCCTCGTTCTCGAACATGCCGTGCGCGACCAGGATGTAAAGGCGATGGCCCGCAACCCGCTGGCGGTCGAGCGGCTCTGGGATGCCTGCCAGGTTCCGGACTATCGCAAGATCGCGCCGGCGACCCACGCGGAATTAGCCGTGACCCTCTATGGTTTCTTGATGCGAGAGGGTAACATCCCTACAGATTGGTTCAGCCGTCAGCTCGCTCAGGCAGACCGGACCGACGGCGACATCGACACTTTGTCAAACCGGATCGCGCATGTCAGGACTTGGACGTATGTTGCCAACCGCCCGGACTGGCTTGCAGACCCGGAGCACTGGCAAGGTGTTACCCGCGCGATCGAGGACAAACTGTCCGATGCGCTGCACGAGCGATTGGCCGAACGCTTCGTGGATCGTCGCACTAGCGTATTGATGCGGCGACTACGAGAGAACACGATGCTTGAAACTGAAATCGGAAAAACTGGCGAAGTCACCGTGGAGGGTCATGTTATTGGCCGCCTCGACGGATTTACATTTGCGCCCGACGCCTCGGCCGCAGGGTCAGAGGCCAAGACGCTGAACTCCGCCGCCCAGAAAGTCCTGGCCAGCGAGATCGAGCAGCGCGCGACCAAATTGTCGCAGGCCTCGAACGAGCACATCGTTCTCGCCAATGACGGCGCGCTGCGCTGGACCGGCGACCTGGTCGGCAAGCTTGTCGCCGGCGACGATGTCCTGCGGCCGCGCGTGCGCATCCTTGCCGATGAACATCTCACCGGACCGGCCCGCGAACTGGTGCAGACCCGGCTCGACCTCTGGCTGAAGAGCCAGATCGAAAAGCTGCTGGCGCCTTTGTTCTCGCTGACGGTGGCTGAAGACATTACCGGCATGGCGCGCGGCATCGCGTTCCAGCTGGTCGAAGCGCTTGGCGTGCTGGAGCGGCAGAAGGTTGCGGAAGAGGTCAAAGGCCTCGACCAGCCATCGCGCGCCACCTTGCGCAAATACGGCGTCCGCTTCGGCGCTTATCATATTTATCTGCCGATCCTGCTGAAGCCGGCGCCGCGCGCCTTGGCGACGCAGCTCTGGGCGTTGAAGAATGAAGCGCCCGACGCCAAGGGCGTCACCGAATTGCTGCATCTGGCAGCCTCCGGCCGCACCTCGATCCCGATCGACAAAGAAACGCCGAAGGCGCTGTACCGCACCGCCGGTTATCGCGTGGCCGGCGAGCGCGCCGTGCGCGTCGATATTCTCGAGCGTTTGGCCGATCTCATTCGCCCCGCCTTGTCATGGCGCGAAACAGCGGCGACGCCGAAGCCGGATGGCGCTTTCGACGGCCGCAGCTTTACCGTGACCGGCGCGATGACCTCGCTGACCGGCGCGTCGGGCGAAGATTTTGCCTCGATCCTGCGCTCGCTCGGCTATCGCATGGACCGCAAGCCGAAGCCGGCGGAGGTGGTGAAGCCGGTAGAGGCGGCGCCTGCTGCTGAGACATCTGCTGAAGTGACACCTGCGGAAGCTGGGATCGCGCCGGTCGCGGCTGATGCAGAAACCGTCGATGCCCCGGCTGCTGTCGAAGCACCTGCGGTCACGGAAGCGCCGGCGACCAGTTCAATGTTGCCGGTTGTTGAAGTGTCGCCACTGGCCGCCGAGACCACCATTCCGGAAGCGGCTGAGGCCTCGGCTGCCTTGTCCGGCGATGGCGTGGTCGCCACGGAAGTGACCACCGACAGCGCCGCGGTGGCGACAGAAGCCGCCGCGCCTGCAACTAACGCCGCCAAAGAACCCGAGATGATCGAAGTCTGGCGTCCCGGCGGTCATGGCGGCGGCGAGCGCCGTCCGAACACTAATCGTCCCCGCCGTGCGCCGCGTGGCGCGCCGGCTGTTGCCGGTGCTCCCGCCGTAACCGCGGATGGCGCGACTGCCCCCGCTGGCGATGCAACGCCCCGTCCCCCGCGGACCGAACGCAACGAGCGCCAGCAGCGCACGGAGCGTCAGTCCAAGAGCTTCGATGCCAAGCCCGCCGCCTTGACGCGTCCGGGTCAGGCCGCGCCGCATCCGGCGTCCAAGCCCGCTTTCAGGCCGGGTCAACCCGGCCAACGCCCCGGCGGCGGCCGCGACTTCGGCGACCGCCCGCGCCGCAACAAGGGCGATCAGGTCGAGCGCGCCGAGCGCGAGCAGTATTATGCCAAGCCGCACGGCTCGGGTTCAGGCTCGCGCGACAAGGCGCCGGATCCGAACTCGCCCTTCGCCAAACTGGCGGCGCTCAAGCAGGCGCTTGAGGGCGACAAGAAGTAGCCCCGGGCAACCTTGGATCGGCAGCGCATCGACAAATGGCTGTGGCACGCCCGCACGGTGCGGACCCGGACCGACGCGGCGTCGCTGGTTTCGTCCGGTCACGTCCGCGTCAACGGCCAAAAGGTCAAAGCGCCGGGCCATGCGCTGAAAATCGGCGATGTGCTGACAGTGGCGCTGGACCGCACCGTCCGCATCCTCGAAGTCACCGGCTTCGCCGACAGGCGCGGCGGCGCGCCGGAGGCGCGGACCACCTATCTTGACCGTTCGACGGATCAGCCACCAAATGCCTGATCGCCCCATTGGATACGGCGGCTTGCGGCCTATTTATCATTACGTTAGGCAACGTTAGCTTGAGCCTGCGCGTCCGGAGCCGTCGATGACCTACGTCGTCAATGAGAGCTGCATTAAGTGCAAATATATGGATTGCGTGGAGGTATGTCCGGTGGACTGCTTCTACGAAGGCGAGAACATGCTCGTCATCCATCCGGACGAATGCATCGATTGCGGCGTCTGCGAGCCGGAATGCCCGGCCGAGGCGATCAAGCCGGACACCGAGCCGGGCCTTGAGAAATGGCTCGAGATCAACGCCGAATATGCCAAGTCCTGGCCGAACATCACGATCAAGCGCGAAGCCCCGGCTGACGCCAAGGAATTTGACGGCGTGCCGGACAAGTTCGCCAAGTTCTTCTCAGCCGCGCCGGGCGAGGGCGACTGAGCCCAAATTTCCGGCTGCCCGTTAACCCAATTCGCCAAATCGGCGAAGGCGAGGGGCTGAATTGCGCATTTGTAACGTCATAAGGCTTTGATTTTGGCCAAAATTGTGCTATATCTGGTCAAATCCGATGAAGATCAAAAATACCGCTAACGGATCAGCTCCCAAGCCTTTTACGAGATTTGGGAGCCTTATTTTTGCGGTTGCTCCCCCAAGGTGTTCATAGAGGGCGTGCGTTCCACGCGTTGAGCAGTGGCTGTAAAATCGCGTCAAAAAGCTAAAAAAGGTACCTCCGGCATGACCCGGAAGCCCAAAAAGGCCGCCGCCGTTCGGCGTCCATCGCAAGCCGCGCGTGGCGCAAGCCGTAACGTGGCGCCCGAAGCCAAATCGACCGGTAGCCGCAAGGCGGCCGCCGTTGAAGGAGTTTTGCCCGGAATGACCGCCAAGAAGACAACCCAGCGCCAGGGGTTCAAGACCAACGAATTCATCGTCTATCCGGCCCACGGTGTCGGCCAGATTCTGGCTATCGAAGAGCAGGAAATCGCCGGCGCGAAGCTCGAGCTTTTCGTCATCAATTTCATCAAGGACAAGATGACTCTGCGTGTCCCGACCGCGAAGATCGTGTCGGTTGGCATGCGCAAGCTGGCCGAGCCGCCGCTGGTCAAGCGCGCGCTCGAAACGCTCAAGGGCCGTGCCCGCATCAAACGCACCATGTGGTCGCGCCGTGCGCAGGAATACGAAGCCAAGATCAACTCGGGCGACATCGTCGCCATTGCCGAAGTCGTGCGCGACCTGTTCCGCTCGGACACCCAGCCGGAGCAGTCCTACTCCGAGCGTCAGCTTTACGAAGCCGCGCTCGACCGTCTGTCGCGTGAAATCGCCGCGGTCCAGAAAGTCACTGAGACCGAAGCGATCAAGGAAATCGAAGGCGCGCTCGCCAAGGGCCCGCGCCGCGGTCCGAAGCCGGCTGAAGAGGCCGCCGCTGACGACGCGTCCGAGGAAGAAGCCGCCTGAAAAGCGGACGGCGACAAGCCGAACGCAGACGAGTAGCTTTGTGAGAATAAGACCAAGCCCGGCAGCGATGCCGGGCTTTTTTGTTTTCGGAACCGCAATGACGTCGTCAGATTTATTACCGCGAGCGCATGGCGCGCCCGGGAGAAACACATGGCGAAGAAGAAGCGAAAGTATTCGAAGAGTGCGAGCAAGGACGTCGAGAGCGAGATGAAGCGCTTCGAGAGGGGCACGGCCAGGAGCGGGCCGGGCGGCAAAGGCGGCAAGGTCAAGAGCCGCAAGCAGGCGATCGCCATCGGCCTGTCCAAGGCGCGTGCGAAGGGCAAGAAGGTGCCGAGCAAGAAGGTGTCGAGCAAGAAGAAGAGGCTCTAGCGGCGCCATCAATCTCCGCTCGTCCCCGCGAAAGCGGGGATCCAATCTCTTACTTCGCTCTTGGCTCTGGGTCCCCGCTTTCGCGGGGACGAACGGGTGGGGGCTATGCTTAACAGCTCCTTAACAACGCGCCGGTAGCATTGCGCGGCATGTCATCCGTCCCCCTCCAGCCATCGTTGAACGCGGCCGCCGGCGCATCGCTGGCGCAGCTTGTCGCGTTGAAGCCGGGCGACGTCATGAACGCGCTGGTGCTGGCGCTGCTGAAGGACGATACGTTCCGCCTGCAACTGCCGACCGGCACGCTCGATGTGCAGACCGACAAGCCGCTGGTGCCCGGCACGCGCGTCGAGCTTGCGGTCAAAGGCACGGTGGCTGAGCCAGAGCTTTTCCTGACTCCATTGCCCGATGCGAAGGCCGCGCGGGCTGAAGCCGCGATGCGGCTCGGCGCGCAGATTGAAACACTGGCGCGTCTGCCGAATGCCCGGCCCGACAATATCGGCCAGGTCGCAGCGACCATCGTGCGCGATGCGGCGACGCGACAAGGCGGCATGGCGCAGCTTTATGCCGACCTCGGAGCTAGCCTGGCGCAGCCGAAAGTCGCCTTACCGGCGCCGGTGGTTACCGCCGCGCAGCAACTGTTCGCGCTGCGGCTCGATGCAACGATGCCGTCCGCGATTGGCGCCAATGACATCAAGGCCGCACTTGTGCGCTCCGGCCTCACCGATACTGCGCCAGCCGCGAGCCTCGTGCCGCGATCCGCGGTGCCGCTCGATGCCCGCGCTGTGTTGCTGGCTCTGCGCGAGGCCTTGAAGAACTGGGAAAGCGCTGAACGCGCACCGCTGGCAACATCAGCAAGTCCCGCACCGAGCGCGCCGCCTGCTGCGCCGGCAACCGCGCGCAATGCCGGCCCGATGCTGCCTTATCCGAATGGCCCGACCGTGCCGCAACCGGCTGCAGATCCTCTGTTGCCAGCGAATGCCACGCCGCACGAAATGGCGCTGCATCTGCTCGACAAGACCGACTCAGTCATCGCCCGCGAGATGTTGTTGAAGATCGCGTCGCTGCCGGAGCGGACCGATACCATCGCACGGCCTGCCGAGCCGGCCTCGCACCGCATGACCTTCGACATTCCGATGGCGACACCGGCCGGCACGACCGTGGCGCAAATGCGCATCGAGCGCGACGGCGCGCAGCAAAGTGGTGAGCGTCTGGAGCCGGTATGGCGTGCCAACTTCTCGATCGATCTTGAACCGATCGGCGCGGTGCATGTGCGCATCGCGCTGGTTGGCGGCAAGGCAGCGGTGACAATGAATGCCGAGCGCACGGAAAGCGCGGAGAGCCTGTCGGCGGGGTTGCCGCTACTCGAAGCCGGTTTGCGCAAGGCCGAGCTGGAGCCGGGCGCGCTCAATTGCCAGGCCGGTCAGCCGGTCACGGCGTCGGCCGACCACGGCCTCTATGTCGACCACGCCTCATGAGCGATCAGTCGAAATCGCTGGCCGTCGCTTTGCAATATGCCGCGCCGAGCGCGCCGAGCGCGCCGCGCGTGACGGCCATCGGCCGTGGTGAACTCGCGCGCAAAATCATCGAAGTGGGTGCCGCGAGCGGCGTGGCGATTTCGGAGAATCCGGAATTGGCGATAGCCCTGTCGAATGTCCAAATCGACGACGAGATTCCGGAAAATCTCTACCGCGCGGTTGCTGAGGTGCTGGCCTATATCCTGCGCGTCTCGGCGACGCTCAAGCCGCGGCCATAAGATCGCGGATTAGAACAGGCTGAACGGGAAGGGAGACTGGCGGTTGCGCTCGGGCTCCAACGCGGCGACCGGCGTTCCGTTGTCACGACGCGCCGGGCGGGCGGTGGTCCGCGATGCGGGTTCCGGCTTCTTCGCCGCCGTCTTCGGCTTTGCAATAACCGGATCGACTTCGGCCAGATTTTGGCGCTGCAGACGCTCCAGCGGAAAGCGGGTCGCCATGCGGTCGACGATGACCGTGCCATTGAGCAGCGGGTCGGACTTCGCCAGAACCGGATTTTCATGCACTTCAGCGCGCGTGGCGTAATAAGCAGGCACCGCCAACAGCGCGAGGGCGCCGAAAACGGCGCCCAGATAAACCAATACTGACAGGCCGAGGCCTTCATTGTCCGACGTGTGCATCCGTAGAAAAGTCGCAAGCCGCAACTTCGTTCCCGATGGGCCGCCGGTGGGCAGAATTTCATGCCGTGCAAGTCGCAACGCGGTTACGAGATGGTTTGCGCGGAGCCCGCGCAGGCGTATGATGGCGCAAATATCCCCACATAAGGGTCTAGGGAGTTTCAGATGACGGCTATTCACGGCTATGTGCCGCCGACCAATGAATCGGGCGCGCTCGGCGTCCATTCGCTCGATCAGTTCGTTTTGTCGGTTCCCGACATGAACGTGGCCGACGATTTCTATACGAACTTCGGCCTCAACATGGTGCGCAACGGCAATACGTTGCAGCTCAAGACCTTCGGTCATGACCATAGCTGGGGTTCCGTCGTCGAGGGCAAAGCCAAGGCGCTGCATCACCTCTCGTTCGGCTGCTATCCGGAAGATATCGGCCGGCTGAAGGCGCGCATCGAGGGCGCCGGCGTCAAGCTGATCGACGCGCCGCCCGGTTTCGAAAGCAACGGCTTCTGGTTCCGCAACCATGAAGGCGTGCTGATGGAAGTGAAGGTGGCGATCAAGGTGTCGCCCGACTCCAAGTCGGACAGCCAGTGGATGACGGTGCCGGCCGGCAAGCCCGGCGCCACCGTGCGCGCCAAGGCGCCGCCGGTGCAGCCGCGCCGCCTGTCGCATGTGCTGATCTTCACCAGCGACGTGCTCGAGTCGATCAAGTTCTATGAGCGCACGCTCGGCCTGCGCCTGTCGGACCGCGCGTCCGATCTCGTTGCCTTCATGCACGGCATCCACGGCAGCGACCATCACATGCTGGCGCTGGTGAAGTCGTCGGCGCCGGGCTTCCATCACTGTTCGTGGGACGTCTCGAGCGTCAACGACATCGGCCTCGGCGCCATGCGCATGCATGACAAGGGCCATCAGAAGGGCTGGGGCCTGGGCCGTCACGTGCTCGGCTCGAACTACTTCCACTACATCATGGATCCGTGGGGCAGCTTCGCGGAGTATTCCTGCGATATCGATTACATCCCGAAGGAAGAGCGCTGGCCGGCCGCCGATCACGCGCCGGAAGATTCGTTCTATCTGTGGGGTCCGGATGTGCCGCGCGAATTCACCGTCAATGGTGAAGCGGGCGAGCTGTAATCTAACGGACGTAAGAACAAGCGGAAAGGCCGGGACATTGTCCCGGCCTTTTTCGTTTGGCTATTCCACCACCAGCTTTACCCGCTCGCCAGGCTTCAGCTTCTCACCGGCCGACAGCCCGTTCAGCACCATGAAGCGCAGCAGCGGCTGCTCAGTCGCCATTTGCCGCGCCATCGTCTCCGGCGTGTCGCCGGCTTTCACGGTGGCGATCTTCAAACGCAGCGGATGAATCTCCGAACTCTCCTTCACGCTCATGCGGCGGAAAGTGGACACCGACTCGCGGAAGCTGCGGTCACTCGCCGCGGTCATCGTCTTTGACGCAAAGATGAAGCGATAGACTTCGCTGCCGAAGCGCACGGCAAACAGCCGGAACGACCATTGGTCGCCTTTGGCCGACGCAGTCGCAGCTGTGAAACCGTTGACGGTGAAGTTCTCCACGCTCGCCGCATCGACATTTTCGATCCAGCCGGACTTCAGATAATCGGCAAGGCTCTGCTCGGGCGGCACGGCCACGAGATCGAGCCGCATCGCTTCGCCACCGCCATCTTTCAGGCCGAGCACCGCTTGCGCGGTGTTGTCGAGCGAGAAGGCGGGCGGCGCCGTGAACGTGAAGCCGAGCTTCGGATGCTGGAAGCGGCGGCCGCGCGCGAAGCCTTCGCTCGGGTCTTCGCCATAGATCATGCCGTCGAGGTCGGCGAGATATTCGGCGTGGTCGCGTTCGCCGCCGGTGCCCGGTCCGCCGAACTGCCGCGCATTGGCGAGCGCATTCTTGACGCGCTCCGGCGTCGCCGGATGGCTCGACAGGAAGTCGAGCGCGCGCGGATCGGTCGGGCCGCTGCCCGCCGTTTTCAGATCGGCGTTGCGCTGCATGGCGGTGAGGAAGCGCGACGCGCCGAAGGAGTCGAAACCGGCGCGCGCCGAAATGCCGACGCCGATGCCATCGGCTTCGAATTCCTGGGCGCGCGAGAAGCTCGCTAATGTCAGTTTCGATTTCGCCAGTGCGAGCGCGCCGGTTTGCGGATCGCTCAGCACATCATTGACCAATGTGCCGATGATCGCGGTCTGCCGCGCCTGCTCTTCGCGAATGGCCGCGTGGCGGCCGATGACGTGGCCCATTTCATGCGCCAACACGGAGGCCAGTTCGGCCTTGTCATTGGCCAGCGCGACCAGGCCGCGCGAAATGTAGAGATTGCCGTTTGGCAGTGCGAAGGCGTTGATCGCCGGTGAGTTCAAAATGGTGACGCGGTACTTCAGGTCGGGCCGTTCGGAAGCCGCGACCAGCCGGTCGACGGTTTTCTCGATCGTCGCCTGCAGCCGGGCATTGTCATAGACGCCGCCATAGGAGGCGAGGATGCGGGCATGCTCGCGCTGCGCCGGCGGCTGGATTTCAGCGGCGGGCGAGCCGTCCGGCACTGAAAGCGATACTTGCCGCTCGGTGGTCGGCGTCGCCGTGCAGGCGGCCAGCCAGAGCAGGCCGGCCAGCGCCATCCCGCGCCCGGCTTTATGCATTGCGATCGTCGTCAACGTCCCCGAACCCATCAATCAATCAACTCAATCTGCTCTGGCGCCGTGGCCTCGATGATCGGGCCGCCGCGCCGCTCGACAAAGCCGCGCACCCTTATGCGCCGGCCTTCGAGCTGTTTTACGTCAAGGCCCGCGGCGGCGAATGTGCGCTGCTGGCGTTTAAGAAGCGTGACGGTGAAGTCGCGCGTCCAGCGCCTGCCGAAGTTCATATAGACGGTGGCGCCGCTTTCGCGCTCGGACAATACCTTGCCTTCGACCAGCGCGAAACGGCCGCGCGCGGCGTCGAGACCGGCCAGACTTTCGGAACTCAAAAGGGCGGAATTGGGGTCGGCCCAGAGGCCGTGGCGGGCGGTCCGGCCGGCCTTTTCTGCGGCCAGAAGCGCTGCGGCGCAGGTTTTGTCGCCAGTCCGGCTGGACACCAGCGCTTCGCCCTGCGCCAGCAGGGCCTCCTGAACCGACGGCCCTGCGTCCGGCAGATAGGCATAGGCGACCAGCCGGCCGTAGCGGTCGGCGGCCGGACCGGCGCTTTCCAACCGCAAGGTCTGCCCGGCGGCCAGCCCGCGCAGGGCATCCGCCCCCCGATCCGCCACCTCGATCCCGGCCAGCCGCAGCTCGCGGCCGTCGTCCAGCATCAAGGTCCGGCCGTCGCGGACGGAAACTACCATGGAAGTTCCGGCGGCTGTGCCACCGCAGGATGCAGCAACAGCGCTGTTACCCGCGCAAATCAGCGCAGTAGACATAAAAGCTAATACGAAGCGCCCGAACATTGTGGCGGTCTACGCCCGAACCCCGTTACACTACGGCGATCATAACCAAAAAACGCGTACTTCACTGGAGGAATACGATGACAGCCCAAGGCACACTCATGAACACCAGCCGCCGCGCTTTGCTGGCGCTGGCCGCGACACTGGCGCTGACCAGCGCCGCATCCGCGCAATATCCCGACCGCGCGATTACCCTCGTTGTGCCGTTCTCCGCCGGCGGCCCGACCGATATCATTTCGCGCCTGATGGCGGTGCCGATGAGCAAGTCGCTCGGCCAGCAGGTGCTGATCGAAAACGTCGTCGGCGCCGGCGGCACGATCGGCGTGACGCGCATCGCCCGCGCCGCGCCGGATGGCTATCAGCTGCTGATGGGCAATCTCGGCACCCAAGCCGCCAGCGTCGGGCTTTATCCGAAGCTTGCCTATGACCCGATCAACGACTTCGAGCACATCATGAATACCGGCGGCACGCCGATGGTGGTGGCGGCGAAGAAGGATCTGCCGGTCAAGGACTTCAAGGAGTTCATCACCTACCTGAAGGCCAACGCCACCAAGATGAACTACGGCTCGGGCGGCGTGGGTGCGACGTCGCATCTGACCTGCCTGTTCCTCGACTCGCTGCTCGACACCAAGCCGACCCATGTGCCGTTCCGCGGCTCGGGTCCTGCGCTGAACGCTTTGATCGGCGGGCAGGTTGACTATGTTTGCGATCAGACCGTCGGCATTGTGCCGAGCATCCAGGGCAAGGTGGTCAACGGCCTGGTCGCCGCTGTGCCGAAGCGCCTGTCGTCGCTGCCCGACATGCCGACCTCGGCTGAATCCGGTCTGCCGGAATTCCAGGCGGTCGGCTGGAACGCGCTGTTTGCGCCGAAGGGCACACCGAAGGCGATCGTCGACAAGATCAACGCCGCCGCGCGCGATGCGCTGAACGATCCGACGGTGAAGACCCGGCTTCTGGAGTTGAGCGTCGAACTGCCCGCCGAAGACGCCAAGACGCCGGAAGCGCTCAAGGCCTTCGTTACCAAGGAAATCGACAAGTGGGTGCCGATCATCAAGAAGGCCGGCGTCACCGCGCAGTAAACGCGGGAATCTGAGCAAAATCCGGGACCGTGCACGCCGCAAAACGATGTGCTACATCGCAGGCGGCACGGTCCCGTAGCTCAGCAGGATAGAGCAGCGGTTTCCTAAACCGAAGGTCGGAGGTTCGACTCCTCTCGGGACCGCCAGTCAGCGCCGTTCATCGCTCACCGCTACGAGCTTTCGAACCCGTTAGTCGAGGGTCGCGCCGGACTCCTTGGCGACTTTGCTCCATTTGCCGATTTCCGAAGACACGAAAGCAGCATAAGAGTCTGGCGTGCCGCTGCTGCTCGCATATCCGCCTTCTGCCAGGCGCTGCTTTAAGCCGCTATCCTGTAATGCTTTTGCGACAGCGTCGTTGAGTTTGGCGACGATCTCCGCCGGCGTGCCGGGCGGACCGGACAGGCCCATCCATCCGCTCGCGGCAAAACCGGGAAAGCCTTCTTCTGCAATCGCCGGAGCATCCGGATAAAGCGGGCTTCGTTCCGCGCTGGACACGGCAAGGACGCGCAGCTTGCCCGCCTTCACGGCGCTCAGCGGAATGTCGACGTTCAGAATTCCCAATTGAACGTGCCCGCCCAACAGATCGGTCAAGAGAGGGCTCGCGCCGCGGTAGGGCACGTGTTGAAGCGTCAGCCCTGCCGCTTGCTGCAGCATCACCATACTCATGTGGCCGGACGATCCCACGCCGGGGCTGCCGAAGCTCACTGCCTTGCCGCCCTGTTTTGCCAAAGCGATCAGCTCTTTGAAGGTCTTCGCGGGGAAGTCCGGCGCCACGACGATAGCATTTGCAGTAGAGGCCAGCAGCGCGATATGGCTGAAGTCCTTGCGGGAATCATATGGCATCTTGCTATAGAGGCCATGGTTCATGGCGTTGTGGCCGTTGCCCGACAGCAGAAGCATATAACCATCAGGCGCAGCGCGAGCGACTTGGGCCGCGCCGATATTGCCGTTCGCGCCGGGCTTGTTTTCGACGACGAATGTCTGCCCCAGTATCTGGGTAAACCGATCTGCAAAAACGCGCGCAATGACATCATTGCTGCCGCCGGCCGGGAACGGAACGACGATGGTGACCGGACGTTCCGGCCAGCCCGCGCCCTGAGCGGGCAGCGCGGCGGCGCAGCCGGCAAGCGCCATGCACAGAACGATGGTACGTTTTGTAAGCAGTGTCATAAGCGTCTCCTCGTTTGATTATTATTATTGGTAGGTTTGAGACCATGTCTTGGTGATCCATGGCTCAAGATTCTTGGCATCCAGTTCGAGTCCGGTGCCCGGGACATCAGGTAGCGACACAGTGCCATCGCTCTCGATCGTCACCGGACCTTGCAAGTCGAGCAGCGGGTTCGGCGTTACATCGTATTCAATGTAAGGATACGCAGCAGGCCCGCCGCCACGTGACGCAGGCAGCAATGATGACACTTGAAGTGCGGCCCGCTGGTTCACGACTGTACCGAAGGCATGCGCCATCACCGGCAGGTCGTAAGCTGCGCAAAGCGCGGCAATGCGCATGAAGCCCGTATAGCCACCGCACACTGTAAGGTCGGGCTGCACGATCGAGAATGTTCTGGCTTCCAGCATGTCCTTGAACGCTGCGAGGCTGGCCAGCGCTTCGCCGCCCGCTATCGCCGTCGGGACGGCTGCTGCCACAGTTGCGTAACCGGTAATGTCTTCAGGCTGGACCGGCTCTTCGATCCACAGAAGGTGAGCGTCCGCCATGCGGTGCGCGGAATCAATCGCGGCGCGCGCTGTGTAGCCCTGGTTGATATCCACCATGAGTCCGACATCTGGACCAACCTGTTTGCGCATCGCATTGGCCATCTCGCCATCTTGGCGGGGACCGACACCGGCGCGCGGTTTGAATGCACGATAGCCGCGTTTCAAACATTCATCGACGATGCCGGGGTATTGTCCATATGGATCCGTTCCTTCAGCAATGAAGGGACCGCTGGCGTAAGCAAAGATGCGGTCGCGCAGGGCGCCGCCGAGCATCGCCGCGACACTGACGCCAAGCGACTTTGCGGCAATGTCGTGGAGCGCCATGTCGATCGCGGAAACGGCCATCATCGACGCGCCACGGCGATCGTAACCATGCGTTGCCACCATGGTTTCCCATAGACGCCGGTAAGCAAGCGGCGATTGACCGAGGATCAGCGGCGTCAACTTCGTCTGGATGAGCGCAGCGGCGGCATGCGGCGACGAAAATACCTCGCCCCAGCCACGGATGCCGTTGTCGGTGACGATTTCAACGAGGAGAAAATCGCGCCGCCGGATCCACGTGCGGGAATTTCCGATTGCGGGGTTCGGCGAGAAGCCAACGTGATAACCGCGAACTTCGACAATTTTCACGCTCGTGTTTCCTCAATCGGCAGCGAAGTCTTTCCATGAATTGCTCACTTACCCCCTGCCTGAGCAAATGCTTTTTCGATCTAGGAACATAGGGTGCCGTTATAATCGGTGGACGCGCTGATCGCCCGCAGGCAGCGCAACTTAGTTCTGGCGGGGCGGCTGTGCCGCCGGCTCGACGAGGCCGCGGAGCGTGTCGATAAAATCCAGAGCCAGAATTGATAATTGCTGGTGGCGCGGCAGGACCAGCCGCCCCGGAACCTTGATGGGCGGGTGAAAGGGTAGGAAGACGAGATCGTCGCCAGGTGTCCCCTTGATGCCGATGGTGTCCGACAGAGCAATGCCGGCGCCGGCCCGTACCAATGCACAGGCGACGGTGGACTGCGTCACTTCGATTGCCGGCTTGAGGGGTATGTCAGCATCGTCAAAAAGACGCATGGCGCGAATGCCCAAGGGTAGTTGCTTGCTCAAGCAGATGAGCCGTTCTTCCCGCAGGTCGGCAGGGACAAGGTGTGACTTCTTTGCCAGCGGATGATTGCGCAGCAGGACGCAGCCGAGGTCCGAAGCACACAGGTCGCTGACTGACACGCCAGGAACCGTGATCGTATCGATCACGAGCCCAAGATCCGCTTGATGGTTGGCAACAACCGTCGCGACCTGCAGCGCATTCATTGCCTGTAGTACGATCGTTACGTCCGGACGTGACGCGCAGAACCTCCCGATCGCTTCGGGCAAGAGCGAATGCGCAAACGCCGCAATTGACGCGATGTTCAGCCCGCCAGCGCGCCCGGCTTTGAGATCGGCCGTGCGCCTCTGCACGACATCGAAAGCGGCAAAAGCGCGCGTCGTTTCAGGGAAGAGGGCGGATGCTTCAGGCGTCGGCAGGAGTCGCCGCTTGCGCCGAAAAAACAGCGGAAAACCCAAACGCTGCTCCGCCTGTTGCAGCATGCGGCTGACGGCCGGCTGCGAAATCCTGAGCTTCTCCGCAGCGGCCGTAATGGTCCCCAATTCCATCACGGATTGAAACACGCTCAGTTCCCGAAAACTCAGCATCATAACCCCAGAGCATGACGACTATCGTTTTTTGTATTTTGAACACATTACCTGGGGAGCGACAATGGCGTGAATTGGGGCGGGCGTGGCAAGACGCGCGACACAAAAAACATATCGAGGGAGGACTTTTCATGCGCCTGAAGCGGCTTTCAATTATTGCCTTGGGTATCTACGCGCTCGGGCTGACGGTGGCATATGCGCAATGGCCGGACCGGTCGCTCAAGATCATTGTGCCGTTCGTTGCCGGCGGCAGCTCCGACACCTTGGCCCGTATTTTCGCCGAGGCGCTGCGCGAAAGACTGGGCCAGACGGTGGTTGTCGAAAATCGGCCCGGCGGCAACAGCTCGATCGGCATGTCCGCTGTCGCGCAAGCACCGGCGGATGGCTACACCCTGATCCAGGGACACATGGGCACGCACGCTGTAACGCCTGCGATTACGCCGCCATCCGGCTATGACCCTGCCAAGGCTTTCGTGACCGTCACGTTGCCGGCGACGTCGGCCAGTATCCTGCTGGTGCGCGCTAACTTCGACGTCAAAAGCCTGAGTGATCTGGTCGCGCTAGCCAAGAGCAAGCCCGGTACGCTGAACTACGGCTCGCCCGGTATCGGTTCGCCATCGCATATGGCTGTCGTGCAACTGGCGTCGCTGACCGGCATCAAGGTCACGCATGTTGCCTATCGCGGCAATGCCGCGGCGATCACCGATATGCTGAACGGCACGCTCGACTTCATGTTCGCCAGCCCCGCTGAATCGCTGCAGTTCGTAAAGGAAGGCAAGTTCAAGGCGCTGGCGACAACGGGCGCGACGCGCTCGGCAGCAACGCCGGAGGTGCCGACCGTTGGCGAGGTGATTAACGGTTATGACTTCCGCATGTGGCATGTGCTGTCGGTGCGCGCTGATACGCCGCCCGAAGTCGTTACCAAGCTGCAGCAGGCGGCGAATGATATTGTCGCGAGCGCGCCTTTCAAAAAGCGGCTTGACGATCTTGGCCTCGATGCCAGCCCGGAGAAGCCGTCCGAGGCCGATGCTTTCGTCAAGGCGGAGTTCGCCAAATGGAGCAAGATCGTGAAAGATACCGGCATCAAGGCCGAGTAAGAGGAGATGCCAGTGTCAATCGACGAACGGCCACGCCGGCCGATTACCGACGCGTTGCGCCAGACCGTGATCGAGGATCTTCCCGAGGTCGCGCTCATCAAGAACGATGACCTGCGCCGCAAGGTGGTCGAGGCCTGGGCCTTTGCTCTGGCCGAGAGCAGTTTCGGCCGCATCACCGACCTGCCGGCGGAGGGCAACCCCGGCATTTTTCTGCTCAAGCGCGGGACGCAGGCCGATCATCTGCGTGGCGTGACGCGGGTGGCGCTGTCGATTGCCGACGAGTTTCTGACATCATTCCCGGAAGCTGACATTGATCGCGACGTGATCATCGCCGGCGGGCTGGTGCACGATGTCGGCAAGCCGTGGGAGTTCGACCCGGTCAACCGCAGGAAATGGACCGGCGATCCGTCGCGCACCGGCCTGCCGTCCTTGCGGCACCCGGTTTATGGCATTCATGTCTGCTTCTCGGTCGGCATGCCGGAAGAGGTGACCCACATCGTGCTGGCGCATTCCTTCGAGGGCGATTTCCTCATCCGCAGCCTTGAGGGCAACATCGTGCACCGGGCGGATTCGCTGTGGTGGGCGGTTGCCGGCGGGGCAGGGCTGCTCGATCCGAAGAGCAACGGCGTGCTGGAAAGCCGCAAAATCTCGCCGCGGAAGCTACTGAACGAAGGTCATTGACTGGGGAATTTGTCCGTACAAGTATGCTGGCCTCATTGGAGGTGCACGACGATGACTGTCCGTAACGCAATCGCCGGTTTCGCCCTTGCCGCAGCCGCCGCTGCCGCAGCCCTGACGTCACCCGCCAAGGCCGCCGACTGGCCGACCCGGACCGTCACCATCGTGGTCACCATGGGCGCGGGCGGCAACACCGACCTGCTGGCCCGGCTCGCCGCCGACCACCTGTCGCAGAAGTTCGGTCAGTCCTTCGTCGTCGAGAACAAGCCGAGCGCCGGCGGCGCGGCCGCCACAACCCAGGTCGCGAATGCGGCGCCGGATGGCTACACCATCCTTTTCTCGCCGTCGTCGGCGGTGAATCTGGCGCCATTGGTGCAGAAGCTGAGCTTCGATCCGCAGCAGAAGCTGACGCCGGTGACCAATGTCGCCACCGGCGCGCAGTTCATCGCGGTCAAGCGCAGCCTTGGCGCAACCAACCTGACCGAGTTCATTGCCTATGCCAAAGCCAATCCGGGCAAGCTGAACTTCGCCGCCGCCGGCACCAACAATCTCAGTCATCTCGCGCCGCTGTTGTTCTTCAAGCTGACCGGCACCGAGCTGGTCATGGTGCCGTCGCGCAGCGAGCCGCAGGCGGTGTCCGACTTGATTGCCGGCAATGTCGATTTCTATTTCGGCAATGCGTCGATCCTGTTGCAGTACAAGGATCATCCCGCCATCAAGCTGCTGGCCGTCGGCACAGCGGAGCGGATTGCGCCGGCGATGGACATTCCGTCGGCATCCGAGACCGTGCCCGGCTTCGTCTTTTCGTCGTGGAACGGCTTCCTCGTGCCGACCGGCACGCCGGATGACATCGTCGACAAGCTGCGCACCGAGATCACCGCCATGGTGCAGAAGCCGGAAGTCGCGGCCCGGCTGTCCAGCCTCGGCGTTCTGGTTGGCGGGCAAACCAAGGCGCAGGTCGAAGCAACCTTCAAGACGGATCGCGAAGGCTTTCTCGCCGCGGTGAAGGCCGCCGGCGTCACGCCGCAGTGAACGAAGGCGTTCTGACCGGAAAGGTCGCACTGGTCACCGGCGGAGCGTCCGGGATCGGCGCGGCCATCGCCGCGGAGCTTGTCGCGCGCGGCGCAACCGTGGCGATCAGCGATATTGATGAGGGCAAGCTCGAAGCGGCAAGAGCCAAAGGGCTGATCGCGCTGCGCGTCGATAATTGCAGCGTTGCCGGTATCAAGCAGGCGGTGCAGGCGCTCGAAGCGCAAACCGGCGGCATCGATATCCTGGTCAACAATGCCGGCATCAGCGGACATTCGCTGAGCCTTGAAGATGTCGATGAATCGGGCTTCGCCGCGATGTTCGACACCCATGTCAAAGGCGCGTTCTTCTTTGCTCAGGCCATCGTGCCCGGCATGAAGGCGCGCGGGGCGGGGCGCATCATTAATATGTCATCCAACTTCGCCATGACCGGCTCGCCGAATATGAGCCATTATGTGGCGGCGAAGAGCGCGCTGCTCGGCCTGACCAAGGCCTGGGCGCGGGAGTTCGCGCCGCATGGCATCACCGTCAATGCGGTAGCGCCGGGATTGATTGCCACGCCGATGACGCAAGCCAGCCTCGGCACTGAGGAACTGGCCTTGCGCAGCGCCACCATCCCGCTCGGCCGCCTCGCCGAGCCGCGGGAGATCGCCTATGCCGTGGCCTGGCTGGCCGGGCCGGAAGCGGCGATGATGACCGGTCAGCTGATCAGCCCGAATGGCGGGGCCTCGATCGTCGGCATTTGACAGTCCGGCCGGTCTAGCGGAAACGGATGGCATGACCAAACCGACGCACGTTTTCGACGGCCACAACGACGTCCTGATGCGGCTCTACAAGTCGCCGTCGAAAGACGTGGTGAGCGATTTCCTCAACGGCGAAGAAGCCGGCCACATCGACTTGCCCAAGGCGCGGGCCGGCTCGCTGGCCGGCGGCCTGTTCGCGCTGTATTCTCCGTCGAACGCCCGCACCCGTCTGCCCGGCGGGGAGCCTTCGCCGACCCTGCCGCCACCGCTGACCATGGAAGAGGCGCGCGAGTCGGTGCTCGGCGAATTGGCCATCCTGCTGAAGATCGTCGAGGCATCGAAGGGCGCCGTCGTCCTTTGCCGGACGACAGCGGAGATCAAGGAGACAATCGCGCGCGATGCGCTGGCGGTGGTGCTGCATATCGAAGGCGCCGACGCCATTGATGCGAATCTCGATTTCCTGCACATGCTCTATGCTGCCGGACTGCGCTCGCTCGGCCCGGTGTGGAGCCGGACCAATATTTTCGGCCACGGCGTGCCGTTCCGCTTTCCCTCAAGCCCCGATATTGGTGACGGCCTGACCGCGGCCGGCGAAAAGCTTGTGCGCACCTGCAATGCGATGAAGATCCTGATCGATCTGTCGCACATCACCGAAAAGGGTTTCTGGGATGTAGCGCGGCTGTCAAAAGCGCCTTTGGTGGCGACGCATTCCAACGTGCATGTCTTGTGCCCGTCACCGCGAAACCTGACCGACAAGCAACTCGATGCGATCAAGGACACCGGCGGCATGGTCGGCCTGAATTTCGCGACCTGTTTTCTGCGCGAAGACGGCAACATGCGCGCGGACACCGAGATCGAGGTGATGGTGCGCCATCTCGAATACCTCATCGACAAGCTAGGCGAAGACCACGTCGGCATGGGCTCGGATTTCGACGGCGCCGGTGTGCCGGAGAAAATCGGTTCGGCTGCCGGTCTGCAGGTCTTGTTCGATGCCTTGCGCGCCAAGGGCTATTCCGACGCGCTGCTGACCAAGCTTGGCACCGGCAACTGGCTCAGCACTTTGGCGCGGACGATCGACTAAAGCCTACTTGATCGCTCCCCAATAGCGCCGCGTCAGCAATGTTGCGATCAGGCCCTGGATGCCGATGGTCATAATCGCATTCTTGGTGCCAATCGCCTCGGCCAGCCAACCAACCTGAAGAAAGCCGAGCGGGCCCGTGCCGATCATGACAGTGAGCAGGCCAAGCATGCGCGCTCGCATCTCCAGCTTCACCGAGCGGAACAATATGGCCGATTGATTAATCATGAAGCCCGAGCCGCCAATGCCGGCGACCGTCAATGCGATGCCCGCCAGAACAGGGTTCGGCATCAAGGCGAAAGCCATCAGCGCGACGATGTAGACCGGGATGCTGTAGGTGTAGAGCGTGGCTTCGTGCTTCTGTTTGGCGAAGGCGAAGGACAGCAAAACGCCGAAAATGGCGCCGACGCCTTCCATGCTGGCAAGAATGCCAACGCCGCTGGGGCCGAGCTGCAGGTCGTCCTGCCCGATAACCGGAACCAGACTGAGCAGCGGCCAGGCGAACATGTTGAAGATGATCGTGACGGAGAGGATGCCGATCAGGTCGTTATTGCGCTTGATCAGGCGCAATGCGTCGAGAATGTCATGCAGGATGAAGCTGCCGCCGTGCTGCACGGGCTGCTGCCGATAGCGCAGCGTGATCGCGGCGATCACCGACGCGAGATACAGCACGGCGCCGAGCACAAAACAGGCGCCGATGCCCCAGATTGCGAATATCGTTCCGCCAATGGCCGGGCCGGCCATGCGGCTGACATTGCTGGCGCCGATGTCGAAGGTCATGGCGTTCGCCATCCGGTTCGCGCCAACAACGCGCGACATCATCAAGCGGCGCACCGCATTGTCGCCGGCCCATATCGTGCCATTGATGAAAATCGATATTGCGAGATGCCATGTCTCAAGCTGGCCGGCATAGGCCAGCACGGCGACGGCGACCGACGTCGCAAATTGCACTGACGTGGTGACGACCATGATCGTATGGCCGGGAAAGCGGTCCGCAGCAGCGCCGATGAAAGCGCCGAACAAGGCCATCGGCAAGACCCGCAGCATCGACATGACGGTGACAAGAAATGCCGAGCCGGTGGTCTGATAGACAGCCACGGCGACAGCCAGCATCTCGATCCAGCGGACGCTGAACTGAACGGCGCCGATCAGCCAGAGGCGCCAGAAATCCGGCTCGGCAGGCCAACGTCCGGGTGCTGGGGATTGAGGACGTTCAACGTCCTTCGTCTTGACTTCGTTCATTCGCGATCGAAAGCGCTTCGACTCCCTCGGCTCTTTTCTTCTTGTTCGGCAGACTAACGCCCGGCGGGTGCGTTCACCAGCGTCCAGTCGCCGTTCTTGATTTCAAGCATGCGGAAGGCGGAGAGTTCGAGGCCGAGATGATCGGAGGACGACATGTTGACCAGGCCACCGGTACCCATGAGATTCCGCGTCGTCTCGATGGCATCGCGGATCCTGGCGCCATCGGTGCTGTCGGCGCGCTTCAACGCGTCGACAAGGATCATCAGCCCGTCATAGGCGTGACCGCCGAAGGTCGACACCGATCGCCCGGTGTTTCTTTCATAGGTCGCCTTGTAGTCGAGCAGCACCTTCTTCTGCGGATCAGTGTCGGGCAGCTTGTCGGCAACGAGCAGCGCGGCAGCAGGAAGCCGAATGCCGTTGGCGGCTTCGCCAGCGAGTTCGATATATTGCTTCGAGCCGACACCGTGGCTTTGATAGAGCGGCAAGGTGATGCCGATCTGGCGATAGTTTCGCGCCAAGGCCGCCGGCGTCTGACCGAAGCCGGCATTGACCACGGCCTGAATGCGCGAATTGCTCTGGATAGCACCAAGCTGCCGCAACATATCGACGTCGCCCGGGTTGTAGCTTTCCTCATGCGCGACTTCGATGCCGTATTTGTTCGTCACCGTCAGGCATTGGGTGCGCATCGATGCGCCGAAAGCATCCAGGCCCGAGATGAGGGCGATGGTCGTCAGCCCGCGTTGCTTGAGATCGGCGAAGATTCTCTCGCAGGCCATCAGGTCGGTGTGCGGCGTCTTGAAGATATAGCGCTTGACCGGCGAAACGGCCTGCACCGCGCCCGCGAAATTGATCAGCGGCACGCGCGCGTTCTCGGCGAGGGGAATGATCGCAAGCGCCGTCGCCGTGGTTGTGCCGGCGAGTAAAGCGACGACCTTGTCATTGTCGATCAGCCTGGTGCCGAAGATGCGCGTCTGGTTCGGATTGCTGGCATCGTCATAGGCGATCAGGCTGATCTTCTTGCCGTTGACGCCGCCTCTGGCGTTAATGTCGGCGACGTACATCTCCAGCGTTTTCTTTTGCGGATCGCCTAGGAAAGCCGCCGGCCCGGTGACCGAAAGAACGGCGCCGATCTTGATATCGGCGTGCGCTGGCGCGGCGGCGAGAAGAAAAAGGGCCGCGGCGAGCCGGAGCATGTGCGAGCCAATAGTCATGGTTGCCCCTCGATTGGCTGGTCCACAACGACTTGTCTTCATAGGGCCTCCTGCCGCGATTGTAGCGGCAGCGGCAGGATTCGCCATGCCCTTCCGGCAATGCTGCGGCGCATTCTTGGTCTGTCAGATGCCGCACAAAAGAAAGCGGCGCCGGCCAATGCCGGCGCCGTCTGGTCGCTACGTATGCTTACCTGACGCTTATTGGGCGACGGCAATTTCGAGTGGAAATTTATCGACCACCTCGTTGCCTTTGTCGTCGATGATGAAGGTGTGGCCGAGGAAGATTCCGAACAGACCGTCGGCGGTGATCGGGTTCGGCTCGGCCATGATCACCATGCCGGGCTTGAGCACCATGTCGATTTCCTCGCCGCGCACATGTTCGGCGGCAACATGCGGATTGTCGGTGACCAGATCGATGCCGTGGCACTGGGTCGGGCGCGATTGCACGCCGCTGTCGCGGAAGAAGCGGCTGGCGGTGCGCATGTCCTCGGCCGCCTTGCCGGGGAGCATCTCGGCGACGATCTTGTGATAGCCCGGCAGGGTGATCTCGTTCCAGAACTTGCGCACCATCTCGGTCGGTTCACCGAGCGTGATTGGCGAGCCGATCTGCGCGGTGTAGCCGCGATAGCCGGCCGCCAGCTCCATATTGATGATGTCGCCTTGCTTGAGCACGCGCTGCGATGGGCGGGGATTGCCGAACACCATCGCTGGGTTGTCCATTGGCGTTGAGCCGATGATCAGGAAGTCGATGTCGCCGCCGCCTTTGAGAATGGCGGCGCCGGCGGCGGCGCGCAGTTCGTATTCCTTCACGCCGGGCCTGGCGCGCGCGACCATGGCTTCCATCGCCTTCTGGCACAGCACGCCGGCCTTGCGGACACAGTCGAGTTCTTCGGCGCTATGGATGACGACGAGGTCGTGCAGGAAGTTCTTGGTGAACACCAGTTCGGCGTTCGGCAGGCTGGAGCGCAAGGTGTTGTACTGGTTGACCGGCATGTAGTCTTCGTGGCGCGGGTCGATTTCCATCAGGCCGATTCGGCCGCGCTCCAGCTTCAGCTCCTTCAGGCGCTCGACCATGACGTCGGCATATTTGCCGTTGCGGCTGTGACGGACATCCTTGACCGCGACGTCGACAACACGGCGCACGGCTTCGGCATGCGTGCCGCCCATCGAATAGATCATGGTCGGCTCGCCATCGAGCGGCACCAGCACGTAGCAGCACAGCGCGTGCCACTCGATGTGTCCGGTCAGCCACAACATGCCGGCGCCGAAGCTCCAGTGGCTCGGGCCACCGGCGGCGATCACGGCATCCAGCTTGTGCTCTTTCATCTTGGCGCGCAGCGCGGCGTAGCGGCGGGCATATTCCTTGGCCGAGAACTGCTCATAGACCGCGTCGCGGTAATACGGCGTGTCGCGCATATTGGCGAAGGGCAGCGACTGGTCGAGCTTGGTGCGGACGATGTCCCATGTCTGGGGGCCAAGGGGCGTGCGCGGCGGCTGGGCGTTCATTGATGGCTTCCTGTTCGGGGCTGACGCTAAAGGGAAAACAAAAAAGGGGAGCAGTGAGACAAAGCTCACTGCTCCCCGATCACGGATCGCTTATTCAGTGCACTTGCCGATGGTCACCGGCCCGCCGGCCTTCTGCACGGCTTCCTCGGCGAGCTTGACGTCGGCGACCTGCTCGACCGCCGGCTTCTTGTCGGCTTCGATGTAGCCGTTCTCGACGTCGTTCTCGATGCTCCACTTGGTGCGCTCGGCGTTGAAGCCGGAATTCACCGACCAGACGCAGCGCTTGGTCAGCGACTCCCAGGCGAACTCGACAGCTTCCTTCGGCTTGCCGGTAGCGGTCATCATGATCGGCACGACCTTGTCGCGATCCTTGTAGATGATGCGGTTGGTTTCGATCATCGCCGCCACGGCGTCGACCATCAGCGGACGATCCTTCTCGATCCAGGCGGTCGAGGCGCCATAAGCGTTGAACATATGGTTCGGCAGCAGTTCGGCGAAGTTGACCAGCGAGTGCAGGCCCGGCTTCATCTTCTGCGCCAGATAGACGTCTTCCGGATGCAGCATGACGCCGTCGATCTGGCCGCTGACCAAGCCTTGCAGGCGGGCGGCGGTCGCGGCGGAGATGAATTGCGCATCGTCGACGGTGAGGCCGGCAGTCTTCAGCACTTCGCGGCCCATGACCCAGTTCAGGCCGCCGACGCCGCCGCCGACCGCGCTGAGCTTCTTGCCTTTGAGATCCTTGGCCGTCTTGACCTCGGCCGGCACGACATATTCCTGCGGCAGGCGCGGGGCGAGACCCCAGATCTGCTTGACCTTGACGCCGCGGCCGATGGCGACCGGCTGCACGGAAACGAGGGCCGTGCCCTGTGCCGCAGCGGCGCGCGCCGCCGGCGATCCGCCGCCGTCGAACTGGATGATGCTGGCATCGATGCAATACTTCTCGAAGATGCCGAGTTCTTTGGCGACATAGGGCGTCGAATGCACGACATTCGGCGGCGCCACCGACACGCCGATGTTCATCTTGCGCATTTCGGCGCAGGCGGCGGATGCGTTGTTCAACGAAGCATCGGCGATGATAACGCTGCCGGCGAGCATCAGCAGTCCGGCGCCGCGACGGTGCCAGTTGTTGTTCAGCATCTGAAGTCCTCCCGTTTGTTTTTTGTAGCCGTCGATCAGTCTTGCTGGCCCGTCTTGGTCCACGGCGCCACGCGCATTTCGAAGAAGCGGACGGCGGCGGTGATGCCGACGCCGAGCAGGCCGAGCGTCACGATCGGGACGAACATCTTGTCCACTTCGTAAGTGCTCGCCGTGCGCACGATCAGGTAACCGATACCGGAGATCGCCGTGTACAGGTCGGCCAGCACCATGCCGATGAGGCCACGGCCGATGGCCAGACGCAGGCCGGTGATGATGAAGGGCAGCGCGCCGGGCAGGATGATGTTGGCCCAGAGCTGACGCTCGCTGCAGCGGAACGAGCGTCCGACTTCCAGCAGCTTCGGATCGACGTTCTTGACGCCCTGGTAAGTGTTGATGGTCATCGGGAAGAACGCGAACATGAACAGGATGATGACCTTGGCCGTCGTGTCGAAGCCGGCCCACAGCACGATCAGCGGCACCAGCGCCACGCTCGGGATCGAATAGAGGAAGGTGATGTAGACGCCGAGCGCCAGATCGAGAATGCGGAAGCGCGCCAGCAGCACACCGATCAGGACGCCGACGACGACGGCGATCGACAGGCCGATCAGCAGCACCATCAAGCTGGGCGCGAGATAGGCCCACAATTCGCCGCTGGCGATCATCTTGACGCCAGCGACCGCAATCTTGCTCGGCGTCGAGAACAGAGTCTGGTCGATCTTGGCGCCGAGAACTTCCCACAGGATCAGGACGGTGATCAGCGACACGATACGAATGAAGACATTGACCGCCATCTGCCTGCGGCGGCGGGAAACGGCGACTGCCTTGGCGCGGTCTTTGTCCTCGACAAAGGTGCGCGCTGCGGTAGCCGGGACGCTGGTGCTATTCATGGGGATGCTCATGCCTGCACCGTCTGCTTGGTGGCGACGCGCGGCGTCTTCGCGGTGTGCAACTGGTGCCAGATATGCGCGCGCAGCTCGGTGAAGCGCGGATCGGCGCGCACCTGCTCGACATCGCGCGGGCGGTCGAAGGGCATGTCGATCATTTCCTTGAGGCGGCCGGGGCGCGCGGTCATCACCGCGACGCGGTCGCCGAGCAGGATCGCTTCGTCGATTGAATGGGTGATGAACACCATGGTCTTGCGCTCTTCCGGGCGCTCCATCAGGTGCAGCAGCTCTTCCTGCAGGATCTCGCGCGTCTGCGCGTCGAGCGCGGCGAAGGGTTCGTCCATCAGCAGGATCGACGGGTTGGTAGCCAGCGCGCGCACCAGGCCGACGCGCTGCTGCATGCCGCCGGAGAGTTGATAGGGGTAGTGCTTCTCGAAACCGGTCAGGCCGACAAGATCGAGATAATGCGTGACGCGTTCCTTGATGAAGGCTGAAGGCTTGCCGGCCATGGCCAGGCCGAAAGCGGCGTTGTCATACACCGACTTCCACGGCAGCAGGCCGAAATGCTGGAACACCATGGCGACGCCTTCCGGCGGACTGGTGACCGGTTGGTTGTTGACCAGCAACGTGCCATCGCTGGTGTCGGTCAGGCCGGCGATGCAACGCAGCAAAGTGGTTTTGCCGCAACCGCTGGGGCCGACGATGCAGAGAATTTCCTGATGGCGAACCGAGAGCGTGAGCTGATTGAACGCGACGACCGTGCCGTCCAGAAAGAACTTGCTTGAATTGGTGGCGGCGATTGCGAACGAGTCGCCGGATCCGGACGAATTCATCGTCGGTACTCTCCCTGATATCTATTTGCGGACGAATTAATCCGCAGCCGATCTTGGCCGGCTGATAACAGTTCTGACCCACAAGGGGTTTAAGTCAAGCCTATTTGGCGAGCAGCATAACGCTTTGATTTTCCGGACTAAGACGCGGCGGATGTTCCGGCTTCAATTTTCGCAATGCGATAAAACATTCAGCTCTGCATGCCCCAACGCAAGACGGTGCGGCGCTCAAGCGTGCGGAAGACCAGGTTCTCGACGACGAGGCCGATGAGAATGACTGTAAGAAGCCCGGCAAAGACATCGGGGATCTCGAGCAGGTTTCTCTTCTCGAAAATGAACCAGCCGAGACCGCCTTGTCCCGATGAGACGCCGAACACCAGTTCGGCGGCAATCAATGTGCGCCAGGTGAAAGCCCACCCGATCTTCAACCCTGAAAGGATGGAGGGAAACCCCGCCGGAATGAGAATCTTGAAGACATAGTTCAACCCGCGCAGATCATAGTTGCGGCCAACCATGCGCAATGTCTGCGATACGCCGCGAAAACCGGAATGCGTGTTGAGTGCAACCGGCCACAGCACCGAGTGGATCAGCACGAAGACCAGACTGCCATTGCCGAGGCCGAACCAGATCAACGCCAGCGGCAGCAGGGCGATCGCCGGCAGCGGCGAGAACATCGCGGTCATTGTTTCGAGGAAGTCCGAACCCATCCGCGTATTGATGGCGATGATGGTCAGCGTGAAGGCCAGAAACACACCCGCCGCATAACCCATCAGCAATACTTTCACCGATGCCCAGGCCCGCGCCGGCAGACTGCCGTCGGCAATGCGGTCGCGCAGCGCTTCAAGTGTTTCGGACAGCGTCGGGAATAGCAGCGGGTTGTCGAGCCAGCGGCCATAGATTTCCCAAACAATGGCCAGGAACAGAATGATCATCGCCTTGCGGACGAAGCCGCTTTCCCATGCCGTCTCGTACCACTTCAGCGGGCGCGTGACTTCGGCGTCGCCGGTCTCCACGGTCTCGCGCAATATGATGCGGGCAGTCGACATGGCAATCTCCGCAATGGCTCAGGAGAAGAGAAGGTCGTGAATGTCTTTTTCCAGCCGGCCGGCGCTGCCGTCGGTTGCCGACACCGTGTCGACATCGACAACTTCGGCCTTCACCCGGCCCGGATGCGGCGACAGCAGCAGAATGCGGTTGCTGATCTTGATCGCTTCGGCGATTGAATGGGTCACAAACAGCACGGTGAACTGCGTGTCGTGCCATAGTTGCAGCAACTCGTCCTGGCATTGCCGCCGCGTCAGCGCATCGAGCGCGGCGAAGGGCTCGTCCATCAGCAGGATGTCCGGCTCCATCGCCATGCCGCGGGCAATGGCCACGCGCTGCTTCATGCCGCCCGACAAAGTATGCGGGTAACTGTCGACGGCGCGGGTGAGGCTCACCTTCTCGATGTAGTAGCGCGCTTTCTCATCGGCTTCGCGTGCCGACATTCCGCGCGCATTGATCAACGGGAAGGTGACGTTCTGCAGCACCGTCTTCCAGGCCAGCAACTGGTCGAATTCCTGAAACACCATCATCCGGTCCGGCCCGGGCTTCGTCACCTTGCGGCCTTTGATGGTGATCGTGCCTTCGCTCGGCTCCATATAGCCGCCGACCGCTTTCAACAGAGTCGACTTGCCGCAGCCGGATGGGCCGAGCAGGACGAAGCGATCGGATTTGTTGACGGTGAAGCTGACGCGTTCGGTCGCGGTGACGGCAAGGCTTGCCGTCTTGTAGCGCAGCGTGACCCCGGACACCTCAAGCAGAGGCTGCGGAGTCGCGCGTGTTGCAGTGGCTTGCGTGTCCACCTTGCTCAGTTGCCCGGCATGTCGTGCGCGATCGACAGGTAGTAATCCTTCCACGATGCCGGCTTGGTCTTGAGCGAGCCGACCTTGTTGAGATGGGCGGCGAACTTCAGCGTGCCTTGCGGATACAGGTTCCAGTCGTTCATGCCCGGCTGGCCGAGCAGGTCGAGCAGCGCCGCGGTCTCGGTTTTGTCGTTATTGACTTCCTTGTAGGCCTCGACGCTGGCGGTAAGGTCCTTTTCGATCATCGCCTTGGCTTCCTTGGCCGCCTCCATGAGCGCCTGGATGATCTTCGGATTGGCGTCGGCATACTTGGTCGTGGTGATGAACTGACCTTGCGACAAAGGCCCACCGATGATCTCGGCGGAGGTGATGACCTGATGCGCGCCGGGAACTTGCTTCAGGTTATAGAAATCGAAAGGCGGCGCGCCGAAATGGTTCTTCACTTCGTGCGATGCATTCTTCATCGCGATGAACGCATCGGGATGGCCCATCTGCACGGTGAGCGGATCGAATCTGGCATATTGATCGGCGCCGAACATTTCGGATGCCGCCATTTGCAACAATATGGCCTGGGTCGATACCTTCACTGTCGGCACGGCGATCTTGTCGCCTTCTTTGAGATCCTTTAGCGACTTGATGTTCGGGTCACGGCTGACGAACAACAGCCGCGCCGCTGAGCTCGCAGCCACGCCTTTGACGCCGCCGCGAGTCTTGTCCCACAGCAGCAGCAGGTTGCCGGTGCCGGTGTTGATGATGTCGACATTGCCGGAGATCAACGCGTCCTGCTGCGCGCCGCCATTGGCGAAGGCGACCCATTTCACAGTCGCGCCCGGGATACCGAGTTTCTCGGCGTGCTTCTCGAGCAGCTTGTACTTTTCGATGATGTGCAGCGGCATATAGAGAATACCCGGCTGCCG
This sequence comes from Pseudolabrys sp., assembly GCA_030655215.1. Lineage (GTDB taxonomy): Bacteria > Pseudomonadota > Alphaproteobacteria > Rhizobiales > Xanthobacteraceae > Pseudolabrys. Next base: position 119,153 of record JAURVZ010000071.1, on the reverse strand, counting down.
GCTCATGGTGATTTCGGTCTTGCCTTGGGCGAGGGCCGGAGCGCGGACAGCGGTCGCGGACAATGCCAGCGCAGCGGCGCCTTGCACGACGGAACGGCGGTTCAGCATGAAATCCTCCCGGATTTATTGTTTTGACGCCGCTTTCGTTATCGAAGCGGGCAGCCGCCAAGCCTAGCGAAGTGCCTAATGAAGCACTGATATATTAGTTAGGTCAACTCTGTCAGGTGACCGGCGTGACGCTGACGCCGACATCGATGCGCTGGCCGCCGGAGACGAAGATCACGCCATCCATCGGCGCGACATCGGTGTAGTCGCGGCCGACAGCCAGCACGATGTGCTCGTCGGAGGCGATCATGTCATTGGTCGGATCGAAACCGACCCAGCCGGTATCAGTGCCGCACCAGACCAGCACCCAGGCATGCATGGCATCAGCGCCTTGCAGGCGCGTGCTGCCTTCCGGGCGGTGGGTGCGCAAATAGCCGCTGACATAGGCTGCTGGCAGGCCGATGCCGCGCAGGCCCGAGATCATGATGTGCGCGAAATCCTGGCAGACGCCGCGCCGCAGCGCGAACGACATGGGCGGCGTCGTTGTCACCGTCGTGGCATGAGAGTCATAGGTTAGGTCGGTCTTGATCCGGTGCGTCAGCTCGGTCGCCGCTTCGAGGATGGCGCGGCCGGGCGGAAAGCTGGTGCGTGCGTAATCGCGGATCTCCGGATCGAGCGACACCATGCGGCTCGGAAACAGGAAGTGCACCGGCGCTGTCGGCCCGGTATTGGCGGAGGCGAACACTTCCTCCTGCACGCTTTCCCATGTGCGCGAGACATCGGCCGGCGCCACGAAGGCGTCGACGGCAATGCGTGCCGACACTTTCACTTCCAGTGTGTCATGCGCATCTTCAAGCGAAACCCAGGTCAGCCGGTTGCCGAAGAAGTCGTGGCCTTCGCGCCAGCTCTCCGGCTCCGGTTCGATGCGCAGCGACGACACCTGCACACGCTGGCCGGGACGATTGACCGGCGTCTGCCGCAGGACATGAAACGCATTCGTCACCGGCGTTGCATAGGTGCAGGTCGTCGTCTGGCGGATGTCGTAGATCATGCCGGCGCATCCCACGTTGCCGGCGTGCGCTGGATATGCGTGAGATAGGCGGAAGCAATCGCCTCCGACAACTTCATCAGACTGTCTTCGATCTCGATGATCAAAGCGCGGTCGAAATTGTTGGCGTTGGTGGTGCGGAAGCGCAAGGCAATCGATGCCGCGACTTGCTGCACCGGCGTCAGCCGTCCGGCGGCGGTCTGGCCTCTCGGCAAATCAGCAAGATGTGTTTCAATGCGGTCGACCTGATAGGCGACCGAGCGCGGATTGTTCGGGTCGAGCATGACCAGATCGACCACAGGCGCCAGCGCCGCGATCATCACATAACGCTGGCGATAAGTGAGCTGGCTGTCGGCGAGCTCAAGCAACACATCGAGGCCGCCATCCGGCCCTCTGCCATCGGCAAAGTTGCGCACGAAACGGCAGGTCTGTACCGCGCGCTCGATGCGGCGCCCGAGTTCAAGAAAGCGCCAGCCGGCGAGCTGCGTCATGTTCTCCTGCGCAAGGCCGGAGAAAGACGAAATGATGCGCAGCGAGGCTTCAACGCGTTCTACCATCGCCCGCTCGACCGGGCCGGGCGCCAGCGACAATTCGATCAGCGCGACCAGATCGTCAATGGCGCGCCAGGCATCCGGCGAGAAGCGCTCACGAATAACGGAGGCCGCCGCGCGCGCATTGTTGACGAGGCGCGGCAACGAACCGCTGAAGTCGGCGCCGGTCAGCACCGAGCGCGCCACCATTTGCGGCGTGCGGCCGGTGTCGATTGGCGCGGCGCTCCAGTCCTGCAACAGATCGGTGATCGCGCTGACGATCGGCACGCCGACATCGCCGGCATCGGCGATGCGGTTGAGCAATGCGCGCACCAGCCGCAAAGTCGCCTCGGCGCGTTCGACATAGCGGCCGACCCAGAACAGATTGTCGGCGGCGCGGCTCGGCAACATGCCGGTCTGCCGCTGAATGGTGACGCGCTCCGGCTGCGGCAGCAAGGTTGCGGCGGAGACAGGCCCGTCGGACAATACCCAAGCATCGGCCGTGGCGTCGCCGCCTTGCAGGCTGAGGGCGCGCGCATCGGGATTGTCGGCGATGCGGACAAAGCCGCCGGGCATCACCTGCCAGCCATCGCCGACTTTGGCGAGATAAAGCCGCAACGAGAACGGCCGCGGCTGCAGCTTGCCTTCGCGCCACACTGGCGTGCTCGATAAGGTTACCGCCTCTTGCGCAACGTAATCGATGCGGCGGTCATTGATCGCCTGCAGCAGCTTGCCGCGCTGATCGTCGTCGAGTTCGGAGCCAAGCGTGCCGCCACCGGCGCCGAAGGCCGGCGCAATGATCATGCTGTCGAGCTTGGCGAGAATTTCATCGCGCACATCAGCGCGGCCAAGCCACCATGTCGCGACATTCGGCAGCAGCAATTCTTGCCCGAGCACATGCGGAGCCAGAGCTGGCAAAAAGGCGAGCATGGCGCGCGCTTCGACAAAGCCGGCTCCTAGTGCATTGGCAATGACAACCTTGCCGTCGCGCACCGCCTGCACCAGCCCGGCAACGCCGAGACGCGATGCGGCATTGAGTTCAAGCGGATCGGCAAAGTCGGCATCGATACGGCGCAGCAGCACTTCGGTGCGGCGCAGGCCGGAGATGGTGCGGATGAAGACGCCATCCTGACGAACGATGAGGTCTTCACCCTCGACCAGCAGCAAGCCGAGGTAGCGCGCCAGATAAGCGTGCTCGAAATAGGTTTCGTTGAGCGGGCCGGGCGTCAGCAGGCAGACGCGTGCGTCGTCCTGCCGGTTATAGTTGAACAGCTCGGCCTGAAACGCCTGAAAGAAGGGCGCGACGCGCTTGACGCGTGCCTTGCCGTAAATGTCGGGAATGGCGCGCGACAGCGCCAGACGATTTTCAATCGCATAGCCGGCGCCGGACGGCGCTTGCGCGCGATCACCGAGCACCCACCAGCGGCCATCGGGCCCGCGGCCGACATCGACGGCATAGAAGCGAAGATGCGAGCCGCCCGGCGGTTTGACGCCGGCGAGAGGCCGCAGGAATTCCGGATTGCCGGCGACGAGCGCGGCAGGCAGGCGGCCATCCTTGGTCAACTGCCCCGGGCCATAGGCATCGGCCAGCACCGCTTCCAACAGATTGGCGCGCTGGATCAGACCGGCCTCAAGTGCCTTCCATTCGGTCGGCTCGATCAGCAGCGGAATGTGGCTGAGCGGCCAGGGGCGCTCGACGCCGGCCGGGTCTTCATAGACGCGGTAGAACACGCCGCTATCGCGCAGGTAGCGGTCGGCCGAGGTAAAGCGGCGGTTGATCTCTTCCGGCCCAAGCTCGGCCAGCATCGACAGCAACGGCTTCCAGTGCGCGCGCACTTTGCCATTGCCGTCCATCATCTCATCGACGATGCCGGGCAACGGCTTGTACCCCAACACAAACTGGTCCAGGCCGCCGTTCTCGATCTTGCTTGTCTTGTCGGGCAGGGCTGCCATCAGGTCAGGTTTTAACTTCCGTTATATCGCGCGCCGCAAATCGAGCGTGGTCGGGTATTCAAGCGAGCGGCCCTGTTCAGCCGGTTCGAAGCGGCCGGGAGTATGGCCGATATCCTCGAATCGCGCGCGCCGTCTGGCCTCCGCTTCGTAGGAGTTCACAGGGAATGTCTCGTAATTACGGCCCCCGGGATGCGCCACATGATAGACGCAACCGCCCAGCGACCGGCGGCTCCAGCTATCGACAATATCGAAGGTCAGCGGCGCATCGACATCGAGCGTCGGATGCAGCGCCGAGGCGAGCTTCCAGGCCTTGAAGCGGACGCCGGCGACGAACTCGCCGGAGCGGCCGGTCGAGCGCAGCGGCAGCCTGCGGCCGTTGCAGGTGATGACGTGACGGCCTTCGACGAAGCCTTCGACCTTGATCTGCAAACGCTCGACTGAGGAGTCGACAAAGCGCGATGTGCCGCTGGCCGTGTTTTCTTCGCCGAGCACATGCCACGGCTCTAGCGCGTGACGGATTTCCATCTTGACGCCGCCATGCTCGACCGCGCCATAGCGCGGGAAGCGGAATTGCCGCTGCGCGTCGAACCAGACCGGGTCGAAGTCGTAACCGGAGGCTTTCAGGTCGCGCAGCACGTCCTGGAAGTCTTCCCAAACGAAGTGCTCGAGCATGAATTTGTCGTGCAGCGCCGTCTGCCAGCGCACCAGTGGACCATCGAGCGGCTCGCGCCAGAACTTGGCGACCAGCGCGCGCAACAGCAATTGCTGGGCCAGCGACATGCGCGCATCCGGCGGCATCTCGAAGCCGCGGAATTCGACGAGGCCGAGGCGGCCGGTGGCGCTGTCCGGCGAGAACAGCTTGTCGATTGAGATCTCGGTGCGGTGCGTGTTGCCGGTGACGTCGACGAGGATGTTGCGGAACAGGCGATCGACCAGCCACGGCGGCGGTGCTTCGCCTTTATCGGGCGCCGGCACCTTCGCAAAGGCGATCTCCAGTTCGTACAGCATGTCGGTGCGCGCTTCGTCCATGCGCGGCGCCTGGCTGGTCGGCCCGATGAACAGGCCGGAGAACAGGTACGAGAGTGACGGATGACGCTGCCAGAAGATCAGCAGGCTCTTCAGCAGGTCGGGCCGGCGCAGGAACGGACTGTCCGCGGCTTGTCGGCCGCCGAGCACGACGTGATTGCCGCCGCCGGTGCCGGTGTGGCGGCCGTCGATCATGAACTTGTCGGTGCCGAGGCGCGAGTGATGCGCGTCTTCGTACAGGCCGCGCGTGATGTTCACCTGTTCGCGCCAGCTCGATGCCGGCTGCACGTTGACCTCGATGACGCCGGGATCGGGCGTGACGCGGATGACGTCGATGCGCGGGTCGCTCGGCGGGGTGTAGCCCTCAATATGCACCGGGATTTTCATCTCGGCGGCTACGGCTTCGATCGCCGCCAGCAGCTCGAGATATTCTTCCAGCTTCTCGGTCGGCGGCATGAAGACGCAGAGCCGGCCGCCACGGGTCTCGATGGTTAGCGCGGTGCGCACCGGAATGCCTGAGGCTTGCAGCGCGGCGAGTGAGCGCGTGCCTGCCTGCGCAACGAGCGTCTCAGCTTTCTTCTCGCTGCGGGGCTTGGCGGCGATGGCGGGCGCGGGCGGCAGCTCGGGATGCTCGTCCATAGGATCGCCGGGCACCAGATGCGGGTAGTCGGCGGCGATGAAGTAAGGCAGTTGGCTGAGCGGCAAACGGAAGCCGGCCGGTGAATCGCCGGGGATCAGGAACAGACGACCGCGGCGCGTCTGCCACAACTCGCTGAGCCAGCCGGTTTTCGCCTGCGCATTCCAGTGCTGCACCGGCAGCACAAAGCCGGTCGGATGGGTGAGGTGACGCTCGAAAGCGCGCAGGATGCGGCCGCGTTCGGCAATGTCATCGATCTTCGGATTGCCCGGATCGATATTCGGCGGCAGCGCTCCTTCCTTGAGCAAGCGATCAGCCGGGTCTTCATAAAGCGGCTGCACGAAATCGCGCTTGAGGCCGAGGCGTGCGGCGACATTTTCGGCAAACGCTTGCGCGTCGAGTGAAGTCGGCTCCGGCGTCGTCTTCTCGCGGGCGATAAGAGCGAGGTTCTGCCAGATCGGTTGGCCATCGCGGCGCCAGTATAATGAGTACGCCCAGCGCGGCAGTTCTTCGCCGGGATACCATTTGCCCTGGCCGTAATGCAGCAGCGCGCCCGGCGCGAACCGATCATGCAGGCGCTGGATCAGATCATTGGCGCGGATGAGTTTCTGCGGACCGAGCGCCGACGTATTCCATTCGGCGGATTGATAGTCGTCGATCGACACGAAAGTCGGCTCGCCACCCATGGTGAGGCGGACGTCGCCGGCGAGGAGATCGGCATCGACCTTTTCGCCGAGCGCGTCGAGCGCGGCCCAAGCCTCGTTCGAGAACGGCGCGGTGACGCGCGGCCGTTCAGCGATGCGCTCGACCTTCATCTCGAATTCGAAATCGACGCCGCTCGGCTCGACCAGGCCATTGATCGGCGCGGCAGAGCGATAATGCGGCGTGGCCGCGACAGGGATATGACCTTCGCCGCACAGCAGGCCGGAGGTCGGATCGAAACCGATCCAGCCGGCGCCGGGCAAATAGACTTCCGTCCAGGCATGCAAATCGGTGAAGTCATGATCGGTGCCGCTCGGGCCGTCGAGCGACTTGATGTCCGGCTTCAACTGAATGAGATAGCCGGAGACGAAACGCGCCGGCAGGCCGATATGGCGCAGCAACTGCGTCAGCAGCCAGGCCGAGTCTCGGCACGAGCCGAAGCCGGAGATCAGCGTCTCTTCCGGCGTCTGCACGCCAGGCTCGAGACGCACGATATATTTGACAATCGACTGGATGCGCTGGTTGAGATCGACCAGGAAGTTGACCGTGCCGGTCTTTTCGCGCGAAATCGAGTCGATCAGCGTCTGCAGCAGCGGCCCGGCCGGCTCCGGATCGACATAAGCGAGCAGGTCTTCCTTGACGTCGGCCGGCATCTCGAACGGCCATTGCTCGGCGAACGGCTCGACGAAGAAGTCGAACGGATTGACGACTTCGAGGTCGGCGAGGAAATCGACCGTCACGGAAAATTCGGTGGTCTTCTCCGGGAAAACAAAACGCGCCAGCCAGTTGCCGTGCGGGTCCTGCTGCCAGTTCACGAAATGGTTTTCCGGCTTCACCTTCAGCGAATAGCTAGGAATGCGGGTGCGGCCGTGCGGCGCCGGGCGCAGGCGCACGATCTGAGGGCCCAGCGCGATCGGCTTGTCGTAAATGTAGCGGGTGACGTGGTGCAGGCCGGCGAGGATCGACATGGGTTACCGCTACTGTTGAACGCTGGTCTTTAGTGTATCGCTGTTAGGGCTAATTCGGTGCCCAATATTCATGCAATTCTTGGGCCGCAGCGCCATTTAGGCCTGCAAACGGGCCGTTTGCCAGCGATACTTGCTTAATTGGTTAGCCAGTTGCAGCGGCCGTCAAAGCGGCGTGAACGCGGTCAGGCTTGAATGGCAGGCGATGCATGCGCACGCCGGTGGCGTCGCGGATGGCGTTGCCGAGCGCGGCGGCCACCGGATTGTAGGGGCTCTCGCTCATCGACTTGGCGCCGAACGGGCCCAACGTGTCGCTCGTGTCGGCGAACAGCACTTCGGTGCGCGGAATATCGGCGTATGACGGTATGTGATAGGTGCGGAACGTAGGGTTCGTGACGCGGCCTTCACCACCGATGACGATTTCCTCGAACAGGGCGGCGCCGATGGCCTGGGCGACGCCGCCTTCGATCTGGGCGCGGCATTGCATCGGGTTGATGACGGTGCCGGCGTCGGCGGCCTGCACGCTCTTGAGGATCTTGATTTCGCCGCTGATCCGATTCACCGCGATGCGGAATCCCTGCACGTTGAAGGCGGTCGAACGCGGAATGCCATTGGCAGTGCCGTGTGCCGACAGCACGACGCCGGCGATCGTGGCGGCCTGGCGCAAATCGGCGAGCGCGATGGCTTTATCACCGCACATCACTGCGCCATCGGCGAGCGTGCAGTCGGAGCGCGACGCGCCGCTGTGCTTCGCCGCGAAGTCGAGCACCACGTCGCGCAAGGCTTGCGCGGCATTCTCGGTGGCCCGGCCGCCGATCACCGTGCCGGTCGAACCATAGGCGCCGGTGTCATGGCCGCCGTGGTCGGTGTCGGATTGCTTGAACGTAATTTGCGATGGCAGCGCACCGAGCACACTGGCGGCAACCTGGCGATGCACGGTCGTCGTGCCGTTGCCGAATTCGGCGGTGCCAATGGTCATGGCGTAGGAGCCGTCGCTCTCCAGCCAGATATATGTATCGGAGTAATGGCCGCCCGGCGGCACGGTGGCGATCATGGTCAGCGCCGTGCCTTCGCCGATGCGCCATTCCGGCGGCAGCGTGACCGGCGCGTCGCGGCGCATCGCCGCCTCGACCAGATCGAGACATTGATCGAGGCCATAACTGCCATGGATCATGTCATCGGATGCTTCATGGGCGCCGATCATCGGCTCGTCACGCTTGATGACATTGCGGCGGCGGAAATCGATGCCGTCGATCCCGAGCATGCGAGCGACTTCATCCATCGCCGATTCGACGGCGAATTGCGTCTGCGGCAGGCCGTAGCCGCGAAAGGCGCCGGCCGGCACGGTGTTGGTGTAGACGGCGTAGCCATCGACTTTCTTGTTGGCGCATCGATAGACGCTGATCGCTTCCGAACAGGCATGCTCCAGCACCGGCGCGCCGTGATTGCCATAGGCGCCGGTATTGGACACGACATGGAGTTGCATCGCGGACAGTGTGCCGTCGCTCTTGGCGCCGATCTTGACGCGCACTTGCATCGGATGCCGCGTCGTCGCGGCGATGAACTGCTCCTCGCGGGTGAATTCGATCACCACCGGTTTGCCGGTTTTCAGCGCGGCGAGCGCGGCAATGTCCTCGACCATCATTTCCTGCTTGGCGCCAAAGCCGCCGCCAACGCGCTCGCAGAACACGCGCACCGCGTCTTCGTCGAGGCCGAAGACGCGCGCCAGTTCCTTTCGGGTCAGGAACGGCACCTGCGTGCTGGAGCGGATGTTCAGCCGGCCGCCGGCGTCAATCCAGGCAATGGCGCACAAGGTTTCCAGATGGGCATGCTGCACGCGCGGCACAAAATAAGTGCCTTCGTGAATGGCCTCGGCCTCGGCAAAGCCCGCCTCGGCGCTGCCGAATTCACTGTGCACGGCGTGGATGAGGTTTTGCTGGGGATCGTAGATGCGCGCTTCCGGGCCCTTGTCGCCGTGCAACAGCGGCGCGCCGGGCTGCATCGCCTGTTCCGGATCGAACACGGCGGGCAGAATGTCGTAATCGACCTTGAGTTTGCGGCATCCTTCTTCGGCCGCAGCTTCACTGCTCGCAACAACAGCTGCAACGCGCTGACCGATGTAGCGGACAACAGTGTCGAGCACGACAGTATCGTCGGCATCGATCTCCGGCGTTTCATGCCGCGCGGTCGAGAAGGCGGTCTTCGGCGCGTCCTCATGCGTCAGCACGGCGATGACGCCCGGCACTTTCAACGCTTCGCTCTTGTCGATGCCGCGAATGCGCGCATGCGCATGCGGCGAGCGCAGCAGCTTGATGTGCTGCAGGCCCTCAATCCCGACATCGAGCGTGAAGCGCGCCTTGCCGGTGACGACATCCGGCCCAGCCGGCGCAGGGACATTGTGGCCGACGCCGCAGCCGGCCTGCGGCTCGGCGGCGTCGCGCTTGCCGGCAATCGCATCCTCGATGGCGCGATAGCCGGTGCAGCGGCACAGATTGCCCTTCAAGGCTTGCGGCAGGTCGGCGCGCTGCGCCTGATTGAGCGCCGCTGCGGTCATGATCATGCCGGCGGTGCAGAAGCCGCATTGGAAACCCTGCGCGTCAAGGAAGGCGCGCTGCATCGGATGCAGCTCGTTGCCGTTCGCGAGGCCTTCGATGGTGGTGACCTCGCGGTCCTCGGCGCGGAACGCCGGCATCAGGCAGGAATGGATCGGCTCGCCGTCGAGATAAACCGTGCAGGCGCCGCAATCGCCGGCGTCGCAGCCTTTCTTGACGCCGAAATGACCGAGTTCACGCAGGAAGGTTCGCAGGCACTGCCCGGCGGCAGGCTGTTCGTCGAAGGCTTTGCCGTTGACGTTGAAGGTCATCGTGCGCCCGCGCTGAGTTCAGCGAGAATTTCTTGCGCGAAGTGCAAGGTCATGTGGCGGCGCCATGCTGGCAGTCCGTGAATGTCGTCGTACCAAACATCGACCGCAGCTTCGATGTCGGCGCGCAAGGTGTCGATCGTGGGCAGAGCGTCGTAGCGAAGTCGGATCGGCCGCGGCGTTGACGCGGTAATCGTCAATGCGAACGAGCCATTCGCCGCACGCGTGCCAATGACCAGCGCGCCGGAGCGGCCATGATTGGCCAGCGAAACCTGCCGATACGCCGTGCGTGTTGTTAGCGCGGCGGCGGGCACAGAGATGCTGCGCATGACTTCGCCGGGCCGCAGCGCATTCTTCTGCGGGCCTGTAACGACATCAACTATCTTCAGGCGCCGCTCGCTGCTATCTGCCGCCCACAGCAAGGCTTCGCCATCAAGCGCCGCGGTCAGCGAAATCATCGGCCCGGCCGGCAAAGCCAGACAAATATTGCCGCCGACAGTGGCTGCGTTCCACACCTTGAACGAGGCGAGAAAGGCGCGGCAGCATTGGCCGATCAACGGCGCGGCGGTCCATTCGACCGGCAGCGTTAGGGCGTCGAGTTGCGCCACCGTGCAGGTGGCGGCGATCTCAAGTCCCTCGGCGCTCACGGTGAGCGGTTGCCAGCCAAGCGCCGCGAGATCGACCAGCCGCGTCAGTTTCGGCTGCGGCTCGGAAAACAGCCAGGTGCCGCCGCCGAGGAAGGCATCGCCGTCGCGCCAGCCGCTCAACTCACCGCGCGCCTTCGGCCGCGCCACTTCTTTGATTGTGTTCAGGTCCATGGGGCAGACCTGCTACCACACACTCCGTTCGTTCCCGCGAAAGCGGGAATCCAGGGCTGCAAACTCCGTGCTTGTTGCTCCTGGGTCCCCGCTTTCGCGGGGACGAACGGAGGAGAGTGCTGGTCCCGGTCTTGCAAGACTCGGTAGGATGACGGCGAAGGAATAAGCGCATGACCGAAGCGATCTGGATCAAGGACCCGATGGCCATTCTGGCCGACGATGCCGAGCGTGGCGTTGTTGTCGCCAATGGCGCCATCGTAGAACTGGTGGCTAAGGGCACCGAGCCCAAGACCACCGCCGCGCCGTTCGAGGCGCGCGACCATGTCGTCATTCCCGGCCTGATCAACACCCATCATCACTTCTACCAGACACTGACGCGCGCTGTCCCTGCGGCACTCGACCGCGAACTGTTTCCGTGGCTGAAGGCGCTTTATCCGATCTGGGCCAAGATGACGCCCGATGCGCTCGATGCGGCGGTCACCGTGGCGATGGCCGAACTGATGCTGTCCGGCTGCACCACCACCACCGATCATCATTACGTCTTCCCGAAGGGCCTCGAAGACGGCATCGATATTGAAATTGCCGCGGCCAAAAAGCTTGGCATCCGCACCTTGCTGACGCGCGGCTCGATGAACCTGTCCGAGCGCGACGGCGGCCTGCCGCCGGACTCGGTGGTGCAGGACGAGGACGCCATCCTCGCCGACAGCAAACGGCTGGTCGATCGCTACCATGAGCGCGGCGAGGCGGCGATGACGCAGATCGCGCTGGCGCCTTGCTCGCCGTTCTCCGTCACCACGGCGCTGATGAAGTCCACGGCCGATCTTGCAGCGAAGCTCGACGTCCGCCTGCATACCCATCTGGCAGAGACCGAGGACGAAAACAAATTCTGCGAGCAGATCTATGGCGTCCGGCCGCTCGATTATCTCGAGGATTGCGGCTGGCTCAACAGCCGCACCTGGCTGGCGCACGGCATTCATTTCAGTGCCGATGAAATGCCGCGCCTTGCCAAAGGCGGCGTGTCGATCAGCCATTGCGCCTGCAGCAATCAAACGCTGGCGTCGGGCTGCTGCCCGGTTTGCGATCTGGAAAAGGCCGGCGTCAGCATCGGCCTTGGCGTCGACGGCTCGGCCTCGAACGACGAGTCGAATCTGATGCAGGAAGTGCGCGCGGCCTTCCTGGTGCAGCGGGCGCGTTACGGCGCTAACGCCGTCAGCCACAAAGACGCGTTGCGCTGGGCGACCAAAGGCTCGGCGGCTTGCGTCGGCCGTCCGGAGTTGGGCGAAATAGCCGTCGGCAAGCGCGCCGATCTGGCCATGTTCAAGCTGGATGAATTGCGCTTTTCCGGTCACGGCGATCCGCTGGCGGCGCTGGTGCTGTGCGGCGCGCATCGCGCCGACCGGGTGATGATCAATGGCAACTGGACGGTTCAAGATGGCGCCATTCCCGGGCTCGATCTTGCCGGTTTGATGCGGCGGCATCAGGCCGCGGCGCGGAATCTGCAAGCATAGTCGCATGAGAAGAAACGCGGGAGGCCGAAGCCTCCCGCGTTGGTCCGGTTACTTGCCCGGGATCTTGTCGTCGACACCCTTCACATAGAAGTTCATGCCGAGGATCTGGCCGTTGTCGAGATTGGCGCCGCCCTTGCACTCAACCGGCTTGCCGTCTTGCCCGAGCACCGGGCACTTGAACGGGTTCAGCGTGCCGGCAATGATCTCTGCTTCGGTCTTCTCGGCCAAAGCCTTCACGTCGTCCGGCATGTTGGTATAGGCGGCCATCAGCACCATCTTTTCCTTCAGGCCATCCCAGGTGTCTTCGGCCTTCCATGTGCCGTCGAGAGCCGCCTTGGCGGCGCGCGTGTAATACGGGCCCCAATTGTTGACGATTGCCGTGAGCTGCGTTTTCGGACCGAACTTGATCATGTCCGAGTCCTGGCCAAACGCCATGATGCCGCGCTGCGCCGCCACTTGCATCGCCGCCGGCGAGTCGGTGTGCTGCATGATGACGTCGACACCCTGGTCGGCGAGCGCCTTGGCGGCGTCCGCTTCCTTGCCCGGATCGAACCAGGTGTTAACCCAGATGACCTTGAGCTTGATGTTCGGATTCGTGGTCTGCGCGCCGAGGATCGTTGCGTTGATGCCGGCGATGACTTCCGGGATCGGGAACGAGGCAATGTAGCCGAGCGTGCCGGTCTTCGACATCTTGCCGGCGATCACGCCCTGGATATAGCGGCCTTCATGGAATTTGCCGGAGTAGGTGCCCATGTTGTCGGCGCGCTTGAAGCCGGTGGCGTGCTCGAACTTGATCTTGGGATATTTCTTGGCGACCTTCAGCGTTGGGTCCATGTAGCCGAATGACGTGGTGAAGATGAGTTGGTGGCCGGTGCGGGCAAGCTGCTCGATCGAGCGCTCCGAATCCGGGCCTTCGCTGACGTTTTCGAGATAGGTGGTCTCGACCTTGTCGCCGAGCTCCTTGACCATCATCTGGCGGCCGAGTTCGTGCATATAGGTCCAGCCGAGATCGCCGACCGGTCCAAGATAGATAAAGCCGATCTTCAGTTTATCGGCGGCAGAGGCACTAAAGCCCGTGCTCACGATCGTCAAGGCGGCGACGGCTGCGGTCATCATCAGTTTTTTCATGGTCAACTCCGGTTTGTCAGACGGTGAATTCTCAAAGCTTAGCGGTCGGGCACAAAAACAATTCCCAGTGACGCAGGCGCGACGGAGCCGGCGCTGCCGCGTGCCCGCGAGATCAGCACCAGCACAATGACGGTGGCGAGATAGGGCAGCGCGGTCATCAGTTGCGACGGAATGCCGAGGCCGAAAGCCTGCGCATGCAGTTGCATGATGGTGACGGCGCCGAACAGGTAAGCGCCGGCGGCAAGCCGGCCCGGCATCCAGGATGAGAACACGACCAAAGCCAGCGCGATCCAGCCGCGGCCGGCGGTCATGCCGGGAATGAAGAAGGGCGTATAAGCCAGCGGCAGGAAGGCGCCGCCGAGCCCAGCGCAGCCGCCGCCGAACAGCACGGCGAGCAAACGGATTTTCAGCACCGGATAGCCGAGCGCATGCGCCGAGGTGTGGCTGTCGCCGACGGCGCGCAGCACCAGCCCGGCGCGGGTGCGGTACAGGAACCACCAGATGCCGATGACCAAAGCGACCGAGAAATAAACGAAGCCATCCTGGCCGAACAATATCTTGCCGATGAAGGGCAGGCCGGTCAGGACCGGCAGATAAAGGTGAGGAGCGGGAGTGATCTTCTCGCCGACAAAGCCGGCGCCGATCAGGCCGGACAGGCCGACGCCGAGAATGGTCAGCGCCAGTCCGGCGGCGACCTGGTTGACCGCAAGGCCCAAGGTCAGCGCCGCGAACACCAGCGACAGCGCGCAGCCGGCGGCAATGCCGCACAGCGCGCCGATGAACGTCGAGCCGGTCAGCCAGCAACCGGCAAAGCCGCAGGCCGCCCCCATGATCATCATGCCTTCGGTGCCGAGATTCAAAACGCCGGATCTCTCGACAACGAGTTCGCCCGCCGCCGCCAACAGCAATGGCGTCGAGGCGGCGATCACCGAGATGATGATGGCTTCAAGCAGTCCCATGTGCGGCCTTCTTGGGTGAAGCGATCAGGCGAATGCGGTAGAGGATCAAGGAATCGCAGGCGAGCACGTAGAACAGCAAGATGCCCTGGAACACCTTGGTGAGATCGAGCGGGATCTTCATCGAGATCTGCGCGCCTTCGCCGCCGATGAAAGTCAGCGCCAGGAACAATCCGGCGATGAGAATGCCCACGGGGTTCAGCCTACCAAGAAACGCGACGATGATGGCGGTGAAGCCATAGCCCGGCGAAATGCCCGGCTGCAGCACGCCGACCGGGCCGGCGACTTCGATAATGCCGGCAAGGCCGGCGAGCGCACCCGACACGGCGAAGGTGAACACCACCAGCTTCTTTGAATTGAAACCGGCAAAGCGCGCCGCGCGCGGCGCCGCGCCGACAACACGGATTTCAAAACCCTTGATCGTTCGCCCGAGCATGACGGTTGCCAGCGCCACGACGATCAGTGCCGCCAGCGCGCCCCAATGGATGCGCCCGGTCTCGAACAAGGTCGGCACCGTCGCCACCGGATCGAACGAGGCCGTGGTCGGGAAGTTCATGCCTTTCGGGTCGCGCCATGGCCCGCGCACCAGATAGTCCATGATCAAATCGGCGACATAGACCAGCATCAGCGAGGTGAGGATTTCGTTGGCGCCGTAGCGAACCTTGCACAAAGCCGGGATCATTGCCCACAGCGCGCCGCCGGCAGCGCCCATCACCAGCATCGCCGGCAGCACCCAGGGACCGGGATCGGTGCCGTTCGTGACGACAGCAAGATAGCTGCCGCATACGGCGCCCATAATGAACTGGCCTTCGGCGCCGATATTCCAGACATTGGCGAGATAACAGAGCGAGAGGCCGACGGCGATCATCACCAGCGGCGTTGCCTTCACGGCTATTTCCATCAGCGTGAAAGAGTCGGTCAGCGGCTCGACGAAATAGACATAGAGCGCCATGACCGGGTTCTTGCCGAGAATGGCGAACAGGATCGACATCGTCACGAGCGTCAACGCGATAGCCAGCAGCGGCGACAGGATGGCGATCTTGGTCGAGCGCTCGACGCGTTTCTCAAGCACCAATTGCATGAGAGGCCTCCCTAGCATCGGCTTCTGCGGAAGCGCCGCCCATCAACAGGCCGAGCTTCTCGCGCGTCGCTTCATGCGCGGCAACCGGCGGCGACAAATGGCCGTGGAACATGACGGCGATGCGGTCGGCGATTTCGGCCAGTTCATCGAGATCCTGGCTGATCACCAGCACGGCGCTGCCGCGGCTCGACAGATCGAGCAACGCCTGGCGGATGACAGCGGCGGCGCCAGCATCGACGCCCCAGGTCGGCTGGCTGACGACCAGCACGCCCGGCTCGCGCAAGATCTCGCGGCCGACGATGAATTTCTGCAGATTACCGCCGGACAGGCTGACCGCTTCCGGATCGCGCTTGGCCTTGCGCACGTCGAAGGTCTTGGTGGTCTTGTCGACTGTCTCGAGCGTCTTCGGTTTGTCGACAAAGCCGTGTTTGACCATGTGGCTGGCGGCGTGGCCGGTCAGCAGCGCGTTCTCCGACAGCTTCATGCGCGGCGCAGTGCCGTGGCCGAGCCGTTCTTCCGGCACGAAGGCGGCGCCGAGCTTGCGGCGCGCCGTCACGGAAAGCCCGCCGGCGGCGTTGCTGTCGATGACGATATTGCCCTCGCGCGGCGCGAGGCGCTCGCCCGACAACGCCGCGAACAGTTCGTCCTGGCCGTTGCCGGCGACTCCGGCGATTCCGAGGATTTCGCCGCCTTTAACCTCGATCGAGATGTTCTTGAGGTGCACGCCATGCGGATCGTCCGGCGTCAGCGACAAATCTTGGATCAGCAGGCGCGGGATCGTAGTGGCGCGGGCGCCGGTGGCTTTCACTTCGCCGATTTCGGCGCCGACCATCATGCGCGCCAATGATGCCGCGGTTTCCTTGCGCGGGTCGCAGGTCGAGATTTTCTTGCCGCCGCGCAGGATGGTGGCGGTGTCGCACAGACGCTTCACCTCATCGAGTTTATGACTGATGTACAGGAGTGCGCGGCCTTCGCTCTTCAAGCGGAAGAGAACCGTGAAAAGCTGATCGGCCTCCTGCGGCGTCAGCACCGCGGTTGGCTCGTCGAGAATGAGCAGCTTCGGGTTTTGCATCAGCGCGCGCACGATCTCGATGCGCTGGCGCTCGCCGACCGACAGCCGCCAGACTTCGCGGTTCGGATCGAGCGGCAGGCCGTAGTCGCGCGACACTTGCGCCAGCCGCGCTGACATGGCGGCAAAGCTCTCGACGCCGTCGAGCCCGAGCGCGACGTTTTCCGCCACCGTCAAATTGTCGAACAGCGAGAAATGCTGGAACACCATGGCGATGCCCTGCGAGCGGGCATCGGACGGGCCGGTGAGTTCCAGCTTTTCGCCCATCCAGCGCAGTTCACCGGAGGTCGGCTGGATCAGGCCGTACATGGTCTTGACCAAGGTCGACTTGCCAGCGCCGTTTTCGCCGAGCAGCGCGTGGATTTCGCCGGCATAGAGGTCGAGATCGATGGAATCGTTGGCGGCGAAGGTGCCGTAGCGTTTGGTCATCGCGATGGCTTGCAGCAGCGGCGCGCGCGCGGAAGGCTCACTCACTGGCACCGCATTCACCATCGATACGCTGGCCCTGGACGGTTAGAGGCGCGCTTGCCCCCGCAAACTGCACCACCGTCATGACATGCCAATAGTGTGCCAATTTCTGTGGCAATTGAAGGTACCAAATAGCGGCAGGTGCTGCCTATTCTCGCGCCATACACCGGATTCTAGCTGCCGCGGTAGGTCGAATAGGCCCATGGCGTCGCTACCAGCGGCACGTGGTAGTGCGCCTCCGCTTCAAGCACCGAAAAGCGGATGGGCACGATGTCGAGGAACGGCGGTTCCGGTAGCGGAACACCTTGCGCCCTGAAGTAGCCGGCAATCGCGAAGCGCAATTCATAGCTGCCGATCGGCACCGGCCGTCCGGCGATCAGCGGTGCATCGGTGCGGCCGTCTTTGTTCGTGACGGTCTGCGCGATCAGCCGCGCCGCGCCGTCGCGCGACAATTCCCATAGTTCGACCGGCACATTGGCCGCCGGCATGCCGCCATGGGTGTCGAGCACATGCGTCGACAGGCGGCCATGCAGCGGCAACCGGACATCGGCGGTGACGCGCTGGTCGAGCCGCAGCGCGGCGATACGGAAGATCTCGCCGAGCGCGGTCTCGAACGCGTCGCCCTTGGCTTGCGTCAGCCGGCGCTCGAATTCGTTGAGGATCGAGTCCTTGGTATGCCGCCGCACGCAAACAATGAACGGAATGCCGAATTTAGCCTGATAGGCATCGTTGAGTTGCTGGAAACGGACATATTCGGCGTCGTTGAGGCGGTCGAGGCCGACGCTGGCCTGTTCGTTGGTCGAGTCGCCGGTGAGCGCGCCGGCGCGCGCCGCCTTGCCGGCGAGATCGGGATGCGCCTTCACCAATGTCAGCTTGGCATCGTCTGGCGCGGCGCGCACAGCCGCCACCATCGCCTCATGCAATGCAGCCAAACTGGCGAACGGCCGCTTGGCCCACGCCGCTTTCGCCACCCACGGCGAATGCTCGAAAATGTCGCCAAGCGCCGCGGTGAAGTCGGCTTCGCTGAGCGCATTGAGTTGCTCGAGGGAAAACGTCATTTCGCAGGCGCGCCGGCTTCGAACCACGCCGCGAGCACCTGCCGCTCATCCATCGTCATCGCCGTGACGTTCCCCGGCGGCATGGCGCTCGACAGCGCCGCATTGATGGCGATGACCTTGGCATGCAGCTTGATCGTTTCCGGATCGTCGAGCCTTATGCCCTTCGGCGCCGCGGCCATGCCGGCCCAGACCGGCTCCGACGCATGGCACATGCTGCAGCGTGACATGACGATCTCATTGACCTGCGCGAAGGTCGGCGTTGCCGGCAACGCGCCGGTCTGCCCCTTTGGTCCGGTGCTCGACAGCCACGCAACCACCATCATGGCGAAGACGACGACAAACCATGTCCACCACGGGCTCTCCTTGCCTTCATGACGGGCATTGTAGAAATGCCGGATCAGCGGCCCGACGATCAGGACAATGGCGACGATGACCCAGTTATATTTGGTGGCGAAGAAAAACGGATAGTGGTTGCTGATCATCAGGAAGACGACCGGCAGCGTCAGGTAGTTATTGTGAATCGAGCGCTGCTTGCCATAGCCACCCCAGGCCGGGTCCGGCTTTTCGCCCGCGATCAGAGCGGCAACGGTCTTGCGCTGATACGGCATGATGACGACGAACACATTCGCTACCATGATGGTGCCGATCAGCGCGCCGATTTGCGTGAAGGCGCCGCGGCCGCTGAACACATGCGTGAAGGCGTATGTCAGCGCGACCAGGAAAACATAGCCGATCAGCGACAGCGCCAGTTCGTTCTTGCCGATCGGCGAACGGCACAGCCCTTCATAAACCAGCCACGCTGCCAGCAGACTGAAGAACGCGACCGCAGCGCCGACCGGCGCGGTCATGTCCAGCACCTGCTTGTCGATCAGGTACATGTCGGCGTTCATGTAATAGACGATGACCAGCAGGCTGAAGCCGGAAAGCCACGTCGCATAGGCCTCCCATTTGAACCAGGTCAGGTGGTCCGGCATCTTGGCCGGCGCCACCAGATACTTGACCATGTGGTAGAAGCCGC
This sequence comes from Pseudolabrys sp., assembly GCA_030655215.1. GTDB lineage: Bacteria > Pseudomonadota > Alphaproteobacteria > Rhizobiales > Xanthobacteraceae > Pseudolabrys. Next base: position 100,283 of record JAURVZ010000071.1, on the reverse strand, counting down.
CGCCATGCACCTGCCAGGCTTCGCCCTTGACGCCGTTCGGCAAAGCCGGGTTTGGCCTCAGGCTGAGGTCGAGATGAATGAAATAGAATGAGCTGCCGATCCAGGCGATGCCGGCGACGACATGCAGCCAGCGCACGCTCGCACTGACCATTTCCCAAAGAACCAGCTCCACGCCGCAGCCCCCAAACCGTAAGTGCCCGGCAGGCCGGGCTTACGGCAGGTTATGCAAAATTCGGACCCCGGCGCAAATAGCGCAGGGCTAGTCGGCGCGGTAGAACGATGCCGCATCGTTGCTGAACGCCTTGCGTTCCTGCGGGTCGATATAAAACATGTGGCCGCCGCGGTAGAGGTTCAGCCGCACCCGGCCGGGCGTGCCGATGGGCGGGATGTGGTCAAGCACATAGCGCGTCATGCCATAGGGCGTGACCATGTCGCTGTAGCCATGCGCGACCAAAATCTTGAAGGTCGGGCTGAAGGCCAGCAACGTCCGCATGTCGTCTTCTGAGCTGACCTGGAAACGGCTGGCATGCCAGTCCCAGGCGCCGTTCACGTCATTGGCGAGCAGCGTGTAGGTCATTTCGGTCTTGAAGCCGAGTTCGTTGCGGGCATAGTCGGCAAAGCCGCCGCCATAGGCGCGCGTCACGCCATCGAGCACCGGGTCGCCGCCACGCGCCGTGCGCCGGTCCGGAAACGGATCGTCGACGGCGAAGTCGGCGTCATAGCGGCTGACGATCTTGCCGATGCGCAGGCTCTTGACGAAATCATTGATGAAGCCGCGCGATTGCCGCACAGTTTCTTCCGGCAGACCGACGAATCCGGCAACGCGGGCATAGAACGCCTTGGCGGCGTCGCCCTGCGGTGGCCGCACCGCGATGGTCGTCAGATAGTCGGTCATGGCGAATTTCTCCGCCGCCAATTGCGCTTCCAGCGTGAAGGTCTTCTTGCGCTCCAGTTCGGCCGCGGCGAGTGATGGCAGCTGCAGTGCGGCGCGCAATGCCGAATTGTCATCACCGAAGGTGAGCCAGCCTTCCAGCAGCGGCGACAACAATACAAGGCCGCTGACAGCAAGCCCCTGATCGCGCAGCAGCGCGCGCGCCGTCTTCACCGCGCGCAGGCCGCCATAGCTTTCGCCGAGCAGGAATTTCTGCGAAGCGCCGCGGTTGTTGTGCGCGACATAAAGCGAGATCGCTTTCGCCATCGCATTGGCGTCGCTATTGACGCTCCAGAATCCCTTGGCGCCATCTGCCGACGCAGCGCGGCTCCAGCCGGTGCCGATCGGATCGATCATCACCAGATCGGTAAAGCGCAGCCATGTTTCAGGATTGTCGCGGAGCGCTGCTTTCGTGGCATCGTGACCATCCGGCCCCAGTTCAAGAACGCGCGGGCCGACAAGGCCGAGATGCAAATAGGCGGAAGCCGCGCCCGGCCCGCCATTGAAGCCGAAGGTCACCGGCCGGTTGGCGCCCTTCACGGTATAGGCGGTGTAGTAGACCGAGGCGCTCTGGTTGCCCTGCTGGTCGTAGAAGGCGAGCGTGCCGGCGGTTGCGGTGTAAGTCAGCTTGCCTTGCGCCGTGGTGATTGTTTTTTCGCTGGTTGAGTCAGCGGGCAGCAGGCGCAGGATGTTTTGTGCCGGCTCTCGCTTTTGTTCCGGCGGTTTGTCCGGAGCCTTCTCCTGCGCCAACGCAGGGCCGGCAATGATTGCTATCGCTGCAATCAGACTCAACAGCTTGAAGGCCTTCATGAACCACCCGGATTTCCGCGCCCCACGCGCAAGCCGCATTACCCTAAGCCAATGTGGGCTTTGTGGGGCGCCCTTTCTTCTCCCTCCCCCCTTGCGGGGGAGGGTTGGGGAGGGGGGTATGACTTATTTTCAGTTATCGCGATTACCCCCCTCCCGCCGCGCTTCGCGCGTTGACCTCCCCCGCAAGGGGGGAGGTGAAGAAAGAGAACTTCGCTGCGTTATCGACGTGCCGCTTTCGCGGTAACGAACGGAGTTTGGAGCCCTGCCTTTTGACGGGTTTAGAGAAGCTCGGAATACGCCAAGGGAAGAAGCCGCCCCAACCGCTCCGCCCACTCCATCTGCCCGGCTTCCTCGGTGATCAAGTCCTGCCGGATCTCGATGGCGATGTGGTGCAGCTTGCGACGCTCGCCATGCACTGGAATGGTATGGTCGGTCTCATCATCGACGCTGTAGGGCTCGTTGTCGCCGACCACCAGTTGCGTCTCGCGCTCGAGCAGGAAGCGCAGCTTCTGCGCAAAGCGGGCATCGCGATTATAGAGCACGCCGGCATGCCATGGTCTGTCGACGCCTTTATAAGTCGGCGTGAATGAGTGCATGGCCACCAAGGCCACCGGCAAGGTGCCTTGCAGGCGACGGTCGATTTCCGCGGCGACGGCCTCGTGATACGGTGTGAATATCTCGGCGATGCGCGCCGCCTTGTCGGCCTCGCTCAGACCGACATTGCCCGGGATCGGCGTCGACTCGCTGATCTCCGGCATTGACGTCGCCGAACCCGGTGGCCGGTTACAATCGATCACCAGACGCGAATAGATCTGCTGGATCAGGCAGGCATCGAACGCCGCGGCCATATGGCGGCAAACGCCAGCAATGCCGATGTCCAGGCCGATATGCCGTGCCCGTTCGCTGTCGGAAACGCCGAGGTTGCCAAGCACACGCGGTATGCGGTTTCCGGCATGGTCAGCGACGATCAGCAATGGTGAGTTGCCAGTCGCGTTGGTGATGGTGACCGGCGACGGCTCGTCGTCACCAAGTAGTCTTCCCAGAGGATTGCTCTCAATCGTACCCATTACTTAATTCTTTGCTGTTCAAATCAGGCCAAGCGGCGCACGCCGAGCTGTCAGTGGCCTGGATTATGCATCTATAACAACAGACTACCGCGATCGGGGACCGTAGTAATGCCGATTTTCGTCATTAAGCACGTCACCACCTACCACTACCGGCAGCCGGTCGCCTTTGGCGAACACCGCATGATGTTGCGGCCGCGCGACGACGGCGACCAGGTCGTCCTCGATAGCGAGATCGCCATTGCGCCGAAGCCGCGCAAGCTGTCCTGGACCCGCGACGAACTTGGTAATTACGTCGCCACCGCCCAATTTGACAGAAGGGCGGCTGTTTTGCGCTTCGAAAGCACCATTCGCCTCGACCATTGCGCCATGAATTTTGCCGCGCACGACATCGCCGACGAGGCCCGCACATTCCCTTTCGCCCGTGATGAAGATCACCCGCCGGTGCTGCCGCCGGGCAAGGCGCATCCGCGCGTGCAAAGCTGGGCCGAAGGCTTCCTGCGCGCCGACGGCACTGCCGACACGTATGACCTGCTCATCGGCATGACGCAGACGATCAAGCGGCGGTTTAAGCACGCCGCGCGTCACGAAAAGGGCATCCAGACGCCCGAGCAGACGCTGAAGCTGGCCAGCGGCTCCTGCCGCGACCACGCGCTGCTGATGATCGCGGCCTTGTGCCACCTCGGTTTCGCTGCCCGTTTCGTATCCGGATACCTCTATCTGGAAGGTGACGACAAGCCGGAAGAAGCCGTGCTCGATGGCGGCAATACGCATGCCTGGGCGCAGGTCTATGTGCCCGGTCCCGGCTGGGTCGATTTCGATCCGGCCAGCGGCACGGTCGGCAACAAGAATCTGGTGCGCATTGCCGTGGTCAACGACCCGCGCGAGGCCATTCCACTGCAAGGTAGCTATTTTGGCCGCTCAGCGGACCAGATCGCCATGAAAGTCGCCGTTCGCGTGGCTGCCGCCCAGGCTTGAAGATTACCACCTATCGAGCGGCAAGCTCAGATAGAGTGGGGAACCTAACGCCTCCAGTTTCCTTAAGTCATGTACCCGACAGACACTCGTCTGCCGGGCAAAGGAGTTTGTATGAAAGTCCGCGCGGGTTTTGAGATCACCTATGAGTGCCCGCAGCCCACACCGATGATCCTGGAATTGAGCGTGCATCCTTCGCGCACGCCGGATCTTCTGAGCTGGGACCGCATCAAATTTGCGCCGCCGATTCCGGCGCGCACCTACCACGACAGCTTCGGCAATTTCTGTCACGTCATCACCGCGCCAAAAGGCCGGCTCGAGATCACCACCGACTTCCTCATTCAGGACTCAGGCAAGGTCGATCCGATCGTGCTGGACGCGAAACAGCACGCGCTTCAGGACCTGCCGCCGGAAGTTCTGATCTATCTGCTTGGCAGCCGCTATTGCGAAACCGACCGGATGTCGGACTTTGCCTGGAAGCAGTTCGGACATTTGCCGCCGGGCTGGACCTTGGTGCAGGCGGTTTGCGACTATGCGCATAACCACATCAAGTTCGGTTATAACGATGCCGATGCCACGATGAGCGCCTTTGAGGTGCATCAGAAGCGCAAGGGCGTGTGCCGCGACTTCGCCCATCTAGCGATTACATTGTGCCGCTGCCTCAACATTCCGGCGCGCTATTGCACCGGCTATCTCGGTGATATGGGCACGCCGAAGCCGTGGGCGGCCGGTGATTTCGCGGCCTGGATGGAAGTCTATCTCGGCGGCGCCTGGCACATCTTCGATCCGCGCAACAACGTGCCGCGGCTCGGCCGCATCCTGATGGCGCGCGGGCGCGACGCCACAGACGTTGCCATCGTCACGTCGTTCGGTCCGCAAACCATGACCGGCTTCAAGGTCGTGACCGATGATGCAGCAGCGCCGGCCACTGCCTGATCTTTGGCAGTCTTGCTGATAAAATATGCAACGCGCGGGAATTCCGCGCGTTGTGCGTTTTAAGCCCGGAAACACAGGAACTTTGTAGCCCAAAGGCTCTTATCCAGCCTTAGTCACCTCCAACATCTGGAGCTTGGGTTCCGATGCAGATCCGCTGCGGCTACGAGATTTCCTACGACTGTCCAAACCCGACGCCGATGATCCTGCAACTGAGCGTGCATTCGTCGCGCGCCCATGACGTGATCACGCGCGATCGCATCATGATGGACCCGGCGATTCCGGTGAACACCTATCACGACACGTTCGGGAATTTCTGCCACGTCGTCACCGCGCCGGCCGGGCGCACGACGTTCTCGGCCGATTTCCTGGTCAACGATTCCGGGCTGCACGACGCCGTTGAGCCCTACGCGCAGCAGCACCGGCTCGAGGATCTGCCGGTTGAGGTGCTCGTCTATCTGCTCGGCAGCCGCTACTGCGAGACCGATAAATTATCGAACACGGCCTGGTCCTTGTTCGGCCATTTGCCGAAAGGCTGGCCGCTGGTCGAGGCGATCGTCGCCTATACGCATGAGCGCATTACGTTTGGCTATCAGCACGCCAATCCGATGAAGACGGCGTGGGATGCCAATAACGAACAACGCGGCGTGTGCCGCGATTTCGCGCATCTCGCGATCACCTTGTGCCGCTGCATGAATATTCCGGCGCGCTATTGCACCGGATATCTCGGCGATATCGGCGTGCCGCGCGATCCGGCGCCGATGGATTTCAGCGCCTGGTTCGAGGTCTTCCTCGGCGGCCGCTGGTACACATTCGATGCCCGCCACAAGGTGCCGCGCATTGGCCGCATCCTGATGGCGCGGGGCCGCGACGCCACCGACGTCGCCATCGCGACAACGTTCGGCCCCGGCATTCTTTCGGGTTTCAAGGTGATCACGGAAGAAGTGCAGGCGCAGGCGGCGGCGTGACGGCATAAAAAATGCCGGCGCGAAGGCCGGCATTTTTCGAAACAATGATGCAGTGATTACCGTCTGCGGAAGTTCGGCCGGCGGCTCTGCGGTGAGGGCGAGGGAGCGTCGCCCTTGTGGCGGAAGCTGATGCGTCCGCGCTGCAAATCGTAAGGCGACATTTCCACGATCACGCGGTCACCGACGCCGGTACGGATGCGGAATTTGCGCATCTTGCCGGCGGTATAGGCCAGCACCTCGTGCTCGTTATCGAGCTTCACCCGGAAATTTCCGTCCGGCAACACCTCGGTCACCGTGCCGTCGAATTCCAGCAATTCTTCCTTAGCCATCCAATCCCTCTCCGGTCAGCTCTCGCTCGGCCCGCTCTATATCCGAAAAAATCGTCCCGCCCCAGTGCCGAAGGCCAAAATCAGGCACTGGGACGGGCTTTTTTACCGATATTAGCTGGCCCGCGGCGTGCGATTGCCGCCCCGCTGCAGGAAAGTGACGCTTCCAATGCTGTTTGGCTCGCCCGGGGTCGATTCCGCGCGCGGAATCGGCGGGTTGCCGCCCTGGCTGCCGCGGTTGCTCGTCCGGCCCTGGTTGCTGCCGTTACGATTGCCGCCGCCGTTGCGGTTGTTGCCGCCATTGCGATTGCCGCCGTTACCGCCGTTGTTACCGGCAGCGCCGCGGCCACGGTTCGGCCGGTTGCTGGCCTGGTGATGATCGGCCGGGCGCGCCGCCGGACGGATGCCGGTGCGCTTGTCAATCGACGGGATGGTGATGCGGATCATGCGCTGGATGTCGCGCAGGAACGCTGCCTCTTCGTGATCGCAGAACGAAATCGCCACGCCATCGCGGCCGGCGCGCGCGGTGCGGCCGATGCGGTGGACATAGGATTCCGGGATGTTCGGCAGGTCATAATTGACGACATGGCTGACGCCATCCACGTCAATGCCGCGGGCGGCAATGTCGGTGGCGATCAGGATGCGCAGCTTGCCGCTGCGGAAATCGGCCAGAACGCGCTCACGCTGGTTTTGCGACTTGTTGCCGTGGATGGCCTCGGCGCCGAAGCCGCACTTCTGCAAATGGCGGACGACCTTGTCGGCGCCATGCTTGGTCCGGGTGAACACCAGAACGCGGTCGGTGGTCTCGGTTTTCAGGGTTTCGACCAGCAAATCGTTCTTGGCCGACTTCTCGGTCAGGATGACGCGCTGTTCGATACGGTCGACGGTCGAGGCCTGCGGGGTGACGGCGACCTTCTCGGGGTTGGTCAGCATCGAATCGGCCAGCTTGGTGATCTCGCCCGGCATTGTGGCCGAGAAGAACAGGGTCTGGCGCTCCTTGCGCAGCATCGCGACAACCTTACGGATGTCGTTGATGAAGCCCATGTCGAGCATGCGGTCGGCTTCGTCGAGGACGAGGATTTCGACCTGATTCAGCGTGATGGCGCGCTGATGCACCAGATCGAGCAGACGGCCCGGCGTGGCGACAAGCACTTCGACGCCATGCGCGACGCCGCGGATCTGGCGGTTGATCGGTACGCCGCCAATGGCGAGTTCGATCGCCAGCGGCTTCATGTGACGGCCATAGGCGCGGAAGCTGTCGGCAATCTGGCCCGACAATTCGCGGGTCGGCGACAGGACGAGAACGCGGCAGGATTTACGTTCCGGGCGCAGGCGCTTGGTGAAGATGTGGTTCAGGATCGGCAGCGCGAAGGACGCGGTCTTGCCGGTGCCGGTCTGGGCAATGCCGATGACGTCCTTGCCGGTGAGGACGATCGGGATGGTCTGGGCCTGGATCGGGGTGGGGGTGGTGTAGTTCTCTTCGACAAGGGCGCGAAGGATCGGCTCAGCGAGGCCGAAGTCGTTAAAAGTGGTCAAAGGTATCTTTCTATATGCCAAGACGGCCGAATCGCTTGAGCGACCGGCGGAATCGCGGTTTTTTGACATCCCGCGTTGCCAGGGCTGTCGGTCTTATTCAGAAAATCGAATGGGCGGGGCGAAATTCGTTTTTAGGAAGTTCGTGCACGCAGCCCGCGAACCCAAGAAGGGGTCGTTCATTCGCAGGTGTCATATGACAGCGTTCGGTGGTCTTTTCAAGGCGGGGGCGGGCGTATGGTCCGGATTGGTGAATAAAGCCCATTTTCCGTCATTCCGCGGCGGCCGTCTTGGCCGCGAACCCGAAATCCAGCGCTGGATTCCGGGTTCGCTTGCCTTCGGCTCGCGCCCCGGAATGACGGGGTGACAAGCCCGGGCCAATCGGGGAAGGTCGCCCCCGGTTGCCATAATCGAGTGCCGGAGCTGCCGAAATGCCTTCTCCCCGGGCCTCCGAGGCCCTTTCCCGCTTTACCGTCCTCGACCTGACCCGCGTCCGCTCCGGGCCGACCTGCGTCCGCCAGTTGGCCGACTGGGGCGCCAATGTCATCAAGATCGAGACGCCGGCGCATCTGGAAAAGGGCGAGGGCGCCGGCGGGCCGCGCGACAATGCCGACTTCCAGAACCTGCACCGCAACAAGCGCAGCATCACGCTCGACCTGAAGTCGCCGCAGGGCCTGGCCGCCTTCAACCGGCTGGTCGAGAAGGCCGACGTCGTGGTCGAAAACTTCCGGCCCGACGTGAAGGACCGCCTCGGCATCAATTACGAGGCGCTGCGCAAAGTGAACAAGCGGATCGTGCTGGCCAGCATTTCCGGCTTCGGCCAGGACGGCCCATATCGCCACCGGCCGGGCTTCGACCAGATCGCGCAGGGCATGGGCGGTCTGATGTCAATCACGGGCCTGCCGGGGCAGGGGCCGGTACGTGTCGGCATTCCGGTGGCTGACCTTTGCGCCGGCCTGTTCGCCGCGCTCGGCATCCAGACCGCGCTGCTGGAGCGCGAGGTTTCCGGCGAAGGCCAGTGGGTCAACACCTCGCTGTTGCAGGCGCAGATTTTCATGCTCGATTTCCAGGCGGCGCGCTGGCTGCAAATGGGCGAAGTTGCCGAGCAGGCCGGAAACGACCATCCGACCAGCATCCCGACCGGCGTGTTCAAGACCGCGGACGGCTACATCAACATCGCCGCCGCCGGCCAGGTGATGTGGGAGCGTTTGTGCAAGGCTGCCGGTGCGCCGGAACTGGTCGACAATCCTGACTTCGCCAGCAACAAGTTGCGCTCGGACAACCGCAAGGCGGTCAATGCGGCGCTTGAGGCCAAGACAGTGGCTAAGACCAGCGCCGAATGGATTACCATTTTCGAGAAGGCCGGCGTGCCGAGCGGGCCGATTAACGCGATCGATCAAGTGTTTGCTGACGAACAGGTCAAACATTTGCGCATTGCGCAGGATGCGGTGAAGCCGAACGGCGAAACGCAGACCTTTGTCGGCCAGCCATTTGTGTTGTCGCGTACGCCGAGCAAGATCGTCAGTACGCCGCCGGATCAAGGCCAGCACACTGACGAAGTGTTCAAGGAATTCGGTTTTTCGGACGACGACATCGCCGCGCTGCACAAGGCGAATGCTGTTTAACTATCAAGGAAGCAAGCAATGACCTCGACCGACAAAATGCTGACTCACAAAGAGGGCAGCGTCGGCTACATCACGTTCAACAATCCGGAAAAGCGCAACGCCGTGTCGCTCGACATGTGGGAAGCGTGTGAAGGTCATCTCGATAAATTCCGCCATGACAATGACGTTCACGTCGTGGTCGTCACCGGCGCCGGCGGCAAAGCCTTCGTTTCGGGCGCCGACATTTCCAAGTTCGGCGAGGAACGCGCCAGCAAGGAAGCGTCTGACCACTACAATGAAGTGGTCGATCGCGTGAACGCTGCCTTCACGGACTTTCCGAAGCCGACCATCGCCATGATCCGCGGCTATTGCATCGGCGGTGGCATGGGGCTCGCGTTGACTTGCGATATGCGGATCTGCACCGAAGGATCGAGCTTCGCGGTGCCGGCGGCCAAGCTCAGCATCGGCTACCGCTACACCGGTCTGAAGAAGCTGGTCGATCTTGTCGGGCCGTCCTTCGCCAAGGAGATTTTCTACACCGCGCGGCAATTCACAGCGCCGGAAGCGCTGGCGATGGGGCTGGTCAACCGCGTCGTCGCCAATGGCGAGCTTGAGAGCTATGTCAGGAATTACGCCGAGACGATTGCCGGCAATGCGCCGCTCACCATTCGCACGGTCAAGTACATGATCGGCCAGATGCTGAGCGAGGAGCCGAGCGACCTGGAGACGGCCGAGAAAATGGTGCAAGAGTGTTTTGCCTCAAACGACTTCATTGAAGGCCGCACGGCGTTCATGGAAAAGCGTAAGCCGAAGTTTACGGGCAAATGACGATGCTTCGTTCCCCGGGCGCAGCGCAGCACATCTTCGTGGTGCGCTGCGGACCCGGGGGCCCGATTGTTTGAAAGGCAGTAACCGGGGTCCCGGATCTGCGGAGCAGCACTGCGTGCTGCGCCGCGTCCGGGACACGACCGTCACTGGCCGCTGTGCCCCGAAAGTGCTATCTCACCCCCGCAGTTTAGGTTGACCCGGGTAAACCACGAGGTTTCGTATGTATTCCGAATTGAAATTGTATATCGACGGCCAATGGCTCAACGGCGAAGGCCGCAAGGGCGAAGACGTGATCAATCCGGCAACCGGCAAGGTGCTGGCGCAATTGCCGCACGCCAGCAAAGCCGATCTCGACAATGCCTTGGGCGCCGCTGAAAAGGGCTTCCAAGTCTGGAAGAACACCTCGGCTTATGACCGCGCGAAAATCATGCGCAAGGCCGCCGACCTGTTGCGCGAACGCGCCGAGAAGGTCGCCACTGCGCAGACCATGGAGCAGGGCAAGTCCTTTGCCGAATCGCGCATGGAAGTGCTGACCTCGGCTGACATCATCGATTGGTGCGCCGAAGAGGGCCGCCGCTCTTATGGCCGCATCGTGCCGGGCCGCACCAAGGGCGTTCGCCAGATCGTTCTGCAGGAGCCGGTCGGCGTCGTCGCCGCTTTCACCCCGTGGAATTTCCCGACGCTGACGCCTGTGCGCAAGATCGCCGGTGCGCTCGCCGCCGGTTGCTCCATCATCATCAAGGCCTCGGAAGAAACGCCGGCCGGCTGTGTCGAACTGGTGAAGTGCTTCGCTGATGCCGGTCTGCCGGCGGGAGTGCTGAACCTGGTCTTCGGCGTGCCGGCGACGATTTCCGAGCACCTCGTCACATCGGACATTGTGCGCAAGATTTCCTTCACAGGGTCGATTCCCGTGGGCAAGCATCTCGCCGCTTTGGCCGCGCAGGGCATGAAGCGCGCGACGATGGAATTGGGCGGCCATTCGCCGGTGATCGTGTTCGACGATTACGATCCGGAGAAGGCGGCCGACACCATCGCTGCCTTCAAGTATCGCAACGCCGGCCAGGTTTGTATTTCTCCGACGCGTTTCTATGTGCAGGAGAAGGGCTACAACAAGTTCGTCGCCCGCTTCACCGAATACGCCAAGGGCCTCAAGCTCGGCGACGGCCTTGAGAAGACGACGACGCTTGGCCCGCTGGCCAATCCGCGCCGTCTCGACGCGATGGAATCCTTCGTCAACGACGCCAGGGCGCGCGGTGGCAAGATCCAGACCGGCGGCAACCGTCATGGCAACCAGGGCTTCTTCTTTGAGCCGACCGTCATCACCGACGTGCCGGATGATTCGAAGATCATGACTGAGGAGCCGTTCGGCCCGGTGGCGCCGATCGTGCCGTTCAAGACGTTTGATGAAGTGGTACAGCGCGCGAACTCGCTGCAGTTCGGCCTCGCGGCTTATTCGTTCACCTCGTCGTCCGCGCAGGCGCAGGCGATTGGCGAAGCGATCCAGTCCGGCATGGTCGGCGTCAACTCGGTCGCCATCTCGACACCGGAAACGCCGTTCGGCGGCATCAAGGAGTCGGGTTACGGCTCCGAAGGCGGCATCGAAGGCATCCAGGCGTATATGAATACGAAGTTTATCTCGCAAGCCTAGTCGACGCTCACGTTATAAAATGAAAAGGCCGGGGCAAAACCCCGGCTTTTTTTTGTTCTTGTCGTCCCCGCGCAGGCGGGGACCCGTACGGCGCGGCCTATCTTCCGCCCTTATCCTGAGGAGCATTGCGCAGCAATGCGTCTCGAAGGATGGGCGGCCACATGGTTCGAGACGCGTTGCTGCGCAACGCTCCTCACCATGAGGCCGAGTGGCGTTGGTGGCTATGGGTCCCCGCCTGCGCGGGGACGACAGCTATTGCGTCGCCATTCCCTTCTGCACCGCTTCCCACACCTTCGATGGCGTCGCCGGCATTTCCATGTAATCCGCGGCGCCGTTCGGAATCGCGTTTGAAATCGCGTTCATCACGGCGGCAATCGCTGCCGTGGTGCCGGCCTCGCCGGTGCCTTTGACGCCAAGCGGATTGGTAGTTGCCGGCACGACATGCGTCGCCTCGCGCAATTCCATCGGCATGTCATGGGCGCGCGGCATGCCGTAATCCATGAACGAGCCGGTGACCAATTGGCCGCTGCTCGAATCGTACACCGCGTTCTCGGTCAAAGCCTGGCCAAGGCCATTGGCGATTGAACCTTGCACCTGGCCTTCGACCACGGTTTGATCGAGCACGTTGCCGCAATCATCGACCGCCGTGTAGGTGACGATGTCGAACTTGCCGGTCTCCGGATCGATCTCGACCTCGGCGATGTGACAGCCATTCGGAAACGTCAACGGCGCCTCGGCCTTGTCGCGCGTATCGAGGTTCTCGCCTGTCTCTTTGGCGCGGCGCGCCGTGTCGAACAGCGAAATCCTGCGGTCGGTGCCGACGACTTCAAAGCTGCCGCCGCGATATTGAATGTCGCTCTCCGACGCTTCCAGCGCCGCCGCGGCAATCTTCTTGCCCTTGGCCAGCATCGTATCGGCGGTGACGACAATCGCCGCGCCGGCGCACATGGCTGAGCGCGAGCCGACCGAGGCGAAGCCTGTCAGTCCGAGATTGGTGTCGCCATGCTTGTGCTCGATGCTTCGCGGATCAACGCCGAGCTTGTGCGCCAGCACGCGGGCAAACACGGTGGCGTGGCTCTGGCCGGTCGACTGCACATTGCAGCCAAGGATGATCTTGTCGCCGCCGGGAAAACCGATGGATGCTGTTTCCAAGGGCGTCGAGCCGGCATGCTCGAGCATGCAGGACAGGCCAATGCCGCGCAACTTCTTGCGCTTGGCCGCTTCGCGCTTGCGCTTGGCGAAGTTGTCATAGTCGGCGAGCTTGAGCGCCTTGTCGACGATGCCGGGGAAGTCGCCGGAATCATACGTATTGATCGGCGTCTTGAACGGCATGGCGGAAGCGGGGATCAGGTTCTTCTTGCGCAGCTTGGCCGGATCCATTTTCAGCAGACGTGCGGCTTCCTCGACAGCGCGCTCCAGCGCGTAATTCGCCTCGGGGCGGCCGGCACCGCGATAAGGGCCGATCGGCAGCGTGTTGGAGAAGTAGCAGGCAACGCCGATATCGATTTTGTCGATTCTGTACATCGCCGGCAGGCAGCGCGCGAAATTGTTGGTGTTGATGTTGATGCCGGCGTTCGAGACATAGGCGCCCTGGTTGCACACATGGCGGGTGCGCAGCGCGAGGAATTTGCCCTTGTCGTCGCAGGCGAGTTCGACATGCGTGACGGTGTCACGGCCTTGCGTGTCGGTGATGAAAGCTTCCGATCGCGTCGATTGCCAGTGCACCGGGCGGCCGATTTTTTTCGCGCCGACCAGCAGGGCGATATATTCCGGATAGACCGGCGTCTTCATGCCGAAGGCGCCGCCGACATCTTCGGTGATGACGCGAAGCTTGTCGTTCGGCACACCCATGATTGAGGCGGCAACGCCGCGCATCACGTCGGTGCCCTGCGAGCAGGCATGCAGCGTGTAGCTTTCGGCGCTCTTGTCATAGACGCCGGTGGCGCCGCGCGTTTCCATCGACGCGACGACCATGCGCTGGTTGGTGACCGAGATTTTAGCGACATGCGCGGCCTTGGCGATGATGCCTGCGACCTCGCGCTCATTGTCGTCGCTCGGCACCGGGCCTGCCCAGTCGACGCACAGATTGCCAGGCGCATCGGCGTGAAGCTGCGTCTTGCCGCTCATCGCCGTGTCGAGATCGACGACGGCGGGCAGTTCCTCGTAGTCGACCTGCACCAGATCGGCGGCGTCCTGCGCCAGCGCGGCGGTTTCAGCCACCACCATCGCCACCGGATCGCCGCCATGCATGACCTTGTCGCCGGCCAGCGCCGGACGGAACGGCATGATCATCTTGCCGCCATTGCGGCCCGCCACCGGCGGGTGGCGCGAAATGCTGCCGATGTTCATTTCCTTCAGATCGGCGGCGGTGATGACGCCGATGACGCCCTTGGCACGCAGCGCCTCGTCAGTATTGACCGACATGATGCGCGCATGCGCATGCGGCGACCGCACGAACACGGCGTAGGCCTGGTTTGGCAAACGCGGGTCGTCGGCGAAGCGGCCATGGCCGCGCACCAGCGCATCGTCCTCGACGCGCGGTTCATCCTTGCTGCGATGGGAATCGAACGGAGTTGTCATGGGGAATGCTTACTGCTTCTTGAACGGCCAGACCAGTTGCTGGACGAAGCCTTCCGGCATCGCTTCCTGGATGCCGATATCGACCGGTGGGCGGTAATCGCGCGTGTTGTAGAACGTACCGAACACATGATCCCAGATCATGATGTTCTCGCTATAGTTCATGTTGCCTTCGCGCAGGTCCTTGCTGTGGTGCCAGCGGTGCAGTTCCGGCGTGTTGAACCACCACGACAGCGGGCCGAAGCGCATGTCGACATTGCAATGCGTCAGCATGCCGATATAGGCGGTGATGGCGGACAGCCAGGTCATGACTTCGAGCGGCGAGCCGAGCGCGGCCAGGATCGCCATGCCGATCAGGATGCTCTTGAAGCTGTCGACGAAATGAAACCGGCCCGTGTTGACGATCCACAGCCGCGTTACGCTGTGATGCACGGCGTGGAAGCGCCACATGAACGGCCACTCATGCGAGATGCGGTGCGCCCAGTAGAAACCGAATTCAGCGACCACGACGGCGAGAACGACCTGCGCCCACATCGGCCATGTGCGGGGCCAAATGCCGTAACCCGGCTCGGCCACCGGCGTGATGTAGACTGTGAGGCCGATGACGGCGCTGAACACGACCAAAGTCTGCACCACGCCTTTGCTGGTCAAAGTGTGCGCGATGTTGGCGAAGGTCTGGCCGTCATTCTCGTTCCAGACCTTCTCGTGCGGCATCTTGCGCTCCAGCGTGAACAGCGAGATGAACAGAAACGCATAGGCGATGTTGAAGAAGATCGCCGGGTGATCGACCTCGAAGCCATAGGCAGTGATGGCGATGCAGATCGCCAGAAGGCCCGGCCAGGCGGTCCATGCAATAAATGTGCGCAGCGCCGAGGGCGCGGTGGCGACGGGTGAATCGTTCACTGAATCGGTCATGGGGGCGAATTTAGTGCACTGCACCCGGCAATGCCAGTCGCGCTAGCGCAACACTGCCAAGTAGCCGCCGATTTTGGCGGCCTCATCCTGCCGGATGATAACAGGTTCCATTTCCTGCACGCTGAAGCCATTCTGCTGGGCCAGCCGGCGGATGTAGGCAACGGAATGGGCAAAGCGGAACGATTCGCGGACGACAAAGTCCTGCTCCGCTTCCTCGATGGAGAAGCAGAACACGCCGCCATCTTTCAGTGCGCGGCGGACGCCGCGGAACACCGGCGCCAGATCGCCGAGATAGATGAAGACATCGGCGGCGACGACCACGTCGTAGATCGCGGTCTGCGTATCGAGGAACCTGATCAGTTCGTCGCAGATCAGTTCCTCATAGATGCCGCGCTGCCTGGCCTTCTCCAGCATCTTCGCCGAGAGATCGATGCCGAGCATCCTTCGCTTCAGCGACGCGAGCTGCTCGCCAACAAGGCCGGTGCCGCAGCCGAGATCGAGAATGTCGAGCTTGCCCTGCGTGGTGAAACGCTTCACCGCGGCGGCGGCTTCGGCCGGGATGTTGTATTTCAGCCCCTCGGTCAGGTGCTGGTCGAAGGTCTCAGCATACTGATCGAACACCATCGCAATATTGGCGGAGACCGGCGCTGCCGGCGCCGGTGCAGCGCCGATCGCGGCGAGATGGAAGTTGACCTGTTCGGCATCGACGCCATGCGCGGCGGCATCGCGATAGGCGGCGACGGCTTCCGGTATCCGCTTCATCTGCGCCAGCGACAGCGCGCGGCCAAGCCACGCTGCGGGCAGGTTGGGATTGAGTGCCAACGCGCGATCGTAGGCGGTGAGCGCGTCCTCGCTCTGCTTGGCGAGCGACAGAATGCCGGCGAGGCCAACCCAGGCTTCAGCAAGATTCGGCTGCAGCCCGATGGCGCGGTCGAAAGACTCCGCTGCTTCCTGCGAACGCTTGAGCTCGTTGAGAACGGTGCCGCGCAGGGACCAGCTGTTGGCGACAGCCGGATTGATCGCCAGCGCTTTGTCGATCGCCGCCAGCGCTTCAGCCGGGCGGCCGAGTTCTTTCAGAACAACGCCGTGATTGTGATGCGTGGCGTCCGAGTTCGCGTTGACGGCAATGGCGGCGCGGATCGTCTGTTCGGCCTCGTCGAACTTGCGTGCTGCCGTCAGCACCATGCCGAGCAGGTTGAGGCCGGCGAGATGTTGCGGCTGCTGCGCCAGCACCGCCTTGAACTGCCGCTCGGCCTCGGCCAGTTGTCCGGCACGGAAAGCGGTGACGGCCTGTGTCAGCATGTCGTCGATCGTCATTGGGCCGCTTTCAATTCGATGCCGAACACCTGTTTGGCGAATTGCGGATACAATTCGGCCAACTGCGGTGCCACTGTCTGGCGCAGCAGTGTCAACGTTTCCGCAGAGGGCGCCGGCGTCTCGGGCACATGCGCAGGCTTGTCGAAGTCGAAGCCGGTGTGCTCCATCACTTCATCGATCGTATGCCCCGGATGCACGCTTCGCAGCGTGAAGCGGCCATCGGCAAAAGAGAACAGGCAGCGGTTGGTGATCAGCGCCACCGGCCCACCGGGACGAAACACATTCGGTGCGCTGGCGCCCGGCGCGCTGATGTAATCGACCTGCGGCACCAGAGTGCGGCGGGAGTGCTCGGTGCGAAACAGGATCACCTTCGGCACGACATAATAAAGGTACGCCGAGCCGAACGAACCGGGGAAGCGCAACTTCGGATGATCGTGATCGCCGATCTCAACCAGATTGACGTTGCCATGGCCGTCGATCTGCCCACCGGACAGAAAGAACACATCAATGCGGCCTTGTCCGGCGCAGTCGAACAGCTCACGCGCGCCGTCGGTCCAGAACGTGTTCTTCGGCGAACCCAACAGCGACACGTAAGGCCGTCCCTTGCCGCGTTCGCGCGCGAGCAACGCGGCGGCCGCCGGGATCGGCGACGCATTGCCGACAGCGACATGACGCACGCCGCCGATCAATCGTGCGATCTGGTCGGCGAGAAGTTCTTCGGGGCGGAAGGTCACTTACGCCACCTGTTTCGCGTAAACATGCTTGCCGAGATACTGCGCGAAGCCATCTTCCGTCGCCGCCAGCTTCGCATACTCCGCCAGATGCGCGGCGTCGGCGCCGTATTGGTCCGGCAGCGGCAAAGGCCAGGCGCCGCGCTCGGCCAGCGCGATGCTGTCGACATAGAAACCCGGCAACGTACCCGCGGCGAGTGCAGGATCGTCCAGCAGATTGCCGTCATGCATGCGCTCGACCGTCACCACGGTCTTCTCGGCCGCATGCGCCATCGTGCTGAGTTCGCGCGTGCGGCCGATCCAGACATTGCCGAAGCGGTCTGCCATCGCCGCATGAAACAGCGCAACATCCGGCTTGATTGCCGGCAACAGCACGATCGGGTCGTTATCGCCAAACGGACTATCGATCACCTTCCAGTCGTCGCGATATTTCAGCACGTCGGAGCCGATCAGACCGCGCAGCGGCATGAACGGCACGCCTTTCTCGGCGGCCTGTAACGCGGCATGCAGAGCCGGGCAGGTGGCATCCTTCATCCTGATCGTGCCGTTGAGAATGGCTGCAGTGAAGCGCGGCGCCGGGCCGTACTCGCCAAGGCTCACGGCGCTCGTCTCCAACGTCTCGACGCAGCCGGCGCCGATCAACAGATCGGCCTGCAGGCTCGACGTCGGCAGCGCCACCAGATGCAGGTTCTTGATGCCGCGCCGGATCAGCGCGCGCGTCGCTTCCATCGGCACGCCGGACACTTCGCGCGGCACCACCAGCATGCAGCCATCGGTGATGACGCTCAGCGCCTCGTCGAGCGATTTGGCGATTTCAAACATCCGGTCCGGTGGGCGCTGCCCACACTCCTATTTCAGATGTTTTCTCACCGTTCCGCTTGCCAGGTCCAGACAATTTTGCGACGCCGGTATCATGGACACGTTGCAAGACAAGCTCGCCGCCAAGCGTTTCGTCATCACCGCCGAAGTGACGCCGCCGGTCTCGTTTGACCGTGCTGAGCTGATCGCCAAGGCGTTGCCGCTGAAGGGCCTCGCCGATGCGGTCAACCTTACCGATGGCGCCGGCGCGCGGCCGCATCTCGGTGCGGTGACGGCTGCTGCGATCCTCGTGCAGGAGGGCATCGAGCCGATCCTGCAAATCACCTGCCGCGACCGCAATCGCATCGCGCTGCAAAGCGACCTGGTCTCCGCCGCTGCCTCTGGCGTGCGCAATCTGCTGATGCTGCGCGGCGACGATCCGAGTGCCGGCGACCAGCCTGATGCCAAGGCAGTCTTTGACTATGACGCACGTGCTTTGCTTGAGGTGGCGCGCAACTTGCGCGACACAGGCGAACTGCCGAGCGGCAAGAAGGTCACCGGCAAAGCCGATTTCTTTCTCGGCGGCGCCGATAGTCCAATCGATCCGCCAACTGGCTGGGAGCCGAAGAGCCTGCTGGCCAAGATCGCCGGCGGTGCGCAATTCGTGCAGACGCAGTTCTGTATGGATGCCGGCGTGGTGCGGCGCTATCTGGCGCGGCTCTCTGAGCATGGCATCGGCGATAATCTGTCGGTGCTGATCGGCATCGCGCCGTTGCGCTCGGCCAAATCGGCGCTTTGGATGAGAGAGAAATTGTTCGGCACGATCATTCCCGACGCGATTGTCGCGCGCATGGAAAAGGCGAGCGATCCCTCTGCCGAGGGCCGTGCCATTTGCATCGACCTGATCCGCGAACTCGCCGGGATCCCCGGCGTCTCCGGTGTGCACATCATGGCGCCGAACAACGACGCCGCGGTGCCGGAGGTTATTTGCCAGGCGCGAGCGCAGCTATCGCTTTAAAAAGATCGCGCACCTGATGCTCGGTGACGCCGCGCGTGATGAAGACAACGCGGCTTTGCTCGTTGCCGTCCGGCCAAGCCTGTAGTTCGACCGGCGGGTGCGCCAGATGCTGCACGAATTGCACAACGACCGGCCCGCTGCAGCCCTCGACACTGAGAAAGCCCTTCACGCGCACCAGGTCAGGCCCGCGCAGCGCCATTAGCGTATCCATCGCGCGCAGCCAGACTTTCCAAGCCATTGGCTTGTCTGGCGCCAGAACAAAGCTGGAAAGGCCGTCGCTGTGTTCGGCCTCGGCGACGAAGACATTGCGTTCGCTATCACCCGGTTCGGTAAAGCTACGCGGATCAATCGCGCCGTTCGCTGCTTCAATGATTTCCGCATTGGCGTTCAGTGCACGCAGTTGCGTGCGTAACGCTTCACTGTTGGCAATGTCGCCTTTGCTGATAATGATGCGGTCGGCTAGGATCGCCTGCTTGCGCGCTTCCGACGACCACTCCAGCGTTTTCACGCCGGTGGCGGCATCGGCCACTGTCAGCACCAGCTCAAGATAGAATGCATCGCCGAGTGCGCGGTTAGTCGAGAAGGTTTGCAGGATCGGTGACGGATCGGCGAGGCCGCTCGTCTCGATGACGATGCGCTTGAAGTCCGGCAATTCGCCGCGCTCACGCTCGATCAGCAGTGCGCGCAAGGTTTCCTGCAAATCGCTGCGCGACACGCAGCACAAGCAACCGTTACCGAGCAGCACGGTTTCGTCGGCGCTTGAGCGGACCAGTGCGTCATCGATACCGGCCTCACCGAATTCGTTGATGACGACGGCAGTACCGGCGCCTTCCGGCGATTCCAGAAATCGCTTCAGCAGTGTCGTTTTGCCCGCGCCGAGAAAACCGGTGAGCACGGTCACCGGCACCTTGGCCCCGCGCGCACGCCTGAGCTTGCGGCCGAAGGGGCTTGCAGTCGTTGAAGGAAAAACCTGGTTCATGCGCGCATCATATCACGAGTGTGACGCGCGCTCAGGTTCTAAAACTCACACTCCAGAATATACAACCCGCCGGAAAACCGGTCGACCGTGTAAACGATCTGGTTCTCGTCGACATAAACATCGTTGAGCTGCACCGAACCAACCTTCGAACCCGCCGGGGCGGGCGGCACGAAGGCAGCGATTTCCTTCGGCTGGTACGCATTGGAAATATCGTAAGCGCGCAGGCCGCCATTGAAAAACGTACCGAACACGATCTGGTCCGACTGAAACGAACTCGGCACCGGCACATTCTCGTGAATGTTGTGCGCGCCGAAGCGGCCGCCGCGGTCCTTGTAGGCATCGACCGGCGGCAGTGGGCAGGTGGCGATCGGCACCAAATGCTGCTCGTCGCGCGCATCCAGCATCCAGATCAGCTTCGGCCAGTCGGCGGCATTGTCCTCGGTCGACTCGTCGGTGACCAGCATCAGGTTGCGGTCGAACAGCGGCACAGCGGTATGCATGAAGCCGGTGTAAGGCGGCGAGTTGGTCCAGTGCGAGATGACTTTCGGATTGGCCTTGTCGGCAATGTCCATCACGAACATGCCGCCATCGATGTAGCAGAGATACAAACGGTCCGGCCGCTGCGGATACACATTCGTGTTGTGCGCGCGATAACCCTTGTCGAGCGGATGGCGCGGCGGCGGCGCGATGTTGTCGTGCACCGATGTGCCTGGCATCCACCAGCGGCCGGCTTCGACAGGCTTCGACGGATTGCGCACGTCGATACAGCGGTAGAACTGATCGTCGCTTGGATGGCTCGGCTTGAAGTCCGGTGCGCCGGCGGCCATGTGCACGTACTCGCCATCGCAGAACCAGAGCTGATGCACGCCGCGCGAATGCTCGCCAGAGCAATCGAAGAAGGAAATCGAGCGCGGATTTTCCGGCACTGAAATATCGAACAGCTCAAGGCCCGCCGGTTGCATTCCCTTCTTCTGCGTCTGATAGGCGACCGCCATGATGTCGCCCGAGACATCGAGCGAGTTCGAGCGCATGAACATGTTCGGCAGTTCGGTCTGCACGATCACTTTCGGATTGCGCGGATCGGTCACATCGACGCCGGTGAAATTCTTCGGCGCGCTTTCATGCGCCAGCCAGGCAATGCGGCGGCCGTCTTTCGCCAGTTGGATCGCGATGCCTTCGCCCATGCCGCCGAAGCCGCCGAGATCGTTCTGCGACAGCAGGTTGAAATTCCAGCTGACCGGCTCGGGCTGCTTGTTAAGCGGATTGTTGGTGGACATTCGCGTCTCCGATTTTCATGTCGCGGGACAATAGTGCCGTTTGATTGCGGACTACAAGCATGACGGTAATGCACGTCATGCCTCTGGCGATTTCGCGCGAGAACGGCTAAAGCGCAGCCACTGTGATTATCCCGGTGCAGCCGCATCAGGCACGCCGATAAATCGTAACGGGGAGAATTTCGTGATGTCGAAGAACACGCAAAAAATTGGTTGGATCGGCGTCGGCCGCATGGGCTTTCAGATGGCGGAACGCCTTGCCAAGGCGGATTACGACATCACCATCTGGAACCGCACCAAGTCGAAGGCCGAGCCGCTCACCCAGTTCGGCGCCAAGGTTGTCGACAAGCCGGTCGATCTGGCCGGCGTCGATATGCTTTTCGCCATCGTGTCGGAAGGCAAGGATCTTGAGGAAGTTTACTTCGGCAAGGATGGCATCGTCACCAATGCCAAAGGCAAGCTGCCGAAGATCTTCGTCGACTGCTCGTCGATCTCGGTCGATGACTCGGTGCGCATCCGCGCGCGTCTGAAAGAGCACAACATCGAATTCGTCTGTGCGCCGGTGTCGGGCAATGGCCAGGTCATCGCCGCCGGTAAATTGTCATCGGTCGTGTCGGGTCCGGAAGCGGCCGCCAAGGCGGCGATGCCCGTGCTTGAAGTTTTTGCGCCGCGCGGCGTTTCCTATGTCGGCGACGGCGAATTGGCGCGTATCTGCAAGATCGCGCACAACGTCATGCTCGGCGTCGTCATCGAGAACCTGATCGAGATCACGCTGCTCGCCAACAAGATGGGCGTGCCGCGCCACGCCTTCCTGGCGTTCATGAACAATGGTGTCATGGGCTCGATGTTCACCGCCTATAAGACGTCGGCGCTGGTCAATCTCGACTGGAAGACGACCTTCACCGCGGAATTGCTGCGCAAGGATCTCGATCTCGGCCTCGATCTCGGCCGTGAATATGACGTGCCGATGCCGGTGACCGCGGCGACGCGCGAAGTTATCCAGCAGCACATCGGCAAAGCTTTGTCGCAGCCGAACTCAAAGGAAATCCTGGCCGAGGACTTCGCCAAGATGATGGAAACCATGGCCGAAATGTCAGGCATGAAGCTGACCTCGGAAAACAAGAAAGTGCCGACCGGCCTCGAATAGGGTCTGGCTCAGGTGCATGCACGCAAAAAAGAGGGCCCCTTTGCAGGGGCCCTTTGTGCAGAAGTGGAGGATTCAAGCCGTCGACGGTTTCCCAAGGGAGGGCAAACGACGGCTGCGCACGGTGAGAGTAAGCGGCCGCACGGCGCCGGGCTCAAGTAAATTGACCATAAAATTCGGCCGGCGCGATGATCGGCGGAGGGGAGAAAACGGACCATGGCCTTCAAGCTCTACAATGCGCCGCAATCGACCTGCAGTCAGCGTGTGCGTTTCGTCCTCAATGCCAAGAAGCTGGCGTTCGACGAGGTGAAGCTGAACCTGCTCGAAGGCGATCAGCTGACGCCGGACTATCTCAAACTCAATCCGAACGGCGTGGTGCCGACGCTCGATCACGACGGCGCCATCGTCACCGACTCGACCGTTATCACCGAATATCTCGACGAGGTCGTGGAGCACGACAGCTTCACGCCGGAGAATCCTGTCGCTCGCGCCCGCATGCGCGCGCTGATGCATTTCATGGATGAGATGCCGGCGCCGGCCGTGCGCGTGCCGACGTTCAATCTCGCCTTCCTGCCGAAATTCCAGGCAATGAGCCGCGAGGCTTTCGTTGCGATGGCGGAGAGCAAGCCGTTGCGCAAGGAGTTCATGCTGACGATGGGCCAGACCGGCTTTCCCAAGGAGGAGATGGACAAGGCGCTCGCCCGCCTGCGCCGCACCTGGGAACGCATGGACCGCGAGATCGAGATCAGCGGCGGGCCGTGGCTTCTCGGCAAGGATATTTCACTCGCCGATGTCGCGGTGATGCCGGCGCTGGTGCGCATGTATGACTTAAACTACGCCGACTGGCTCGATCTGCCGCGCGTTGTTACATGGTTCAACGCCATCAAGGCGCATCCCGCTTTCGTGCCGACCTACTATCACGGTTCTCTGCTCACCGAGCGCTTCCCACATTTGCAGGCGGTGCTCGCGGCGCGCGCCTAGGCTACAATGCGAAACGCCGGCAGGCATGGGCCCACCGGCGTTTCGTAATGCGCCCGCTGCCGACTATTTCGCTGGCGCGCTGACGGCTGGCAGTTCGACCTTCAACGTCGATGTCTTGCCGCCGCCGCCGATGTTGCCGGTGGCGAACAGCAGGCCGCCGCCGACCACAATGACGATAAGCGCGCCGACGAGAACGCCAAGCACGCCAATTCCACCGCTGCCTTCAGCCATTGTGTCGCTCCCTATTCCCGACGCTAAGTTCCGGCCGGGCTTTAAGTTCCGTCGGCGGCGCGCTTGTGTGCGTAAGCCTTTACCACCTCGCGGAGGTGCTCGATGAACATCCCGACCGCCGGGCTTAGGGTGCGGTTCTTCAGTCTGACAATGGCGACCGGTTGCGGCGTGGTTTGCAGCTTTACCGGCAATGCGCGCAGAGCCCATTGCTTCGCATTGTAGCGCAGCGCCGATTCCGGCAGCACGGTGAGATAACGTCCGCTCGCGAGTAAATGATTGCGCATTAGGATGAAGGAGGTGACGACACGCTCCTTCGGCACCTGCAGGCCCTGCGATTCGAATGCCTGTTTCAGAATGGCGCTGACGATCACTGAGGTGGGAATGATCCACGGCTCCTGGACGAGTTCAGCAAGCTTGATGCTGCGCTTGCCGGCCCATGGGCTCCTGGCGCCCGCCACCACCAGATGCGGGTCATCGAACAGGATCTCGACATTCAGGTCATCATCGGCAAAGCCGCTGGTGACGCGCGTCACCATCAGGTCGACGCTGCGCTCCTGCAGCTGGCGGAAGTCCAGCGTGCTGACGTCAGCCTCGACGCAGTGACAGACGATGTCCGGATGGCGCTTGGAGAAGCTCTCGACCGCATCGCTCATCAGGCCAGCGGCGAGGAACTCCGGGCAGGCGATGCGCACCTCGCCGGTGGGCAGGCCGGCCAAAGTCTCAATATCCTTGATGCCCTCGCGCAACTCGTCGAACACGACATGACCGCGCTTCAGCAATGCGGTGGCGTAGATCGTTGGCTCAATGCCTTTAGTGCTGCGGTCGAGCAGATGAACGCCAAGTGCGCTTTCCAGATTGGCGATGGCTTCCGAGACGACCGATTGCGACGTATCGAGATGCGCCGCCGCCTTGGCCATGCTGCCGAAGCGCACCGCGGCTGAAAGGATATGCAGGTCGCGCAGCTTGAGCCGCCGCCCGATCCGGCTTTCCCACTCCCATGCCGCGCGGACTTTCGCTGCCGTCTTTTTGACCATCGCTTTTACCGATACCGCTATTTGATCTTCACGATACCAGCCAGCAGGGTTGCCGCCTAGCCTTGGTCAAACAAATGGAGGACGTCATGGCCAAGCAACGCATCAGCTACGTTCCGCTCGACAAGATGGACGACAAAATGCGCGCCGAAATGGAACGCTGTCAGCGCGAGGGCACTCCGCGGCCGGAGAGTTCGGCCATTCGTGCGCATGTCCCGGCGGCGTTCTGGTTCTTCGCCGACAGCTGGAACAACATTTTCCGCAACGGCATCGCCGATCATCCGGTGAAGGAATTGTGCCGGCTGTACGTATCGCGCTCGGTGCAGTGCGAATATTGCGGTAACCAGCGCTCGGTGAAATCGACCACAAGCGGCGCACTGATCGAGGATCACGTGCTCGATCTGCTCAATTTCGAGAAGTCGACGCGCTACAGTGAAAAGCAGAAGGCGGCATTGTCCTACGCCGAGGCCATCGTCTGGCACCTGAACACGGACGATGCGTTCTGGGACCGCTTGCACGCCAACTTCACCGAAGGCGAACTGGTCGAGATCGGCTGCATGATCGGCCTGACGCTGGGCCAGCAGAGCTGGCTGCGCCTCCTGAATATCGAGCACCATCAGGTGCTGGCCGGCACCGATGCCTCGATGGCGCCGGGCTACAAGGACATGGCCGCGCTCAAGGCCACCAAGTCGGGCGAGGATTACTGGGCCAAGCAGCCGCTGAAGAGTTGAGCGGCTCTTCTTATACCTCTCCTGAAAGGGGAGGGCCCCGTCGCGAAGCGACGGGGGTGGGCCATCTATCTATTTCGCATCGCCCACCCGGCTCGCTGCCGCTCGCCACCCTCCCCATAACCGGGGAGGGATACTAGAAAAAAAGGCCGCCCACCGGGCGGCCTTTTCGCGTTTGTGGTCCTTGCTTACTTGGCCGGCGCGCTGCCCATTGTCGCACCGCCGGTGAAGCCCTGCTTGAGCTGCGTCACGGCGAAGTCCTGCGCTTCCGCAGCTTTGGCAACGACGGCATCCATGCCGAAGAACTCATGCGTCACGCCGGTGTAGACCTTCTGCGTCACCTGCACGCCTGCCGCCTTCAGTTTCTCGGTCAGCATGTCGCCATCCGACTTCAGCGGATCGATCTCGGCATTGATGATCGTCACCGGCGGCAAACCCTTGAGGTTGGCTGAGACGAGATCGAGGCGATGGTCGTTCTTCTGGTCGGGGTTCGCCAGCACCTTGTCGAAGAACCACGCCAACATCGGCGTGTTCAGCGGCTTGGCTGCGGCATACTGCTTCTTTGACGGCAGTTCGAGACTGTTCGACGCTACCGGGTACACGGCAACAACGGCAACAGGCTTGGCAAGGTTCTGCGCATTCGCTGCCAGAGCCGCATTGATGGCGAGATTGCCGCCGGCGCTCTCGCCAACAATGGCGATCTTGGCCGGATCGCCGCCCCAGCCTGCCGCATTCTTAGCGATGTACTTGTACGCCTCGACCGCTTCGTCATGCGCCGCGGGGAATTTGTTTTCCGGCGCCATCGGATAATCAACCGAGACGACGATGGCGTTGGCCTTGCGCGCGATCGCGGCCGGCGAGGAGTCATAGACATCAAGGTCGGCGATCACCCAGCCGCCGCCGCGGAAGTAAACAACGACCGGCAGCTTCGAATCCTTGGTGGCATTTTCCGGCGTGTAGTAGCGCAGGCGCAGATTGCCCATGTCGGCGAAACGGCTGTTCGACACTTTGAGCCCGGCGTGCGGATCGACCTTGAGCTTCTCATCCTTTATGATCTTCATCACCGCATCGGTCGGTGTCGGCTGCTTGCGCGCTTCCGCAGGCGACAGGCTTTCGACCGGTTTGCCGTTCAGCGAGGCGAGGGTGTCGAGCACCTTCTGCATGTCGGCATCGGCCTTGGCCGGCTGTGTCGCGCTGGCAACATTTGGCATGGTGGCGGGGGCAGGGGTCTGTGCTTGCGCCGAGGCAAGGCCGAGCGCGAGGATTGCCGTCGCGCCAAGCAGGCGAAGGCGGATGGAACTGCTGATCATTTAAATTCTCCGTGGATGTGCACGGACAAGTCGGCATCGCTAGAGACGTTCCGGTTCCGCCGATCACGAAAGCAGAAGGGCCGCTCGATGTGAGCGGCCCTTCGATTGTTGGAGCAGTATGGCGGATCTTAATATCGGTTCGAGATCGGCAGTTCTTCCGCCGGGAATAGCGAGATCACCTGGCAACCCTTGTCGGTCACGACGACTTCTTCCTCGATGCGGGCGCCGGAGAAGCCATCCTTCGTCGGGCAGAAGGTTTCGATGGCGAACACCATGCCTTCCTTGATCTCGGTCGGGTGATCCATCGAGATCACGCGCGAGATGATCGGACGCTCGTGCAGCGCCAGGCCGAGGCCGTGCGCGAACTGCAAGCCGAAGGCCGACAACTCATCCGGGAAGCCGAACTCGCCGGCCTTCGGGAAGGCTTCGGCGATATGCGCGGTCGAGGCGCCCGGCTTGATGCGCGCCATGGCATTGTCCAGCCATTCGCGCGCCAGCTTGTAGGCATCGTGCTGCTGCGGCGTAGCGCGGCCGACCGCGAAGGTGCGGTAATAGCAAGTGCGGTAACCGACAAAGGCCTGCAGGATGTCGAAATAGGCCATGTCGCCGGGGCGGATCATGCGGTCGGTGAAGTTGTGCGGATGCGGATTGCCGCGCTCGCCCGACACCGCATTGACCGCTTCGACGTCGTCGGAGCCGTTGCGATAAAGGAAGTCGTTGACCATGGCGACGATGTCGTTCTCGCGCACGCCCGGCTTCAGCTCGCGGTTGACCAAGTCATACGCGCCGTCGACCATCGCTGCGGCGTGGTTGAGCAAGGCGATCTCGTCCTGCGACTTGATCTCGCGCGCTTCCAGCATGACCTGCTGGCCGTCAACGATGTTGAGGCCGGCCTTCTGCAGTTCGAACATCATCGGCGGCTCGATGATGTCGACGCCGATCGGCATGTCGGCAACGCCATGCTCGCGCAGGATCGAGGCGAGTTCCTCGGCGTGCTTCTTCATCAGGCCGAAGGAGGGCGCGACGGTGCCGCGCAGGCCGACCAGACCGGCCTTGCAGTTCTGCGGGTCGAGCCACGGCGCGTAAAGCTTGTGATGCACAGCAGCCGAACCGAAGTCCCACAGGATCGGTTCGCCGGTGCGGGTCAACAGCGCCCAGCGCGCCAGCTTGTCGCGTTCCCATTCGCCGATCTTGGTGGAGGTGAGATAGCGGATGTTGTTGACGTCGAAGGTCAGCAGCGCGCCGAGCTCGGACTTCTCCAGCGCCTGTTTGGCGCGGCCGAGGCGATACTTGTGCAGGCGGCGGAAGTCGACGCGCTCTTCGAAGTCCACGCCCATGATGCCGAGCGACGGCAGCGCGCGGCCCCAATTATGGCGCGGGTTGATATCGTCGGCGCTGATCTGGCGGACAGCTTTGTCCATGAGCTTTCTCCTCGAAGGTTATTGTCGACCGGCAGGGCCGGCGCGGATGACGTCAGGCGAGATTATTGCATCGGGCATTAACACGCGCCGTTGCTGCGGTCACGGCAGAATTGCTGCGGCGGGACACGTCCTTGTGCGATCATCACATGGTGAAAATGACGGGTGAAAACTACCCCACCACCTGCACAACGCGATGCAGCGTCGTCCGCAATGAGTGGGATTCGTCCACACCGAATTGGCTTTCGAATTCCTTCTGCGCCTTGCGCCAGTGCACGGCGGCCTGTTTGAGGCGCGCCCCGCCGGCGGGCGTCAACTTGACGCTGCGGGTGCGGCCATCGCTGCCCGGGCCGACGACAACAAGCTTGTCGCGCTCCAGCGGCCCGAGGGCACGGCCGAGCGCAGTGCGTTCGATAACCATACTGTCGGCCAGCTTGCCGATCGGCAGGGCGCCGAGCCGGCCGAGTTTCGACAGGATCGAATATTGCGAGCCGCGCAAGCCGGCCTCGGCCATGTGCCGGTCGTAGATCTGGCTGACGTGCCGCGCCGCCTGTCGCAGCGCCAGATTGTTGCACGGGCTCATATCGGCGGGCGCATCGCCCGTATCTGCCGCCTGGTGTTTCGGCATGGCTGGCCTCCTCCAATCGCGGAGCCGGTGTGGTGGCCGGCTCTTGACCGATACATGCATATGCACGTATCACAGTCAACGGAAGAGTGCATATGCACGTAAGGGCGACGCGATGACGCATCAGAAAATGGACCCGCGCACGAAGATGCTGCTTGAGGCGCCGGTGTTGCCGTCGATCCTCAAGCTGGCAATGCCGAATGTCGTGGTCATGGTGGTGCAGGCCTCGATTGGCCTGATCGAAACCTATTTCGTTGCCAAGCTCGGCCTCGATGCGCTGGCCGGCATGGCGCTGGTTTTTCCGATGTTCATGCTGCTGACCATGATCTCGGCCGGCGCGATGGGTGGCGGCATTCTGTCAGCGGTGGCGCGGGCGCTCGGCTCCGGCAACCGCGAGCGCGCGCATGAGATCGTGTGGTCCGCCGTGGCGATCACACTCTTGCTCGGCGCGTTGACGACCGTACTGGCGCTTATCTTCGGGCCGAAGCTGTACGCGGTGATGGGTGGCGAGGGCGGTTCGCTGGCGGCAGCGGTCACCTATTCGACGCTGGTTTTCGCCGGTGCCATCCCGACCTGGCTGTTCAATTCGCTCGCCGCTGTCATCCGCGGCACCGGCAACATTTTCTTCCCGGCAGCGGTGACCAGCGTCGGCGCACTCATTCTCATTCCGGTGTCGCCTTTGCTGATCTTCGGCATGGGGCCGTTTCCGCAACTCGGCATTGCCGGCGGCGCGGTCGCGGTGCTCGCTTATTATATCATCGGCACCGCGGTGTTCGCGACCTACATCTGGTCCGGCCGTGGTGTGCTCAAGCCATCGCTGACACCGCCGCGTTTGAAGTGGGCGCCGATGCGCGACATTCTTCGCGTCGGGGCTTATTCGTCGGTGGTCAGTCTCACCACCAATCTTACCATTGCGGTGGCGACGGGCCTCGCCGGCTTGATCGGGCCTGCCGCCGTGGCTGGTTACGGCACCGGCGCGCGGCTGGAATATTTGCTGGTGCCCTTGGTGTTCGGCATGGGCGCGCCCGTTGCGGCGATGGTCGGCACGTCGATCGGCGCCGGCAATCGCGAGCGCGCGTTGCGTGTCGCCTGGACCGGCGCGGCGATTGCCTTTGTGATCACTGAAGCCATCGGCCTGACCGCGGCGTTTTATCCGGCCGCATGGCTGTCGCTGTTCGGCAACGACCCGACCATGATAGAGACCGGCTCGCACTACCTGCGCGTCGTCGGTCCGGCCTATGGCTTCGTTGGCGGCGGCCTGTGTCTTTACTTCGCCTCGCAAGGCGCCGGCCGCATGGTTTGGGCAACCTTGGCGGCCATCGCCCGCGTCGGGCTTGCTGCAGGCGGCGGCTGGCTCGTCGTCGCCAAGCTTGGCACCGGCAGCACCGGCCTGTTCGCTGCGCTGGCCGCGGCTTTGGTATTCTACGGCATCGCCAATGTCATTGCGGTGGCGAGCGGCAGCTGGTTCAGGACGCCGAAGGCGCGTGTTGAACCTGTGGCCGTTCCGGTCGCGCCGTAAGCTTTCACCCTCTGGAAATATGCTGCGCTAGGCATTGCGTGCCCGGCGCGGCATAATGAATAAAAATCCAGGGAGCGAGACCAAGATGACGGCCGATGCTGGCTATAACTTCGCCGCCGATGTGCTGGCGCGCAATCTCGCCGCCGGGCGCACGGACAAGGCCGCCTATATCGACCCGCGCGGCGTGCTCACCTACGGCCAGCTTGCCGACCGCGTCGCCCGCTTCGCCAATGCGCTGCGCGGCCTCGGCATCCGCCGCGAAGAGCGCGTGCTGATCGCGCTGACCGACACCATTGACTGGCCGACCGCGTTCCTTGGCTGCCTTAAGGCCGGCATCATCGCCGTGCCGGTCAATACGCTGCTGACCGAGGACGACTATCGCTTCATGCTGGCCGACAGCCGCGCCAAAGCCTTGGTCGTGTCGGAAGGTTTGTTTCCGAAATTCGAGAAGCTGATTGGTGAAAGCCCTGAGCTTGACCACGTCATCGTCTCCGGTGATGTGCCGCATGGTTATCGCTTGTTTGAGGATCTTGTCGGCGCCAACGAGCCGGGCGATGAAACAGCAGCGACGGTCGCCGACGACATGGCGTTCTGGCTGTACACCTCCGGCTCGACAGGCAAGCCGAAAGGCGCGGTGCATTGCCACGCCAGCCTGAAGATCACCGCCGATTTGTACGGCACGCCGATTGTCGGCCTCAAGGATACCGACGTCGTTCACTCGGTGGCGAAGTTGTTCTTTGCCTATGGCCTCGGCAACGCCATGACCTTCCCGTTGAGTGTCGGCGCGACCACGGTGCTCAATCCCGATCGTCCGACGCCGGATGGTGTTGCCGCGCTGTTGCGCCAGCATCCGATCAATGTGTTCTTCGGTGTGCCGACTTTTTACGCCGCCTTCCTCAACAGTCCGAACGCACCGAGGAAAGAAGAAGTGAAGCTGCGCCGTTGCCAGTCGGCCGGCGAGGCCTTGCCGGAAGAGGTCGCCAAGAATTTCCATAATCGCTACGGCGTCGAGATTTCCGATGGCCTCGGCACCACGGAGATGCTGCACATCTTTCTCACCAACTGGCCGGGTACGAACAAGTACGGCACCACGGGCAAAGCCGTGCCCGGTTACGAGATCAAATTGACCGGCGAAGACGGCAACGCCGTGGCGCAAGGCGAGATGGGCGAGTTGAATGTGCGCGGCCCGACTTCGGCGCTGATGTACTGGAACAACCGCGCCAAATCGCGCGACACGTTTCGTGGCGAGTGGACCAAGTGCGGCGACAAATACATCCAGGACGAGGATGGCTATTACGTCTGCTGCGGCCGCGCCGATGACATGCTGAAAGTGTCGGGCATGTATGTATCGCCCTTCGAGGTCGAGGCGGCTTTGTCGTCGCATCCGGATGTGCTTGAGGCTGCCGTCGTCGGATGGAATGACGAGCAGAAGCTGGTCAAGCCGCGCGCCTTTGTTGTGCTGAAGTCGGCGGACAAAGCGAGCGATACGCTAGCCGCGGCCTTGCAGGCGCATTGCAAGCAGAAGCTGGCGCCGTTCAAATATCCGCGCTGGATCGAGTTTCGGTCTGAGCTGCCGAAAACGGCGACCGGGAAAATTCAGCGATTCAAGCTGCGGGCGGAGCAATGACCCTTGCCGGTGACGGCTTTCTCCAATTCGGCGCGCAGTCGCTTGAATACCGTTTCATCGGCGCAAAGCCCGGCGAGGCGCCGACGCTTGTGTTGGTGCATGAAGGCCTCGGCTGCGTCGGGCTGTGGGGTGACTTTCCCGAGAAGCTGCAACAGGCCACCGGCTGCGGCGTCTTCGCTTGGTCACGCGCCGGATACGGCCAATCATCGCCGGTGACGTTGCCGCGTCCGCTGACGTATATGCACGAAGAAGCGCGCGATGTGTTGCCGGTGCTGCTCGATGCCATTGGTTTCCAGCGCGGCCTGCTGATCGGCCATAGCGATGGTGCGTCGATTGCGGCGCTCTATGCCGGTACGCATCAGGATCACCGCGTTGGCGGCCTTGTGCTGATGGCGCCGCATTTCTTCACCGAGGATATGGGCATCGCCGCGATCGTCGAGGCGAAGCAGGCCTATGAGACGGCCGACCTGCGCACGAAGCTTGCGCGCTGGCACAAGGACCCGGACAACGCTTTCATCGGCTGGAACGGCGCCTGGCTCGATCCTGGCTTCCGCCAATGGGATATCACAGAGCAGCTTGCTTACATCCGCGTGCCCATTTTGATCGTGCAGGGCGAGGACGATCAATACGGCACTGTTGCGCAGATCGAAGCCACCGAGCGCGAATGTTATTGCCCGGTCGAGGTGGCGCTGTTGCCCGGTGTCAAACACTCGCCGCAGCGCGATGCACCGGAGGCGACGCTCAAGGCCATAACCGAGTTTACCGCTCGCGCAATCGCATAAAAACGGCCGGGCTTTTGGCCCGGCCGTTCATTCAATAAAACGGTGAAATTACTCCGCCGCCTTCTTCGCACCGCCATGCGCGGTGACGAGATAATCCATCGCCGCTTGCACGCCGCCCTTCTTGATCGGAACGCCGGCCAATTGGAGCGCCATTTCGGTGCAGGCGAGGCCGCCCATCAGCATCGCGTCGTTGATATCGCCGAGATGGCCGATACGGAAATACTTGCCGGCCATCGGGCCAAAGCTGGCGCCATAGGAGATGTTGAAGGTGTCCAGCGCCAGCGCGCGGAACGCATCGGCGTTGTGGCCTTCCGGCAGGATCACAGCCGTCAGCGTCGATGACTGATACTTCGTATCGCTGCAGATCGTCTCGAGGCCCCAGGCCTTCACGGCGCGGCGCGTCGCTTCGCCGAGCCGGTCATGACGGGCAAACACGTTGTCGAGGCCTTCCTCGTGCAGCATCTCGATGCCGACAGCGAGGCCTTGCAGCATTTGCGTGCCGGGCGTGTAGGGGAAGAAGCCGACCTTGTTCATATTGATCATGTCGCCCCAGTCCCAGAACGACTTCGGCAACTTCGAGGTCTTGCTGGCGGCAAGCGCCTTGTCGCTGATCGCGTTGAACGACATGCCGGGCGGCAGCATCAGGCCCTTCTGCGCGCCGCCGACCGAAACGTCGACGCCCCATTCGTCATGGCGATAGTCCATTGAGGCGAGCGACGAGATGGTGTCGACCATCAGCAGCGCCGGATGGCCGGCGGCATCGATCGCCTTGCGGATGGCGGCGATGTCGGTCTGGCAGCCGGTCGAGGTTTCGTTGTGCAGCACGCACACGGCCTTGAACTCGTGGCCCTTGTCTTCCTTGAGGCGGGCTTCGATCAGCTTCGGATCGGTGCCGACGCGCCAGTTCGTCGCGATCAGCTCCGGCACGAGGCCGAGCTTCTCGGCCATCTTCTTCCACAGCGTGGCGAACTGGCCGGTCTCGACCATCAGCACCTTGTCGCCGGCCGACAGCGTGTTGACCAGCGCGCCTTCCCAGGCGCCGGTGCCGGTCGCGGTGTAGATGATGACCGGATTGGTCGTTTTGAAGATCGTCTTGATGCCCTCAAGGCACTTCTTGGCGAGCTTGGCGAATTCCGGACCGCGATGATCGATCATCGGCGTGTCCATGGCGCGCAGAACGCGGTCGGGCACCGGTGTCGGCCCCGGAATATGCAGGAAGTGACGCCCGGCCATACGGGATGAATTCTGAGCCATTGGAAAACCGCTCCTAAGACGGCGGACCGTCCCGGCAGGGGAGCGGTGCTTGTGGCGTTGAACTATGAATGCGACATTGCGGTCAAGCGGTAAGTCGCAATCAGGCGATGCGAAAATACATATAGAACGGGAGGATAAGCGGCTTGGCGGTGGTTTTACCCGGCCTGGAAAGGCGTCTGAAGGCCGAATTGACCGGGGATGTTCGGTTCGACCGCTTTACGCGGGGCCGTTACGCGACCGACGCCTCGCATTATCAGATCACGCCGGTCGGCGTCGTGGTGCCCCGCACGGTGGAGGAGGCCGAAAAAGCCATCGGCATTGCCCGGGCGGAAGGCGTCACCGTGCTGCCCCGCGGCGGCGGCACCTCGCAATGCGGGCAAACCGTCGGCTCCTCGCTCGTCGTCGATTGCTCCAAGCACCTCACCCGTATCCTCGATCTTGATGTCCCCAATGCGCGGGTCGCCGTCGAGCCCGGCCTCGTGCTCGACGAGTTGAACCGCCAGCTCAAGCCACATGGCCTCTGGTTCCCGGTCGATATCTCCACGGCGTCGCGCGCGACCATCGGCGGCATGGCCGGCAACAACTCATGCGGCGGCCGCTCGCTGCGCTACGGCACGATGCGCGACAATGTGCTGTCGATCGACGCGTTGCTGACCGACGGCACGAAGGCGCATTTCGGCCCGATCGGCGGCAATGTTGACGATGTGCCGGCCGGCTTGCGGCCACTCGCCCGCGACCTGCTCGCCATTGGCGCGCGCGAAGCGGACGAAATCACCGCGCGCTTTCCGAAAGTGCAGCGCCGCGTCGGCGGCTACAATCTCGACGCACTCGTTCCCGGTAAGAACGACATCAACCTCTCGCATATTCTGGTCGGCGGTGAAGGCACGCTCGGCTTCTCGACGCGCATTGAACTCAAGCTGTCGCCGCTGCTCGGCCGCCGTGCCGTCGGCGCTGTGCATTTCGGCAGCTTCTACGAGGCGATGAATTGCGCGCAGCACATCGTCAAGCTGAAGCCGATCGCGGTTGAGTTGATCGACCAGACCATGATCGAGCTTGCCGGCGCGATTGCCATGTTCAAGCCGACGCTCGACCAGTTCGTGCGCGATCTGCCGGCGGCGGTGCTGCTGGTTGAGTTCGGCGAGGACGATCAGAACGAAAATCTGCATCGCCTGCGCCAGCTCACTGAATTGATCGGCGATCTCGGTTACGCGTGGGGCAACAGCGGCGCGAAGTGGGGCGGCGTGGTTGAGGTGCTCGATCCCGGCCTGCAGGCGGCGATCACCGACGTGCGTACCTCCGGCCTCAACATCATGATGTCGATGAAGGAGAGCGGCAAGCCGGTGTCCTTCGTCGAGGATTGCGCGGTGCCGCTTGAGCATCTCGCCGATTACACAACACGGCTGACATCGATCTTCGAAAAGAACGGCACGCGCGGCACCTGGTATGCACATGCCGGCAATGGCTGCCTGCATGTGCGGCCGGTGCTCAATTTGCGGCTGGAGAAAGACGTCAAGGCCATGCGCGCGATTGCCGAAGAGGCTTTCGCCATGGTGCGCGAATACAAGGGCTCGCATTCCGGCGAGCATGGCGATGGTCTCGTGCGCTCCGAGTTCAACGAGCCGATGTTCGGCTCGCGTCTTGCGCGCGCCTTCGAGGAGGTGAAGGACCGCTTCGATCCAAACGGTGTTTATAACCCCGGCAAGGTGGTGCGCGCGCCGAAGTTCGATGACCGCTCGCTGTTCCGGTACAAGCCGGACTATGCCGGCGTCGAGATGAAGACGGCGCTCGACTGGTCCGCGTATCCCGGGGTGGGCGGCGGCCTGCAGGGCGCTGTCGAGATGTGCAACAATAACGGCGCCTGCCGCAAATTATCCGGCGGCGCCATGTGCCCTAGCTACCGCGTGACGCGCGACGAGCGCGATGTGACGCGCGGCCGCGCCAATTCATTGCGGCTGGCGATCAGCGGGCAGCTGGGTCCGGATGCGTTGGCATCCGACGACATGGCCGAGACCTTGTCGCTGTGTGTGTCGTGCAAGGCGTGCCGCCGCGAATGCCCGACCGGCGTTGATATGGCGCGCATGAAGATTGAAGTCATGGCGGCGCGCGTCGCCAAGCATGGACTGTCGCTGCACAGCCGGCTGGTCGGTTATCTGCCGCGCTATGCGCCGTGGGCCGCGCGCTTTGCCGGTTTGTTCAATCTGCGCGACCGCGTGCCGTTGCTGCGCTGGATCTCGGAGGCCTTGGCCAGCTTCTCGGCCAGGCGCAGCCTGCCGACATGGCGCAAGGACATTTATCGCGACCGCTCGGCGGGTGCGGGGCGTGAGGTCGTGCTGTTTGCCGATACGTTCAATCGCTATTTCGAGCGCGAGAATCTCGATGCGGCGATGAGTGTGTTGATCGCGGGCGGCTATCGCGTGCATGCGGCGCTGCCGAATGACGGCAATGCGCGGCCGCTGTGCTGTGGCCGCACCTTCCTCTCGGTCGGCAAGGTCGATGAAGCACGCGCCGAGATGCGCCGCACGCTGGCAGCGCTGGCGCCCTATGCCGCGCGCGGAATTCCCATTGTCGGCTTGGAGCCAAGCTGCCTGCTCACCTTGCGCGACGAACTGCCGGCATTGCTCAAGGGCGAAGCGGCCAACCAGGTCGCTGCCCATGCGCTGCTGCTCGAGGAATTCCTCGCCCGCGAGCAGAAGGCGGGTCACCTCAATCTGCCGCTCGGCGCGCTGCCGCAGAAGGCGCTGCTGCACGGCCATTGCCACCAGAAGGCCTTCGCGGTGATGGGCGCCGTCGAAAGCGTGCTGAAGCTGGTGCCTGAACTCAGCGTCGAGACGATTGAGTCCAGTTGCTGCGGCATGGCCGGTTCGTTCGGCTACAACAGCGCAACAATCGATGTCTCCTTGCAAATGGGTGAACTCTCGCTGCTGCCGGCGGTGCGCAAGAGCGCCAGCGACACCATGATCGTCGCCGACGGCACATCATGCCGCCATCAGATTCATGACGGCGCCCAACGAGACGCGATTCATGTCGCGCGGGTGCTGGAAATGAGCTTGGCGGCCGGCCGCTAGAACCGCAGGTTCACGCCGAGCGTGACCCAGTTCGAATTCTCGCCGGTGATGTTGCGCCCCCAGATCACGTCGAAATCTACATTTTCTTTCGGTGTATAGCGCAGGCCGAGCTGCGTGCGTGGCTCCCGCACGCTGTTATTCGACGGCGCGGCGTCCGGCTCCGGCGTGGCGAGGCGGCCGTCCTGGCCGTAGACCTCGCCGATCAGCGTGAATTGCTTGACAAAGTTCCACTCGAAGCCGGTGCCCCAGGTGAAATAGCCGATTTTGCTGGGCGTATCGTACATCCAGCCGGCATTGAGGTTGATTTTGAACGTGTCGCGGAGTGCGATCGTCACCGGTACATTGATGAAACCGCCGGTGCCCGCGCCGGTGATCAGATTCCAGCCGCTGCCACCCGAAATGCCAATGCCGAATGCGTTGCCTTCAGATGAGATGAGGTTGGCCTTAGCTTTAACCACGCCGCTGGTGCTCCAAGCGCTGTCGCTGCGCGAGCGCTGCAGCTGGCCGCCGATTTCCAGCGGGATGCCGGCGTTGAAGACGCAGGCCGGTGAGGTCGCGGCAACCAGATCGCGATTGCCGGCAAAGGACACCCAGGACTCGACCTTGCACTCGCCCGGCTTGCCAATCTCGCTGTCATCGACGGCAAAGGCGCCGGCGGCATGGGCACTGGCTGGCGCAAGCAACAGGCCCGCCGTGAGCAATGTCAGGCGGGCCAGACGACGTTGAAAATGTTGGGCGATCTTCATCTGCTGAACCTCGCCGATTTATGGTTACCGGCCCGTTAACAGCAGAGTATCGATCAATAGCCGACGTCGCAAACCTTTACCACGCGCAGGTGGCCCCAGCGGTTGTAGCGCTCCACATAGCGGCAGTCGCGGTAGCCGTAAGCGTAGGACGGGCCGGCATAGGCGTTCGAGGCGGCAGCGGCGCCGATCAAGGTGCCGGCGACAATGCCGATGCCGAGGGCCGTGCCGAAGCGCGGGCGGGCCTGGGCTTCGCCGCTCGAAGCGGCAAAGGTGGCGGCGAGGGTAAGGGCGGCGAGGGCGGTGGTCAGGGTCTTGGTGCTGAGCGTGGTCATGGTCGTCTCCATCCGGTGATCTGGGGCGGCCAGGTGGGCCGCATATCCATTGGTCGCCGGTCGGAGAAAAAGGTTCAGGGGACGCGAGGACTTTTCCGGTCAGGTGCCGAGAAGCTGGGCCAGCCATTCCGGCCGAAAGTTCAGCCCGGCAAAGCCGGCGGTCCAGAGGGCAATTCCCAAGGCGCCGGAAGCCCAGGAGAAATACAGAAGCGCGAAGTTCTCGACCAGCGCCGCCACCGCTGCCACCGCAATGGCGATCGACATGAAGGCATCCGACATGTCGAACTGGTCGTCGCGGAAATTGAGCTGCTCGTATTCCTTCTCCAGCCGCTCGGCCTTTTCGCGGGTTTCCTTGGAACGGCCCTCATATTTCTTGATGTCGGCCTCGTAGCCGGCCGCCTGCTGGGCCGCCAGCGCACGGTCGAAATTGCCGGCGGTTTCCAGCAGCCGAAGTTGCGAAAGCCCGTTCTCGTCGACGTGCAGCTTGAGCCGCGCTGCCTGATATTCGGCCCAGGCATCGACCGAGTCGGCTTTGGCCTTCGACATGGCTTGGCCGATATTGCCGCCCTTGATGTTCGACACGGCCATGAACACCGACAGGACAACGACCGTGACGGCCACCAGATTGTTCAGGCGTTTGTCGGTGCTTTCGGTCTTGATCTCGGTGTCCATCTTTTCCCCCGGAGCCCGTGTGCGGCCGGCGGGACTGTAGCCGGATTGCGCGAAATTGCCGCTGCCGGAGTGGGATTTATTCGGTATAATTTTATGCCGGGCAGGGACTGAACCATGACACTGATTCGAGCTGTGCGTATCGCCGCGCTTATTGCCACCGTCCTCGCCCCGCTGGGCGCGCAGGCCCAGGCCCTCGACAAGGTGCGCTTCGGCACCAACTGGGTCGCCGAGGCCGAACATGGCGGCTACTATCAGGCGGTCGCCGACGGCACCTACAAGAAATACGGGCTCGACGTCGAGATCGTCCCCGGCGGGCCGAACATCAACAACCGGCTGCTGCTGCCGGTCGGCAAGCTCGACTTCTTCATGAGCGCCAATTCGCTGCAGAGCTTCGATGCGGTCGAGCAGAATGTGCCGACCATCGCTGTCGCCGCCAGCTTCCAGAAAGACCCGCAGGTGCTGCTGGCGCACCCCGGCAAGGCGAAAAAACTCGAAGATCTGAAGAAGCTGACCTTGTTCGTCTCCAAGGAAGGCGTCGCCAGCTATTTTCAGTGGCTCAAGGCCGACTTCGGTTTCGACGAAACAAAAGTGAAGCCTTACACTTTCAATGCTCAGCCCTTCCTCGCCGATCAGAATTCAGCGATGCAGGGCTATGTCACCTCGGAGCCTTTCGCCGTCGAGACGCAGGGCAAGTTCAAGCCTGAAATCTTCCTGCTCGCCGATCACGGCTTCGATGCTTATTCGACCTTGATCGAGACGCGCCGCGATCTGGTCGAGAAGAAGCCGGATCTGGTGCAGCGCTTCGTCGATGCCTCGGCGATCGGCTGGTACAATTACATCTATGGCGACAGCAAGCCGGGCAACGACCTGATCAAGAAAACCAATCCGGAAATGACTGACGCGTTGCTGGCCTATTCGATCGTCAAGATGAAGGAGTTCGGCATTGTCGATTCCGGCGATACGCTGAAACTCGGCATCGGTGCAATGACCGACGCGCAGTGGAAAGGCTTCTTCGATAAGATGGTCAAGGCCGGCGTGGTCAACGCCAAGACCGACTACCGCAGGGCCTACACGCTGCAATTCGTCAACAAGGGCGTGGGCGTCGACCTGCGTCCGAAATGAGCGCAAGCGCCGTCGTCTCATTGCGCGGCGTCGGCAAGACGTTCGAAAACGGTACGGTCGCGCTTGCCGGATTGAGTCTCGATATCGCTGAGGGCGAGTTTGTTTCGCTGCTCGGCCCGTCCGGCTGCGGCAAGTCGACAGCGCTGCGCATCATCGCTGGTTTGAGCGAGGCAAGCACCGGCGCGGTGACGGCGCCGCATGACGATGTCGGCTTCGTCTTTCAGGATCCGACATTGATGCCGTGGGCGACGGTGGCGGACAATGTCATGCTGCCATTCAAGCTTGGCGCTGCGCACAGTGCCGATGCGTCCGCAGCGGTGACGCAGGCTTTGGCCCGCGTTGGCCTGAGCGAGTTCGCAGGCGCATTCCCGCGCGAACTGTCCGGCGGAATGAGGATGCGCGCGTCGATCGCACGCGCGCTGGTGACCGAGCCGCGTTTGCTGCTGATGGATGAGCCCTTCGCCGCGCTCGATGAGATCACCCGATTCAAATTGAACAATGATCTGCTCGCCGTCTGGCAAGAGATGCGCCGCACCGTGATCTTCGTCACCCATTCGGTGTTCGAGTCGGTGTTTCTGTCGCAGCGTATTCTGGTGATGACGGCGCGGCCCGGCCGTGTCTTCACCGAGATCGATATCCCGGTGGCTTACCCGCGCGACGAAAGCTTCCGCACCTCGGCCGAATATGCCGGCTATTGCCGTCAGGTGTCAGAAGCGCTCGCTCAGGCGATGGGGGTGGTGGCATGAGCGACCGCGCGCTGCGCACAGCTCTGCCTTTCGTCATGCTGGGCCTGACCGTGTTTGTCTGGGATCTCGCGGTACTCTGGTTCGCCATCCCGCCTTATGTATTGCCGGCGCCGGGCGTCGTTGCCGCCACCTTGGTCAATGACGCGCCGCTGTTGCTGCAGTCCCTGCTGGTGACCTTGACCATCACCTTCCAGGGTTTTCTGCTCGCGGCGGTCGGCGGTATCGCCCTGGCGATTGTCTTCAATCAGTGGCGCGTCGCCGATTATGCGCTGTACCCCTATGCAGTCATCCTGCAGGTGACGCCGGTGGTCGCCATTGCGCCGCTTCTGCTGATCTATCTGCCGCAGCCATTGGCGGTGCTGGCCTGCGCCTGGATCGTTGCCTTCTTTCCGGTGCTTGCGAATACGACGCTTGGTCTCAATTCGGTCGACCGCAATCTGCTCGCGTTGTTTCAACTTTACAAAGCCTCGCGCTGGCAGATATTGCTACGGCTCAAGCTGCCGGCGGCCTTGCCGGAAATACTGGCCGGTTTGCGCATTGCCGGCGGCTTGTCGTTGATCGGCGCGGTAGTGGCGGAAATCGCCGCAGGCTCGGCCGGCGCTGGATCGGGCCTCGCTTATCGCATCGCCGAGTCCGGCTATCGGCTCAATATCTCGCGCATGTTCGCGGCATTGCTGTTGCTGTCGCTGGCCGGTGTCGCCATCTTCTTCGTGCTGTCGGCTTTGTCGCATGCGCTGCTGCATCGCTGGCACGAAAGCGCCGTGAGACAGGAGCGCTAGCCTCGATATTGCGTGACGATGCCGAGCAGCGCGGTGACGATGATGACTTCGAGCACGCTGCGCTTGAAGCGGAAGATCAGCAAGGCCGCGACACCGGCGAGAATGGCGGTGTTGTTGTCGAGCGCGCGCGTGTCGAACGTGTACCAGCGGAACGGGCCGGAATGCACTTCGGTCACCGTGCCGTACAGGACATGCAGCGCGAACCAGACCGACAGATTCAGGATGACGCCGACGACGGCGGCGGTGATCGCCTGCAAGGCGCCGGACAGCTTCTTGTTGTTGCGCAGTTCGTCGATGAATGGCGCGCCGGCGATGATCCACAGGATCGACGGCACAAAGGTGACCCACAAGGTCAGTGCCGTGCCGAGCAAGCCGGCGGCCAGCGGCGTGAACGGCGCGGCATTGCGGAAGGCGGCGAGGAAGCCGACGAATTGCGTCACCAGGATCAGCGGACCCGGCGTCGTTTCGGCAAGACCCAGCGCATCGACCATTTCCGGGGCCGTCAGCCAGCCCTGCGTCTCGACGGCCTGCTGCGTCATATAAGCGAGCACGGCATAGGCGCCGCCGAAAGTGACGACCGCCAGCTTGGAAAAGAATAGCCCGATTGTCACCAGCACATGCTGCGGCCCGAGCAGCAGCAACAGGACGAGCACCGGCGTCCACCATGTCAACAGGCCGATGGCGATTGTGATGGCAGCGTGCCGCCAGCGTCCCGGTGTCGACGCAACGACATTGTCATTCGCGGGTGCGCCGAGACGTTGCGGATTGCTGCGCGTCGCGAAATAGCCAATGGCGCCGGCGCCGACAACGATCAGCGGGAAGGGCAGATCGAGAAAGAAGATACCGATGAACGCCGCCACCGCGACGCTGACCAGCAGTTTCGACGTCAGCGCCTTCTTGCCGATGCGGATCAGCGCTTCAATGACAATGATCAGCACCGCCGCCTTGATGCCGAACAGCGCGCCATCGATGAAGCCGACGCCGCGGCCGTAGGCATAGAGCAGGCTCAGGCCCAGCATCACCAGCGCGCCGGGCAAGACGAACAGGATGCCGGCGGCCAGGCCGCCGCGCACGCCATGCAGCACCCAGCCAATATAGGTGGCAAGCTGTTGCGCCTCCGGTCCGGGCAGCAACATGCAGAAGTTCAGCGCATGCAGATAGCGCGCTTCGGGGAGCCATTTCTTCTCGTCGACGACGATGCGGTGCATCAGCGCGATCTGGCCGGCCGGGCCGCCGAACGACAGGCAGCCGATCTTGAACCAGACCTTCAACGCTTCATTGAACGTGGGTGCGGGAGCGAGGATGTCACTCATTTGAACATCGGCATGGGGACGATCAGGGCGATACCCGACAACAGCAACATATACAAAATCACTTTCCGGAACGC
Source organism: Pseudolabrys sp. (assembly GCA_030655215.1). Lineage (GTDB taxonomy): Bacteria > Pseudomonadota > Alphaproteobacteria > Rhizobiales > Xanthobacteraceae > Pseudolabrys. The sequence continues at coordinate 57,555 of JAURVZ010000071.1, read as the reverse complement.
GGCCTCGTCGAGATGGCCGTAAAGCTTGAGCCCGATAAAGACGCCGGCGGCCAGCATCGGCAAGCCCATGGCATAGATCCGGATTAGGTCGAGCGTAATGGTGCCATTCACCGTCAGCGACGTGGCGGTGAGGATGAACGCGGCCAGAATGACCGGCTGGAAGATCGCCCGCTGCTCGTCCTTGCGCCAGCCGCGCAACTGGCACCAGATGGTGATGATCGGCCCGGCTAGGCCGGTCATGCCGCCGAGCACGCCATTGACGATGCCGACGCCGAAGTCCGCCTTGATGTCGGTCCGGAACGTATGCACGGTCGGCCGGAACAGGAAAAAGCTGCTATAGGCGACCAGCAGGACGCCGACCCCGGTGCGCAGGTAGTCCGGGTTCATGTAGGTCAGCGTGGCGGCCCCTAACGGCACGCCGATGACCCCGCCGGCAATGAATGGCGCCACTGTCCGCCAGTTCAGCGCATGCCGCAGCTTCCAGATGCTGTAGCTCTGCACCAGTAACCCATAGCCGACGATCAGGGCGGCGGTCTGCGCCGGGGTGAGGATGTGCAGCCAGATGCCGGACACAACCAGCCCCATGGCAAAGCCGGCCAGGCCGGAGACAATGCCGCCGAAAAAGACCGAGGTCAGGTAAACCGCCAGAACCATGCCATCCATCGGTCGGCCTTCAGACAGGTGTGACCAGCGCTTGGATGGATGGCTGCCATCTCACGGGGAGGCTGCTATTTCCCCGCCAAACCGACTATACCATCAGCAAGCCTAAAACAAATGTGGGGGAGCGCCTGAACATGTCCAACAAAATCGATTTGAATGGCAAATTCGCTGTCGTCACTGGCGGTGCGCAAGGCATCGGCCGCGCTATCGTTGAGCGCTTCCTTGAATCCGGCGCCACTGTTGCGATCTGGGACCGCGACCTCGATTACGCGAAGAAGACTGCCGCCGAGCTGGCCAAGGGTGGCCAGGTCGAGGCCGTCGCCGTTGACGTCACCGATTATGCAGCTGTCGAGAAGGCGCGTGACCAGACCATCAAGCTGTTCGGCCGCATCGATATCCTCGTCAACAATGCTGGCATTGCCGGTATGAACACAACGACTTGGGATTATCCGATCGAGGAATGGCGCAAGGTCATGGCGATCAATCTCGATGGCCCGTTCCATTGCTGCAAGGCTGTCGCAGGCCTCATGGTTGCGCAGAACTACGGCCGCATCGTCAACATCGCCTCGATCGCCGGCAAGGAAGGCAACCCGAATGCGCCGGCCTATTCGGCGTCGAAAGCGGGCGTCATCGCGCTGACCAAGTCGCTGGCCAAGGAAACCGCCGGCAAGGATATCTCTGTCAACTGCATCACGCCGGCCGCCGCACGCACGGCGATCTTCGACCAGATGACGCAAACTCACATCGACTTCATGCTGTCGAAAATTCCGCGCGCGCGTTTCGTGCTGGTCGAGGAGGTTGCGGCGCTCGCTGCCTTTTGCGCCTCGGCCGAATGCTCGTTCACGACCGGCGCGGCCTTCGACATTTCCGGTGGACGGGCGACCTATTGACCGATCCAGCCGTCCAGCGCCGCCAACGTCTCACCGGCATCGCGCTGATGTGCGGCACGGTTGCGATATTTTCCTGTCTCGACACAACGGGAAAATATCTGATGCAGACCATGGACCCGGTTCAGGTCGTGTGGGCGCGCTATACCGGCGCCTTCGTGCTGGCGATGTTCTTTCTCAACCCGGTCAGCAAGCCGGGCATGATGGTGACGCGGCGGCCATGGATGCAGATCGGCCGCTCGGCCTTGTTGCTGCTGTCGACCGTGTTGAACTTCATCGCCTTGCGTTACCTGCAACTGGATGAAGTTCTGTCGGTGATGTTTTCGACGCCATTCATAGTCGCAGTTCTCAGCGGTCCGATATTGGGAGAGTGGGTTGGCTGGCGGCGATGGATTGCCATCTGCGTCGGCTTCTTCGGCGTGCTGTTGGTGGCGCGGCCGGGTTTCGGCGGCATCCATCCGGCGGCTTTGCTCGCGGTCGGCAGCGCGATTTGTTACGCGGTCTACGTCATCATCACGCGTCTGCTTGCCCGCACCGATTCAAGCGAGACGACGTTATTCTATTCAAATCTCGTCGGCGCGCTGGCGCTGGCGCCGGTTGTTCCTTTCTTCTGGAGCACGCCGCCGAGCTATTTCGTCATCGGACTGATGGTGTTCATTGGCGCTTGCGGCAGCGTTGGGCACTATCTTTTGATCCAGGGACATCGGCTGGCACCCGCGTCGACATTGGCGCCGTTCATTTACACGCAGATGGTGTGGACGACGGCGTTAGGCTTTCTCGTCTTCGGTGACGTGCCGCATTTCTGGACCATTGTTGGCGGAGTGATCGTCGTCGCGTCGGGGCTCTATCTTCTCAATCGCGAACGCCAAGTGGGCAAGGCTGCATCAAGCGGCGGCACGCCTCCCGAGTAGTTTCACGATACGGAATAACTGCGACAGAATCCGTTGTTGCAGCAGCGCATTCATCGGGGCTAAGTTCCCGCCGGAAAACAGAATTCGTCCCTTCGAGGAACTCCCAAGGAATAACGAAATGGCGACAGCAAACGATCGGAAGCCGGTGCCTGCCGGTTCTGGTTTGAACGACGATATCGGCGAAGATAAACGCCTGGCTTTGTACCGCTCGCAAGTGCGCCTGCGTGACTCAGAGCAGCGCGCTTTCGATCTCTTCCTGCAGAACCTCGTTAAAGGCACGAGCCATCTGTCGCTCGGACAGGAAGCGATTGCCGCGGGCTTTGCTGAAGCGATGGTGAAGGGCGATCTGTCGTTCTGCACCTATCGTGGTCACGCACATACATTGGCGCGCGGCGTGCCGGTCGAGAAGGTGCTCGGCGAGCTGATGCAGAAAGACAATGGTCTGATGCGCGGCAAAGGCGGCTCGATGCATCTGACGTCGGAAGAGCACGGCGTCATGGGTTCCTATGCCATCATCGGCGCACATCTGCCGATCGCGTGCGGCGCTGCCTGGCGCGCGCAGATTCGCGGCGACAAGGATGTGTCGGTTTGCTTCTTCGGTGACGGCACCACGAATATCGGCGCGTTCCATGAAGCGGTGAACTTCGCGGCGGTGTGGAAGCTGCCGGTCATCTTCGTCTGCGAGAACAATCTTTATATGGAATACACGCCGATCAAGGACGTGATCCCGATTCCGCAACCGGCGGCGGATCGCGCCTCGGCTTACGGCCTCGAGCGTATCCTGATCGACGGCAACGATGCCGACATCGTCTACCGCACTGCGCAGAAGGCATTCGCCAAGGCGCGCGCCGGCGAGGGGCCGTCGCTGATCGAATGTCTCACCTATCGTCACAGCGGCCACTCGCGCGCCGACCCGGCGAAGTATCGCCCCGAAGGCGAACTGGAAGAGTGGAAGAAGCACGATCCGGTCAAGCTCTATCGCGAACGTCTCAAGCAGTTCGGCGTCAAGGATGACGTGATCGCCGAGATCGACGCCTCCGTCCGCAAGGAAGTCGATGACGCGACCGAGGCCTGCAAGGCCGCGCCGAATCCGCCGCTCGATATCATCTCCACCGATGTCTACGCCGATGGCGGCTGGGCATGGCGCAACTAATTACGCGACAGTGATTGTGAGAATTTGACATGCCAGAAATCAGCTATCGCGACGCGGTGACCCGCGGCATCGCGCAGGAAATGACGCGCGATCCCGACGTCGTGTTTCTCGGTGAAGACGTCGCCAAGCCGGGCGGCTGCTTCAAGGCGACCGTCGGCCTTTACGAACAGTTCGGCGGCGTGCGCGTGCGCGACACCCCGATCTCCGAACAGGCCATTCTCGGCGCCGCCATGGGTGCGGCGATGACCGGCCTGAAGCCGATCGCCGAAATCATGTTCTCGGACTTCATTGCGGTGTGCTTCGACTACATCGCCAATGAATTTCCGAAGGCGCGCTATATGTCGAACGGGCAGACCAAGTGCCCGCTGGTCGTGCGCACCGCCAACGGCGCCGGCTCGCGCTTCGGCGCGCAGCACTCACAGTCGGTTGAGAACTGGTGCATGATGATCCCCGGCCTCAAGGTCGTGGCACCGTCATCGCCGGTCGATGTCGTCGGCCTGATGGCCGCCGCGGTGCGCGATCCCGACCCGGTGATCTTTTTCGAACACAAGTCGCTCTACAACATGAAGGGCGAAGTGCCGGACGGTGAAATCCTCGACACGCTTGGCACGGCCAAGATCCTGCGCCAGGGCAAGGACTGCACCATCGTCGCGCTCGCGCTGATGGTGGGCCGCGCGCTGGAAGCCGCCGAACGCCTGCGCATCGATCACAACATCGACTGCGAAGTCATCGACGTGCGCTCGCTGGTGCCGCTCGACACCAAGACGATCCTCGCCTCAGTGGCCAAGACGCACCGTCTGTTCACCGTCGAGGAAAATCCGCGTCTGTGCGGCTGGGGCGCCGAAATCGTCTCGATCGTCGCCGACGAAGGCTTCTACGATCTCGATGGCCCGCCGGTGCGCATTACCACGCCGCACATTCCGCTGCCGGCCGCCGACATCATGGAAGACGTCGTGTTGCCGACGCCGCAGCGCATTATGGACACCATCCGCCGGTCGCTCGGCGGTTAGGCACTGAATTTCTCGGTCCGAAATTCGCCGGTTTGGCGATTTAGGCCGTTGAGATTGGAATGCAGGATCGAACGGCGCGCAGCCTTGTTCTGCGCGCGGTTCACATGAATTTAACTGGGCTTAAAATTGGCGCCGTTGCCGCGAAGGCGCGCCGCCACGAAACAGGTGTAACGATGTACGACAATCTCCTCGCCAATGTGCCGACCGACCTCTGGATCGACGGCAAATGGAAAAAGGCCTCGGACGGCGCCCGCTTCGACGTCATCGATCCGGCGACCGAAAAGGTCATCGCATCGGTGGCCAGCGCCACGGTTGACGATGCCAAGGCTGCGATCGACGCCGCCGACGCCGCTTTCCCGGCTTGGGCCGCGAAGAAGCCGCGCGAGCGTGGCGAGATCCTGCGCAAGGCGTTCGAGATCATCATGCGTGACGCCGAGCGTTACGCGAAAATCATCACGCTGGAGAACGGCAAGTCGCTGTCCGACTCGCGTGGCGAAGTAGCCTATGCCGCTGAATTCTTCCGCTGGTACGCCGAAGAGGCCGTGCGCAATGTCGGCCAGATCTCGGTAGCGCCGGCCTCCGGCGCGCGCATCGTTGCGCAGCAGAAGCCGGCCGGCATTGCCGTGCTGGTGACGCCGTGGAATTTCCCCGCCGCAATGGCGACCCGCAAGATCGGCCCGGCACTGGCCGCCGGTTGCCCGGTCGTGCTGAAGCCCGCCTCCGACACGCCGCTGACCATGCTTGCGTTGATGCAGGCGCTGGAAGAAGCCGGCGTGCCGCCGGGCGTCGTCAACGTCATTCCGTCGCGCTCCTCCGGCAAGGTCGTCTCGGCCATGCTGCATGATATGCGCGTGCGCGTCGTCTCCTTCACCGGCTCGACCGAAGTTGGCCGCAAGCTGCTGCACGAAGCCGCCGACAACATCGTCAAGCCGGCAATGGAATTGGGCGGCAACGCGCCGTTCATCGTGTTTGAGGATGCCGACATCGATGCGGCGATCGAAGGCGCCATGGTAGCCAAGATGCGCAACATGGGCGAAGCCTGCACCGCGGCCAACCGTTTCTATGTGCATGAGAAGGTGGAAGCCGAGTTCTCCAAGAAGCTCAGCGCCAAGATGGGCGCGCTGAAGATGGGCAATGGCCTCGATGATGGTGTTGCCGTCGGCCCGCTGGTCAATGCCGAAGGCCGCGACAAAGTCATCGAGCTGGTCGATGACGCCGTCTCGAAGGGCGCCAAGATCCTGACCGGCGGCAAGAAGCCGGACGGTGTCGGCTTCTTCTATCCGGCAACCGTGCTTACCAACGTCCCGGACAGTGCCTCTATGAACAAGGAAGAAATCTTCGGGCCCGTGGCCTCGATCCAGACCTTCAAGGCCGAAGATGAAGTCATCAAGCGCGCCAACGACACCGAATATGGCCTCGTCGCCTATCTCTACACCAAGGACATGTCGCGCGGCATGCGCGTCTCGGAGAAGCTCGACTTCGGCATGATCGGCCTCAACCGTGGTCTGGTGTCAGACCCGGCGGCGCCGTTCGGCGGCACCAAGCAATCCGGCCTTGGCCGCGAAGGCGGCCAGGAAGGCATGAAAGAGTTTCTCGAGATGCAGTACGTCTCGACGAATTGGTAGGACCTGTCCCGGGCGCGGTGCATCACGAAGTGGTGCGCCGCAGACCCGGGATCGTTACGAATACGGAATTTGGAAAGGTCCCGGTTCTGCACTGCATCGCAAGTGCGCTGCAGTGCGCCCGGGACAAGTGAGGCGACAATGGACGTCCTGATGCCGCAACTCGGTGAGACCGTCGCCGAGGGTAAGATCGTCAAATGGTTCGTGAAGGCGGGTGACACCATCCAGCCGGGCGACAATTTGTTCGAGATCGAAACCGACAAGACGTCGATGGAAGTGCCGGCCACTTTCGGCGGCACGCTCAGCGACATCCACTTCAGCGTTGGTGAAACGGCCAAGGTGGGCGCCGCGGTGGCGACCATTGCGGTACAGGGCGAAGTTGCCGCGCCGAAGCAGGCGCCGGCCGGCAAGCCGGTCGCCATCCCGCCGCACACCCCGCCGGTGACCCCCGCGCAGATCGGCAGTGCGCCGGTGCCGCAAACGCCGCGCGCGGACACGCGTAGAGACGACGCGGCGCTGGCCGCGCGCGATTTTTCTCATGCGAACATGACCTTGTTCAACGAAGTCCGCTCGCCGGATCGCAACTATGGCCCGGCCAAGACCGCGGGCGGCACCTTTGTTACGCCGCTGGCGCGCCGTCTGGCGTCCGAGCGCGGCATTGATCTGTCGCGCGTATCGGGCTCCGGCCCGCATGGCCGCATCGTGGCCGGTGACATCGACAAGGCGCAGCCCACGAGCGGCGGCGCGTCACTAGCGACCGGCGCCAGCTTCGCCCAGGTCAAGGCGCTGTATGAAGGCGTCGAGTTCGAGGAAGTGCCGCTCGATGGCATGCGCGCGACCATCGCCAAGCGGCTGGTCGAGGCCAAGCAGACCATCCCGCATTTCTACCTGACCGCCGATATCGATATTGGTCATGTCTCCGCTATGCGTGAAGATGCCAATAAGTCGGCGCCGCGCAGCAAAGAAGGCGACGCGGCCTTCAAGCTTTCGCTCAACGATTTCGTCATCAAGGCGTGGGCCGCCGCGCTGCTGCGCGTGCCCGCTGCCAATGCCGTGTGGGCCGGCGACCGTGTGCTGCGCTTCAAGCAGGCTGACATCGGCATCGCCGTCGCGCTCGATGGCGGGCTGATCACGCCGGTGATCCGCAATGCCGACAGCAAATCGGTCACCGCGATTTCCAACGAGGTTCGCGACATGGCCAGGCGTGCCCGCAACAAGAAGCTCAAGGCCAACGAGTATCAGGGCGGCTCCAGCGCCATCTCAAACCTCGGAATGTATGGCGTCCGGGAATTCTCGGCGATCATCAACCCGCCGCACTCCACGATTCTTGCCGTTGGCGCCTCCCGCCGCGCCCCGGTCGAGGCGGCGGATGGCAGCGTCAAGTTCGCCACGGTCATGACGGTGACCTTGTCCTGCGATCACCGTGTGGTCGACGGCGCGCTCGGCGCCGAATTGCTGGCCGCCTTCAAGAATTTTGTCGAAATGCCGGTCACCGCTTTGATCTGACGCGTGGTAGGATCGCGTCAGAACATAGGGGAGACGACAAGATGGCGGGCGACAAGCGTGACGTGCTGGTGGTTGGCGCGCGAAAGCCGGTTCTGGTTAAGGGACTGGAATCAAACGTAAATCTGCATTTCCTGCTAGAAGCCAAGGACCGCGACGCCTTCATCGCCGAGGTCGGCCCCAAGATCGGCGCCATGGCCGTCGTGCATGGCGGCCTCAAGATCGATGGCGCCTTCCTGAGCCGTTTCCCCAAGCTCGAGCAGGTCTCGAATTTCGGCGTCGGCTACGATCATATCGATGCCAAGTGGGCCGGCGAGCACGGCATCATCGTCACGAACACACCGGACGTGCTGAACGAGGAAGTCGCCGACACTGCGCTTGGCCTTCTGCTCTGCACCGTACGCGAATTTCCGCAAGCCGACCGCTATCTGCGCACCGGTGCGTGGCCGGACAAGCCTTATCGGCTGACCCAGGGCACGTTGCGCGACCGCACGGTCGGCATTGTCGGCATGGGCCGCATCGGCAAGGCGATCGCCAAGCGCCTCGATGCTTTCGGCGTGCCGGTTGTCTATCACTCACGCAATCCGCAGGACGTCACCTACAAATATTATCCGAAGCTGCTCGACATGGCGCGCGATGTCGACACGTTGATGATCATTGTACCGGGTGGGGCTGCGACGTTGAACATGATCAACGCTGAAGTCTTCAAGGCGCTCGGTCCCCGCGGCGTCGTCATCAACATGGCGCGCGGTACGGTGATCGACGAGCCGGCTTTGATCGAAGCCTTGAAGAGCCGCACCATTTTCTCCGCCGGTCTCGACGTGTTCGCCAAGGAGCCGCAGGTTCCGAAGGAACTGATGGAAATGGATCACGTTGTGCTTCTGCCGCATGTTGGATCGGCGTCGGAGCATACGCGCGAGGCGATGGACCAGCTCGTCGTCGACAACATCCTGGCCTGGTCTGCCGGCAAGCCGCCGCTGACGCCGGTTGCGGAAACACCGTACCCGCCGAAGAAATAGGTTCTCATGCGACGCAAGGCCCGGCTTCTTCTCGCGGCAGTTCTGGCGGCAAGTCTAACCGGTCCGGCCGCGGCGTATGATTTCGAGCCGATCAAGCCCATTGACGTCAAGGAAGTCGAGCCAGCGATGCTGGCCGACATTTATGGCGTCTGGGAAATCCGCGACAAAGGCGGCAAGAAGCGCTGCCGCATCACGCTGCTGAAGGACTTCGGCATCGGCGGCATGCAGATTGAGGTCGCGCCGGGCTGTGACAAAGCCTTTCCGGTGATGGGCGATATCTCTGCCTGGCGCCTGCTCGAAGGCTGGGCCATCGAATTTGCCGATCCTTTACGTAAAACTCGCGTGCGCTGGACAACGCCGGATAACCGTTATGTCGCTTTCGGCGATGACAAAGACATTGCCGGCATGGACAATCTGGTGAAGGTTGAGGCCAAGGCCGTACCGAGGAAAAAATGAAATTGCTGCGCGCCGTTACGTTGATCGTTGCCGTTCTCGCGGCAGGGCCGGCGTTGGCCCAAGCCGGTCTCGGCGAATCCGCCAAGGAGTTGCTCGGGCCTTGGGAATTCTCCAACGCCGATCGTGACAAGACCTGCACGGCGACGTTCAAGAGCGACAAGACGCCGGTCGGCTGGAAGGTCGAATTCGACGCCAATTGCAGCACCTTGTTTCCGCTGGTGTCGCGTGTCGCCGGCTGGAAATTGCCCGAGGGCGACAATCTGTTTTTAATGGATGCTGAGGGTAAGACGCTCGTCGAATTCAGCGAAGTCGAAAGCGGCATCTATGAAGCGCCGACGCCGGGCGTTGGCGTGCTGTTCCTGCAGGCGCCGCAGGCTGCCGGCGGCGGTGCGGCTGCTAAAACTTCGGAGCAGGTGGCCGGCGCTTGGTCGATCTCACGGGGCGGAAAATCGCTCTGTAAACTGACATTGGCGAACACCGTGCTGCGCGATGGATTTGCGCTGACGGTGCTGCCGGGATGCGACGCCGAATTCACGCGTCTCAACATCACGCAGTGGCAGCTCGATCGCGGCGAACTCGTGCTGGTGCCGGCGCGCGGCAATGCCTTGCGCTTTCAAGAGGTCGAGGGCGGCAACTGGCGCCGCGTGCCCGAAAGCGCGACCGAGACGTTGCTCGTCAGGCAATAGTCAAATTAACTTCAACCCCTTGAAGCTCGCATGGCCTTCCTTGCCGACGATGATGTGGTCGTGCACGGAGATGCCCAAGGGCTTGGCGACATCGATGATCGCCTGCGTCATCTGGATATCGGCGCGTGACGGCGTCGGATCGCCCGATGGGTGATTGTGAACCAGGATCAACGCCGTCGCTGACAGCTCGAGCGCGCGCTTGACCACTTCGCGCGGATAGACCGGCGTGTGGTCGACAGTGCCCTTCTGCTGCATCTCATCGGCAATTAACTGGTTGCGCTTGTCGAGGAACAGCAGGCGAAACTGCTCCTTGTCCTCATAAGCCATTGCTGTTCGGCAATAGTCGATGACGCTGGACCATGACGACAGCACAGTGCGCTTTTGCGCCTGGCCGCGCGTCAGCCGGTTGGCGGCGGCGTGCACGATCTTGAGTTCGTCGATGACCGCATCGCCGACGCCTTTGATTTCTTTCAAGCGCTTGCGCGGCGCGGCAATGACTTCGCCGAACGAGCCGAACTTCTGGATCATCTCCTTGGCCAGCGGTTTGACGTCGCGCTGCGGAATGGCGCGGAAAAGCACCAGCTCGAGTAGTTCGTAATCGCTGACCGCATCGGCGCCGGCGTCGCGGAAGCGGCCCCGCAGCCTCTCGCGGTGGCCGTGATAATGCGGCGCCGCTTCGGCAAGACCGGCGCTTGGTCCGGCACTGTCGTCAGAAATCTCGTCCCGGTCTGTCATGGCCACGCGTCCGCACAACTGGTGCGGGCATCCTAGCGCATCAGGTTGTAGCAGACGAGGGGAGTCTCAGAGCTTGTAGGGCGGCTTGTCGTGGCCGGCAGGCGAGAAGGTGAAAACCTCGACGCCGTCCTTGGTCACGCCGACGCTGTGCTCGAACTGCGCTGACAGCGAGCGGTCGCGGGTGACGGCGGTCCAGCCGTCCGACAGCACCTTCACATGCGGGCGGCCCAAATTGATCATGGGCTCCACGGTGAAGATCATGCCCGGCTTGAGCATGGCGCCTTCGCCGGGGCGGCCGACATGAACGATGTTCGGCTCGTCATGGAAAAGCTGGCCGAGCCCGTGGCCGCAGAAGTCGCGCACCACGCTCATATGCTGGGCTTCGACATAGCTTTGGATGGCATGGCCGATATCGCCGGTGGTCGAGCCGGGGCGGATGGTGGCGATGCCACGCATCATGGATTCATGGGTGACTTCGATCAGCCGCTCGGCCCGGCGCGGAATATCGCCAACGGCGTACATGCGGCTAGAATCGCCGTGCCAGCCATCGACGATCAAGGTGACGTCGATATTGACGATATCGCCATCCTTGAGCGGCTTTTCGTTCGGAATGCCGTGGCAAACCACATGATTCAGCGAGGTGCAGGTCGATTTCTTGTAGCCGCGGTACATCAAGGTCGCCGGCAGGGCGCCGTGGTCCATGGCAAATTCATAGACCAGGTCGTTGATCCGGTCGGTCGGCACGCCGGGGGCGACATGACCGGAGAGCATGTCCAGGCACCGCGCCGTCAACTGCCCGGCCTTCCGCATGCCTTCAAAGGCAGACGGGCCATAGAGCTTAATTTGTCCGGTCTTGCGGAGGGGCGTGGCGGCAGCGTCGACGTAGGTCATGACCCCAATCTAGGGATTTGACCGGAAACGGGCAAGTTTACCGTCATGGCCGGGTGGCCATGACGGCTATGCGCGGGAACTCAGGCGATTTTGCCGCCCAGTTCGTCCTCGATATGAGCCCGGATAATCTCGTCGAAATTGGCTTCCGCCGTGAAGCCGAGCGCGGCGGCGCGCTTGGCGTCGATGCGCTCGGACCAGCCGGAGACGATTCGCATCACCAGTTCATCCGGCTCGCGGCGGATGCGGGCGGCGATTTTGGCACCGGCAATCCGGGTCAGCGACTCGATCTGCTCGGCAACGGTGCAGCAGACGCCCGGCATGGCCAGGCTGACGCGGGGGCCGAGCTGCTCGCGGGTGAGACCTGCAGCATGGATAAGGAAGCCGACCGCGGCGCGCGGGCTGGCATGGGTGTGCCGCACGGTATCGGCGACAGGCAGGATGGCTTCGTGCCCGGCCAGCGGCTCGCGGATGATGCCGGAGAAGAAGCCAGAGGCGGCCTTGTTCGGCTTGCCCGGACGAACGCAAATCGTCGGCAGGCGGATGCCGACGCCGTCGAGGAAACCGCGCCGCACATAATCGGCCAGCAGCAATTCGCTGATCGCTTTCTGCGTGCCGTAGGAGGTAAGCGGCGTGAGGTTGAACTCGTCCGGGATCGCATAAGGAAACGGCGCGCCGTAGACGGCGATCGACGAGGTGAAGGTCATCTTCGGTTTGTAGGCATCGCCGGCAAGGCGGATTGCCTCCAGCAGCGCGCGCGTGCCGTCCAGATTAACGTGGTAGCCCTTGTCGAAATCGATCTCGGCTTCGCCGGAAACAACGCCGGCGAGGTGGAAGATATATTCCGGCTTCTCAGCAATCAGCTTTTCTGCAGCGCCGGGCGCGGCGAGGTCGCCGGTTGAAATCTCGACAGCGCCGCTTAAGCTGGCCGGCTTTTCCGCAGCGACCACGTCGGTCAAGGTGAACTTGTCGATGGTCTGGCCGTTGAGCTTGCCGTCTTTGACCAGCCGCGCTGTCAGCTTGCGGCCGATCATGCCGGCTGCGCCGGTAATCAAAATGTGCATCGCGTTTCCCCTGTCGATTTTATGTTTTCTTTTTAGCTTTCTTTTTTCGCATCCGCCGGCTCGAACCGGTCGAGTTTTCTTAGGTCCGGAAACAAGCCCATCCACGTTGCGGCAATCACCAGTGAACCGACGCCGCCGATCAACACCGATTGCACCGCGCCCAGCCAGGCGGCGACAGCGCCGGACTCGAATTCGCCCAGCGTATTCGATGAGCCCACGAAAAGGTAATTGATTGCGCTGACCCGTCCGCGCATCTCCTCCGGGGTTTCCATCTGCACCAGCGTGAAGCGGATGACGACGCTGACGGCATCGGATGCGCCAAGGAAGACCAGCGCCACCAGTGACAGCGGAAACCAGGTCGACAGGCCAAACATGATCGTCGATACGCCAAAGATGGCGACGGCGCCGAACATCTTGACGCCGATATGCCGCTCGACCGGATAGTGCGATAGGACAATTGCAGTGGCGAGCGCGCCAATGGCCGGCGCCGAACGGAGCAAGCCGAGGCCGACCGGCCCGACTTCCAGAATGTCCTTGGCGAAAATCGGCAGCAGCGCCGTGACGCCACCGAGCAGCACGACGAAGAGATCGAGGCTGATGACGCCGAGCAGGCGCTTGCGCCGTGCGATGTAGTGGAAACCGGCCAGCACCGAATTCAGAGTCGGCGGCTCCTGGTTGGCGACGACATTGCTGCGGATGCGGATCATGCTGACCAATGTCACGGAGGTCACGAACGCGACCGCGCAAATGATGCTGACGGCGATCGGCGTCACGGCATAAATGAGGCCGCCGAGGGCAGGGCCGCTGATTGCCGCCACCTGATTGGCTGAGGACCATGCCGCGACCGCACGCGGCAACAATCGCGTCGGCACCATGGCGGGGACCAGCGCATGTCCGGTCGGCAGTTCGAAAGCGCGGGCGCAGCCGATCATGAACACGGCGAAGAACAGAAGCTCGCGGCTCAGCAGTTCGAAATAGGTGCCTGCGGTGACGAGTACGGCGGCCACGGCATAAACACTCTGCGCGATCTGTACGATGCGCCGGCGGTCGTAGCGGTCGGCGCTGTGGCCGACCAGCAGCGTGAGCAGCACCGCGGGAATGAACAGGATGAGCCCGACGACGCCGAGATCAAAGGCGCTGCCGGTGATCTCGTAGATCTTCCAGCCGATCACCAGCGCCATCATCTGATAGCCGATGGTGGCGGCAATGCGCGCCAGCCAGAACAGCACGAATGGGCGTTGTTGTATCAGCCCGCCAGCCGGCACAGATTCTGTGACGCTGGCCGGGCGCGGTTCTGCTTCGCTCATTCCGCTGTGCCGTTGAGCGCGCGCAGGCTGACTTTCTGCTTGCCGTCGGTGCCGAAATTATCCGGCGACAGCCAGCGCTCGAACACCGCCTTGCGCGCCGGCCATTCACTGTCGATGATTGAGTAGTAGGCGGTGTCGCGGTTGCGGCCCTTGGCCATCAAGACCTGGCGCAGGATGCCCTCGAATGTGAAGCCGTAACGCAAGGCGGCGCTGCGCGATGGAGCGTTGAGCGCATTGCATTTCCATTCGTAGCGGCGCGAGTTCAGTGTCTCGAAGGCGTAGCGCATCAGCAGATATTGCGCTTCGGTGCCGAGTTGGGTGCGCATCAGAGCCGGTGAATAGAGAACATGGCCGACTTCGATGGAGCGCATGGCGGGAACAATGCTCATCAAGGTGAAATAGCCGACCGCGTGGCCGTTCGCATCGATGATGGCGTAGGCATAGGGATCAGTCGCGGCAGCGCGCTTTTCGATCTGTGCCGCGAACGCCTTTTTGTCGCTGAACGGGCCATCGGCGCCGATATAGGTCCAGACTTCCGGATAGCCTTCAAAAACCTTCCAGAGATCGTCGGTGTGGCGCGGCTCGAGCTTCTCGATGCTGCCGTAGCGGCCTTTGATCGTCACCGGCTCCGGAGCCGGCGAGGGCATCATATCGACTTTGAAACTGACGGGCTGGCCGGTCTCCGGCAACGGTTCTGAGTGCAGCTCGAAGTCCGGCATAGTGGCTCACTTCTTTGAATTGTGGTCGTCGAAGAATGTGTTGAGTTCGGCGTTGGAAACAACGCCGTCGAAGCTCTCGAAACTGCCGCCAGCCAGTGAACGTGCCGATTTGATAAAGGCGTCCATCGCAACGCGCGCCAATGTACCGCCGACACTGATGCGTCGAACGCCTATTGCTGCGATATCATCGACGGTGAAGCCGCCAGAAAACGACATCAGCAGATTGACCGGCTTTGGCGCCACCGCCTTGACAACGGTCTCAATCTGCTCGCGCGTCTTGATGCCGGGCGCATAGAGGCAGTCGGCGCCGGCATCGGCAAAGGCTTTCAGGCGGTGCACAGTTTCGTCCATGTCGGTGCGGCCATGGATGAAGCCTTCGGTGCGCGCCGTGAACACGACGTCGCCGCCGGCATCGTCGATCGCCTTGCGTGCCGCCTTGACCCGCGCCAGCGCTAGGTCGAAGTCGTAGAGCGGGTTGCTCTCGTCGCCGGTGAAGTCCTCGATCGACAGCCCGGCAACGCCGGTCTCGACGCACAATGTTACATTGGCCGCGACCTCTGCCGGCTCGTGCGCATAGCCGTTTTCAAAGTCGGCATTGACCGGGATATCGACGGCGTTAGCGAGTTCGCGATAGTGGGCGAGCACCAATTCCTTGCTGGCATCGCCGTCCGCGAGCCCAAGCGAATGCGCGTGGCCCGAGCTGGTCGTCGCCAAGGCCTTAAAGCCGAGACCTTGCAGATAGACCGCCGAGCCGACATTCCACGGATTGGGAATGACGAAGCAGCCGCTCTCATGCAGCTTACGGAAAGCGCGGCGTTTGTCGGCAGCGGCGATCATGGGGGGTACTCTGGCGGTTGCTCGCAGGCATTATCTAGCTGAATTCATCCACTCTGCGTATTCGCCGGAGACCGCTTTCGCCGCTTTCTCCACGCCTTCCCGGAACCAGCGCGATTTCCGCGTTCGCAGATCCCTCAGCACCGCATGGCGCCGGCCCGGCTCGCTCAAATGTGCGGCGGCGAGATCACGGCCCATCGCCCGCAGAATATCAGGGTTCAGTAGGCCCGGTTGGGCGTCCAGATTGATCTTGTGATTATTCGGTGAGAGACGCCGCACGAGCAGCGAACCCTCGACGTTGTACCAGGGGTCGGGAGAGCGATGTGGCCCACCCGCGGCCTGGATGAGCTTGAACTGCGTCGGGCCACCATGGGCCTTGATCCAGCCGGACGGCACCAGGGCCTTGGCCTCGCGCAAGATTGGCCCATTGCGCCATGTGCCGTAGGCGACCCAGCGGGGCCGGCCCAGGCTGCCCGTGCCGGCGATGCGCGGCCAATAAACCAGCGGAATCCGCTCGGGCAGCGAGTCAGCGAAGATTTTTCGCCACGGCGCTTTAGGCTTCGACTTCTTCTTGAGCGCTTCCTGGTGCTGCAGGTCCATCTTTTGCCAAAACTTCGCGCGCGCCTCTTCGTTGACGACGAACTGGTTGCGCATCCGGAGATGATTGCGGTCGAGGATAAAGGCCCGCGGTGAGTCGATGCCGCGTTGGTAACCGGTGAGGATGCTGGTGGTGATTTCTTTCAGGGAGATCTGGTTGCGCCGGCCCGCCAGCACCGCGCTGGTCGCGAGCCGGATGATGTCGAGCACGTAGGGCATCTCGGCGGCTTCGTCATAGTCATTGACGCCCCAGACGACACGGCCTTCGCGGTCGCGCCAGGTGCCGTAGTTTTCAAGGTGGATATCGCCGACAGCGAGCACCGCTGGTGCCGTCGCCGCATCCGGGCAAATCTCCAAGATGTTCTCAGCCCAGCGCCAATAAGTTGCGCGCAGGAAGCTGAAGGCGCTGTCGCGCATTTTCTCGCGCTTGCGGCGGAGGTCGGGCTTAACAATCTCGTTCTTGAGCTGGGCCGTGAGCCACGTCTCATATTTCCGGTTGGCAGCAACAATTCCCACGGACGTTCCTCGACTTTCACGTTTTTTTACAGGATGCCCCCATCCGCCCCGTATTGGCAATTGGCCGCCGGAGCGATGCGCGCTTCACCGCTGACGTGCCGGGCGAGATCAGGCGCCGGTGTTGCTCCGCCCTTGCCCGCGCTGTTGCGCGTCCTTGATCGAGAGCAACAAGCGGCCCTGCTGATCGATGGCGCTGGCGATGGATTGCGGCCGGTTCTTCAGAAGGAAGTCGCTGACGTGCCGTTGCGTGCGGTCCGGCAGGTTGAGATAGGCGCGGATCAGTTCGACGATGCCGGGCTCGCGCGTCCAGTAGTACATTTCAAGCAGCTTCGTGGCCTCTGCTTCGCTGGTGACCAGCGACCTGATGACTTCCCACGTATGGCTCTCCGGCTCCTCACGCGTCGCAGCTCCGCCGTCGTTCTTTGCCTTGCGCCCCATTCAGTCCCCCCGTTCGGCGGAAGGGCACGCCTGTGCAGACGCGGCCCAATTCCCAAACCGAAACTTGCTACCCCTGCGCCTCGATCCTAACCGGCAAAACGAAAAACGGGTAGTGCAGTAAAGTGCAACCTGTCTGGCGGGTTCAGCGGCCCGGAACCCTGATGCGGATTTGTTGATTTTGGCCGATGGATCGGCTCAAGTGCCGCCAAATTGCCCCGGGGGAAATGATGCTCAAGACTGTCGCGAACTTTGATCGTATCGGCGAGGAAAACGCCTTTGCCGTGCTCGCCCGCGCCAATGCGCTGGCCGCCCAGGGCCGCGACATCATCAGCCTCGGCATCGGCCAGCCGGACTTCCGCACGCCGGAGTTCATCGTCGAGGCGGCGATCAAGGCGCTGCGCGACGGCCACCACGGTTACACCGCGGCCAACGGAATCCTGCCGTTGCGCGAAGCCGTCGCTTCCAGCCTGCACAAACGCTATGGCGTCGAGGTCTCGCCCGAAAGCGTCATGATCATGCCGGGCGGCAAGCCGACCATGTTCATGTCGATCCTGATGTTCGGCGAGCCCGGCGCGGAAATTCTGTATCCGGATCCCGGCTTCCCGATCTATCGCTCGATGATCGAATACACGGGAGCCACGCCTATTCCGGTGCCGATCCGCGAGGAAAACGGCTTTGCCTTTTCCGCCGATGAGACGTTGAAGCTGATCACGTCGAAGACGCGGCTCATCATCATCAATTCGCCGGCCAACCCGACTGGCGGCGTCACGCCGAAGGCTGAAATCGACAAGTTGGTCGCCGGCCTCGAGAAGTGGCCGGACGTCGCCATCATGTCGGACGAAATCTACGACCACATGGTCTATGACGGCGAAAAACATGTCACGTTGCTGTCCTATCCGTCGATCCGCGACCGGCTGGTCATTCTCAACGGCTGGTCAAAGACCTATGCGATGACAGGCTGGCGTCTCGGCTACGCGATTTTCCCAGCCAAGCTTTACGACTATGCCCGCAAGCTCGCGGTGAACCTGCATTCCTGCGTCAATGCCTCGGCGCAGTTCGCTGGCCTCGCCGCACTCGCCGGCCCGCAGGATGAAGTGGTGAAGATGATCGCCGAGTTCGACAAGCGGCGTGGCGTCGTTGTCGATGGCCTGAACAAATTGCCCGGCGTGTCGTGCATCGTGCCGAAGGGCGCGTTCTATGCATTCCCGAACATCAAGGGCACCGGCTGGAAAGCCAAGGAACTGGCGACGGCGCTGCTCAACGAAACCGGCGTCGTTACCATTGGCGGCCCGGACTTCGGCATTCTCGGTGAGGGTTATTTGCGCTTGAGCTATGCCAATTCGACCGAGAACATCCTCAAGGCGCTCGGGCGCATGGGTGAGTTTCTGGCGTCGCGGAAAGCGGCTTAACCCCTAAACGGCAGCTTCCCCGCATCGGGCGGCACCGGGCCGTCCGGATGGTCCGGCGCCGGCTGCGGCTCATCCTCGCGCGCCATTTCGTAAATGACGCGCGCCGGGCCCGGCTTGGCGATCTTGGCGCCTTGCTTGTCGAGCGTGTCCCACAACGCCAGCAGCACATCGCTCTTCACATTGGCGACGCCGGCCGAGGGATCGCTGATCCAGAATCCCAATTCGAACTCCAGCGCGCTGGAGCCGAAGGCCGACAGCAGGCAAACCGGCGCCGGCTTTTTCGCCACGCGCTCGATCGTCTGAGCCGCGTGGATCGCCGCTTCCTGCACCTGACGCGGGTCGCTGTCATATGTGGTGTTGAACTTCACCGACAGCCGCACAAGATCGCTCGAATAGGTCCAGTTGGCGACGCGCTGGGTGATGAAGTCTTCGTTCGGGATCAGATACTCGCGGCCGTCGCGCGTATCGACCGACGTATAACGTGCACCCATATTGCCGACGCGGCCGAAATGATCGCCGACCGAAATGACGTCGCCCGGTTTGATCGACTTGTCGGCGAGCAGGATGATGCCGCTGACCAGGTTCGACACGATCTTCTGCAGACCGAAACCGAGACCGACACCGATGGCGCCGGAGAACAGCGCCAGCACCGAGAGATCGATGCCCATTGAATTGAGCACGATCACGACGGCGAGGATCATCAGCAGGATGCGGATCAGCTTGACGATCAACACCTGGATCGACGGCGTCAGGTCGGTGAACGTCTGCACGCGCTTATCGAGGAAATTGCCGAGCGCATTCGCCGCCCACAACGTCACCAGCAGCATGGCCGTTGTTTTCAGCAGCAATAGTGGCGACAGCCGCAGGCCGCCGATCATCAATGAGACGGACGGCGAGTCGAGGCTCGCCGTCACCGGCCCGAGCAACTGCAAAATGCTCAACGCCGCAATCGTCCAGGCGACGACCGTGACAATGCGATTGACGAAGCGATTCTGGATGACGCCGGCGGCGATGTTGATCACCACCCAGGCGGTCGTCAGGCTGATGGCGACGCCGAGCAAATAGGTCCGCGGATTGACCACATCGGCGCGCAACGCGGCACGAATGGCCATGACGGCGAAAATAAAAGCGATGGGTCCGAGATATTTGACGAAGGCCCGCACAACCATGCGCAGATATGGCGGCCAGCCCATTGTCAGCGATACGAGATCGACGCGCCGACGAATGGTGATCGAGATGCCGAGCGCGATCAGCGCCGACAGCGCGATGAGCCCGAGTTGAATCGGCAGCCACGCCGACGTCAATTCCGTGCGTAAGGTCTGGCGAACAACTTGCGAGAAGCTCGCCAGGGCTGCGTGCAGTTCGGTAAATTCCATGCGGTATCCGCTCGTCAAAACAGATTTTATATGACTATGATTCGCGTCAAAGACACCCATGCCTAGCATGTTCGACCATGAGAAAAGTGTCGTGCAGGCTCAATAAGGCGATCAAAAGGCGAGTTTTCAGGGAAGGAAAGAGCGATGTCTCGGCTATCGGAAGACCAGCGCATGATGCGGCAGAGCTGCCGCGATTTCGTCGACGATGTTGTCCTGCCGTTCATCAAGAAGAACTGGAAGCAGGAATGGTCGATGACGCCGGAGGACCGGCTACCACCGAGCATCTTGGAGGGCGCCGAACAGGTCGGCATTCGCACGCTCGGCGTGCCGGAGGAATTCGGCGGCGTTGAGCTGGAGAAGGGCACCGAGGTCAAGACATTCGCCATCATCGCCGAGGAAATCGCCCGCGGCGATTCAGGCCTTGCCGACAAGCTGGTGCAGAACTGGAAAGTCTCCGTGCTGCTGCGCCAGTTCCTGCCGAAGCATTTGCAGGAGAAGTGGTTCAAACGGCTGCTCGAAGATCCGCAGTTCCTGCTGGCGCATTGCCTGACCGAGCCGCGCGGCGCGTCCGATCGCTGGCTGCCCTACAACGTGCCAGAAGCGGCGATGAACACCAAGGCCGTTCGCTCCAATGGCGGCTGGGTGATCAACGGCCGCAAGCAGTTCATCTCGAATGGCTACGATGCCGGGCTTTATGTCGTCTACGCCAACACCAACACCAAGGTCGGCATGCTGCAGGGCACGTCGTCGTTCCTGGTGCCGCGCGAGACCAAGGGCCTTACGGTGGCTCGCTGCAACGAGACGCTGGGTTGCCGCTACATGAACAATGGCGAGCTGGTGTTCGAGGACATGTTCGTGCCCGACGATCATCTGATGGTCGAGAACACGGCGCTGGCCACCGCCGGTATCTATTTCCGTCCCGGCAAGATCATCCAGGCGGCAAAGAATCTCGGCGTCGGCGTCCGCGCTTTCGAGCTGACGGCCGAGTATGCGCAGAACTACGTGCAAGGCGGTCGCATATTGATCAAGCATCAGGCGGTCGCGTTGCGAATGGCCGACATGGCAACCAAGATCGAAGCCGTACGCGCTCTGCTCGATCACGCGTCGCGTTCGGTTGACGAACTGTCGCCGGAAGCTGACACGCTTTGCAACATGGTCAAGATGTTCGCGTCGGAAGAGATCATGAAGGTGGCGCAGCACGCGGTCGAACTGCACGGCGGCAACGGCATGATGCTCGACTTCGGCATCGAGAAGCTGTTCCGCGACGCTGCCATTTTCCTGCACATGGATGCGTCGGTCGACATCTCCAAGATGAAGATCATCAAGACCATGTTCCCGGAGACCGCGGGTAAATATGCGGGGCCGGAGTGAGGGCGCGTGCCCCGGACGCGTCGCAGCATGAAATGATGCGACGCAGATCCGGGGCCCCGCTTGCTTCCTGAAACAACCGAGATCCCGGTCTGCAGCGCACCACGAAGACGCGCTGCGCTGCGCCCGGGACACGCTGCGCTACTTCAATGTCAACCGAAACCCGATCAGCACGACCGCCAAACCAACGAGCTGCGGAATTGTCGGAATATTTCCGAGAGCGAAATAGCCGATAATAAGTGCGCAGCCCGGTACCAGCGCCGGAAACGTCGCGGCGCGCCCCGCGCCTAGCAGTGTGACGACGCGCGCGAACAGGAAAATCGGCAACACACCGGCGACCAATCCCTGCGCCACGATCTGCAACAGGTTCTCGGCCCAGCCCAGGCGAATGATGGTGTCGTAGCCGACGAAGATTCCATGCAGCGGCGCAAAGATGAGAACCGAAATGGCTCCGACAGCGGCGACCGCGCGGGTGCCCGATATATTCCAGGTTCTCAGCAGGATGCCGAAGGTTGCCCAGAACGCGCCGGCGAGCGCGAACAGCAAATCGCCACCGATGCCATGTGTGCCGATCGTCATCAGCGATTCAAAGCCGAAGACAATCAAGCCCGCGGTAATGAAAAAACCGCCCAGAATACGGGACGCAGAAGGCCTTTCGCGCAACACGAGCGCAGCGAGGATGATGCCGCACAGCGCGGCGGTCGCCGGCTGAATGACGCTGCCGTGTCCAAGCGGCACCAGGATGAAGCCGGTGTAAGCAACGAGCGACTGCACCGGACCCGACAAGACAGAGATGACGAAGCCGCGGCCCCAGCCCACGCCGCCAAGATCCTTGATGCCGTCGCGCAAGACCAGCGGCATCAGCAGCAGGCCGGACCACAGGAAACGATGCAGCGCCAGATCGGCCGGAGAAAAACCGATCTCGATGCCGTGTTTCGCGACGACGAAACCGCCGGCCCACGCAATGGCCGCGCCGATGCCGCAAAGCATGCCGACCAGCATGCCCGACATACGGGCCACCTTGGGCGTTTGCTGGTCCAGTATGGCTGTCCTTCGCCTGCGGCAGGTGACTTCAACCAGCGTAGTATCTAGGATCGCCGCCATCGTCTAACAAAGAAACCGCAACGCTCATATCACCGGGATGGATACCTCATGGCGAAGTCGCCCAAAGTCATCATTACCTGCGCCATAACAGGCTCAATTCACACGCCATCGATGTCGCCGCATTTGCCGGTCACGGCCCAGGAAATCGCCGATGCCGCGATTGGCGCCGCCGAAGCCGGCGCCGCAGTGGTGCATCTGCATGCGCGCAACCCGCAGGATGGCCGGCCGGATCAGACGCCAGAAGCGTTCCTGCCCTTCCTCAAGGTGATCAAGCAGCGCTCCGGTGTCGTGGTGAACATCACCACGGGCGGCTCGCCGACCATGACGGTCGAAGAGCGCGTCAAACCGGCAGCCGTCCTCAAGCCGGAAGTCGCGTCGCTCAACATGGGCACGATGAATTTCGGCCTCTATCCGATGATCCCGCGCTTCAAGGGCAAGTTCAAACATGATTGGGAAGAGCCGTATCTCGAAGGTTCGCGCAAAGGCTTCTTTAAGAACACGCTCGCCGACATCGAATTCATTCTGACGACATGTGCCGAGAACGGCACCCGCTTTGAAGTCGAGTGCTATGACATCGGTCATCTCTACACGCTGAAGCACTTCCTCGATCGCGGCCTGATCAAGGCGCCGCTGTTCGTGCAGTCGGTGTTCGGTCTCCTGGGCGGCATCGGTGCGCATCCGGAAGATGTCATCATGATGAAGCGCACGGCCGATCGCCTGTTCGGCGATAATTATCACTGGTCGGTGCTCGGTGCGGGCGCTAACCAGATGAAGGTTGCCGCCATCGCCGCCGCCATGGGCGGCAATGTCCGCGTCGGTCTGGAAGACTCGCTGTGGATCGGCGCCGGCAAGCTCGCCGAGTCCAATGCTCAGCAGGTGACCAAGGTGCGCAAGATCCTCGAAGGCCTCGGCCTCGAGATCGCCACACCTGACGAAGCCCGCGAGATTCTCTCGCTCAAAGGCGGCGACAAGGTGAATTTCTAACACCGCGCGGTGCTGTCACATTGACTCCTTCGCGTTAAACTCCGGTACATGCCGGGACGCGAAGGAGTTGTTCTATGCCTCATCACACGCCGCTGATCTCAACAATTGTCGCAGGCCTCGTGCTGGCGTTTTTGTTGGCAGGCGTGGCGCAACGGCTGCGGATCTCGCCGCTGGTAGGCTATCTGATCGCCGGCGTGCTGCTCGGGCCAGCGATTCCGGGCTTTTTCACGGCAGATCAGGCGCTGGCCAATGAGCTCGCCGAAATCGGCATCATCCTGCTGATGTTCGGCGTCGGCCTGCATTTCTCGCTCAAGGACCTGATCTCGGTGAAGGCCATCGCCTTGCCCGGCGCGGTGGTGCAGATCGCCGTCGCCACGGTGCTCGGCATGGGCCTGAGCTACACGCTCGGTTGGTCGCTCGGCGCTGGGCTCGTCTTCGGTCTCGCTTTGTCGGTTGCCAGTACCGTCGTGCTGCTGCGCGCTCTGCAGGAGCGCCGTCTGGTCGAGACCGAGCGTGGCCGCATCGCCGTCGGCTGGCTGATTGTTGAGGACCTCGCCATGGTCCTCACCCTCGTTCTGTTGCCAGCCTTAGCGCCGATCCTGAAAGGCGGCGCCGGGGCGGAGGGCGGCGACTGGATGACCCTGGGCATGCCGGTCGCCATCACCATCGGCAAGGTGATCGCCTTCGTCGCCATCATGTTGATCGTCGGCCGCCGGGTTATCCCGTGGATCCTGCACACTGTGGTGCATACCGGCTCTCGCGAGCTGTTCAGGCTGTCGGTGCTGGCCATTGCGCTTGGCGTCGCCTTCGCGGCGGCCTCGCTGTTTGGCGTGTCCTTTGCGCTCGGCGCCTTTTTCGCCGGCATGGTGATGAGCGAGTCGGAGCTCAGCCAGCGCGCCGCCAACGAAACTCTGCCGCTGCGCGACGCCTTCGCCGTGCTGTTTTTTGTGTCGGTCGGTATGTTGTTCGACCCGATGATCTTGATCAATGATCCGCTGCCGGTGCTGGCGACCGTCATGATCATCATTATCGGCAAGTCGGCCGCCGCCTTCCTCATTGTCCGGATGTTCGGGCATCCGACCTCGACCGCCTTGATGATCTCGGCGAGCCTGGCGCAAATCGGCGAATTCTCGTTCATTCTGGCCGGGTTAGGCGTCAGCCTCGAATTGCTGCCGGAGCGGGGCCGCGATTTGGTCCTGGCCGGCGCCATCCTGTCGATCATGCTCAACCCGCTGTTCTTCGCGATCCTCGACCGTTGGTTGGCCGCCGAAAAAGTCCGCGACAGCAGCAACACGGCGCCGGACGCGCCAGAGGCCCCGGTGATGCGGGAGCCGATCCCGGCAACATCCCTGAGCAATCACGTCATTCTGGTTGGGCACGGCCGCGTCGGCCGCTACATCACCGATGCGACGCAGTCCTCCGCGACGTCCATGCTGGTGATCGAGGACAACAGGGACCTGGTCGAGGAACTGCGAAAAAGCGGCCATGAGGCCATCATAGGCAACGCGGCCGATCCCGAAGTGCTCCATGCGGCGAATCTAGCCGGCGCCCGCTGCCTGCTGGTAGCCATTCCCGACGCCTTCGAAGGCGGTCAGGTGGTCGCGCAGGCCCGCGAAGCCAATCCGGCGCTGCCGATCATCGCCCGGGCGCATTCTCAAGGCGAAATCGAGCACCTGCAGAAGCATGGTGCAACCGCCGTCGTGATGGGTGAGCATGAAATCGCCAAGGCCATGCTGGCTTTGATCGCGCCGGTGCCCGCCGAATCATAGATAGTGCGCGGATGGCCGCGCTCGATACCGTCAGCATTGCGATTCTTCTCGGCAGCCTGCTGATCATGGCCGGCATCCTGTCCAGCCTGGTGGCGCTGCGCTTCGGCGCGCCCTTGCTGCTCGTCTTCCTGATCGTCGGCATGCTGGCGGGCGAGGGCGGCCCCGGCGGCGTCAAATTCGACGATGTCCGCGTGGCCTACACCGTCGGATCGATCGCCCTGGCGCTGATCCTGTTCGACGGCGGTCTGCGCACCCGTTTTGCCAGTATTCGCAATGTGGTCGCGCCATCGGTGATGCTGGCCACGGTCGGCGTCATCATCACCACGCTGCTGACCGCGCCGGTGGCGAAATATGCGCTCGGCATGGGATGGATCGAGGCGCTGCTGATGGGCGCGGTGGTCGCCTCGACCGACGCCGCCGCGGTGTTCCTGCTGATCAATGCCGGCGGCCTGCGCCTGCGCCCGAAAGTGCGCGGCACGCTGGAAATGGAATCCGGCACCAATGATCCGTTCGCGGTATTCCTGGCGCTGCTGCTGGTCGAAATCCTCGCCGTTGGCGGCCAGACCTGGTCGCAGGCCGCTATCACGCTGTTCCGCGATGTCTTTTTCGGCTGCCTGATCGGCTATGGCGGCGGGCGGGTCATCACCCTGGTGCTCAACCGGGTGCCGCTGGCGCAGGGCCTGCACGCGCCCTTCGTCGCCATCAGCGCGCTGGTCGTCTTCGCCTTCGGCAATACGGTGCACACGTCCGGCTTCCTCGCCGTCTATCTGGCCGGTCTGGTCGTCGGCAACCGGCAGACGCGCGCGCACAACTCGGTCGTCGTCTTTCTCGACGCCATCACCTGGCTGGCGCAGATCGTCATGTTCGTGCTGCTCGGCCTTCTGGTCTGGCCGGAGCGGCTCGCCGACAATCTGATGGGCGCCATTGCGGTGGCGATGGTGCTGATGCTGGTGGCGCGGCCGGCGGCCGTGTTCCTCTGTCTCGCGCCGTTCAAGTATCAGTGGCGCGAGAACCTGTTCATCTCATGGGTCGGTTTGCGCGGCGCGGTAGCGATCTTCCTCGCCTCAATCCCGCTGATGGTCGGCCTGCCGGGGGCCTATGTCTATTTCGACGTCGCCTTTGTCGTCGTGCTGTCGTCGCTGCTGATCCAGGGCTGGACCGTGGCTTTGTCCGCCCGCAAGCTCGGCATGTCGTTTGCGCGCAGCGATCCGATGCCGCGCCGCATCGAACTCGATCTGCCGGGACAATTGGCGCGCGAGATCGTCGGCTATCCGGTGCCGGCCAATAGCCCGTACCTCAAGCGTGGCCTGATCCCGAACTGGGCGCGGCCAACTCTGGTCATCCGCGAAGAGGAAATCCTGACGCCGGCGGAAGCCGACCCGGTGCGTGTCGGTGACTACGTCTATCTTTTAGCCCCGCCGGAAAGGGCGCAGGCGCTCGACCGCTTTTTCATGAACATGCCGCCGCCGAAAGTGCCCGATCCGGAATTGCTCGGCGACTTCTTCGTGCCCGGCACCGCGACGGTCGGTGCACTGGCGGATATTTACGGGCTGCAGGTCGCCGCCGACCATACCGATGTGACGCTGGATGACTTTTTCACCGAGAACCTCGGCCGTCCGCCGAAGCTCGGCGACATCGTTCATCTCGGCACAATGGCGCTGCTGGCGCACAAGGTCGAGAACGGTCACGTCACGACGGTCGGCTTGCGGCTGGCCGAGACAGAAGCGGCGACGACATTGTCAGGACGTGCGCGCGCTTCCCTGAAACGCGTGCAGAAGTGGATCGGCTGATTACGTGTCGGCTGATTACTTGGAGCGGACGCGCGCCAGCGTGAGGCCGTTCTGCACGGCCCAGGCGCCGCCGAACAAGACCGCGGTCCAGAACAAATCGCCCGCCATGGTCTTCTCAAGGAACGGCAGCGCCATCACGTAGCACTGCGTCAGGCCGGCGGTGGTCAGCGGGTACATGCCGCTGAAGGCCCAGACGGCGCCGTTCGAGAACAGGAAGAACAGGATCGACGAGCCGATCATGGTGCCGACGACCGGCAGCACGCCGGGAAATCGCCGGGTCAGCAAACCGGCAACGGCCGGAATGGCAATGGCGAAAAAGCCGACCAGCTGGATGCGCCAGTCTTCGGTCGGCAGGAAGGCATCGCTGATCATCATGGCGACGACCGGCACGACGATGGCCAGTGCAGGAACGCGCAGATAACGGGCGGCGAACAGGCCGCTGGCGGCGACCGGCAGGAAGCCCGGGGCATGCGGCAGTAGCCGCGCCACGACGCAGAGCACGATCAGGAAGACCACCAGAGCGAGATCCGGCCACAAGGAGGCATTTGTGTTGCTGGTCTTGAAGGTCTGGACGGTCATCGGACGAATTCCTGATTTTGCAGCGCAACTCAGCCTAGCACGGCACGGGGCTGGCTTTCCACCCATTCGGCGACGATACCGGCGAGGGCATCGAGGCCCTCTGTCAGCGCCGCGGGCCCGGGCTGCAGGATGATCGGCGACTTGATCTCGCGCAGCCAGTTTGTGGCGACCGCCGGTATCTGGCTGAAACCGGGCCGGGCGGTGAGCTTGGCGGGCGCGAATTTTTTGCCACACCAGGAGGCGATGATGATGTCGGGAGTAACGGCGGCTACGGCTCCGGGCGAGACGATGCGGTCCCTGGCGTTCTTGCGGTGGCTGAGTTCCGGGAACACATCGATACCGCCGGCGGCCTCGACCAGTTCCGACACCCAGCGGATGCCGGAGATCATCGGCTCGTCCCATTCCTCGAAATAGACGCGCGGCCGGCGCGGCAGCTTTTGCGCCCGCGCGCGGACGGCGTCGACGTGGGCGCCAAGCGTCTGCGCGAGGGCGTCCGCCTTGGCCGGCTGGCCGACCAGCGCGCCGAGCATGCGCACCATGTCGAGGATGCCGGCGATGTCGCGCTGGTTGAACGCATGCACGGCGACATTGGCGCGAATCAACTCAGCGACGATGTCGGCCTGCAAGTCGGAGAAGGTAAGAACGAGGTCGGGCTCCAGCGCCAGGATCTTCGGCACGTCGGCGGAGATGAAAGCCGAGACGCGCGGCTTTTCCTTGCGCACCTGCGGCGGCCGCACCGCATAACCGGAGACGCCGACAATGCGCGCGTCTTCGCCGAGCAGGTACAGCGTCTCGACGGTTTCTTCGGTGAGGCAGACGATGCGGGAAGGCGGGAACATCCCCGCATCCTATCACAGCAACTCCACGCCGCCTTGCTTCAACACCCGGCCGCCATCGAGCAACACAACGCGGCTGGCCAGCGCCTTCACCTCACTGGCATCATGGCTGACATAGATCATCGGCAATTTTGTCTCGTCACGCAGGCGAACGAAATAGGGCAGGATCTCGCTCTTGCGTTTGGCATCGAGCGAGGCCATCGGCTCGTCGAGCAACATCAGACGCGGGCGCATCAAAAGTGCGCGGCCGAGCGCGACGCGCTGGCGTTCGCCGCCCGACAAAGCACCGGGGCGGCGCTTCACCAGCGGCGCAATGTCGAGCAATTCGGTGACGCGCTTGAACTGCGCTTGATCGCGTTCTATGCCGGTCATCCAGCGGCCGTAATCGAGATTGCGCGCCACAGATAGATGCGGAAACAGGCGGCCGTCCTGAAAGACATAGCCGATGCGGCGGCGATAGGCCGGCTCGTCGATGCCCGCATTGCTGTCGAACACGGTCTCGCCATCGATGATAATGCGGCCGCGATCGGGCTTCGTAAGACCGGCGATCATGCTGACGATGGACGTCTTGCCCGAGCCGGATGGCCCGAACAACGCTGTGACGCCGCTGTCGCCCTCGAAAGCGGCGCTCAGCGTGAAGTCACCAAGCTTTTTGTCGATGTCGATTGAAATCATGTCAAACGCCGTGCACGCGCGCACCGGCCCGGCGGCCGAACCATTCCGACAGGATCAGCGCCAGCAGTGAAATTGCCACCGCGATGCCGACCAGCTTCAGCGCCTGCGCATCGCCGCCCGGCACTTGCGTCAGCGTATAGATCGCCGCCGAAATGGTTTGCGTCTCGCCGGGAATGTTGGACACGAAAGTAATGGTGGCGCCGAATTCGCCGAGCGCACGGGCAAAAGCGAGCACGGCACCGGCGATGATGCCCGGCAAGGCAAGCGGCAGCGTCACGGTGAAAACGGTCCAGCGGCGGTTGGCGCCGAGCGTGGCGGCGGCATCTTCAAGTTTGCGGTCAACCGCTTCGATCGACAGCCGGATGGCGCCGACCAGCAGCGGAAACGACATGATGGCGCAGGCCAGCACCGCGCCGGTCCAGCGGAACGACAGCACAATGCCGACGCTGGCCAAAGCCTCGCCGAAAATGCCGCGGCGGCCGAAAGCGATCAGTAGCAGATAACCGGTGACAACCGGCGGCAGCACCAACGGCAGATAGATGAAGGCATTGAGTAGCGCCTTGCCGTGAAAGTTTTTGCGCGCAAGAACCCAAGCGACAGCGATGCCGAAGGGCAATGAGATCAAGGTCGCCACCGTCGCCACTCGTAAGGAGAGGGCGACGGCAGTCCATTCTTCGGGAGTTAACGAGAGCAAGATTTCACCCTGTGACCGTCATGGCCGGGCTTGTCCCGGCCATCCACGCCTTGATTCGCTGCTAAGAAAACAAGACGTGGATGCCCGGCACAAGGCCGGGCATGACGAGTTCGGAAAATGCGTTTTATGGCTCACGCACTACGACGCTTTGGCGCTGGCCAAAACGCTGAAGCCGTATTTCTCAAAAATCGCCTTCGCCGAGCTACTACGCAGGAAGTCGAGATACTTCGCTGCATCCGGCTTTGCCGAGGTAGTGGCGGCGACCGGATAAACGACCGGCGGATACGAACCCTCCGGGAAGAAGCCGGCGATCTTGACGTTCGGCTCGACCTTGGCGTCGGTTTCGTAAACGATGCCGATCTGCGTTTCGCCGCGCGCGACGAAAGCGAGCGTAGCGCGGACATTCTCGGCCTGCGCCAGCTTCGGCTCTGCTGCCGCCCATGCACCGACCTTCTCAAGCGCCGCCTTGGCATAGAGGCCAGCCGGGACGGCCTTGACGTCGGCGACGGCGATGCGGCCGTCGCCAGCGAGCCTGGCGATGTCGAAGCCTTGCTCGATCTTCACATTGTCAATCTTGGAGTCTTTGCCGGACACCAGCACGAGCTTGTTGCCGAGCAAATTGTAGCGGCTGCCGGCTTTGATGAGGTTCTTGGCCGCAACGTAATCCATCCAGTTGAGATCGGCGGAGATGAACACGTCAGCAGGCGCGCCGCTTTCCATTTGCTTGGCGAGCGCGGAGGAGGCGGCATAACTCGCCGTCACCTTGATATTGGTTGCCTTGGTGAAGGCGGCGTTGGTGTCGTCGAGCGCGTTCTTCATCGACGCGGCGGCGAAGACGGTAATCGCTTCCTGCGCCGCCAAGGGTTGTGCGGCGGCGAACAGCAGCGCGGCGATGGCAATCAGGCGTTTGAACATGGCGGTTCTCCACGGCCGCGCAACGCGACCATAAGGTTGAGACTTCGGGAAGAAAACGTCGGAACCGCCGTTCCGGCTGCACGAGGCGCACGCACGGCACGCTTCAGGACTTCAGCCTAGCAAGTCTTGCGCATAAAGGTAAAGTCCGGCGCAGAAACGCCGAGGGAGTGACTATGGCTGTGGCTGCGCCGATCGAGGGCGAATTCGACTACATCATCGTGGGCGCGGGCTCCGCCGGTTGTGTTCTGGCAAACCGGTTGTCCGCCGATCCGGGCAAGCGCGTGCTGCTGCTGGAAGCCGGCGGCCACGACAACTGGATCTGGTTTCACATTCCGGTCGGCTATCTGTTTGCCATCGGCAATCCGCGCGCCGACTGGATGTTCAAGACCGAGCCGGAGCCGGGGTTGAACGGCCGCGCGCTGAATTATCCGCGCGGCAAGGTGCTCGGCGGCTCGTCGGCGATCAACGGCATGATTTACATGCTCGGGCAGGCGACCGATTACGACCAATGGCGGCAGCTCGGCTTGCCCGGCTGGTCGTGGAACGACGTGCGGCCGTTCTTCCGCAAGCATGTCGACCATTTTGTGGTTGGCGATGAGCATGGCGCCGGCGGCGAATGGCGTGTCGAGAAGCAGCGGCTGTCGTGGGAGATATTGGAGGCGTTCCGGCAGGCGGCGGTGCAATACGGCATTCCGGCGGTGGAGGACTTCAACACCGGCGACAATGAGGGCATCGGCTATTTCCACGTCAATCAACGGCGCGGGCGGCGCTGGTCGGCGGCGCGCGGATTCCTGAAGCCGGTGATGGGGCGCAAGAATTTGCGCGTCGAGTCGGGATGTGCGGCGGAAGCAGTGACGTTCGATGGGAAGCGGGCGAACGGCGTGCGCTTCGGGCAGGGCGGTGAATTGCGCTCGGCGCGTTGCCGCGGTGAGGTGATCTTGTCGGCGGGCGCGATCGGTTCCCCGCATTTGCTGATGCTGTCGGGGGTCGGGCCGGGCGGGCAATTGGCGCAGCACGGCATTGAAATGGTGCTCGACAAGCCGGGCGTCGGCAGCAATCTGCAGGACCATTTGCAGTTGCGCACGATCTACAAAGTGTCGGGCGTCAAGACGCTGAACGCGATCAATGCGTCATTGCTCGGCCGCACCGGCATGGGCCTCGATTATTTCCTGCGGCGGCGCGGGCCGATGACGATGTCGCCGTCGCAGCTTGGCGCCTTTACCAAATCCGATCCGCATCAGGACCGTGCCAACATCCAGTATCATGTGCAGCCCTTGTCGCTGGAGAAGTTCGGCGATCCGCTGCATCCGTTCCCAGCCTTCACGGCGAGCGTTGCCAATTTGCGGCCGACCTCGCGCGGGACTTTGACGTTGAAATCGGCCGATCCGGCCAAGGCACCGGCAATTGCGCCGAATTATCTGTCGACGCCGGAGGACCGGCGCGTTGCGGCGGATTCGATCCGCGTCACGCGCGGTATTGTCGGGCAGCAGGCGTTGCAGCGTTATGCGCCGGTGGAGTATCTGCCGGGTTCGCAAGTGCCGAGCGATGACGAGGCGGCGCTGGAGAAGGCCGCCGGCGATATCGGCACGACGATCTTCCATCCGGTCGGCACGGCGAAGATGGGCCGCGATGACGATGTCAGCGCGGTGGTCGATGCGCGGTTGCGGGTTATCGGCATTGATGGATTGCGCGTCATCGATGCGTCGGTGATGCCCTCGATCACCTCGGGCAATACCAATTCGCCGACCATCATGATTGCCGAGAAGGGCGCGGCGATGATTCTTGAAGATGGCCGCTAATTTTCTCCGTTCGTCCCCGCGAAAGCGGGGACCCAGACTGAGCCAAGCATTGCAGCATTAGAACTGGGTTCCCGCTTTCGCGGGAACGAACGGAGTTTGCCTCACGGCAAAGCCTTCAGGAACCGGATCGGCTTGCCCGGCGCGATCGCCTGCGCCGCGGCGATGATGGCATTCGAGTCGATGCCATAGTGCCGGTACAAATCGGCGAGCGTTCCGGTCTGGCCGAAATGCTCGACACCGAGTGCGCGGGTGCGGTTACCGAGCACGGCGCCCAGCCACGCCAACGTCGCCGGATGGCCATCCACAACAGTGACGATGCCGCAGTTCGACGGCAGGTCGCCGAGCAGGCGTTCGATGTGCGAGCGCGCATGCACCAGGCCGCGTTCACGCGCGCGCTGCGCCGCGCTCCAGCCGGCATTGAGGCGGTCGGCGGAGGTGACGGCAAGCAGGCCGATGTCGCGGCGGTCTTCCGCCATCAGGCCGACGGCGTTGATCGCTTCCGGCGCGATGGCGCCGCTATAGGCGACAACGATCTGGCAATTCGGGCCCGGCTTGCGCAGCCAATAGGCGCCATCGACGATGTCGCTGCGCAATTCGGGCGTCATCTCGCGCTTGATCTGTTCGATCGGCCGCGTCGACAGGCGCAGATACACCGAGCCGCCGGTCTCATCACGCAGCCAGTTCTTTTCCGACGCCTCTTCAGTGCCGTCCTTCTGCATGTAGTTGAAGGCCCAGTTCATGATCACCGACAACTCATCAACGAAGGCGGGCTCGAACGAGGCGAGGCCATCCTGCGCAATGCCGATCAAGGGTTCGGCGATCGATTGATGCGCGCCACCTTCACCGGCGAGCGTAATGCCGGACGGCGTCGCCACCACCATGAAGCGCGCGTCCTGGTAACAGGCATAGTTCAGTGCATCGAGGCCGCGCGCGATGAACGGATCGTACAAGGTGCCGATCGGCAGCAGGCGTTCGCCATTGATCGAATGCGACAGGCCGAGCGCCGACAGCATGACGAACAGGTTCATCTCGGCAATGCCGAGCTCCATGTGCTGGCCCTTCGGCGAGAATTCCCAATTGAAGGTCGAGGGAATGCGCTCGCTCTTGAACGTGTCGGCCATCGACTCGCGCGCGAACAGGCCGCGCCGGTTCACCCAGGGGCCGAGATTGGTCGACACGGTGACATCGGGCGAGGTGGTGACGATGCGCTGCGCGAATTCGCTGTCGCTGCGGCCGATCTCATTGAGCACGGCGCCGAAGCCATTCTGCGTTGCCATCACCGGCTGAATGGTGATTGGAATGTCGGCCGGCACGTCGATCATCGGCGCCTCAAGCCGGCGGTTCTTTTCCGCGGCGAACGGCACAGAATCGAGAAACGCCTGTATCTTCTCAGGCTGAGCGATGGCTTCAAACTTGTCCCATTCATGCCCGGCGCGCACGCCCATGGCCTTCTGGAAGATCTCCATCTGCGCCGTCGTCATCATGCCGGCGTGGTTGTCCTTGTGGCCGGCCATCGGCAGGCCGAAGCCCTTCACCGTGTAACAGATGAAGCAGGTCGGCTTGTCGGTGGTGACGCTGTTGAACGCAGCGAGCACGGCGGGCAAATCATGGCCGCCGAGATTGTTCATCAGCGCGGCGAGCTCATCATCGCTACGCTTGGCAATCAGCTTCGAGACATCGCCCTGATCGCCGATTTCGTCATTGAGGCGCTTGCGCCACGCCGCGCCGCCCGCAAACACCAGCGCCGAGTAGAGTTGGTTCGGGCAGTTATCAATCCATGACTTGAGCTTGTCGCCGCCCGGCTCCTTGAACGCCGCTTGTTGCAGCGCGCCGTATTTGACGATGACGACATCCCAGCCGAAATTCTTGAACAGCTGCTCGTAACGTTCCCACAATCCTTCGCGCACGACGGCGTCGAGGCTTTGGCGGTTATAGTCGATGATCCACCAGCAATTGCGCAGGCCCTGCTTCCAGCCATCGAGCAGCGCTTCAAAGATATTGCCTTCGTCGAGTTCGGCGTCACCAACCAAAGCGATGGTGCGGCCTTCCGGACGGTTCAAGCCCCAGCCATGCGCGCGGACGTAATCCTGCACCAGCGACGAGAACAAGGTTTGCGCGACGCCGAGACCGACCGAGCCGGTCGAGAAGTCGACATCGTCAGTGTCCTTGGTGCGCGACGGATAGCTCTGCGCGCCCTTGTAGCCGCGGAAGTTTTCCAGCTTCTCCTGCGTCTGCTTGCCGAGCATGTACTGGATGGCGTGGAAGATCGGCGAGGCGTGCGGCTTGACGGCGACTCGGTCCTGCGGTCGCAGCACATCGAAATACAAAGCCGTCATGATGGTGGCGAGCGACGCCGATGAGGCCTGATGGCCGCCGACCTTCAGGCCGTCCGTGCTCTCGCGCAGATGATTGGCGTTGTGGATGGTCCAACTGGCCAGCCACAGCACCTTGCGCTCGAGGGCGCTGAGGGCAGCGAGTTTGTCGGTGGAGATCGTGGTCATGGGCCGTCTATCCTTCGAGGCTCGCCGTGAGCACGGCTCACACCTCAGGATGACGGAGAAACGCTGGCGATACCTGCCAATTTCCGTTATGAATTTGGCGTTGATTGGCGTGTTCCGCTACTTTAACGTCAAAAGCAGGTGACTTATGCCAATTCCAACCCTCGATGCGGTTGACCTCAAGATTCTCGCGTTGTTGCAGGTTGATGGCCGCATGAGCATCAACGATCTCGCTGGAAAGGTCGGACTGTCGCCGTCACCTTGCTTGCGCCGCGTGCGCATTCTGGAGAAGTCCGGTGTCATCGCGCGCTATGTCGCGGTGCTCGATCAAAGGGCGGCGGGGCTGCCGGTCAGCGTCTTCATCTCCGTCAAACTCGAGAAGCAGAAAGAGGATCTGCTCGACAAATTCGCCAAGACCATCGCGCGTTGGCCGGAAGTGCTGGAGTGCTACTTGATGACCGGCCCGCGCGATTACTGGCTACGCGTCGTGGTGCCGGACCTTGCCGCTTATGAGCGCTTTCTCAAGACCAAGCTGACGCGGCTCGAAGGCATTGCCTCGATCGAGTCGAGCTTCGCGCTGGAGCAGGTGAAGTACACGAATGTGTTGCCGGTGGCGTGAGCCTTGTCCCGGGCGCAGCGCAGCGTGAAACGGTGCGCTGCAGAACCGGGATCGTCACGCATTCGGTGGGCGGAACGGCCCCGGCTCTGCGTCGCTATACTTCACTTCGTTTCGTATCGCGCCGCGTCCGGGGCAAGAGGCTACCTCACCTTCACCTGCATCTCGCCCAACTGATCAATCCGCGCATCGATGACATCGCCGGGTACGATCGGCGCGACGCCTTCCGGCGTGCCGGTCATCAGCAGGTCGCCCGGCATCAAGGTGTAATAGGCTGAGGCAAACACGATCAGGTCGGCAATGCCGATGATGAGATCGTTGGTGTTGGCCTTCTGCCGCGGCTCGCCGTTGACGGTGAGTTCAAAGCCGAGATTGTCCGGGTTCTTCACGCTGTCGGCGGTGACCATGTAAGGGCCCATCACCGAATAAGTGTCGATCGACTTGCGCAAGCTCCGCTCTTCCGGACCGCGCACCGTGATGTCGAGGCCGATGCAATAGCCGGCGACATGCGATAGCGCATTCTCGCGCGTCGCGCGGTCGCACTTGCTGCCGATGATGGCGACGAGTTCGATCTCGTGGTCGGTGCGGCGATCAGGATGGCGGATGACGATGTCCTGGCTGGCGCCGCCGAGCGAACTGGTCGCCTTCAGGAACAGACCGACGCGCTGGATTTCCGCGATTTTGTTCTGGAGATGCAGCGCCGGATCGGTCTGCGCTTCTTCCAGATGCTTCTTGTAGTTCACTGGTGCTGCAACAATCTTGCCCGGATTGGCGACCGGTGACAGCAGCGCGACATCGGCCAGCGCCAGAACCTTGGCATCTTTAGCAAGCTTTTCGACTTCCGCGCGCACGGCCGGCAGGTTGGCGATCATCAAATCGTAAGTGGGCAGGGGATAGTGGGCCGCGGGCAGGATCTTCAACGCCGCCGTGACGTCCTTGACGCGATCGCCTTCAACGAGGCCCAAACGATTATCGTTGA
Source organism: Pseudolabrys sp. (assembly GCA_030655215.1). Lineage (GTDB taxonomy): Bacteria > Pseudomonadota > Alphaproteobacteria > Rhizobiales > Xanthobacteraceae > Pseudolabrys. The sequence goes on along the minus strand of JAURVZ010000071.1, from coordinate 21,159 downwards.
AGCGGCAGAGCTGCATGATGTTTCTTCCCGGAATTTGAGTTTGTTTTTTAGCGCGCAACCGGATCGCACGTTTTTGCTACGTGCGCCAGCGCGCACGGATTGCAGAACTAGTTCTTCTGCGGCTTGTCCGGCGCGGCGAGCACGGTCTGACAGGCTGGCGGGAAGTCGGCCATGGTCAACGGGCGCGGCGGCTTCGGCGGTGTGGTCGGCTTCGGCGGGTTCAGCACCTTGTCGGAGAACCAGTGGTCGAGCGCCTTGTCGCTGCAGCCATTGTCTTCTTCATCGGTGACAGAAGGCTGGCCGCGGCAGGTCGGTGAATCGGCCGGGCATTGCAAGCGGACATGGATGTGATCGTGGTGCGCGTACCACGGCCGCACCTTCGCCATCCACGGCTCCTTGCGGTTGCCGTTCATGCGGCACATTTCTTTCTTGATCGCGGCATTGACCAACACGCGCTCGACGCCCGGCTGTTCAGCCGCTGTCTTGATGAAAGAGGCGTGCTGCGGCGTCCATGTTTTCGGATTGACGCGCTTCCAGTCATCGGCGACGAGATTGATCGCCGAAGTCTTCTCGCGCTCTTCCGATGTCAGCGTGTGGCCCGGCATCGGCATGAACCAGATATCGACATCAAGCCCGGTCTGGTGGCTGCGATGGCCATAGGGCGTCGGGCCGCCGCGCGGCTGCGCCATGTCGCCAACAAGAATGCCTTTCCAGCCGGTCGCCTTCGATGCGGCAGGCGCGAATTTTTCCAGGAAGTTGACCAGGCTCGGGTGGCCCCAATTGCGGTTGCGCGAAATGCGCATGACTTGCCAGGTCGGGCCGTTGACCGGCAACGCAACGCCGCCTTGCAAACAGCCGCGCGGGTAATAGCCAATGGCCATGGCCTTGCCCAAGGTCGGCAGCTTCTCGGCAGCGAAACGCTGCTTCACCGACAGGGCTTCTTTTTTCGGTTCAGCCGTGGCCGGCTTTTCCGGCGGCAAAGGCGGCGTCACGGCGACGGCCGGCGGCTCGGCGGAGGGCGCGACAACGACCGGCGGCGGGGTAGGGGCCGGTGTAACGGGCTGATCGAGAACCTGCGGCGGCTGCACCGGTGGGGCTTCCGCCGGCTTGGCTTCGGTGGGCTTGGCGTCTGCCGGGGTGTTCTCGCCCGGCAGCGGCTCGGCGGTCTGCGCCTGTGCCTGGCGCGGGCTCCACAGCGCGCGCCAATCGGGCGACTGCGTTTCAACGGCGACAGCGCCGACGATCAGCACGCCCAATAATCCGGCAAAGATGGCAATACGGCTCAGCATGACGTCCGATCTATCGGTTACGCAGCGGTCTGTCAGGGTTAAACGCTCGCCATGGTTTAAACGCGGGCGGAACCCGCCCCGGCTGCGGCAAAACCGCCAATTGACCAGCAGACACAGTAACTTTTATGGTTAACAATGGCTTTACGAGGGCGTTGCCGGCGCATGCCGCAAGGCGAAACGGGCCGGCGCGGTAACCAAAAAGCGCATAGATTTCGCAGAGGCGAAGGGAATAAGGTTACGGGTGGCTGGGGAGTTTTGTATGCGTACCGTCATCAAGGCCGTCTTTGCGGCGGGCCTGTTCGTCCTGACAAGCGCAGCCGCGCAGGCGGGCATTGTCATCACGGTCGACAAGTCGGCGCAGCGGCTCACCGTCGAGGTCGATGGCGTGTCGCGCTACCACTGGCCGGTATCGACCGCGCGTTGGGGCTATCGCACACCGGTCGGCAGCTACCGTCCCGAGCGGCTCGAGCGTCAGTGGTATTCGCGCAAGTATGACTGGTCGCCGATGCCGCACTCGATCTTCTTCCATCATGGCTATGCGATTCACGGCAGCACCGAAGTGTCGCGGCTCGGCCGGCCGGCGTCGCATGGCTGCATCCGCCTGTCGCCGCAGAATGCCGCGACCTTGTTCGAACTGGTGCGGCCGAATGCCGGCAATACGCGCATCGTCGTCACCGGCGGCGGCGAAGAGCTGATGGCGTCGCGCAGCTCGGCGCGTCCGGTGTACAACGTTGCCGATACGGCGCCGCGCCGTTCGGTGCGTTATTACACCCCGCGCACCGGCCGGGACTTCGACAGCTTCGAGCAGATCTTCACCGAGCCGCCGCGCTATATCGGCTCGACCAGCTATCGCACGCGCTACTGATCGACGGCGCGGCTCGCGCATCAGAACAGCGCCACGCCGAGGTCGACCGGCTGTTGCGGCGTGACATAGATCGTCTCGCCGGCGGCATTCGGCACGCCGAGCACCAGCACCTCCGAGACTTCCGGGCCCATGCGCCGTGGCGCGAAGTTGACCACGCACAGCACCTGCTGGCCGATCAGGCTTTCCTTCGGATAGTTCCTGTAGGCGCCGCACGAGACCTTGGTGCCGATGTCGGCACCGAAGTCGATGGTCATGCGGTAGGTCGGCTTCTTGGTGGCGGCATCCTCGACGTTGACGATACGGCCGACGCGGATATCGAGCGCGTCGAACTGGGCGAAGTCGGCGGTGGGTTTAGTGGGCATTGGTTTGATCTTCTCCAGTGGAGCTTCTTCTTTCTTATCCCTCCCCGGAAAGGGGAGGGTGGCCCGGCCGAGCGTAAGCGAAGCCGGGTCGGGTGGGGATGTCTATCATTTGGCATCGCCCCACCCCCGGCACTGCGTGCCGGACCCTCCCCGTGACCGGGGAGGGATAAGAAGCGCTCGCACCGTCGCTTGCTCCTGCGGCGAAGCTGTACGATAGAGCGAGCAGGACAAACACTCGCGACCTGAAGGCCAGCCATGCGCACGATCGCCATTGAAGAACATTTCACCACGCCGAAGTTTCTCGATGGCCCGGGGCGGCTCAACAAGGAAGGCATCCAGAAAAACGGCGGCGAGCGCGGCGCGAAGCTGCTGGCGCAACTGGCCGACATTGGCGACCAGCGCATTGCCGAGATGGACGCCGCCGGCCTCGACATGCAGGTGCTGTCGCTGAATTCGCCCGGCGTCGAACAATCCGACGCCGCCGACGCCATCGCTGTCGCGCGCGACGCCAATGACGTGCTCGCCGCCGCAGTGCGCCAGTATCCGACGCGCTTCGCCGGTTTCGCCTCGCTGCCGGTGATGGCGCCGGAGCAGGCCGCCGATGAGCTGGAGCGTTGCGTGCGCGATCTCGGCTTCAAGGGCGCCAACATCAACGGCCACAGCCGCGGCCGCTATCTTGACGATGCGTTCTTTGCGCCGCTGCTGGCGCGCGCCGAGGCGTTGAACGTGCCGCTCTATCTGCATCCGACCATCGCCCCGAAAGCGGTGATGGAAGCGTCCTACGCCGGTTTGCATCCGGCGGCGTCAATGATGCTCGCCGGTCCCGGCTGGGGCTGGCACATTGAGACCGCGATGCACATCCTGCGCATGATGCTGGGCGGTGTGTTCGACCGCTATCCGAAATTGCAAATGGTGATCGGCCATATGGGCGAGGCGTTGCCCTTCATGATGCCGCGCATTGAAGCGCAAGGCGCGCTGCTGCCACCAACGGCGCGGCCGCAGAAGCCGCTCGGCGACTACTTGCGGCAGAACGTGCACTACACATTCGGCGGCTTCAATTATGCCTCGACGTTCCAGACGCTGTTGAGCACAGTCGGGCCGGAGCGCATCATGTATTCGGTCGATTATCCGTATGGCTCGATGGCCACGGCGCGGGCGTTTCTCGATACGCTGCCGGTGAGCGACGCCGAGCGCGAAGCGATCGCGCATGGCAATGCGGAAAAGCTGCTCGGTCTTTAAGGGAGGCTATCGATGAAAGTTGCCATCATCACCGCGGGCGGTAGCGGTATGGGCGCCGCAGCGGCGCGCAAGCTTGCCGGTGACGGCTACAAGGTTGCCATCCTGTCATCGTCCGGCAAGGGCGAGGCCTTGGCCAAGGAGCTTGGCGGCATCGGCATCACCGGCTCGAACCAATCGAATGACGATCTGCAGCGGCTGGTCGACGCGACGATGAAAGAATGGGGCCGCGTCGATGTGCTAGTGAACAGCGCCGGGCATGGGCCGCGCGACCAGATCCTCAAGATCACCGACGAGCAGTGGCACAAGGGCATGGACGTGTATCTGCTCAATGTCGTCCGGCCGGTGCGGCTGGTGGCGCCTTTGATGGTGGCGCAGAAGAAAGGTGCCATCGTCAACATCTCAACCGCCTGGGCTTTCGAACCGAGCGCGATGTTCCCGACCTCGGCTGTGTTTCGTGCCGGGCTTGCCGCTTATACCAAGGTTTTCGCCGACCAATATGCCGCCGACAATGTGCGCATGAACAATGTTCTGCCGGGCTGGATTGACAGCCTGCCGCAAACCGAAGAGCGCCGCGCCAGCGTGCCGATGCAGCGCTATGGCACGATGGACGAGATCGCGGCGACGGTGGCGTTCCTGGCGTCCGACGGCGCCGGATACATCACCGGACAGAACCTGCGCGTGGATGGCGGGCTGACCCGGGCGGTGTGACAGGGCGCATTGCCGCCAAATGCGGCGGGCATCTTCACCCGCTCTTTAAACATTGCGTGTCTTGTCCGGCAAGACTTCAACCGCGGGACATTTCATGCACGTCAAAAGCGCCTTCGCCATCATTGCTGCTCTGGTGCTGCCGCTGAGTGGTGGCGCGCTGGCGGCGCCCTTGGCGAAAGGTCCGGATGGCGCGGCGTTCTATGTGCCGCCGCAGCCTCTGCCGAAGGGCGCGCGCGGTTCGGTGATCTGGCAGCGGCCTTTTGCCGGTACCATGGCACTGCCGAGTGCGGCGAGCACGACGTTGGTGCTTTATCGCTCAAGTGATGCGCAGGGCCGCGTCGTGCCGGTGACCGGCACCGTGTCGATCCCGAAAGGGGAAGCGCCGAAGGGCGGCTGGCCGGTGATCACCTGGTCGCATGGCACAACGGGCCTCGGCCCTGCTTGTGCGCCGTCGCTCGATAACGACAACGGGCCGGAGCATCCTTACATCGCCGACATTCGCACCTTGATCGATGGCTTCGTCGCCAAGGGATACGCCGTGGTCGCTTCCGATTATCAGGGACTCGGCGTCGCCGGTTTCCAGCCCTTCCTGCAAGGCGTGCCGACGGGGCGCAACACGCTCGACATGCTACGTGCGGCGCGCGCCATCGAGCCGAAGATTGGCACGCGTTACGCCGTGATGGGACATTCGCAAGGCGGCCATGTCGAGCTGTTCGCGGCGGCGCAGGGCCCTGCTTACGTGCCGGAGTTGAAGCTGCTCGGCAATGTCGCATTCGCGCCGGGCTCGCAGATCAAGGGCCGTCTCGATTTCGTCATGAAGTCGGACAAGGTCGAGCTCAGCCTGCCTTATGTGCTCTACGTGCTGCAGTCCTACGCCACCAATCATCGCGAGATCGATCTCACGAATATCTTGACGCCGCAGGCTATCGCGCAATTGCCGGTGCTGATGGACGGCTGCATGAGCAAGGCGCTGACAACCGGCTATTGGTCGACCGCGATTGCCAAGGATCAGTTTGTCCCCAATCCGGACCTCGCGCCGTTCCTGCGTGTTGCGGCGCAGAATGAGCCGGGCACTTTGCGCATCGCCGCGCCGACCATGGTGGTGCAGGGCAAGGCCGACGTCACCGTGTTTCCCAAGGACACCGATACGACGGTGAAGGCGCTGTGCGCCAAGGGCAATGTCATCGACTATCTGCCGCTTGCCGACACTGACCATAATGGCTCGATGAAAAATGGCGCACAGGCGGCGCATGATTTCATCGATGCGCGCTTCGCCGGCAAGAAGGCGGCAAGCGCCTGCAAGGCATTGCCGAAGGCGGGGCCTTAGACGCGACGATTTTTCCTCTGCCCACCATCGCGCGCGCCGAATATCCGGGTTAAGCTCCCTGCCGATCAAGGATCCGCGAGAGATCCGTACAGACATATTTCAGGGAGGATACGATGAAGCTGATTTTGAATGCGGCCGCGGCCTGTCTTGTGACGCTCGGTCTTGTTGCCACGGCGCAGGCGCAGCAATGGCCGGCCAAGCCGGTGACGGTGATCGTGCCGTTCGCCGCTGGCGGCAACACCGACGTCGCGGCGCGCATTTTCACCGATCGTTTGTCGCAGCGCCTCGGCCAGCAATTCATCGTCGAGAACAAGAGCGGTGCGGGCGGCAGCATCGGCGTCGGCGCGATGGCGAAGGGCGCACCGGACGGCTACACGCTCGGCGTCGTCACGGCGGGCACTTTGTTCATCCTGCCGCACATTTACAAAGACAAGCTCGGCTATGACAGCCGCAAGGATATTTTGCCGGTGGCGATGGTCGGCACGCAGCCGAACATGCTGATCGTGCATCCGAGCGTGCCGGCAAAAACGGTTCCGGAGTTCATCGACTACATCAAGGCCAATCCTGACAAGCTCAGCTACGGTTCGTCCGGCATTGGCACGTCGCAGCATCTGTGCATGGAACTGATCGTGCAGCACACGGGCGCCAAGCTGGCGCATGTGCCGTATCGTGCGTCCAATCAGATTATCCAGGATCTGCTCGGCGGCCAGATCCAGATGACGTGCGACCAGTTCTCCACCGCTTACCCGCAGGTGCAGGCTGGCAAGGCCAAAGCCATCGCGGTGTCGGGGCCCGAGCGCTACGGTTTCGACAGCTCGATCCCGACTTTGGCGGAGTCGATCCCGGGACTGGATGTGACCTGGTCGGCCGTGTTCATCACGCCGCGCAATGTGCCCGAGGCTATCCGCACGAAACTCGCCAGCGAGTTGATCGAGATCACCAAGGAGCCAGCAACGATCGAGCGGCTGAAGGCGCTGAGCGTGACGCCGGCGAGCATGTCGGGCGACGCGCTGGAGAAGAGCGTGCTGGCCGACTTCGACAAATGGCAGCCGATCGTCGAGCGGGCGAAGATCCCGCAGCCGTGAGGGGGCGGCCGAAAAAAAACGAGGCGGGCATGAAGCCCGCATCGTAAATTTCAGAGCGAATGACTTGCGTGCCTCACGTATCCACCTTCAACGCGGCAATGAACGCTTCCTGCGGGATGTCGACCTTGCCGAACTGCCGCATTTTCTTCTTGCCCTTTTTCTGCTTGTCCAAGAGCTTGCGTTTGCGGGTGGCGTCGCCGCCGTAACACTTTGCGGTCACGTCCTTGCGCATGGCGCGGACGGTTTCGCGGGCGATGATCTTGCCGCCAATGGCGGCCTGGATCGGTACCTGGAACATGTGCGGTGGGATCAGTTCTTTCAGCTTCTCGACCATGCCGCGGCCGCGCGTTTCGGCGCGGCTGCGATGCACCAGCATGGAAAGCGCATCGACCGGCTCGTCATTGACCAGGATCGACATCTTGACCAGATCGGCTTCGCGGTAGTCGGTCAGGTTATAGTCGAACGAGGCATAGCCTTTCGACACCGACTTCAGGCGGTCATAGAAATCGAACACCACTTCATTGAGCGGCAGTTCGTATTTCACCATCGCGCGTGAGCCGACATAAGTGAGTTCCTTCTGCGTGCCGCGGCGGTCCTGGCACAGCTTCAGCACCGAGCCGAGATAGTCGTCGGGCGTCAGGATCGTCGCTTCGATCCACGGCTCCTCGATGCTGAGAATCTGCATGACGTCCGGCATGTCGACCGGATTGTGCAGTTCGACATGGTCGCCATTGCGCAAGTTCATCTTGTAGATGACTGACGGCGCGGTGGCGATCAAATCGAGATTGAATTCGCGCTCGAGCCGTTCCTGGATGATTTCAAGATGCAACAGGCCGAGGAAGCCGCAGCGGAAACCGAAACCGAGCGCGGCGCTCGTTTCCATTTCGAAGGAGAACGACGCGTCGTTGAGGCGCAGCTTGCCCATCGCCGCGCGCAGATCTTCGAACTGCGCCGCATCGACCGGAAACAGTCCGCAGAACACGACCGGGATCGATGGCTTGAAGCCGGGCAGGGGCTCGTCAACCGGATTGCGTTCGTCGGTGATGGTATCGCCGACGCGCGTATCGGCGACTTCCTTGATCGACGCAGTCAACATGCCGATCTCGCCGGGGCCGAGTTCATCGACAATGGTCAGCTTCGGCTTGAACACGCCGGTGCGGTCGACTTCGTAGGACGCATCGATGCCTATCATGCGGATGCGCTGGCCCTTCTTGAGGACGCCATCGACAATGCGCACCAGAACGACGACGCCGAGATAGGGGTCGTACCATGAGTCAACCAGCAGCGCCTTGAGCGGCGCGTTGCGGTCACCCTTCGGCGGCGGCAGGCGGGTGACGATGGCTTCCAGCACGTCGGGCACGCCGAGGCCGGTCTTGGCCGAGATCATCACCGCATTCGAGGCATCGAGGCCGATGACGTCCTCGATCTGCTTCTTGATCATTTCCGGCTCGGCCGCTGGCAGATCGACCTTGTTCAGCACCGGCACGATTTCGTGGCCGGCATCGAGCGCGTGATAAACATTGGCGAGCGTCTGCGCTTCGACACCTTGCGAGGCATCGACGACCAGCAGCGAGCCTTCGCAGGCGGCCAGCGAGCGGTTGACCTCATAGGCGAAGTCGACGTGGCCGGGCGTGTCGATCAGGTTGAGGACGTAATCCTTGCCGTCATGGGCGCGGTAGTTCAGGCGCACGGTCTGCGCCTTGATGGTAATGCCGCGCTCCTTCTCGATATCCATATTATCGAGAACCTGCTCCTTGCCCGCCATTTCGCGCGCATCCATGCCGCCGGTGAGCTGGATCAGCCGGTCGGCGAGCGTGGATTTGCCATGGTCGATATGGGCGACGATGGAGAAATTGCGGATATTTTCAATCGGAACAGACGTCATGGGGGCGAGATAACACCCGAATCCGGCAACCTCAAGCAATCTCGGTGTCATTCCGGGACATTCGGCGGCCCTTCCGTGCTGCAATTCGCCCCGGTATGGTCCCGCCACCAAAACGGGGCTCCCGACGATGAGAAAATGGCTGGACCGCTACGGTCCCTGGATCGCGCTGCTGGTGGCCTCCGTCGCCTATTACCGGCGCTATTTGTCGCCGCAGGACGCCGGCATGGTGCTGTATCCGCAGGCGGCGCAGTGCATGCTCGACAACCAGGTCATGCAGACCTGCGCCGGCGCCTTCACCTATCCGCCGGGCTTCGCTTTCATCATGACGCCCTTCGCCATGATGCCGATGGGGCTGCGGCTTTTCGTCTGGTACGTGATCACGGTGGGCGCCACCGTCGGCGTCTACAAGCTCGCCGAGAAGCTGACCGAGAAACTGTTTGCCGAGCCGTTCGGGCTGGTCGAGCAGGGCTGGGCGCGCATTCTGGCTCTGATCCTCAGCATCAAATTCGCGCTCGCCGTGCTGGAGAACCAGGCCTACGACACATTATCGATGCTGTTCGTCATGATCGGCCTCACCGGGCTGGCGAAAGGCCGCGAGTTGTGGGGCGGCGCGGCGATCGGTTTTGCTGCGGCGATTAAGGCGACGCCTTTGATCTTTTTGCCGTATCTCATCGTCAAGCGCCGCTTCGTCGCGGCGGCGGGTTTCACCGTCGTGCTGCTGCTGGTTTCCTACGCGCCGGATATCTTCTTCACGCCGCAGGGCGCGACGCAGGGCTACCTCCATGCCTGGCTGAAGCACATTGCCGGCGCGTCACTGTTCAATGCGGAAGCAGCGCAGTTCAATTTCTGGTCCGGCGCCAATTCGCTCAATCACTCTTTGCGCGGCGCGGTGTCGCTGCAGATAAATGAGGTGACGCAAGCCGGTCTGTTCAAGGCGGTGTGGTACGGCGTCGACTTGGCTTTCATCGTGCTGTGCGCAGCGTTGATCATGCTGCGCAAGGAACGGCCCGGCCTGCTGGTGATCGATGCGTCGATCCTGTTGATCGCCACCTTGATGCTGTCGCCGATGACCAGCCGCTCGCACTATGTCGTGCTCATTCTGCCCTATGTCGTGTTGTCGATGGTGATGTTGCGCGACCAGGCAACGAAGAGCATCGGCATTGTCGTGCTGGCGGCGAGTTTCATCCTGCTGACGGCGACATCGAACGATGTGGTCGGCAAGGCGATGTCGGACTGGGCCTATTTCCACAGCTTCCTGGTGCTGGGCGCGCTGTCGTTGCTGATCTATATCGCGGTGATCGTGTGGAATCCGGCGACGTTGCGGGATGCCAAGCCGTATGTGGCGCCGTGGCCCAAAGAACCTGATTAATTCGACCGCCACACAAACGCAGCGCTGACGGCGTAATTCCACACCGCGCCCATGACTGCGCCACCGAGGCCGGCGATCCACCAGATGCTGTCCTGGCCATACAACAGATTGGCGATGCCGACATTCGAGATCGCGCCGACGGCGCAGATCAATTCGAATTCGATCAGGCCTTTGATGAAAGGCCAGCCGGTCAATCGCTGGTCGCGATAGGTGAAGGCGTTGTTAAACACGAAATTCCAGGCAATGGCGATGGCGGTGGCAATGGCCTGATGAACACTGAACGTGCCCAGCGCCAGACTGTGCAACGACCACAGCGCCAGCATGTGCACGCCGACGCCGGTCAGGCCTACCAGACAAAACATGACGAAGCGGAACGAGATTCGGTCATTGGTCGCTTTGGCCAGCAGCAACTGGCCGAAGTCGAGCGCGACGCGGGCATCGAGCTTGCTTTCGCCATGCAGCCGCGCGCCGAACACGAAAGGGATCTCGGCAATGCGCAATTTGCCGCCGCCGGTGGCGGCGATATCGAGCAGGATCTTGAAGCCTTGTGTCGACAAATCCGGCGCCAAAGTATCGATCACATCGCGGCGGAGCATGAAGAAGCCGCTCATCGGATCGGTGAGATCGACCTTGAGCAGGCCGCGCGCAATCGCCGTCGACCAGTGGCTGGCGCGGGCGCGCGTGGTACTGAAGCCTTCGGCGGTTTTGCCATCGATATAGCGGCTGGCAGCGACGAGATCGGAGCCGCCTTCGCGCAGCTTCTCCAGCATCACCATCAACTGCGTTTCGTCGTGCTGCAGGTCGGCGTCCATGACCGCGACGTAAGCCGCCTGCGAGGCCAGCATGCCCTCGATGCAGGCGCCGGCGAGGCCGCGGCGGCCGATGCGGCGGATGCAGCGAATGCGGCGGTCGTTTTGACCGAGCGCGCGGGCCACAGTGCTGGTGCCGTCCGGCGAATTGTCGTCGACAACGAGGATTTCCCAATCGACAGCCGGCAGGGCGCGGCCGATGCGCTCGACCAGCACGGGCAGATTGTCGCGCTCATTGAAGGTCGGCAGGATGATGGTGAGTTCGGGTGCTTTCTGGTCCATCGCCGCCTGTAGCCTGTGCTAGATTCGGCGGCAACTTAGCCCTTTCAGCGACCCCATGCCATGCAAGCGGACACCGTGACCATTCGTGAATTAAGTGCCGCGGAGGCCGAAGAACGGCTCGGCGAACTGGCGGCCATTCTGGTTGACGCGGTGGCGCATGGCGCCTCGGTCAATTTTCTTAAGGGGCTGACGCTGGACGCTGCGGCGGAGTTCTGGCGCGGGCAATTGCCGGGGATTGCCGATGGCAGCCGGCATTTGCTGGTGGCGGACGAAGGCGGAGCCTTGATCGGTACGGTGGTGCTGAGCAAGGCGCCGCAGCCGAACCAGCCGCACCGCGCCGATGTCGGCAAGATGCTGGTGCTGGACAGCGCGCAACGGCGCGGCCTCGGCCGCCGCCTGCTGACGGCGATCGAGGAACTGGCAGTGGCGCAGGGCCGCACCTTGCTGCAACTCGACACGACATGCGGCAGCGCCGGCGAGCGGCTGTACGAGCGCTGCGGCTGGACCCGCTTCGGCGTGGTGCCGGGCCACGCCCGCGCGCCAAGCGGCAAACTGACCAACACGTCGTTTTTTTATAAGCAGCTTTAGGCGCTTCCCGCCCGCAAGCGGGCATGGCATAGGCTGCGCATGCGTCTCTTGAATCCCATGAATGCTGCCGGCCGCTTGCGCGATGCGCTTGTCGACCCAAAGCGCGCCAATCGCACCTTGCTGCTGACGCTTGCGGTCTACGTGCTGCTGTGGACGGCCTACGCCACGATCGCCAAGGGCACGCAGGGCTTTCACTTCGACATGGTCGAGGTGATCGCCTGGTCGCGCGACATGAGCCACGGCTATCTCAAGCATCCGCCGCTCGCCGCTGCCGTGGCCTGGGTTTGGTTCGCGATCTTCCCCGTTGCCGAATGGTCGTATTACTTGCTGTCGATGATGATGCCCGCTTTGGCGTTGTGGATCATCTGGCATTTGTCGGCGGACTACATCAATGCCGAGCGGCGCGTCGCCGGACTGGCGCTGTTGATGCTGGTGCCGTTCTTCCACTTCCACGCGATGAAGTTCAACGTCAACACGGTGCTGATCCCGCTCTGGGCAGCGACGACATTCTTCTTCCTGCGCTCGATCAAAACGCAGCACTGGAGCTTCGCTGTGCTGGCGGGCATCGCTGCGGCGCTGTGCATGCTCGGCAAATACTGGTCGATCTTTCTGCTGGCCGGGCTTGTCGTCGCCGCGCTGATCGACCGCCGCCGGATGCTGTATTTCAAATCGCCTGCGCCGTGGATCACGATCGTTGCCGGCTTTGCTGTGATCTATCCGCATTTGTCTTGGCTGCACGACAACGCTTTCGCGCCATTTACCTATGCCATGACGATCCATGGGGACAAGGCGTTCATCGGCACGGCGATGGGCGCGCTCGGTTACCTCGCCGGCTCGGCTGGTTATGTCGCGCTGCCGCTTATCCTGGTGCTGGCAGCGGCGCGGCCAAACCTGGCGACGCTGAAAGACATGGCCTGGCCCACGGAAACCGAACGGCGGCTGGCGGCAGCGGCGTTCTGGGCGCCGTTCCTGTTGCCGCCGGTGTTGGCGCTGATGTCCGGCACGCAGATCAACTCGTTGTGGTCGATGTCGGCGTGGAGCTTGCTGCCAGTGCTGTTGCTGTCGTCACCGAAAGTGACATGGCGGCCGGCCGATACGCAACGCACAATACTGATCGCCATCGCGCTGCCCTTGGTCATGCTGCTCGCGTCGCCGGCCATCGCCATCCTATCGCGCAAAGACGGTCCGCCATCCGCCAGCATGCAGGGGCCGCAACTGGCCGCTGAGGTCGAGCGGCAGTGGCAGACGCAGACAACCAATCCGCTGCGCTTCGTCGGCGGTGACGGCGACGTTGCGCTGGCCGTGGTCGCCTTTGCCAAGGACAGGCCGCGCGTGCTGCTGCCCGATTTGCCCGCGCCGAGTGCTGAATATCTGCAGCGCAGCGGCATGGTCCTGTTGTGCTTTAGCGGCGATGCGCAATGCCTGAATGCGATCAAGGCAAAAGCCGGTGAGGCGGCGAGCACCATCATCCAGACGTCGCTGTTTCAAAAAAGCTGGGGAACGGCGTTGCCGCCGCGAAGCTATACGATCATTATCGTGCCGCCGCGCGGCTGAGGGGGAGTTTGCACATGGATGCTGTGATGCGCTTGCAGGAGCGCGGCATTGCCATTGTCATTCGCTATCCGTGGATCGGCTGGGCCGCCTGGTTCACTTTCTGCGTGGCGTCGCTGTTGCGCACGCATCCGCGCCGCTTCGGCTCGACCTTCCAGGCATATCTCACCGCCGCGCATAATTTCTGGAACGGTCTGCCGATCTACGACATGTCGGTGCTCGGTGAGTATCTGTACTGGCCGGTGTCGCTGTTGGTGCTCGGGCCGTTGCCGTTGTTGTCCCCAGTGGCGGCAGCGGCGATCGCCATGACGCTGGCAGCATTGGCGCTCAGCATCGCTGCGATCGTGCTGATGCGGGCGCTGCTGCCGGAGCGGCCGCGCGCCGAGGTCATTAATCTCGCCGGCATCCTGCTGATGATCAACATTCCGGCCGCCTGGTACAATTTCAAATATGTACAGGCGCAGATCGGCATGACGGCCTTCATGATGATCGCCGCCGCAGCAATCATGCGCCGGCACTGGCTGATGGCGTGTTTCTGGCTGTTCCTCAGCGTCATCATCAAGCCGCTATCGCTGGTGATGTTGCTGCTGTGCGGTGCGACGCAGCCGAAAATGCGCATCGGTCTGGTTGTGGCGCTGGTCGCCGCATTGGCGTTGCCGTTTGCTTTCGGCAATGTGTCTTATGTCGCCGGTCAATACAGCCTGTGGTTCATCAAGCTGCAGCAACTGACCTCGGTCGCGCCCGGCGAATGGATCTATCAGGCCGACTTCGCCACCATGCTCGACACGATCGGCATCAGCCTGCCGCATGTCGTGCAAACGGCCATCCGGCTTGCTGCGGCGCTGTTCATTCTCGCTTTGGTGTGGCGTGTCTCGCGGCTGCAGAACAACGTCGTCTTCGCCATCGCCGTCACGCTTTACGCGGCCTGCTACATCACGCTGTTCGGGCCGCGCAACGAGTTCCTGTCGTTCCTGGTGCTGACGCCGACGCTGACCGCGCTGGCGATGCTGCTGCTCGACCGCGATGCGCGCGACCAGCGCGCTTGGCTGTTGATCGTCGCCGTGCTGGTGATCGGCTTCCACGGCGCTCTGGAGTTCGACCGCTTCGTCAAGCCGCTGCTCACCTTCATCGTGCTCGGCTGGATGATCTGGATGACCATCGAGCCGCAGCGATGGGTTGCATTGCTCACGCTGCACGCACCGGAGGAAGTGCCGCCGCGCATGGTCTGATATTTGCATAGCTTGTCCGGACAAGTTGGAACCGCGCATTCCGCCAATGGAATGCGGCCAACGAGCACATTGGAGGACAGGCATGCGCGTTAAAATGACCGGACTGTTGGTTTTATGGGCACTCATCGCCGCGGCGCTGCCGGGCCCGGCGGCCGCACAAACCTTCCCGAGCAGGCCGATCAAAATGATCGTGCCGTTCCCGGCTGGCGGCGGCGCCGACGTGCTGGCGCGTATCGTCACGAACTATATGTCGGAGGACCTCGGCCAGAGCGTCGTCATCCTCAATACGCCGGGCAATGGCGGCGGCATCGCCTTCGCGCAAACCGCCCAATCGCCGCCGGATGGTTACACCATCTCATGGACCTCCGTGCTGCTGCCGGTGACCGCAGTGACGATGGACGGGCTGGCTTTCAACGTGGACAAGGACTTCACCCACATCGGCTCGGTTGCGCAGAATCCTTTCATCTTCGTCGTCAATCCGAAGCTGCCGGTGAAAAGCGTTGCTGAACTCATCGCGCTCGCCAAATCGAAGCCGGGCAAACTCAACCTGGCGCATAATGGCAACGGCACGCTGACCAAGCTGGCGCTTGACCTGTTGCAGTTGCAGGCCGGCATCGACATCACCCAGGTCGCCTATCGCGGTGACAACTTCTCGATCGTCGACATCATCGCCGGTCACGTCGACGGCATGTTCTCGAACAGCCCTGTGGCCCTGCCGTATATGGGCAATGGCGAGTTGCGCGGCCTTGCCGTGACATCGCCGAAGCGGTCGCCTGCCGCGCCGGACCTGCCGACCATGACGGAAGCCGGCGTGCCGGACTTTCAGGCCAATATCTGGCACGGCTTGAGCGGACCGGCTGGCATGCCGCGTCCGATTGTCGATCGTCTCAATGCAGCCTTGAACAAGGCGCTAACCCATCCTGTCGTCATTGAGCGCTTCCAGCAGTCGGGTTCCGAAACGATCGCCAGCACGCCGGAAGCCTATGACGCGCTGGTGCGTTCCGAGACGAAGTATTGGGGCGCCGCCGCCAAGCGCGCCAAAGAGGCCGGCAAATAAAGGCGGTCTTTACACGGCTTCTGAATGCTCCGGTGCGCGCGGCCATGATGCCGCGCGCACCGGAACCGCGTCTGGGTATTTGTCTGGACAAGTTTGGCGCTGTATCCGATATTGTCCGGGCAGCAATTGGAGTCGAACGATGACGCTTAAAAAATCGGTGCTTGCTGTTCTGTGTTCCGTGATGGCGCTGTCGTCGTTGCCGGCACAGGCGCAGAATTATCCCGATCGTCCGATCAAGATGATCATGCCGTTCGCGGCCGGTGGCGCCGCCGACGTCTTGGGGCGCGCTGTCACGCAAGCCATGTCGCCCGATCTCGGCCAGCAGATCTATGTCGAAAATCGCGTCGGCGCCGGCGGTGCTCTCGGCTTTGCCGAAGCGACCAAGGCTGCGCCCGATGGTTACACTTTGGTGTGGTCGTCAATCTCGCTGCCGGTTGTTGCCGCGACCATTCCCTCGCTGAATTTCGATCCGAAGGCCTATGCGCATATTTCCAAGGTCGCGGAAAATCCCTTCGTCCTCGTCGTCAATTCGCAACTGCCGGCAAAGTCGGTGGCCGAACTGATTGCGCTGGCCAAGACGAAGCCGAACGGGCTGAACTTCGCGCATAACGGCACCGGCACGCTGACCAAGCTGATCCTGTCGCTGTTTGCCGTCAACGCCGGTATCGAGCTGAACGAAGTCGGCTATCGCGGTGATAATTTCTCGGTGACCGACGTGCTCGCCGGCCATGTGCAAGGCATGTTCGCGAACAGCCCGATTGCCCTGTCGCATATGGCGTCGGGTACGATGCGCGGTCTTGCCGTGACGTCGCCGAAGCGCTCGCCTGCGGCGCCGGATGTGCCGACAATGGCGGAAGCCGGTGTGGCAAATGTGCAGGCGGTTATCTGGCACGGCATCAGTGCGCCGGCCGGCACGCCAAAGCCGATCGTCGACAAGATCAATGCGGCGGTGAACAAGGCGCTGAAGAATCCCGAACTGATCGCATCATTCGAGAAAATGGGATCGACCGCGGTTGGCGGTCCCTCCGACGAGTATCAGAAGTTCGTCGAAGGCGAGCTTGTCTACTGGGCCGATGTCGCCAAAAAGACGGCCGGCAAGTAGCAGCCGGCCACGTCACTTAAGATCCAAGCGTTAAGACCGGAAGACAAATACATGGCTGAAGAAACCAAACTGTCGGTCGCCGACGGCTATCTCGCTTTGCTGTCGGCGAATGGCGTCGATTATTTCTTCGGCAATGCCGGTACCGACTTCGCGCCGATCGTTGAGGCCTTCTCGCAGGCCGCGGCGCTCGGGCGGAAAGTGCCGAAGCCGGTGATCGTGCCGCATGAAGCCGTCGCTGTCGCGATGGCGCATGGCTATTACCAGATCACCGGCCGCGCCCAGGCGGTGATGGTGCATGTACAGGTCGGCACCGCCAACGGCATCTGCAACGTCATCAATGCCGCCGACCAGAAAGTGCCGATCCTGTTCACCGCCGGCCGTTCGCCGGTGCATGAAAGCGGCCCGCATGGCGCGCGCAACCGCGTCATCCATTGGGCGCAGGAAATGTACGACCAAGCCGGCATGCTGCGCATGCACGTCAAATGGGACTACGAACTGCGCACCGCCGCGCAACTACGCACGGTCGTCGACCGCGCCTTCCAGGTGGCGATGAGCGAGCCGCGCGGTCCAGTCTATCTGTCGCTGCCGCGTGAGGTGATTGCATCGCCGCTTGATGGCGAACTCGACCGCGCCGAAAGCCGCATGCGCCCGGCGCCGGCGCCGGTGCCGCATCCGGACGAAATTGCACGCGCCGCGGCGATGATCGCCAAGGCGAAGAACCCGCTGATCGTTACCGCCGATGTCGGCCGCGATGCGGCGTCGGTGGCGGCACTTGAAGCATTCGCTGAGCGCTTCGCCATTCCGGTGGTCAATCATCACCCGCGCTTCCACAATATCGGCTTCGATCATCCGATGTATTTCGGCTCCATGCCCGGCAAGCTGCTGGCGGAAGCCGATCTCGTCTTCGCCATTGAATGCGATGTGCCGTGGCTGCCGGGCATGGAACATCCGCAGGACGGCGCCAAAGTCATCCAGCTCGGTCTCGAACCGATGTTCCTGCGCGAACCGATCCGCGGCTTCCCGGCGGATGCCGTGCTGACCGGCGCGTCGGAGCATGCTTTGCCGCTGCTGACCGCTGCGCTGGCCAAGGAGGCCGTTGCTACGGACGCCATAGACGCGCGGCGCGGCCGCCTGGCCGAGCGCCGTGCCGCCTTCTTGAAGGACTTTGACGCCAAGGTGGACAATGTGAAGTCGCGCCGGCCGATCGATCCGGCCTGGGCGTCGCGCTGCATTGCCGAAGCCTGCGGACCGGATGCGATCTATGTCGGCGAGAGCGCCTTCGATCCCGATCAGGCCAAGCTGAACCGCACCGGCAGCAGCTTCCGTCTCGCTTCGGCCGGCGGGCTCGGCTGGGGTCTCGGCGCTGCGCTCGGCATCAAGCTCGCGTCGCCGGATAAGCTTGTGGTCGCCTCGCTCGGTGACGGCGCCTACATCTTCAACAATCCGCTGGCGGCGCATTACGTCTCGCAGGCCGAGAACCTGCCGCTGTTGGTCATTGTCTTCAACAATGGCGGCTGGGAGTCGGTGCGGCGCGCCAACCGCTCGATGTATCCGGAAGGCCTTGCCGTGCAGAGCAACCGCCAACCGCTGAGCGACTTCACGGTCGACACCGCCTTCGAGCAGGTGGTGCAGGCCAATGGCGGCTACGGCGCCCGCGTTGACGATCCGGCGGCGCTGCCGGAGGCTTTGGCGAAGGCGCTGCACGCCGTGCAGGTCGAAGGCCGGCAGGCGCTGCTCAACATCATCACCGCCGGTTAGCGCGGCGCTGCGGCGTGTCCGGCGATCAGCTTCAGGCCCTCGATGATGGTCGTGCGGCGGCTGTTTGAGCGTTCGAACTCTTTCAGCTTGGTGTCGAAGCGTTCAAGTTCCTTGCGCTTGTCCGGCTCCGGCAGAAACGAATGCACCAGCGACGCCCGCGCCAGCCGCTTCAGCGTCGCGTAGGTGAGCTTGTAGTCGCGCGCGGCGCGGACATATTCATTGGTCAGGTCGGTGCGCTGGACGCCGTGATCGTCAGTCGACAGCACGACCGGTACATCGGCGGCGCGGTAGGCCGGGAATGGATGTTCCTTGCCGCGCACGCCGAGCACCATATCGTTGCTGCTCAGGTTGATTTCGACGGCAATGCCGCGCTCGCGCATGATCTTGAGCAACTGGTCGGCGTCGCGTTCGAACGCCAGCGACGTGCCGTGGCCGATGCGCTTGGCGCCGGCGATGTTGACCGCTTCGCCAATATGGAAGGTCAGCTCATGCGGCGGCACCAGGCCGAGCCACAGCTCGCCGGCATGCAGCGCGACATTCACCGGCTTGGCGTCAGCCGGGTTCGTCGCGAGATAGGCGATGATGCGCATATGCGCGCTGTAATCCTTCAGCGCGATGGTCGCGTCCTCGGGCTGCACATAGTTGAAGCCGACCACCATCGGCTCGATGCGCGCCAGCGCCGCGGCAATCGCCGTCTGCACGAAGACATCGTTGAGCGTGTTGTTGCGCGAGATCTGCGCGATGAAGCGGAAGGTGACCTTGCAGCCCGGCCTTGTCCGGTTGATGTCGCAGGCGAGCTTGCTCTCGATGGTCTCGATCTCACGGGCGAGGTCGGCCTTACGCGCCTCGACCCAAGGGCCAAGGCCGGCGGCGTTGAGCGCGTCGAGCTTGTCGTCAAATGTCGCGTGGCCGGCGAGGGCATCGACGAAAATCTTGCGCTCGGCGCCGCCGGCAAAGGACACCATCAGCTCGGCATATTGCGTGGCCTGGTCCTGATAGGTGACGAGCTGGTCGAGCACCATGTCGGCGAAATGGCGCCGTGACACTTCGCCGAAGCGGGTGAAGGTTGCGAAGAAGCGGTCATGGCCGGTCTGCTCGTGGTTATCCTCATGGCCACGCATCGACAGCGCATTGATGAGCTTGTCGCGGGCAGCCTGATCGCGCGTCGCCTCCTGCATAGTCACGGTGCCGTCGGCACAGGGCGGATTGACGATGGTCCAGTCGGCGGTGCGCAGGCATTGGCCGTCGGCAATGGCCCATTCGACGAAGCGCTCGGCATAGACCGCGCCGGACAGATGGGTGTGCAGGTCGCCGCCCTTCGGCATGCGGCCGAGGAACTGGCGCAAGGCGGTCGGATTATCGCGCGCCTGCGTCAACATGGCGGAGGAGATCGTGGCGTCCCAATGCGCGGCCAGCCAGGCAGTGGCGGTGACGGCGGCAATGAACGCGACAGCAGCCAGCGTGATGCCGGCGGTGCGCAGGGTTCGTTTGTCCAGTTTCGTTGTACGCACGCGTAACGCCATAAAAAGATTTTCCCCGGCGCACTATAGGGTGGGCCGGGGAAAGAATTGAGGCAATCGAGCGCGGCTTAGCGCCGCGCGTCGTTGAGCCTAGTACCGGTAGTGGTCGGCCTTGTACGGGCCTTCCTGCTTGACGCCGATATAGTCAGCCTGGTCCTTCTTCAATTCGGTCAGGCGGACGCCGATCTTGGCGAGATGCAGGCGCGCGACCTTCTCGTCGAGCGACTTCGGCAGGACGTAGACTTCCTTCTTGTACTTTGCGTCCTTGTTATTGGCCCAGAGTTCGATCTGCGCCAAGGTCTGGTTGGTGAAGGACGCCGACATGACGAAGCTCGGGTGACCCATGGCGTTGCCGAGGTTCACCAAACGGCCTTCCGACAGCATGATGATGCGGTGGCCGTCCGGGAAGGTGATCTCGTCAACCTGCGGCTTGATGTTGTCCCACTTCAGGTTCTTCAAGGTCGAGATCTGGATCTCGTTGTCGAAGTGGCCGATGTTGCAGACGATGGCGCGATCCTTCATCGCGCGCATGTGCTCGATCGTGATGATGTCCTTGTTGCCGGTCGCGGTGACGAAGATGTCGGCCTGCGGCGCGGCGTCTTCCATGGTGACGACCTGGTAGCCTTCCATCGCCGCCTGCAGCGCGCAGATCGGATCGATTTCGGACACCATGACGCGGCAGCCGGCCTGGCGCAGCGAGGCGGCCGAGCCTTTGCCGACGTCGCCGAAGCCGGCGACCATGGCGATCTTGCCCGACATCATGACGTCGGTGCCGCGGCGGATGCCATCGACCAGCGATTCACGGCAGCCGTAGAGATTGTCGAACTTCGACTTGGTGACCGAGTCGTTGACGTTGATGGCGGGCCACAGCAGGGTGCCGGCCTTCTGCATGTCGTACAGGCGATGCACGCCGGTGGTCGTCTCTTCGGAGACACCCTTGATGCTCGCGGCCATCTCGGCGAAATAGCCCTTCGGCTTTTCCTTGAGCTGCTTCTTCAGGAGCTTGAAGAAAATCACTTCTTCGTCCGACGACGGCGCGTCGAGGAAGGCAGTGTCGCCGTTCTCAGCGCGCAGGCCGAGATGGACGTACATGGTGGCGTCGCCGCCGTCATCGAGGATCATGTTGGGATGGCC
>JAURVZ010000066.1 GCA_030655215.1 Pseudolabrys sp. | reverse complement strand
GGCCATCCCCGGAGTGCATGCACGATCGAACGCATGGCGCCCAACGTATGACTTGCGGCTTGCCACCCGGCAGCGCAACAAATGCATCCTACCGGGAGACCATCAAAATAGACCCGCTCGTCTGTACGCATGTCTTCGGTGTAATCGATGGCGTTCTTGATCATGCCGGATATCGAACCGTGATAGGACGGCGCAGCGAGTATTATTCCATCGCACGCTCTGAGTGCGCTTAGGAAACTTGCAGATTTCTCGTCACGCACGCCAGGGCCGGCATAGTGCGGAAAGCATAAATCCGGCCCGGCAAATACCTGCGTTTTTGCGCCTTGCTGCGCAATCAGATCAATCGACTCGCGGAGAAGGCGTTCAGTCGACGAGCCAACGCGCGTCGTGCCGCCTATCCCGACGATGAACGGGCGTCGCTTGAGTCCCAGATCATTCATATCAGCCGACCTTCGGAGCACCTGAGATATGCCCCGCCGGCTCCGGCGAGATGGGCTTCGACGTTTTCCAGGCCTCGTGTTTGTTGACGGCCGGAATGACAGACCGCCCGAATTCTTCAATCGACCGCAAGACTTCACTCTGCTCCAGCCCAGGAATGGCCATGAAGCAGCTAACGTGGCTCACTCCCAAAGACGCGCTTTCGGTCGCCAGTTTTTCCGCCACCCTCTCAGCATCGCCGATCAATAGACGGCTTTCGATTTCGTCCAGCGACGGCTCATCTGGGGCCGGCAATTCTTTAAGGAATGCGCCATCGAGAACGCCGCGATTTTCTCGCATGGCGGACGCGATGCGACGGATGTATCGCGCTCCGTCTGCTGCTTTCTGCGCTTGTTTCTTGCTTGTCGTAACAAACGCATATCTTTGCAGGGCGAAGGGCATTGTGGATGTATCGCCTCCCGCTGCTGAATAGGCCGCCTCGACCTTCACCCGGGTCTGACGATTTGTATCGTGCGAGTTCCAACCAGTGGTGAAGAACGGCACATAATTCCGCTCTACAGCGCGCCGCTGCATCTCAACATCTGAAGCCATGCCTGCGATATAGACCGCCGGCTTTTTTTGAAGAGGTGTGACGGAGAAGCTGGTCGGAGGCAATTTGACATATTTGCCGTCGAACGAAACCGGCTCGCCACTGAAGTAGAGCTCGACCAGATCCAGCGTTTCGATAAGCTGATCACGCGCGGTTTTCAGGTCCACGCCAAACTTGTGAAACTCATAAGCTTGATAGCCCGTACCGAAGCCGAGGACGAGTCGTCCATCGCTGAGCTGATCTGCAACCCCAATATCTTCCAGGAGGCGGATTTTCTCATAGAGCGGCGCGACGATGACGGCGGGGCCGAGTTTGATCCGCTTGGTTTGTCCCGCCATATATGTCGTCATCGTCATTGGCGATGGACATAGGCAATAGTTCGAGAAGTGATGTTCGGCAAACCACGCGACATCAAAGCCTACGT
Source organism: Pseudolabrys sp. (assembly GCA_030655215.1). Taxonomy (GTDB): domain Bacteria; phylum Pseudomonadota; class Alphaproteobacteria; order Rhizobiales; family Xanthobacteraceae; genus Pseudolabrys. The sequence continues at coordinate 56,879 of JAURVZ010000066.1, read as the reverse complement.
CCTCGACCGCGCGAACTTGATCGAGTGTTTCAAGAAAGATCTCTCGAGGCCGCTTGCTGATGTCGCGCTGCGCATTCAGGCAGAAAAGTCCAAACTCCATCTTTTCCTCCGTAGACTTTCCAACAAGAGAACCTGGTTGAACGCCGCCGCCTCGTTCATCAGGCCATCAATGCACCGCCGTTTGCCAGGATGGATTCGCCGACGACATAACGATTTCGCGCTGACGCTAGAAACAGCACGACCTCCGCGATATCCTCGGGTTTTGCAGCGCGATTGACCGGGATCGCCTTGATGCGATCTTCAATCCAGCCTTTATTCTTTGCGGTATCGGTTTCGATCATGCCGGGGCTTACGGCGTTAACGAGAACATTGAAGGGAGCCAACTCAACGGCGAGCGTTCTCGTCAGGCTGACGATGGCCGCTTTAGCGGCTGCGTAATGCGGTAATGTTGGCTTTGGCCTGTAAGCATCGGTCGAGGCAATATTGACGACGCGTCCGTAGTTCCGCGCAGTCATCAGGCCCATGAGCGTACGTGTCGCGAGGAACGTGGAAGTTACGTTGGTCCGGAACGTCCAATCCCAATCGGAAATGGCAATTTCGCTAGCCGATCCGTAGCGCCACCCACCCGCATTGTTGATCAAGATATCGAGGCGGCCGTGATCCTTTTCCAGCCTCTGTCGTAATTTCAACAATTCGTCTTCATTGGCGACGTCGAACGCGGCAGATTCAATGCGGAGACCTTTGGCTTTTAATTCGGCCTCAGTGATAGCAAGCTGCGTTGCATCGAGATCGACCATGTAAACGATCGCTCCACGCTCCGCGAGCAACGTCGTGATCGACTTGCCCAATCCCCGAGCGGCACCAGTTACGACTGCGACCTGATCAAGAAATTCGGCTTGCATAACCTTGGCTCCCCATCATTCGGAAAATTGTGCACCATTTGTATCGCAAAGGCAATACTCGAATCGTTTGGTTTCTTTTGCGACGCGTTTCCTTGACGGTTCCCGACCCGATGCGCGCTACGTACAGTCAGGCGGATTGGCAGTGAGGTCAGCGCGACATGAATTGTTCGCTTGGCAACAATTGGTGCATTGCACCAGTGCCGGAACGAATGGGCCTGCGGTGGACCGACAATGTCGCGCCGATTGTGCGGCAGGCACTCAGAATTCAGGAACCCCTGCTCCGCCACCTGCTTGGCAGAAAACGGATGGATGGGATCCGCTCTCCGTGCCGGAAGCGGACTTGAACCGCCACCTCATCAAACTCACCCGCGCGATGCCGGCGAATAGATCTTGCGCAGGTCCAGTGGCCCGCGCGCGTGGCTGTCGAAGTTGAGACTATCCTGGACATGCATCAGATGCTTGCGCATGAGCGTCACCGCCGGCTGCACGCGGTGCGCCTCCAGGAGGTCGATGAAGTCGCCGTGGTCATCGTGCCAACAGCTCATTGTGCTCTGGTTCTCGTAGAGGCTGACCACCAGCGATGTGCGCGCTACCAATTGCCGGACAATACCGGCGAGAATGTCATTGCGCGATAACTCACCCAAAAGAATGTGAAACGCGCCAGATGAGCGGATCGCCTCGCGCAATCGGCCGGCCATGCGGTGCGCGGTCTCGTCCTCGACATTCTTGCGCAACGGCGCGAGCCGCTCGCGCGTCACGTCGGCCGCCACCATACGCGTAATCTCGCATTCGATCGCCAGCCGCGCGTCGAAAATGGTGCGCGCCTCGGCGACGTCGGGCGAGGCAACGAAGGCGCCGCGGTTGGCATGCAGCGTGATCAGCCGGTCATGCGACAGCCGCGTCAGCACCTGGCCGATCTGGCGGCGGCCAATATTGAAGATTTCGCACAAGGTCAGCTCGTTCAGCTTGGTGCCCGGCGGCAGCCGCTGATCGACGATCGACGCGAAAATGTGGTCGTAGACGTCGTCGAGGGCGTCGGCCTCAGGCCGGTTCAACGCATTGCTCAAACCCACCAATTTCGGGCGTTCAATGCGATTGGCGGAAGATTTCCTGGGCACCATGCCGGAATAATGAGCGACGGATTGCGCGCAATCAAGAGCGTATATTGAGCAATCAGTGGAATTCTTTGCCGATCAATCTGGCACAAGGCTTGCTCAAGAGAAGGGGTCGCCAATCATGGAGGATAGTATGGCATTGAATTTCAGCGGTCCCCTCGCTCGCGCGTCGCGCCGCTTCGTCTTGGGTGCCGCCGCGCTCACGGTTCTGTCGGCCGCCGTTCCGGCCTTCTCCGCCGAGGTGGTGAAGGTGTCGCTCAACGCGCCGTTCGACGGTTCCAACGCCGCCTTCTTCCTCGCAGAAGAGCGCGGCTATTACAAAGCCGAAGGCATTGAGCCCGCTTTCGATCCGTCCGGCGGTTCGGGCGAAGTCGCGACACGCATCGGCAGCGGCACTTACGACTTCGGATTTGGCGACATCAACGTGCTGCTCGAGTTCAACGCCAAAAATCCGGACAACGCCGGCAAGGCGCTCTACATGCTGTACTACCGTTCGCCACTCTCGATCGGCAGCTTTGCCAAGGCCGGCATCAGCAAGGCCAGCGATCTGCCCGGCAAGAAGCTCGGCGGTTCGCTCGGCGATGGCGCCTACAAGCTCTGGCCGGTCTATGCCGGTATCTCCGGCATCAAAGCCGACTCAGTGGTGTGGTCCTACGGCGATCTGCGCTTGCGCGAGGCCATGCTGCTGAAGGGCGATGTCGACGGCATTCTCGGCTTCGACTCGACGATCTATTTCAATCTGGTGCGCCAGGGCATCAAGCCGGAAGACATCAAGTTCCTCTACTACTCCGATGCCGGCATGGACATTTACGGCAATGCCATTCTCGCCTCGAAGAAGATGCTGACCGAGCGCCCGGCGGTGGTGAACGGCTTCATCAAAGCAACGGCAAAGGGCTGGCAGGATGCGATCAAGGATCCGAAAGCCGCCATCGCCGTGCTGAAGAAGAAGTCGAGCCTGGTCAACGAAGCGCTCGAACTGGAGAAGCTCGAATGGCTGATCAAGAACCAGCTCGTCACCGCAGAGTCCAAGGCTGACGGCATGGGCAACGTCAATGCCGAGCGCTTCGGCAAGTCAGTGACGACCGTGTCCACCGCCTTCGGCCTGCCGAACGTCAAGCCGGCCGACGTATTCGATGCGTCATATCTGCCAGATGCGTCCATCCGCAAGCTGCCATAATCACCATGCGCCCTTTTGTCGAAATCTCCGACGTCAGTCTGATGTATCCCGGCGCGGGGGCGAGCGAGACGCTCGCCCTCGAGCACGCCACGTTGGCGATCGATAAAGGCGAGTTCGTCGCCGTGGTCGGGCCGTCCGGCTGCGGCAAGTCAACGCTCTTGAAACTAGTGTCGGGGCTGCATGCCCCGACTAAAGGCGGTGTCATCGTCGCCGGCCATGAAGTCGCCGGTCCGATCAAGATCGTCGGTATGGCGTTCCAAAATCCGATCATGCTGCCGTGGCGCACCACGCTCGACAATGTGCTACTGCCGCTCGAAATCGTCGAGCCGCATGCCAGCCGCTTCCGCTCCAACCGCAAGAATTATGAGGCGAAGGCGCGCGCTCTGCTCGCCGCCGTCGGCCTCGACGGCTTTGCCGACAGCTATCCCTGGCAACTGTCCGGTGGCATGCAGCAGCGTGCTTCGCTCTGCCGCGCGCTTATCCACGAACCGGACCTCCTGCTGCTCGACGAGCCGTTCGGTGCGCTTGATGCTTTCACCCGCGAGGAACTATGGGCCGTGCTGCGCGATCTGTGGACGGCGCAGCAGTTCACCGTCGTGCTAGTCACGCATGACCTGACAGAAGCAGTCTATCTCGCCGACCATGTTCACGTCTGCTCGAAGCGGCCGGGCCGCATCATCTCCAGCCGCAAGGTCGATCTGCCGCACCCGCGCGACAAATACTCGGCCGATTTCGTTGCCCTTGTCCGCGAGCTGCATAACGGCATCGCCGAAGTGCGAGCCGCGTGATGGAAAAACTTGAAAGGGCAATGCCCTGGCTGTTCATCACCGGACTGCTCGTGCTGTGGGAAGCCGCTGCAGTCGGCTTCAAGGTGCCGGTTTTCATATTGCCGCGCCCAAGCGTGGTGGCGCAGTCGCTGATCTCGCAATGGTGGCCGATCCTGGAGAATTCCTGGGTCACCTTGTACCGCACCATGGTCGGCTTCGCGATTGCGGTCGTCGCCGGCGCGCTGCTCGGCATCGCCATTGGTTCGTCGCGGCTGATTTATCGCGGGCTTTATCCGGTGTTGATCGGCTTCAACAGCGTGCCGAAGGTTGCGGTGGTGCCGGTGTTCGTCATCTGGTTCGGCACGGGCGCGGTGCCGGCAATTCTCACTGCCTTCCTCGTCTCGTTCTTTCCGATCGCGGTCAATGTCGCGACCGGATTGGCCACCGTCGAGCCCGAACTGCTCGACGTGCTGCGCTCGCTTGGCGCGCGCAAGCGGCAGATATTGATCAAGATCGGCCTGCCGCGATCCCTGCCCTACTTCTTCGCTTCGCTGAAGATCGCCATCACGCTGGCTTTCGTCGGCACCATCATTTCAGAAACCGTCGCAGGTAGCGCCGGCATTGGTTATTTGATGATGGCGGCAACAGCCAACTTCGATACGCCTTTGGTGTTCGCCGGCCTTTTCGTAACCGCGATCCTCGGCATTGTCATGTACGCGATCTTCGCCGTCGCCGAACAACGCATGACGTTCTGGGCGAAGCGCGGCGATGGATTGATGGTATGAGCAATTTCGATCTGGTGATCAGCGGCGGCACCGTCGCCACGTCCGGCGGCGTGACCAAATGCGATATTGGCGTCAAAGGCGGCCGCATCGTCGCGCTCGGCGAAAAGATGAAAGGTGGCGACCGCACCATTGATGCCGGCGGCAAGCTCGTGCTGCCCGGCGGCATAGATGCGCATTGCCATCTCGATCAGCCGCGCGCCAAAGGTCTCGCCTCCGGCGGCGCCGTGATGGCCGACGGCTTTGAGACAGGCTCGCGCTCGGCAGCTTTCGGCGGCACGACGACTATCATTCCCTTCGCCGTTCAGCATCGTGGCCAGTCGCTGCGCGCGGCGGTCGCCGATTATCATTTGCGCGCCGACGGCAACTCCTATCTCGATTATGCTTTCCACATGGTGGTGTCCGATCCATCACCTGCCGTTCTCGGCCAGGAACTGCCGGCGCTGGTGCAGGCCGGCTATACTTCGCTCAAGGTCTATATGACCTATGAGGCGATGGTTCTGTCAGACCGGCAGATCCTCGACGTGCTCGCCACCGCGCGTGAAACCGGCGCGCTGGTGATGATCCACGCCGAAAATTTCGAATGCCTCACGTGGCTGACGGAAAAATTGGAAGCCGCCGGCAAGACCGAACCGAAATATCACGCCACGTCGCGGCCGATGACGGTCGAGCGCGAGGCGACGCATCGCGCCATCACACTGTCGGAGATCGCCGACGTGCCGATCCTCATTGTGCATGTCTCCGGCCGCGAGGCTGCCGACGAAATTCGCCGTGCCAAGGCGCGCGGAATCAACATTCGCGCCGAAACCTGTCCGCAGTATCTGTTGCTGACGGCGGCCGATCTCGACATGCCGAACTTCGAAGGCGCCAAGTGCATGTGTTCGCCGCCGCCGCGCGACAAGGCGAGCCAGGGCGTGTTGTGGCAAGGATTACAGGATGGCTTGTTCGACATCCTCTCGTCCGATCACGCCCCTTATCGTTTCGACGAAAACGGCAAAAAGCTGCACGGCATGCGCGCGCCGTTTCGCAAGGTGGCGAACGGCCTGCCGGGCCTGGAGACACGCGCGCCGATTCTGTTCTCGGAAGGCGTGGTTGCCGGCCGCATCGATCTTGACCGCTTCGTTGCGCTGAACTCGGCCAATGCTGCGAAGATCTACGGCCTCTATCCGCGCAAGGGCACGATCTCGATCGGCGCCGACGCCGACATCGCTTTGTGGGATCCGGAAAAGCGCGTCACCATTCGCAATGCCGACCTGCATCACAATGTCGACTACACGCCATTTGAAGGCATGGTCGTGCAAGGCTGGCCGGTGACCGTGCTGTCGCGTGGCGACGTCGTATGCGACAACGGCGAATTGTTAGGGGCCAAAGGCCGCGGCCGGTTTCTCGAATGCGGTCCGCCCGAGCCTGTATCGCGCAAGGAGAAGCCATGGACCTAGGCCTCAAGGGCAAGCGCGCTCTCGTGCTTGGCGGCAACCGCGGCATCGGCTTCGGCATTGCCAAGGCATTGGCCGAGGAAGGCGCCGACGTGCTGATCGCGGCGCGCGATCCCGCGCGGCTGGCGGCAGCGGTGACCGAGTTGCAGACGGTTGCGTCCGGCGAGATCGCCAGCGCAGAAATCGATTTGCTGAAGACGGATGAACTGGCCGATTTCGCCGCGCGTATCACAGCGTCGTTCGGGCCGATTGACATATTGGTCAACAATACCGGCGGGCCAGCCTATGGCGGCGCCGCCAACAGGCCGCTTAAAGAATGGAGCGAAGCCTTCGACGACATGGTGCTCAGCGTCATCGCGCTGACCGATGCGCTGCTGCCCGGCATGCGCGACCGCAAGTGGGGCCGCATCCTGACGGTGATATCGTCCGGCGTCATGCAGCCGATTCCGATTCTCGCAATATCGAACAGCCTGCGCGCCGCGGTAACGGGCTGGTCAAAAACGCTTTCGAGCGAAGTGGCTGCCGACGGCGTGACCGTCAATGTGCTGGTGCCGGGTCGTATCGATACCGAGCGTGTCCGCCTGACCGATGCCGCCACGTCGGAGAAGCAAGGCGTTCCGATCGACACCGTGCAAGCGCGATCTTTCGCTACCATTCCAATGGGCCGCTATGGCTCGCCGGACGAACTCGGCGCCGCCGCGGCATTCATCTGCAGCACGAAGGCCAGCTACATGACCGGGGCCATGTTGCGCATTGATGGCGGCATTGTCCGATCATGGTGACGCCGGCACACGGAGACTGGCGCGCCCGAGACGATTCGAACGCCCGACCTTTGCCGCGGGAGCTTCCCAAAACTCCAATATCCAGCCAAATCTGGCCCGTTGCCGCTTCCTGCGAATTGGTCTATCAGAACGGCAGGCGCCCGTAGCTCAGCTGGATAGAGCGTTGCCCTCCGAAGGCAAAGGTCGGACGTTCGAATCGTCTCGGGCGCGCCAATAATCTCCAGAAAATCAACGTTTTTTGATCGCGAGCGCCGTGTCAGGCGCGAGACGCGGCGTAGTACTGAACTTTGCGCTCGAGCCATGCCATGCCTTCATTGAGCGCGAAGGCAAAGGCGAACAGGACGAGCAGCAGCGCCCAGAAGTGCTCCATCAGGAAGTGCGACGAGTAGATTTCAAACAGCGTGCCGAAGCCGACGACCGATACAAGCAACTGGCCGATCACGACGCCCTTGACGGCACGGATAACGCCGAGACGGACGCCAGCGAGGATTTCCGGCAGCGCCGCCCACACATAAACCTTGGAAAACGCTTGCCACCGCGAGGCGCCAAAGCTTTGGGCCATTTCGACCAGTGACGGTGAAATGCTGCGCACGCCGACGCGTGCGTTGAGCACAATGATCCAGATGGCAAACAGCGTCACAGTCAGAATGATGGTCGCCTCGCCGAGTCCGAACAGCACCATGATGACGGGCACCAAGGCGCTCAGCGGCGCCGACAGGAACAGGTTGACCCAGGGCAACAGCAGCCGGTCGGCAATGATCGAGCGCCCCATCAGAATTCCGATCGGCACACCCGCCAGCACAGCAATGCCGACGCCGGTCAGGAACGACCGTCCGGTAATCAGCAGCGCCTCGGCGAAACTCGGCGTCGGCAGTATCTCGCCCATGCGCATGACGATTTTCGAGAGCGGCGGCAGGATAAAGCCGGCCTCGGTATGGCCGACCAACTCCCAGAGCACAGCCCACAGAATGAGCGACGTCATCATAGGCAGGCGATAACCGAACATCGTCATGGTGCGCGCCCGATCAATCGAGATATTTCTTGAGGCTCTGCCAGATGCCTTCGACGGCATCGAGATAGGCGGGGTCGCGGCGGATGCCTTCCGGATCGCCGCTGCGGTCGAGCTTCGGCTCGATGATCGTCGACACGCGGCTCGGGCGCCGCGACAGCAAGACGATCCGATCCGACACGTACACGGCTTCCTCGATGCTGTGCGTGACAAACAGAAATGTCTTCTTCTCGTTGGCAATCAGGCCCAGCAGATCTTCCTGAAACTTGCGCCGCGTCTGCTCGTCGACGGCCGAGAACGGCTCGTCCATCATGATGACCGCCGAGTCGACGGCGAGTGCACGCGCCAGTCCGACACGCTGGCGCATGCCGCCGGACAGTTCGTGCGGATACTTATACTCGAAGCCTTTCAGGCCAACCTTGGCGATGTGTCCGACAGCAATCGCTTCACGCTCGGACTTTCTGACGCCGCGCAATTCGAGGCCGAACGCAACATTGCGCAGCACGCTCGCCCACGGCATCAGCGCGAAGTCCTGGAACACAAAGGAGCGCTCAGGGCCCGGACCCGTCACCGTCCTGCCGCCGACTAGCACTTCTCCGCTCGTCGCCGGGAGAAGTCCGGCGATGATCTTCAGCAATGTGGTCTTGCCACAGCCGGATGGACCGAGCAGCGTCGTCAACTGTCCCTCGGGGAAGTCGAGCGTAATGCCGGACAAGGCCTCGACCCCTCCGGGGTACGTCTTCTTGATGTTGCGCACGGACACAATCGCCGAGCCTTGGGCGGCAGTGCCGGGGTGTGGAGCGACATTGGCGAGGGAGGCAATCATGAAGCGTGCTTCTCCGGACGAAACAGAACAGTCTCGACACGTTCGAGACACTCGATGAACAGAACCGAGAAGACGATGATCGAGAAGATCGAGGCATACATCTTCGGGTAATCGGCGACAGATTGGTGGTACGAAATCAGATCGCCAATGCCGGTCGGCGTGATCAGCAGTTCCGCAAGGACGATACCAATGAAGGCAGCGGCGGCACCGAGGCGTAGCCCGGCGAAGATCATCGGGCTTGCTGCCGGCAGGATGATGCGCGTGATGATCTGCGATCGGGTGCCGAGGAATGCGCGTCCCATTTCGACTAATGACACTGGCGTGTTGCGCACCGCGCTCAGCGTGTTCATCACAATGACCGGCATCGCCATGATGCAGACGGTCATGATTTTTGCGGTCAGACCGATTCCGTAGGCAAACGTCAACACCGGGATCAAGGCGGCGAGCGGCGCGGCCTGCGCGATGATGAATATCGGCCCCAGCAGCCATTCCGAAAAACGGCTGAGCCCCATCAGAAGACCAAGGCCGACGCCCAAGGCGATGGAGATCATGAGGCCGGCGATAAGCGGCTTCAGTGTAATCAGGAACGCCTTGAGCAGCGAACCGTCACCGGCCATGTCCAGCAATCCGCGCATGGTTTCCAGGAACGTCGGAAAGGCCACGCTGATCGGTATCCGGCCGGCATACTCCCAAGCGACGAGCAGCAGACCGAACGAGACGAACCGCAGCGTCAGTGGATGAGACGCGATCTGACGCAGCGATGTCGACGAAGCGACAGGCGCGACGGCCGGTTCGGTAAAGTCGTTCGTTGCAGCCACGGGCATTTCCAATTGTTAGCGATGGTGCGGCGCGGGCGCGCGCACCCCTTTGGCTATGCGAGTGGCGGGTTCACCTTCGCGAACCCGCCGTTCTGTCGTGCTATCAGCCGTCGACCGCCTTGCGCGCGCGTTCAAGCGGACCAAAGCTCCAGAAGTCTTCGACCTTGAGATCGCTCGCCGGGCCCTGGAGCTGCCCGGCCTCGGTGTAAAACTCGAGGTCGGCCTTTGCGATTTCGGGGCTGCCACCGCTTGGCGCGAAGACGCCTTCCTTGGTGCCGACGGTGTAGAACCCGGTGATGCCATCGAGGATTTGCTTGGGCTGGTCCGCCATCAGCTTGCGCTTGGCGCGTTCTGTTTCGATGATCGTCGGATTGGCCGCCATCTCTTTCCACAGCCGGTAGAATTCCGTAATGATCGTGTCAACCTGCTTCTCGTTCTTGGACATCCAGTCCGTTGAAGCGAACACAGTTTCGTCTGACGCAGGATTGGTCATACCCGGCAGGATGTGGAATTTGTCGCCGGCCTTCTCCATCAGCACATTCTTGTTTGCGAGGTCGACGATGGTCGCCTTGATCTGGCCCTTCATCATACCGACGATGCGGTTTTCGGATCCGGGCACGTAGCTCCGATCGCCGAACTGAATGCCCTCGCGCTTGGCAATGATGTTGCCGATGGCTTCGGTGCCGGTGCCGCGCGCATGGAAGGCGAAGGGCTGGCCGTTCAGGTCCTTCCACGTCTTGTATGATTTGTCGGCGACCGGATAGAACACCAGGCGCGTGCCCTGGAACACGATACGCAGCGGCGCCTTGCTCTTCTGAATAACGGCATAGGGCGTGCCGATACCGAGGTCGGCCTGCCCGTTGATGACCGCCTGGATCGCCAGATCTTCCTTGGAGAAGTGCGTGACCTGATAATCGACGCCTTTTTCCTTGGCGCGCTCGAGCGCAAGGATCATCGACAGCGTTTCCGTCGAGAGCACATCGCCGATGGCGACGCGGACTTTGGTTTGGGCGACGGCGGGCGCTGCAAACAAGGCCATCGACGCGACGGCGAAGATGCCAGCGACTGCGCGGCGACTGAGACTCATTGCTGTGAGTTTCGACTGCATGGGCATTCCTCCTCGTTTTGGCAGTGTTTTTTTATCGTTTGGTCAGCAGATACGAACGTAAACTTAGTCTCTTAGGGCGATAGTGCCTTTAGACCACTACGACGTCGAGATCGGCGACGCCGTCGACATGTCCGTGAATCTTGTCGCCCTTTTTCAGCGAGCCAACACCGGCCGGCGTGCCGGTGAAGATGAGATCACCGGCTTTCAGCTCGAAAAGTTCGGACAGAAAACGGATTTGGTTCGGGATATCCCAGATCATCTGAGCGAGGTCGCCGGTCTGCCGGCGCTCATTATTGACGTCCACCCAGATGGCACCCTTCGACGGATGGCCGATCTTGTCAGCCGGCACGATCGGCGTGCACGGCGCCGAGTGCTCGAAAGCCTTGCCGACCTCCCAGGGCCGCCCAAGCTTCTTCTGCGCGTTCTGTAAATCGCGGCGCGTCATATCGAGCCCGACGGCATAGCCGTAGACGTGGCTCATGGCGTCGGCCGCCGGGATATTCGTGCCGCCGGACTTCAGGGCGACGACAAGTTCGATCTCAAAATGAAGATCGCTGGTCTGTGCAGGATAAGGGAATTCGCGGCCCAGCAGGATGTTGCTCGGGTTCTTTTGAAAAAAGAACGGCGCCTCCTTGTTGGGATCGTGCCCCATTTCGATGGCGTGCTCCGCGTAATTACGGCCGACGCAGTAGATGCGATGCACCGGGAATACGGCGGACGAGCCAACAACCGGCAATGCCGGCTGTGGCTGCGGAGAGAAGAGATAGGCCGGCGTGGTCATTGTCGTGCTCATCCTTTGCCCACAGCGAGTACAACCATTAATAAACCAATTGTCAATTGATCAGGCGCGGCCAAACTGTCACACTGTATATAAGACGGCGACAGAAGCAGATAACCGCTTTAGTTCAACGGACTGAACCGAGTTGGGCGATGTTTTCATCAGGCGACAGGCATGAGTGACGCAACCAATATTCTGAATGGTTCAACGACATCAGCGGCCGTTCTGGTGCAAGTGCGCTCCTTCTTGGCCACGCGGGAGGACGGGCTCGACGCTCGCCTGCCGCCCGAACGCGAGTTGTCCAACTTGCTCGGTGTCAGCCGCACGGAGTTACGCAAGGCGCTCGCCGAACTTGAGGCAGAGGGGGAAATCTGGCGTCACGTCGGCAAAGGCACGTTCGTCGGCGGCAGGCCGATCGACACTGTCGCGGACATTGCCGCATTGGCACAGCGCACGAGCCCGGCGGAAGCGATGCAAGCACGCCTCTCACTCGAGCCGGAGATTGCACGGCTTGCCGCGCTCCATGCTCGCCCCGAAGACATCGCGGCCATGCGCGCCTGCCTTGATCATCAGCGCGCTGCAGGCACGTGGCGTGAATACGAAAGCTGGGACAATCGGCTGCATCGCAGCATCGCCGAGGCGACACAGAATAGCTTACTACTCGGACTGCTCGACACGCTCAACGCCGTGCGCCGCGCGGTGACTTGGGGACGCATGCGCCCCTCCGGCCGTCCCATGCCAAGACCGGACCATCACAGCTTCGCCGAGCACGCCGAAATCATCCAGGCCATCGCGGAACGTGACATGGCAGCGGCGGCGGCAGTGATGCGCAAGCATCTGATGTCGGTACAAAGCAAGCTGCTCGATCCGTAATTCATTCAGCTCATGACCGATGCTGCACTGCAGCAACCAATTCGACGGTCGTTCGTTGACCCGGTCCATTCACCTGAAGGATGTCCCGTGTTCAATTCCAAGAAGTCTGGCGTTTTCGGTCTTCTACGAGGCTGGGACACGAAAAATACCATCCGAAAGCTTCAGACCGCCAAGCACGACATTCCCCCGTCCCGCGCCGGGCGTCTGAACGAAGCGCAGAATTTTGGCACTAATCCCGGCCAGCTTGGCATGTTCAGTTACGTGCCGCAGCACGTGCCGGGACCCCTCCCCTTGGTCGTCGTGTTGCACGGCTGTGGCCAAACCGCTGCCGGTTATGACCATGGCGCGGGATGGTCGATGCTGGCGGACCGCTACGGCTTTGCCGTGCTGCTGCCCGAGCAACAGCGCAGCAACAATCCGAACGGCTGCTTCAATTGGTTTCAACCCGGCGATACGCAGCGCGATGGCGGCGAGGCTGCCTCGATCCACCAGATGGTCGAATACATGATCCGCGACAGCGGCGTCGATTCAAGCCGCGTCTTCGTCACCGGCTTGTCAGCTGGCGGCGCCATGACATCGGTGATGCTGGCTTGCTATCCCGACGTCTTTGCCGCGGGCGCCATCATTGCCGGCCTGCCCTACGGCGCCGCTGCCAATGTGCAGCAAGCCTTGAAGAGCATGTATCAATCTCCGCCGCGCACAGCGCGTCATTGGGGCGATCTCGTCCGTGCCGCGGCGCCACCGCCCGTTAAGTCGTGGCCTCGTGTTTCAGTGTGGCACGGCAATGCAGACCAGACTGTCGTTCCGGCCAATGCAATCGAGACCATCAAGCAATGGACCAATGTGCACGGCCTGGCAGCGGAGCCGTCGAAGCTGGACAGTGTCCAGGGTCATTCGCGTCAGGTCTGGCTCAATGACGCCGGCGACGAGATTGTCGAATCCTATTCCATTCCGCTCATGGCGCATGGCACGCCGCTGGCGACAGGCGACGCGGCCTTCCAATGCGGCGCTGCCGGGCCGTTTCTGCTCGATGTCGGCATTTCCTCGTCCTTCCACATCGCACAATTTTTCGGCATCATCGGTGACGTGATACCAGCAGCGAAATTCGCAGCGCCCAAGGCCGCAAGCCGACCGCTCCGTCCTGCAGCCGAGCCATTAAACAGCGCACGCACAAACGACGAGGCAAACAGCAAGCCAGGCTCGGCGATCGATATCAGCGCGGTGATCTCCGCCGCGCTTGCCAAGGCGGGCTTGCTCCGCCGGTAGGTATCGGGAACTAAAGCGTGTCGCGGGGCGTAGCTTCACTGTAGTAAACGCGTCCCGAGACCATTCCTTTGCCGCACAGAACATCTCTGCACTCGCTCCGCGCCTATCGCCATGGCTGCGCGATCGTTGCGATCCCGGCTTACAATGAAGCCGACCAGATCGAACGCTGCCTGGCGGCGCTCGCCGTTCAGCGCGATGCCTCCGGTGCACCGGTACCGGAGGGCGCCTTTGAAATCCTGATCTTCGCCAATAATTGCAGCGATGCCACGGCTGAGATCGCTCGCAAATTTGCCGCCAGCGTCCCGCATCCAGTAACTGTGGTCGAAGAGCATCTCCCGCGCGACAAGCTCAGCGCCGGTTGGGCGCGCAAGCGATCCATGGATCTGGCTGCCGCCTCGCTGAACAATAAAGGCAGCAACGGGATCATCCTGACGACCGATGCCGACAGCAGCGTGGCGCCGACCTGGTTTGCAGCAACCATCAAAGAGTTTGAGCGCGGCGTCGACTGCGTCGCCGGATACATCGATGCCAACCCGCTTGAGATCGTCAGCCTGGGCCGCCGCTTTCTTGGCCGCGGCCGTCTGGAAGACACGTATCTCCGGCTTATCGCCGAGATTTATGCACGCTGTGACGATCAGTTGCACGATCCTTGGCCGAACCACCGCGTGTCGTCTGGCGCTAGTCTCGCGGTGACGCTCGCGGCATACACAGCGATCGGCGGCTTGCCGCCGCGCGCCGTTGGTGAAGACTCGGCCCTGACCGAAACGCTGAAGCGCGCCGGCTTCAAGGTCCGTCATTCCATGGATGTGTCGGTCTCGACATCATGCCGGCTCGACGGGCGCGCACAAGGCGGTGCCGCCGATACGATGCGGTTGCGCCATGCCGAGCCCGACGCGCCTTGCGACGATGACATCGAACCGGCTTTGAAGACCGTGCGCCGTGCGATCTATCGCGGCCGGTTACGCAAGCTGTTGAATGGCAAGCCTGCACCCTATAACGCGCCGCGCGCGCAGCGCATTCTTGACATCGCGATGCAGGGGATGGCTTCGGACGCCGTGTTCGACGATGTCTGGCAAAAGCTCTGCCGCGACACGCCGGCGCTGCAACTCGGCGGTCCGTTGCGGCCATCGCAACTGCCGCGCCAGATCGCGATGGCGAACATTGTCCTTCGCCAGTTGCGTTTGCCGGTCAGGTCTCCGAAAATCGTTCCAGGCGATACACCTCTTGGTGCAGAAGCGCTCGCACGGGCAATCTGACGGAGATGGCTTCCGCGAACAGCTGATGCGCGGCCTGCCCGGTTAACGGGTAGTCGGTCTCACCAAGCCAATGACAGAGAATGATTTCGCCGCCGGGGCGCAGCGCTGACGCACACAGCGCGGCGAAGCGCGCCAGATCGGTGGCATCGAAGTAATAGAGAACTTCAGACAGCATGATGAGGTCGAAGCCGCCGGCCGGAAAATCCTGCGGCAAGGTGCCAACCTGAAACGTCGCGTGCTCGATTCCGGCTTGGCGCGCCGTGGCAATCGCCGTTGCGGATGCATCGATCGCCGTGATTGCATCACAGCGCTCGGCAAGACGCGCTGTCAGAATGCCGATCGAGCAGCCAACCTCGAGTGCCTTTGCAAATCGCGGCTTGCCGAGGGCGTCAATCGTCGCCTGATACTTGCCGCGCTCGTAGTCGCTGGTGCGAAATTGCCACGGGTCGATATCGGCGCGGTATTTGTCCTCGAAATAATCCGCCGGGATCGTATCGGTCTTTCGGCTCATGGCGCGACCTCAAGAAAGTATTCAAACGGTCCCAAGAAGGGCGCAAGCGTTGCTTCGGTGAAGCGAAAGCCGTCGGGATCGTCATCGATCAGATCCGTCATTTGCGACACATGCGCAGCAATAGCTGCGTATTTGCGTGCATGCCACGGCGCGATGTCGAGCCGCAAGCCGCGAGGCGCCGCATCGTCCAGCGACTGCGTTCGATCGAGATGCCAGGCCCAGATCGGGTAAGCCCACAGGCGAATGTCCGGCAATTGCCGGCGCACCGCCTCGGCCATGCGCGCGGTCGCCTGGTGATCGCAATGCGGGTCGCGGTGCCATGTCACGAACAGCGTCTTGGCGTCCACCTTGCGGCACGTTGCGACAATGCTCTCGACCGCTGCATCGAACGACGCGCCTGATGATGGCGCAAGCGTATCGGGCAGGCCAAGATAGCGGACACTGTGTTTCCCAAGTCCGAGAAGCTGACCGGCCGCCTCGACTTCCGCCTGCCGTAGCTCGATCAAACGCTGTTTCGGGTAAGTCTGCGAACGCGGATGCGAACCGGAGCCGTCGGTAATGACGATGACCTCGGCGTGCTGGCCTCTGTCGCTCGCCCCAGCAATCAGGCCGCCGGCACCCAGCGTTTCATCATCAGGATGCGGCGACAACACAACGAACGGCGCTTGTCCGATCAGGTCGTCGATCGTGCCAAGCGGCAAGCCTTTGATCGCATCGAGCGTGTCGCCCGCGGTCAATCAAAACTCTCCCACGGGTGTGTTTGAGTTCAACCACGCTTTTGAAGCGTCGCTCATCGCCAGATCTGGCACAGGCTGCCGCAGATAGGTTGCGAGATCCCGGCAAATGCGTTCTATCGGGCTGGGCCGGATGAAAGCCATCAAACCGACGCCGCGCTGCACAGCCTCCATGACATCAAGCGCGGCGCGCTCCGTGACCATACGCGTCATATTCGCAAAGGCCACGATCGACGCTGCGTCATCTTCTTCAGCACCCAATCGCCGCGCCGCTTCCTCGATCCAAAAGCGCGCCGTCGTCACGGCGGCGACGCAGTCAGCGACGCGTTGCAATTGATAGGGATCGTCGGCGCGCTTGCGCGACACGAGATGCTCGCGAAACAGATCGACAAGCCGCTCCATGGCGCCAAGGTGCGCCGCGCAAAACCGCCACGAACCGCCGGAGAAATGCGGCTGCCGCATGAAGTCGCCCGCAGCGCCGACACGTTCGTCATTACCGATCTTGATGCCAGTAAGCTGGACGGCACCGGTTGCAGTCGACCGCATGCCTTGTGCGGCCCACCCAGACAGATCAACCTCTGCGTCATCGGCAAGGTCAAGCAGGCACATGACCTGCCCGTCAGTTGCCATGGCGGTGACGATGGGACGCGTCAACATGCCGGCACCGGACGCCAAAATCTTGCAGCCATTCAGTTCAACACGGCCGTCCACCAAAACGATCTTCAGCCCCGCAGCATCGTCAGCGCCCCAGACCGCTGACAGCGCGCCGCCGGCAACGGCATTGGCCAGCGATCGAACTTGCGTTTCCGTACCATAGCGGCACACCAGCGAAACAGCATTGACATGGCCTTCAAACAGCCGCGCCCAGGACAGATCCCCGCCGCCGATCAAGCGCAGCACGGTACATAATTCGTGCTGTTTGCTCGCTGCACTCAGTCCTGCGCCGCCATGCGCCTCGGGAAACGGCGACATTGCGAGTCCCGATCCATGCAACGCCTGAAGCAGCGTCTCATCAACCTTGGCGTTCGCGTCAGCTCCGCCTGCCGCAGCAAAGGCCGCATCGGAGAATTGACGCGCTTTCTCAACAAGCACCTTCGGCTTTGAATGATCGAGAATGGGAAGACTCGCGGTTACGCAGCCGCATGCGGCGGTTGCCAGTGGAGTGAAGCCCGCGAGGCTCCACATAGTTCCATCGGACCGGCTCAGCTTCCTGCCGGCCCTCGCATGCGGGCGACCCAGTAGTCCCAGGCGCGCGACAGGCTCGCTTCCGGAAATTTGCCGGCGAGCTCGATCTCGGCGTCGTTAAAGACGTCGATGTCGCCATAGGTCATCGCGCGCAATTGCAACTCGGCATCGCGGACGCTGTAGATCGTCCGGAAAGCGAGCTCACGCAGATCTGACGCCACGACCGTCGCGCCGTGGCGCTTCATCAGCACGATGGAATTCGTGCCGAGGCACTTGGCCAGTGACACAGCCTCATCTTCTTTCATGACCAGATGATTGGTGGCGCCGAACTCGTCGCGCTGGTCCCAGAGCGGCACCTGCTTGCCAATCGTCGCACCGAGCTGAGTCACGACACGCAGCTTCAGGTCGGCCAGGCAAAAGGGCAGCATAGCCGGCGCATGATGATGGCAGATGGCATTGACATCCGGCCGCGCGCGAAAGATCGCGCCATACATGACGCGCTCGGAATACAGCATGCCGCTGAAAGGTTCGACCGGCTCCGATGTCATGTCGAATTCGAGAATGTCGTCCGCGGTCACCTCGGCCGGCGCCAGCGAGCGCGCCAGAAAGAAACGCTCTGGATTATCCGGGTGACGCAGACCGACATGGCCGAAAGCGTCGAGCACGCCTTCATTGGCGAACATGCGGTTGGCAATCGCCAGCGACTTCTTCAGGTCGTCAATCGATGTCATGGCGCCGTTGCCTCAATATCTTCCTGAACGCTGGCATAGACGTCGCGCTCGATCAGGTTCCACACCCTGTCAACGTAAGCGCCGAACTCCGGCGTCCGCTTGACGGAAAGAGGACGTGGCCGCGGCAGATCGATATCGATCGTTTCCCGCACCCAGCCCGGTCTGCGGCCAAGCACGACAATACGGTCGGCCAGAAACACGGCTTCATCGATCTGATGGGTGATGAACAGGACCGTCTTGCGGCCTTCCTGCCAGATGCGCATCAGCTCAAGTTGCATGATCTCGCGCGTCTGCGCGTCGAGCGCCGAGAACGGCTCGTCCATGATCAGCACTTTGGGATCGATTGCCAATGCGCGCGCGAGATTGACACGCTGCCGCATGCCGCCGGAAATCTGGTTCGGATAATACTTCTCGAATTTGGACAGGCCGACCAGCTTCAACAGTTCGCGCGTGCGCGCGACGCGCTCGCTGTCGAGCTTGCCGTCAATCTCCAAGCCGAGCACCGCGTTTTGCCACACCGTGCGCCACGGGAATAATGAGTCCTGCTGGAAAACAAAGCCGCGATCCGGCCCCGGACCTTTCAGCGCTTTGCCGTCGATGCTGATGCCGCCGCCGTCGGGCGTCTCGATGCCGGCGATCATGCGCAGCAAGGTCGTCTTGCCGCAGCCCGACGGGCCGACAATCGCGACCAGTTCCTGATCCTTGATCTTGAAGCTGATGTCTTTCAGCACTTCGAGATCGCCGAACGATTTGGACAAGCCCCAGATGTCGAGTTTCGCTGTCATGATTATTCGCCCGCCTTCGCGCGCCACGGCAGGAAGTATCGCTCCAGCCCGCCGATCAAACCGGTCAGCGCCATGCCGGTGACAGCGAGGATCGTGACCGACACGAACAGCAGCGGCATGTTGAACGCGTCCGAGGCCTGCGCCAGCAGGAAGCCGAGACCGGCGCGCGAGCCGAACAACTCAGCGACCACCACCGCGACAAGGCCGCGGCCAACAGCGAGCTTGACGCCGGCGAGCAGGAACGGCGTCGCCGATGGCAGCAGCACTTTCCAGAACACCTGCAAGCGGCTCGCGCCGAAGCAGCGCGCCGCCTCGATCAATTGCCGGTCGGTCGAGCGCAGGCCGGCTTCGGTATTGATGATCATCGGGAAGACCGAGTTGATCACGACAACGATGACCTTCGACCAGATATCGATGCCGGCCCAGAGAATGATCAGCGGCGAAATGGCGACGGTCGGCGTGGCGTACAGCGCCGAGACCCAAGGCCCGAGCGCGCGTTTGGCGTATTTGTTGGTCGCCATCAGAAAACCGATGGCGATGCCGAGAACAATAGCGATCGCCAGCCCGGTGCCGAACTCGATGCCGCTGACATAGAGATGCTGTTTGAGCTGGCCGCTCGCCGTCAGCCGCCACATCTCGACAACGATCTGGCTCGGCGTTGTGAGGAACAGCGCCTTCTTGACGATGAAGCGGCCGGCGAGCTCCCACATCAGCAGCCCGGCGACGATCGATACCGCCGAGGTCCAGAACAGCGGCCGCGTCCAGGACGCAGCCGCTTTCTTCGATCGTACGCCGGCGCTGACCTCACTCATCGCTTACTTGCCGACGCTCTGAACGTAGCGTCCGTCGTAATAGACGCTGGCCGGTTTCGCCGGAGCCTTGATGTCGCCGCTCTCCAGCAGGTTCGCCGTGACGCGATCCACAGTCGATGCCGCGACCGCGCCATCCGGCACGAAGGAATTGACCTTCATGCTGATGTCCCAGGATTTCAGCGCGTCATCGAGGCCGGAGTTCGATGCCTTCGCCAGCATCTCGGAAACTTCCTGGCGGTTCGCCGGCTCCGACATATAGCGGACGGCCTTGTTGTGCGCCTTGACGAAAGCAACAAGCAGCTTCTCGTTCTTCTTCGCCCAGTCGTCATTGACGTGCCAGATCATCATCGGGAATTCGCCCAGGAACGGCGCCACCGGACCGAGATCGGTCATGCCCTCTTGCGCCGCCTTGAAGCTCTGCGGCGTCGACAGGATCGTCGCATCGACGCCACCGGCGAGCAGCGCCGACATGCGGCTTCCACTCGACCCCGAATACAGCAACTGCACGTCCTTCTCCGGATCGAGGCCATGATGCTTGGCCATGGCCTTCCACCACAGATTGGTGATGTCGCCCTGACCACCGGTCATGATGCGCTTGCCCTTGAGATCCTTGACCGACTTGATGTCCTTGGATGCCAGCAGGCTGTGCGTCGCAACGGCGAGGCTGTTGGTGAACACCTTCACCTCGGCGCCGGCATCGATCGCACGAACAGTGTCGACCATTGACGAGCTGCCGACCTGCGCCACACCGGCCGCAACCTGCTGCAATGCGCGCGCGCTGGCGCCGGCGCTGACGATGTCCAGCTTGATGCCCTCTTCCTCAAAGAATTTCTTTTCATTGGCGACGATCGCCGGCCAGATCGAAATGCTGACGCCGATGACGGCGGCCGTCACGGTAACCGGCGGCGCTGTCTGCGCAACCGCAGCTTGCGGATTAAGTGCGAGAGTTGCGGCCAGAGTTCCGATGGCAATTGCAGAGCCAAGCGGGCGAAGTTTCCGCGCAAGAATTGAAGAGAGTGTCAGCATGATCAGCCTTCCGTTACGCAACGAGCCCTAGCGGCCCCACTCGACGTCCAAACCGTTTAGTAAGAGACGCCGGACTTGATGTAATCCGTTGCAATTTCTGAGCCAGTTGCCTGCCAAACATCTGGAAAGCCGCCGATGTAAGTGAGCGCGCGATCGAGCGCGCCGATGCGGTGCGGCTGTCCCATCACGAACGGATGCAGCGCTATCGCCAGCACGCGGCCCGATGTCTCGCCTTCGGCGTAAAGCACATCGAACTGATCCTTGATCATGCGTTCGAATTCACCCGGCGTCGCCTTGGCGCGCACGATCGCCGACACATCGTTCAGTTCATACGAATACGGCACCGAGACAATCGACTTGCCGCCGACATCCATCGTGTAAGGCTGATCGTCATTGACCCAATCGGCGACATAGGTGCAGCCCTCGGCAATGAGGTAATCCAGCGTGTTCCAGGTTTCCTGCAAACCGGAGCCGAGCCAGCCGGCCGGCTTCTTGCCCGTCGCCTGCTCTATCCTCTCCAGAACATGTTTGATCGTGTCGTGCTCTTGATCGGCGGGAATTTCGTTCAGCCGCGCCGTGTTGGTGCGGTTGTGGCCCATGAATTCCCAGTCTAGCTTCGCTGCTGCATCGACAACCTCGGGATGATGATCGCAAAGGTCGGAGTTCAACGCGACAGTGGCGCGAATGCCGTGTTTCTGCAGCACCTCCATGAAGCGTACGATGCCGACGCGATTGCCGTAATCGCGCTGGCTCCAGTGCCGCACCATCGGCGTGCCGTCATTGCCCTTCGGTCTTTCATTGGAATCGCCGGGCATCGCTTGGTCGAGCGCGAAGAACTCAGCATTGACGATGACCCACACGGCGACGCGCGCACCGTTCGACCACTTCAGTGGCGGACGGTTGTTGATCATGCTGAATTTGAACGGGCCGTAGGGTGTCGGTTTCATGGAGTCCTGGTCTTATTTGGAGGAAGCACGCACGAGCGGCAGCATCTCGTCGAGGCTCATCACGTCGGCGTATTTGTGCGCGACATCGAACAGCGCCACTTTGAGAAGCAGGCTGGCCTCGTCGCCGATTGTCTCTTCTGCAATCGCCGTCTTGTGCCCGAAGGATTTGGCTTCAACGGCGGTGGCGCGGACGGCGCCGCTCATCGGCGCGCCGCAAATGATCACGCCCTTGGCGCGCGCGCGTGTTAGGATCGCTTCGAGGTTCGACAGCAGGAAGGCACTGTCGCTGGCGCGCTGGCAGATGGCTTCATTCGGCGCCGGTTCGATCACAGACAGATCCGAACCCGGCACGACCGAGTGAACGATCGGCAGGCCTTGCGCGCGCGCCGCATCGACGAGCTTTTGCGCCGCCTTCGCCCAACCGGGCTGCGCCGTGATGTCGAGATTGCCATCCGGATGAATAACGAGCACGGCGGAGCCGGCATTGACCGAGCGCTCTCGCTCATAGGCCGAATAAACCAGCGTCATGTCGGGGGTCAGAATGTCCCGCCAGCAGTAATCTTCGAATGCGCGCATGATCAAGCCTTTCCGGCGGTGGACGCCGCGCGCATGGCGCCGGTCGCCGTCGCGAGATCGACGACGGTCGCGTATTTCAGATGCAGGTCGAGCAGACTGACCTTGTGGTTGAGCGGATAGCGGTCGAAACAACCGTCTTCGACAACGGCGACCGGATAGCCATAGGACACCGCTTCAATCACGCTCGCGCGCAAGCAGCCGCTGGTGCTCTCGCCGATGAGATAAATCATGTCGGCGCCGAGTTCATTCAGGAAAGCCGACAACGGCGTGCCGAAGAAGCCGCTGGCGCGCTTCTTATAAATGACGAGTTCGCCTTGCTGCGGCGTCAGCTCATCCTTGATCTTGTAGAGCGCGAGATCCGGCTGGCGGCGCTTGCGATTGGTCGGATGATATTTCTTCGGGTCAGTCTCAAGCCGCGTGTCATAGGTGACATGGATGATCGGGATATTGGCGGCGCGCGCCGCCGCGAACAGCTCGATGGTGCCGGGCAGCGCCGCCCAGGCAAACTCGCCGCATGACGCGGGATATTTCTCCATCAGGTCGACGACCGGCAGCGGGCCGCCGTCGTAAACGAGGTCATAAAGATCGACAGCGACCAGCACGGGCCTTTTGCCTTCGATCGACCGCTCCGGCCGCTTGGCCAGCAGGCCCCGCAGTTCATCGTCAAGCACATCTTCCCAGGACGCTGGGGCCGGGCTCATCGTCATTTACGCGCACCTTTCGCTTTCGATATCGGGGCAGTCCGCCGCGCCGCGGCCGGCTTGCTGATCTTGGCAGCAGGGACGGCTTCGTTGGCTTGCAGCCGGGTCAGGATCTCGATGCGCGCGGCCTTGCCGTCGTCGAGGTTCTTGCGCATCAGGCTCTCGGCCTTGGCGCCGTCGCCGGCCTCAATCGCCTTGGCGATGTTGATGTGGTAGCGCAGCGCCCGCTCGACGCGTTCCGGCGCGTGCACGGCCGTGAGCCGGAAGTTCAGCGCAATCTTCGGCTCGATGGACGCGTAAATCGCGCTCAGCTGGCTGTTGCCGCAGATTTCAAACAAAGTGCGGTGGAACACGGCGTTTTCGCGTTGAATGGCGGCATGGTCGAAATCCTTGCCGGTGTCGAGCGCCTCCAGCCGCTGGCGGACGCCCGCCATCTCGGAACGGCGCGCCCCGGCGGCGAGGAAAGCGGCCATGCCTTCAATGGCCTGGCGCACTTCATAAAGCTCGCGCACCTCGTCGATGCGCAGGCGGCGAACGACGATGCCGCTGCGCGGCACAACGATCAGCAGCCCTTCCCGCTCCAGCACCTTGATGGCTTCGCGCACCGGAACCCGGCTGACCGAAAGCTCGGCGGCGAGCGTCCGCTCCGACAGGTCGACGACCTTGCCGGTGAGGATCATGGTCTTGATCTTGGTATAGACGCGGTCGCTGAGCAGCATGGTCATGCGCGCTCCATGTGGGTCTCGCGAAACGATCGCTTGAGGAACGGAACCGCGGCCAGGGACAGCGCGACCAGCAGGACGGACACCGCCGCGACGCTCGGGTCGGTGTAAAACTGCATGCTCTGCATCATGCGCAGCGGCAGCGTATTGCCGTTCGACAGGAACAGCGACAGCGCGACATTGTCGAACGACAGCAGCATGGCGCAAACCGTACCCGCCGTTACTCCCGGCGAAATGATCGGCAGCGTAATCCTACGAAAAGTTTGCCACTGTCCGGCTCCAAGACTGGCCGACGCGCGATCCAGCGACATGTCGTAATTCGAAAGCGACGCCAGAACCATATAGGCGACATAAGGAACGCCGATGACGGAATGACCGCCAATGGTGGCGACAATGCCAGGCACCAGACCGAAGGCCGGCAGCGTGAAGAGGATGGCGAGACCGATGACGATGCCCGGCAGCGACAGCGGCGCCATCAACAAAGCTTGCAAGGCGGCGCGGCCACGGAAGCGGAAATGGTTGATGGCGATGGCGGCTGAGGTGCCGGCGATGGCCGAGATCAGGCCGGTCGCAACGGCGACTACGGCGCTGATGAGCAGCCCTTCACGGAATTCGCGCGTAGCGGCGGCTTTGACGATCCATTTGAAGCTGAGTCCGGGCGGCGGAAACTCCAGGCCGCCGCCACTGCTGAAGGCGAGCATCACCGCGAGCACCAGCGGCAACATCAGGAATGCGCCGACGATCAGGACGTAGACCAGCAGGCCACGGTACATGCCGGCTGAGTCAATCGCTTCAATGCCGGGCCTGCTCATCGTGCGGTCATCCATGGCGTCAGGCGCTTGACCAGATAGCCGGAGGCGCCGAGCAGCGCGATGATGAACACCAACATCAATACGGCCAAGGTCGCCGCCATTGCCGTGCTCAGATTGGTGGTGGCCTCGGCATAGATCGCCGGCGCCAGCATGCGGAAGCGCGGCGAACCGAGGACCTGCGGCAGCACGAAATCGCTCAACGCACCGGCAAACGTCAATTGCAGGCTGATGACGATGCCCGGAACGCTGAGCGGGAAGACAACGTCGCGAATGACGCCCGACGGCGTCGCGCCGAGATTGGCCGAGGCCCTGTGCAGTTCATCGGGAATCTTCTTCATCGCGTTGAACAGCGGCAGGATCGCCAGCGGCAAATAGCGGTGCACCATGCCGATCAGCATGCCGTCGACTTCAAACAGCAGGCGCAGCGGCGTTTGCAGAAAATGCAGCTTCAGCAGCATCGCATTCAGCAGGCCGCTGTCAGCCAGAACGATCATCCAGCCGAACACGCGGACAATGACGCTGACGAACAGCGGCATATAGACGGCCCAGACAACAAGGCCGATGGAACGGCGCGCGTAGCGGGAGATGAAATACGAAAACGGATAAGCGATGATGGTGGCGATGACAGCAACAAAGAGTGCGGCGCCGATCGTGTTGGCAAAGAGCTGCAGATAGAACGGATCGCTCAGAGCCTTGATGTAGTTGATGGCGGTAAAGTCCGGCACCATCAGCAGCATCGGGTCGTCGCGGTTCAGGCTGTTACGGAACAGCAGTACCAGCGGCAGGAAGAAGAACGGCAGCAGTACGAGTGCGGCCGGCACGATCCACAGCAACGGCGTCCAGCGCCGGAGACTTGCTGCGGTGCCGGGCGTCATGCCGCGACCGCATTGTCGAGGACATGCACGCCCGTCTCGTCGATGTCGAGGAACACAGCATCGCCGACGCGCGGACACGTTTCATACGAAACGGCGGCGACTTCGCTGATGATGCTGATGTCGCCCATTTCGGCGACCATTCGGATGGTCTGCCCGAGAAACGTCACCAGCCGCACCACCGCGGGAGATTCGCGATGCGCCCGCGTCGGCGCAGTAGCGAGACGAATGCCCTCCGCCCGGATGCCGATCGTCAGTGCCGAGCCGGCGGGCTGCGCCACGGGCATTTTCGTCAAAGCAAGCTTGCCGCCAGCGGCCAGCAATGCCGGTGTGCCATCCTGCTCACCGACCGTCGCCGCCAGATGATTTGACGATCCGAGAAACTCAAACACGAAAGGCGTCTTCGGCGTCCGGTACACGGCCTCCGGCGCGTCGATCTGGCTGATGCGCCCGGCTTCCATGACGGCAATGCGATCGGCCAACGCAAAGGCTTCGCGCTGGTCATGCGTCACCAGAATGGTGCTGATGCCGAGGCGGCGCAGCAGCAGCGACAACTCGATCTGCATCTCCTCGCGCAGGTTGCGATCAAGTGCGCTGAAGGCTTCATCGAGCAGCAGGATTTCCGGGCGCGTCGCCAAAGCGCGCGCAACAGCGACGCGCTGGCGCTGGCCACCGCTGAGTTGCGACGGATAACGATCCAGTAAATTGCCGATGCGAAGCAGATCGGCAACCTCGCTTGCCCTGCTCTGCGCGACGCCGGGCTTTTCGCCCTGCACGCGCGGCCCGTACAGGATGTTGTCGCGCACGGTCATATGCGGAAACAGCGCATAGGCCTGAAACACCATGCCGGCGCGGCGCTGATGCGCCGGCAATCGGGTGATGTCGCGACCGCCAAGTTCGATGCGCCCTTCGTCCGGCACTTCGAACCCGGCGATCATGTTGAGCAAGGTGGTCTTGCCGCAGCCGGAAGGGCCAAGGAGAGCGACGATCTCTCCTTGCTTGAGCTCAAGGCTGCAGCGCCGCACCGCGGCGACACCCTTGAAGCTCTTCGAGACGGCCTCGACTGACAGCACATGCGCCATTGATTGCTGCCTTAGCTTTGAACCTCACGCGTCCACCGCGTGGTCCAGTCGCGCGACTTGGTGGCAACGTAGTCCTCATCGATCGGCCAGATCTTGTCGGTGTCGAGCATCATGAAAGGCCGCAGTTCGGCCGGCACATCGATGCCGGTCGCAACCGGCGTTGCCAGCAAGCCTGCGGCGAGCTTGGTCTGCACTTCCTTGCTCAGGATGTAGTTGAGATACTTCTTGGCAAGCTCCGGGTTTTTCGCGCTGACCGGCATCGACAGATCGAACGGCAGGAACGGTCCGCCTTCGTTCGGCGTGAAGCGCCCGACGGTCGCGGCGCTGCGCATCGTATTTGAGATACGGATGCTCAGTTGCGGGGCGGCGGCGATATCGCCACGCTCGACAAGCTGCGAGGCCTGGATCGGATCGGTGTAGAACGTGCGCACCGACGGTTTCAGCTCAATGAGCTTCTTGAACGCCTCGTCGATGCTGGCATCGTCGATTTTGCCATTGCCGACCGTGCGCGCGATGCACAGCAGGAAGTAGATCGACAGGCCGAGCGATGCAGCGGGCAGCACGATTTTGCCGCGCAGATCGGGACGCCAGAAATCCATCCATGACGTCATTGGCTGCGTCACCTGACGCTTGTCGACCATGATGCCGAAAGTGTCGAGCACATAGCCGACGCCGAAACCGCCGGGGCCCAAAGTGCCTGGTACGGTGCCGGCCAGCGCCGCAATATCCGCACGCTCGAAAGGAGCAACAAAACCGGCGCGTCCTGCGCGATATGTGATCGAGCGCGACATCATGACCAGATCGAATGGCGGGCTCGCCTTCTGGCTCTGGATTTTGGCCAGCGCGGAGGCCGTTGTCTCGACTTCGTATTCGACGCGGCCGAGACCGGCGCGCTCGAACGGTGCGCCCACCAGGTCTTGCAGCACCTGATACGGCCCGCCGAAATGCGTAACCTTCAATGCGGCGCTTTGCGCCTGAGCGAATTTGCCGCTCGACAAAGTGGCGGCCATGGCGCCCGCGCCGACGACCAGTTCACGGCGATTCAACTTAAATGTCACTTTTTACGTTCTCCAACGGTGAACCCGGCAGGGATCAAGTCAGAACCCGCTGGCAAATGACTAAGACGCGCCTTTGCCAGCGGTCCCAAACTGGTATACCAGTTTTGTGTGCACTGCAAGATCGGCGTTGTCACAAGTTTGGACGCAAGAGAAAATCATGATTGTTGTTCTCGAAAATGCACGCTGCATCTATACCTGCGACACGCCAGGACTGATCGAGGGCGGATACGTCATCATCGACGGCGCACGCATTCGCGAGATCGGTCACGGCGATGCGCCGCACATCGAAGGCGCGGACAAAATTGATTGCACCGGATGCATCGTGCTGCCCGGATTCATCAACGTTCATCACCACTTCTTTCAAAGCGTCACGCGTGCTGTGCCGGGGCTTCACCGCGCCGATTCAGCGGCATGGTTGTCTGCGCACTATCCGCTCTGGGCTGAAATCGAACCCGACGACCTCACGGCGGCAGTTCGCAATTCGTCCGCGGAACTGTTGCTCTCAGGTGCGACGACAAGCGCGGATCATTCTTTCGTCTTAGGCGGCGTCGGCGCAGAACTCGCGCCAATTGAAATCGCCGCCGTTCGGGAGATGGGGTTGCGGCTGCACCTGGCGAGAAGTTGTCTGCCGGTCATAGAGGGTGCGGTTGGCGCGCATTTGCAACGGACAATGGGCGAGCGGATCAACCGCCTGATCGCGCCGGAAGACGAAGTTATCGAGCAATGCCGCGCGGATGTTGAGCGCTGGCATGATGCCTCGCCCGGCGCCATGGTGCGGCTGGCGCTGGGCCCGTCCAATGTCGCCTACACCAAACCTGCCCTTATGAAGCAATTTGGCGACATTGCCGCCGAAACGGGTTGCGGCCTGCATGCGCATTACCACCCGCGTGAGGCCGAGCGCGCCCTTTGCCGGCAAACCCAAGGCTGCGAGCCGATCGAGTTCCTCGACCGCGCCGGCTGGCTCGGTCCGCAAACCTGGCTGGCGCATTGCACGGAACTGGACGACACCGAAATCGCGACATTCGGCGCGCGGGGCGTCGGCGTTGCACATTGCCCGCGTACGGTGTTGCGGCTTGGCTATCAGATCCCGCGCATTGCGGCGATGCGCGCGGCCGGCGTACGCGTCAGCTTCGGCGTCGATGGCGCAGCCAGCAATGACGGCGGCTCGTTCATCAATGAATTGCGGCTCGGCCTCTTGCTGCATCGTGCGCGCGAGCGAAATCCGGTGAGCGAAGACGTCTGGCTCACGCCGCATGATGCTTTGCTGATGGCGACACGCGATGCCGCTGCGATGCTGGGCCGCGACGACATCGGACGCCTGAAGCCCGGCCTCTGTGCCGACATCACGGTGTTCGACCTGTCTGGCGCGGAGTTCGGCGGCGCACTGAACGACCCGCTCGGCGGCTTCCTGATGGCGGGAGTCGGCGCGCGCGCGAACACCACGATCATCAATGGGCGCGTTGTTGTGCGCAATGGGCAGATCACGACAGCCAATGAACTGAAAATCGCTGAAGCGACGTCGAGAGCCAGCGCCGCTTTGGCGGAGCGAGCCAAAGCCGCGGCAATCGGGTGAATACCCAGCCCGAATAAAGCGGCTAACCGAACAGCGCGGCGAACGGCCGCTCTTCTGATCGATCATGGAAGACGATGCTGGCGCCGAGCGCGGCGCTTTGCGCCGGCTGCAGCGTTGCGCCGGCGAGCGTGTAGGGAATGCCGGCGTGCGTCATGAATTTTTCAGTCTGGTCACGTGACTCCACCTCAACCGCAACCGCGGCCATGTATGGCAGACCAGCAATCGTCGCGCCCGGTAAAGCACGCTGCGCCGCGTCGCGGCCGGTGATGTAGAGACGGCCACGGTCGAGTTCGATCAAATGCACCGCGCCATTACGGCGCAGCGGCTTCCCGGTGAAGCGGGCAAACTGATCGGCGCGCACGGCTGGATCATCAACGGCAATGAGCATTTCAGTCAGCGCCACCGCGCCGTTGGCATGATCAAGCAGATGCGGCTGCCACATCACCTCCGGCGCCATTTCCGGAAACACCATTTGCACGCGCCCTTCCGGCCAGGCGTCCGGCGCCAGCCGCACAACGCTGCCGCCGACTTCCGCCAGCGAGCCATCCTGCATCGGATGATCGCGGCGGATGCGCGCAATCGGCAACGGGCCGAGGTCGCGCGCACTCAAGCCGGCATGAAAGCGATCCGGATCGGCGGCGGAAAAGGCGATCAGATGCAGCCCGTCATAGCGCGCCAGCGCGGCGTGCAGCGCCGTGGCCATCGGCGTCTGCTCGCCGGTCGGACCGAGCAGCTCAAGAAATCCGGTGCGCAACATGACGCAACGGTTGCCGGTGCCGAGCGGCTTCAGCGGCTCGCCCGGCGCCAGCGCGCTTCGGTGCGCGTGAAAATCGGTGACGATGAAGCCAAGCTTTTGCAACACTGCGCCGGACTGCGCGAACTCGTTGACGAAAATACCGGCGTGATCGAGAAAGACCTGATCCTGCACGGGGAATTGCTTGTCGTTCATGCTGCTCGTCCGACTTTCGAATTCGCTGGACCGCCACTGGAGCCGTCGCTAGAGGGACCGCATGACAGATAGCTCAGCCCCGTTCAATATGACATCCGGGAAGTTGAACGCGATTGCGCTGGCAATCGCGCCGCACATCAACCGGACGCCGTTGCTGCGCGCCAGCCGCCTCGGCGACATGCTGGGCTGCGAGCTGTGGATCAAGGCCGAGCTGTTCCAGAAGACGGGCAGCTATAAACCGCGCGGCATGATCAATTCGCTGCAGCAACTGGACGAGGCGGCGCGCCGCCGCGGGGTCATTACGTTTTCTGCGGGCAATGCGGCGCAAGGTCTTGCCTATGCGGCCAAGGTGTTCGGCATACCGGCTGTTGCTGTGATGCCGGCCAATGCCAGCGCCATCAAGGCAGAAGCGACGCGCGCCTATGGCGCCGAAGTGATCCTGCACAGCACGGTGGCGACCGAGACCTTGGCGCATATGCACCGACTCATCGCCGAGCATGGCTATACTTTCATCGCGCCGGGCGATCATCCCGACACGATCAACGGCAACGCTACCATCGGGCTGGAGATTCTCGACGATTTGCCGGATGTCGATCTGATCATGACGCCGGTTGGCTCGGGCAGTGTCGGCGCCGGACTGGCGACCGCCTGCATGGTGCGCGGCACGGCAACGCGTATTGTCGGCGTCAATCCTGCGGGTGCGGCGGCGATGCATCTGTCGCTCAAGGCCGGCAAGCCGACCAACCTGACATCGCCGCCGAACACCATCGCCGATGGCCTGGCCTATCCGTTCGGCGGCCAGCACACATTTCCATTCTTCCGCGATCGCGTGGAGGAAGTCGTCACCTGTGAGGACGACGTCATTCGCGAAGCCATGCTGCTGCTGATGACGCGCGCCAAGCTCTATGCCGAGCCGTCCGGCGCCGCCGGCCTTGCCGGGCTGCTGGCGCATCCGCGTCTGTTGCGCGGCGCCAGGCGTGTCGTCTGCGTCGTCACCGGCGGCAATCTCGATCCGGCGCGGCTCAAGGACTTGCTCTAGAACGCGACGGCCTGCCCGTCTTTGCGCGGATCGGAGCCGGCGACGTAGCCGGCCGCTGTGCGCATGATCAATTGCGCGCCGCCGAAGGCGAAAACAGCGTCCGGCGATTCAACGATGATTTCGTGCCCGCGCGCACGCAAGGCTTCCGCCAATGCCGGATCAAAGTTCGTTTCGACCGCGATCTTGCGGCCAGAGACGACGCGCCAACGTTGCGCATCGGCGGCGGCTTGCGGGTTCTGCCCATAGATCAAAGTGCGCACCGCCATTTGCGTGTGGCCCTGCGCCTGCATCGGCCCACCCATGACGCCGAAGGCGGCCAACGGGCCGCCGTCCTTGGTTATGAAGCCTGGAATGATGGTCTGGAACGGGCGCTTGCGCGGCCCGACTTCGTTGGCGTGTCCGCGCTCCAGCGTGAAGCTATGCCCGCGGTTCTGCATGCTGATGCCGGTTTCCGGCACGACGACGCCGGAGCCGAAGCCCATATAGTTCGACTGGATGAACGACACCATCATGCCGGACTTGTCGGCGGCGGCGAGATAAACCGTGCCGCTTGAGCGCGGCGCGCCATGGCCGGGATCGCCGGCGCGCGCCGGATCGACCAGGCGGGCGCGCTCGGCGAGATAGGCCGGGGCGAGCAGGTCGGACGGCCGCACATGCATCGACTCGAGATCGCCGACAAATTTGTCGGCATCGATCATGGCAAGCTTGGTCGCCTCGATCATCAGATGCAGCGTTTCGACATCATCGACCGGCGCATTGCCGATGCCGAGATGATTGAGAATGCCAAGCGCGATGAGCGTCGATATGCCCTGCCCGTTCGGCGGCAGTTCATGAACGACGGCGCCGCCGAAAGATTGCGACAACGGCTCGATCCATTCCGCTTTGTGATCGGCGAGATCCTCAAGCGTCATGGCGCCGCCGTGCTTGGCGGCATGGGCGACGATGCGTTCCGCCAGCGCGCCGCGATAAAAAGCCTCGCCCGCTGTTTCGACAATCGTTTCCAGCGTGCGCGCATGATGCGGCATCTTGTATCGCTCGCCGGCGCGCGGCGCGCGGCCGCCGGTCAGGAAGGCTTCGGCGAAGCCGGGGCCTTTGCCCAGAACCTTCTCGGCATTATTCCAAAGCCGCGAGACAACCGGCGAAACCGGATAGCCATCGCGCGCATAGCTGATGGCCGGCTCAGCCACGGTGGCAAAAGGCAGCTTGCCGAATTTTTGCGACAACGCCACCCAGGCTGAGACGACGCCGGGCACCGTGACACTGTCCCAGCCATGCATCGGCATGGTTTTGTGGCCGGCGAAACGTTCCGGCGTCCAGGCACGCGGCGAGCGGCCGGACGCGTTCAGGCCATGCAGCTTTTGTCCGTCCCACAGGATGGCATAAGCATCGCTGCCAATGCCGCAGCCACTCGGCTCGACAATGGTCAACGTCATCGCCGCAGCAATCGCAGCATCGACCGCATTGCCGCCACGCTCCAGCATGCGCAGGCCGGCTTGCGCCGCAAGCGGTTGCGATGTGGTGACGACATTGTCGCCCATCACGGGAGAGCGCGCCGATGGGTAGGACTGCGTGAAGTTCATGGCGCGCTTCCCGGATGCTGTTTTATTCGGCCTTGACGCCGGTGAGTTCGACGACCTGCTTATGATGCTTCAATTCGTCATCAATGCGCTTGGTCATTTCTTGCGGCGTGCTGGCGACCACTGTAGCAAACTGCGCGCTCAACTTGTCGACAATCGGCTTCTGCTTCAGCGCCGCGACAACCGCCTTGTTCAGCGCATCAATGACAGGCTGCGGCGTGCCGGCAGGCGCCGCCAGGCCGACCCAGGTGTCGAGCACGACACCCGGCACGGTCTCCGCGATGGTCGGAATGTTCGGCACAAGCGGATTACGCTTCGACTCGGTGATCGCGATGATGCGGACAGAGTCTGCTTGCGCGAAGGAATTCAACGTCACCAGCGTACCGAAGGCGGCTGGGATATGCCCGGCGACAAGATCGGTCGCGGCCGGACCGCCGCCACGATAATGCGCGGCCAGCATGTCGAAACCGGATTTCTGCTTCAGCAACTCGCCGGCAAGGTGGTGCGTCGATCCCATGCCCGGCGTTCCGTACGTCACCTTGCCCGGATTGGCCTTCGCGTAAGCGATGAACTCGGTCACGGACTTCACCGGAATGTCCTTGTTCACCGCAAGCGCCAGCGGCGTCTCGGCAATGATGCCGATCGAGGCAAGGTTCTTCTGCGGGTCGAACGGAAAGCTCTTCTGCAGGAATGGATTGACGGTGATCACGCCGTTGACAACGAGCAGCAGCGTGTAGCCATCCGGCTCCGCGCGCAACGCCTGTGCGGAGCCGGTGGTGCCGCCGGCGCCGGCACGGTTTTCAATGACGACCGGCTGGCCGAGCGCTTCCCGGATCGGCTCTTGCAGCAGGCGCGCGGCGGTATCGGCCAGCGCGCCGGCCGGGAACGGCACGATGATAGTGATCGGCTTGGCCGGATAGGTCTGTGCCAACGCGGGCAAAGAGAACGAAGCAATCGTCAGCGCGGCGACAGCAGCAAGAACTTTCATGCTTGCGCCCGCGCGCAGACCATTCGACTTATGCATATGCATTCAACTCACCTGTCTGATTGCTTCGATAAATTATCTGCGAAGAGTCCTTAGCGCACGCATGCGTTGGCAAGCAACCATTGGCGCAGAGCGGCTTGCTCGCCGCGAGACTTGTCCGAAATACAACCGAAAGAAGCATCGACGCGCGGCGTCGTTGAGCGACGAGTGATGAGATGCAAACAGCCGTTCGCATTCGTTCATGACGTCTCGCGTTGCTCAGAGCATCAGAGCGATAGCGACGTCGCGAATGTACGCGCAATGAAAATGACCAAAACCTCGTGCGCAGGTGACTCGGTGTTACTTATTGCAGTGCATTCCGACGACCGCCAGAAAGCGCCATATCACAAGCACTTATCTTGACTCGCAACTCACCGGAGAGTTAATTATCGACCATATGTTTTGCGGATTCGAAACGAACCAGTGCGCGCAAAGCTGCGTTTCATCACCGTCTGACCCTGCGAGTTAGCCACCATGAAACATGACTATTCGCTCGCTCACCTCACCGTCCTATCGCTGACGCCGCCGCAAGTCGTCGATGCCGCCGCGCGCGCGGGCTACGCCTATGTCAGCCTGCGCCTGACTCGCGTGACGACCGAAGAGCCGCTCTACGATCTGGCCAATGACAAGGCGATGATGCGCGAGACCAAGGCGCGCCTCGCCGCGACCGGTCTGAAGGTGCTCGACGTTGAGCTGTTTCGCATGGAGCCTTCGCTCGATGCCGACAGCTTCCGTTCGGTACTCGATGCCACAGCTGAGCTCGGCGCAAAAAACATCATTGCGCAATTGCCGGACCCGGATCGCAACCGCGCCGTGGCGCGCTTCGCCCGGCTTTGCGAGATGGCCAAGCCGCTCGGCATTTTCGTTAACCTTGAATTCCCGCACTGGACCGAGACCGGCGATCTGGCAACCGCGGCCAAGCTGGTTCGCGCCGCCAATTGCAGCAATGCCGGCGTCCTGGTGGACATGCTGCACTTCGACCGCTCGAATTCGTCGCTCGACGAGCTCGCGTCACTGCCGCGCGAATGGTTTCGCTTCGCCCATGTCTGCGATGCGGTGAAGGAAGTGCCGGCGACAATGGCCGGCATCATTCATACCGGGCGCGATGAGCGGCTGTTTCCCGGCGAAGGCGGAATCGATATCGACGCCATTCTCAGCCGGCTGCCGCAGGGGATTCCTTACTCGCTGGAAATCCCGCGTAATACATTGACCAAGGCGGTCGGGCCTGAAGAAGTCGCGCGGCTGGCGATCGAAGTCGCGCGCAGCCAGCTTGACGATGCGCAGGAAGCGCCAAGGTTGAAGTCGGCCTGACGCGGCACCTCACTCCGTGCTGACGTGGCCGACCTTCTTGCCCGGCGAATAGATATCCAGAATATTCCAGTGCCCCGCCGTCGGTGTCGGGTTGTTGCGCATGGCGACGTCGAGCAGATACGGCTTGCCGGACTTGATCGCTTTCTCCAGCGCCGGCTTGAACTCGGCCGCCGACTTGATGCGCACGCTCTGGATGCCATAGGCCGCCGCGATCGCCGCATAGTTCGGCATGTAATCTTCGCCATTTTCTTTCGGGAAGACGGTGCCATAGGTCAGGTCGTAATGCGCCTTCTGCAATCCAGCGATGGTGCCGAACGCATTGTTGTTCATGACCAGCCAGATGACGGCGAGGTTCTCTTCTGCCGCGGTCATCATCGAAGCCGGGTTCTGGCCGAAACCGCCATCGCCCACCAGCGAGATAACGACCTTGTCCGGCGCGGCGATCTTGGCGCCGAGCGCCGCCGAAGGGCCAAAGCCCATCGTTGCGTAACCGCCCGGCGTCAGGATGCTGCCCGGCGTATAGATCGGGAATTGCTGGCCGACGCCATTCTTGTTCCAGCCGACATCGGTGATGATGATGGCGTCGCGCGGCAGCACTTCGCGCGCTTCGGCGAGAATGCGCTCCGGCATCATCGGGAATTCTTCGCTGGTTGCCATCGCCTTGTTGCTGGCGATGAAGTCGGTGCGGACTTTGGCAATTTCCTGTTCCAGCGCCTCGTTGCGGCGCGGCTTCGGATAGATATTCTTGGCGACGCGGATCAACGTCTTCAGCGCCTGCTTGAGATCAGCAACAGCGCCGATCTCGGTCGGGAAATTGCGGCCGATTTCGCTCGGCTCGATGTCGATATGGATCAGCTTGGTCGGCGGGAACGAGAATGTGTATTCCGGCTCCCACGAGCTGGAGTCGGCTTCCTTGAAGCGCGTGCCGAGGCCGAGCATCCAGTCAGCGCCGAGACATTTATCGTTGATGAACTTGGTGCCCCAGAAGCCGGTCATGCCGAGCACGAGCGGATGATCGTCGGCGAGCGCGCCCTTGCCCATCAGGCTGTGCGCAACCGGAATGGCCATGTGGTCGACGAATTCGCGCAATTCATCAGCCGCCTTGGCGAGAATGATTCCGCCGCCGACATAGAGCACCGGCGACTTGGCTTCGCCCAGCGCACGCACGATCTGCTCGGCGACATCGACATCGAGGTCGGGTTTGGCGAGCGTCTTGGTGTTGTGCCGCAGCCGGTCGAACCTGGCGACGTCGATCTCGGCCGAGAAAATATCCATCGGCACGTCAACCAGCACCGGGCCGGGCTGGCCGCTTTCCGCCAACTGGAATGCCTTCTCGATGATTTCGGGAAACAGATCGGCGCGCTCGACGCGCCAGGCGCGCTTCACGAACGGCTTGAAGATTTCATATTGCGCGCCGTCGGCATGCAGGTTGACCTCCTGATGCGGATGCTTGCCGTAATAGTGGCTCGGAATATCGCCGGCGATGACAACCATCGGCGTGCAATCGAGCGCGGCATTGGCCACGCCAGTGGCGGCATTGGTCAGGCCGGGGCCGAGATGCGTCAAGAGAACAGAGGCCTTGCCGGTCACGCGGGCATAGGCATCCGCCGCATGTGCGGCGATCTGTTCATGACGGACGTTGACAAAGTGGATCTTGCTGTTGGCCATGGCCGACAGAACGGCGATGTTGGTGTGCCCGCACAGGCCGAAGATATGCGTGATGCCGCGACCTTCGAGATAGCGGATCAACTGATGCGAAACGAGATCGCGGGCGCTGTCGCGCTTCTTCGGCACTTCAAGCATCACTCAATTCCTTTACAGAGTTGCGGTGCCATAGAATTCGCCGAACAGCTCCTGCTCGGACGGGCGGTCTTCGGCGATCGGGCGACTGACCCAGGTCAGGTTCATATAATGCTTGAGGCTGATGTTCTCGTTGGTGATGTTGCCACCCCAGACACCGCAGCCGAGACTCGATGTCATCGGCATGCCGTTGTTGAACGCGCCGGCATTGGCCTTGGATTGCGGCTGACGCACCATCATGCGGCTGACCGGCGCCGTGCGCGCGAGCTGATCGATATGATCGTCGTTGAATGAGTAGATGCCGCAGGAATGGCCCTTGCCGCCGACTTCATAGATCGCCCGCACCATGTTCAGGCACTCGGCGAAATCCTTGAACTTGTAGACGGCGAGCACGAGGCTCAATTTCTCGCTGGAGAATTTATGGTCCGGCCCGATCTCCTGCTGGCGCACGAAGATGAACTTGCAGTCCTCGGGCACCTTGAAACCGGCCAGTTCGGCGATCTTCTGCGCCGGGATGGCGACCGTATCGCCGCGGCGATGGCCTTCGTCGTCCCACAGCACTTTCTTGAGCTTGGCTTTCTCTTCGTCGTTGCAGAGATAGCCGCCTTCCTTCTGCAAGGCTTCGATCATTGCATCATAGTGCTTGGCATCGACCAGCATATTGCCGTCGGCCGAGCAGCCTGAGCCGAAATCCGATGTCTTGCTGATGCGTGTAAATTGCGCCGCTTCGGCAACATCGGCCGTATCATCAATGACGATGGTCGAATTGCCGGCGCCGACACCGAAGGCCGGACGGCCGGAGCTGTAGGCCGCTTGCACCATCGGCTTGCCGCCGGTCGCCATCGTCAGATCGCAAATCGCCATCAACTCGTTGGTCAACGGAATGCTCGGCTTGGCGACGCACTGAAACAGGTCTTCCGGCGCGCCGAGACCTTTTAGCGTCTGGCGCATCACCTCGACCATGGCGAAGGTCGTCGCCTTGCTGCGCGGATGCGGCGTGAAGATCACCGCGTCCTTCGCCTTCAGCGCATAGATGCCGGTGACCGGCGGCGTCAGTTCGGGATTGGTGGTCGGCACCAGCGAAGCAATCACGCCGGCGGGCTTGGCGTATTTCACCAGGCCCTTGGCTTCGTCGACTTCAACAACGCCGACGCTCTTCTGGCGCAGCGCGTCGCGCAGCACGCCCTGGATCTTGCCGCGCTTCGAGGCACGGCCGGCGCGATCACCTATGCCGCTCTCATCGACGCCCATTTGCGCGATGCGCAGGAATGTCTTTTCGTTGCCGGTGGCCCAGCCGAGCGCCTGACACAAACGGTCGATCTGCGCCTGGTCGTAGTCTTTGATGGCGTCCATCGCCGCGCGCGCA
Source organism: Pseudolabrys sp. (assembly GCA_030655215.1). Taxonomy (GTDB): domain Bacteria; phylum Pseudomonadota; class Alphaproteobacteria; order Rhizobiales; family Xanthobacteraceae; genus Pseudolabrys. The sequence goes on along the minus strand of JAURVZ010000066.1, from coordinate 18,791 downwards.
CGCGCCAGCATCTCGGTCGCGGTCTGTTTCTCTTCCGGAGAGATTTCCCGGGCCATTGTCGCCTCCTCCGCAAATTTTGCCGATGGGCGGATCGATTCCGCGCGCGCTTTTCGCCAGCAAATTTCTGTAATTGCTGGCTTATTAACTCCGGAGGGAGTTGCGAGTCAAGTATTTGCGAATCGTCCGACGCTTAGCGTTTCAGCCTATGTTAGGTTTCGCCCCGGAGGATTTTATCGTCCTGGAGCGCCTCGACCTCATCGCCCGTCAGTCCCGCTTCCCCGGCAATGGCGACGCTATGTTCGCCGATCCGCGGGATGTCGAGCCGCAGCCCGAGACGCTTGCCGTTCATTTCCAGCGGCAGCGCCGGGACGGAGGTCTTGCGGCCGTCGGCCAGGGTGATTTCCATCATGGCGCCGGGAAAATTCAGCTGCGCATCGTCGAACAATTCGTCCGGCCGCATGATCGGCGCGAAGGGCAGATTAACCTTCTCGCAAACCTGCGAGATTTCGGCGCGGGTCAGGCCCTTGATGAAGGTGCGCAGCCGCGGCATGACGCGATCCCGCGCACCAACGCGCTGCGTATTGGTGTCCAGCGAGCGATCCGACGCGAGATCGTCAAGCTTGAAGGCTTCGCAGAAGGCGCGCCATTGCGTGTCGGTAACAACGCCGATGAACACCTGCAGATCGTCGGCAGTTTCGAACACGTCATAGACGGCCCAGGCGGAAATGCGCGCCGGCATCGGCGCTGCAGCCTTGCCGGTGACGGCGTATTGCGCCATAGCCGTCGAGACGAGGAATGCGGTGTTTTCGTACAGCGAGCTCTTGATGTGCTGACCGATGCCGGTCTGGTCGCGCTCGCGTAACGCCGCGAGAATGCCGATGGCGGCGAACATGCCGCCCATCATGTCATTCACCGGTGCACCGGCGCGCAGAGGCCGGCCCGGCGGGCCGGTCATGTAAGCAAGCCCGCCCATCATCTGCACGACTTCATCGAGCGCGGCGCGATGCTCATATGGCCCGGTGAGAAAGCCTTTCAGCGAGGTATAGATCAGCCCGGGATTGACGCCCTTGAGCGAGTCGTAGCTAAGGCCAATCGCATCCATGCCGCCGGGACGAAAGTTCTCGATCAACACATCTGACTTGGCGATGAGCCGGCGCACCAGATCAAGGCCGCGCGGCTTCTTCACATCGAGCGCCAGACTGCGCTTGTTGCGGTTGAGGCTGACGAAGAAGCCGGCGCCGGAGCCCGGAAGATTGCGGGTGTTGTCGCCGCCTTCGGCCGGTTCGACCTTGATGACGTCGGCGCCAAGATCGCCAAGAATGACGCCGCAGGTCGGCCCCATCACCATATGGGAGAATTCGACAACCTTGATGCCGTGCAGCGGGAGCAGCTTGCTCACGTAAGTGCCAACTGGCGCGCCGGCACGAAGCCCTTAGGCAGGCCGGCGTCGGGCACAAGTCCGTAAATCGCTTCGCCCGGCAATGCCTCGAGCAGGATCTTGCGCGCGTCGATCAAAGCTTCGATGTCGATGCCGGTGTTGAGCCCCATCGATTCCAGCAGGAACACCAGATCCTCGGTGACGATATTGCCGCTGGCGCCCGGCGCATAAGGGCAGCCGCCAATGCCGCCTTGCGACGAGTCGAACGTGGTGACGCCGACATCAAGCGCGGCAACGACATTGGCCAGGCCTTGCCCGCGCGTATTATGCAAATGCGCGCCGCCGGTCTTGTCGCCGATCTCGGCGCGAACCTTGGTGAACAGCCGCTTCACCTGCGCCGGATTGGCGTAGCCGACCGTGTCGGACAGGTTGACGGCATCGACACCGGCTTCCGCCATCGTCACCGCCATGCGCACGGTGTCGGCTTCCGGCACGATGCCTTGAATGGTGCAGCCGAAGGCTGTCGACAGACCAGTGTCGATCTTGACCTGCGGATAGGCCTCATTGCGCAGCGCGACGATCGCCTTCACCTCGGCAATGATCTGCGGATGCGTCATGCGAATGTTGCTGATCGAATGCGGCTCGCTGACCGACACCGGAATGGTGATGAGATGCGCGCCGGCCTCCAGCGCCAGCCGGGCATATTTCAGGTTAGGCACCAGCGCCGCAACGCGCAGGCCGGGAATGCTGATGGCATGCTGGACGATCTCGGCCGTGTCGGCCATTTGCGGCAGCGCCTTCGGCGACACGAAGGAGCCGACTTCGATCTCCTGCAGGCCGGCCGCCGCCAGCGCCGAAATCCAGCGCTTCTTGTCCGCCGTCGGCATGGCGCGCTTGACGCTTTGCAGGCCGTCGCGCGGGCCGACTTCGCTGACCAGAATATCGATGGCGCTGGACATTGGCCTATTCCTCCGCGGCAAGAAAACCGCCGGCACAGAACGCATATAATGCCGGCTACGGATAACTCCATAGCCGGTGAATTGTCAATTTAACGCGGGGCTTTAGCGGGCGACGTAGCGCAGGACCGTCTCGACGATGATCTGCTTGCGGCGGTTCGACGCCTTCGGCGACTGCATGTCGTGCGCAAAAATTGCGCCGAACGTATAGCGGTTGCTGATGTAGAAAAAACCGAGCGCCGAAATCGTCATGTGCAGTTCGACCGGATCGATGTTGGTCCGGAACAGCCTCTCAGCAACGCCGCGCTTGAGGATGCGTTGCAGGATGTCGATGATCGGTGAGTTCAACGTCTGGAAAGACTTGGACGCCTTGAGATGCTTGCCCTTCAGCACGTTCTCGAGATTGACGAGGTGAACGAACTCCTCGTTCTCCTGATAATAATTGAACGCCGATTCCGTATATTGCTTGAGCGCCTCGACCGGCGGCAAATGATCGAGATCCAGTTTCTGCTCGGCCTCGCGGATCTTGCCATATTCGTTCTTCAACACGGCGACATAGAGGTCGCGCTTGCTGCCGAAATAATAATAGATCATGCGCTTGTTGACGTGCGTGCGCGCGGCGATCGAGTCAACGAAGGCATTAGAAAAGCCCCGCGCGGCAAATTCCGCGGCTGCGGCGGCAAGGATCAAGGCTTTGGTGCGGACGGCATCGCGGCGCGGACGATCCTTCTCCGCTTTCGCCGCCTTCACTTTCTTCGCCACTTGATTTTACCCATTGAAAAGCGGACAGGCCTTAAGCGGCGCCACACTTAGCAATGAATTGGCCTGCTGTCATCGCCGCACCGCCTTTGCCTGCCCCGGCAGCCGTGCTATTTACCGCGGACGCTTTTCGCGGCGCTTTGACCTCTGGAGCATTCCCATGAGCCGGCTCATCTACATCTTGAACGGTCCGAACCTGAACCTGCTCGGCAAGCGCCAGCCGGCGATTTACGGCTATGAGACACTCGCCGACGTCGAGAAGGAATGCCGCGAACTGGCGAAGGAGCTGAATCTGGAAATTCGCTTTCACCAGAGCAATCGCGAATACGAGATCATCGACTGGATCCATGAAGCGCGCGAAATCGCCGGCGGCATTGCCATCAATCCCGGCGCCTTCACGCATACATCGGTTGCGATCCTCGATGCGTTGAACACGTTCGATCACCCGATCATCGAGGTGCATCTGTCGAACATTCACAAGCGCGAGGCGTTCCGCCACCACTCATATGTGTCGCCGATCGCGTCCGGCGTCATCGCCGGTTTCGGCACGCAGGGCTATCCGTTCGCGCTGCGGCGTCTGGCGAAATTGCTGGATACTGAGAAGAAGTAGATTGCTTCTTATCCCTCCCCGGTTACGGGAGGGATAAGTTACAGCCCCATGCCCGAATGCTCGCGCGCCAAGCGCGACTGCGCCGCGAGTCGGATAGGCGCATTGATGGCGCCGAAGCCGGTATAACCGCGGCGTTCTACGATCTCGATGAAGAACAGATCCTTGAACGCCTGCGTATAGAGCTGCAAATATTCGCCGTCGGCATCCTTGTCGTACAGGATGTTGTTGGCCTTCAGCACGTCGAGCCGCTCGGCCGGCAGGCCGAAACGCGCTTCCAGATCGTCGTAATAGTTTTCCGGAATCTCCAGGATCGGTACGCCATTCGCCTTCATCGTCTTCGCCGTCTGGACGATGTCCTCGGTGTTGAAGGCAATGTGCTGCACGCCGGAGCCGAAGTATTCGACCAGGAATTTCGACGACTGCGTGCGCAGGCTTTGCGACGCATTCATGGTGATGCGCAACGCGCCGTCATCGCTCTCGACCACTTGGCTGCGGACGATGCCGCCGGGATCGCGGATATCGACCTGCGGCGATTTCCGCACGTCGAGAAGCGACGTGTAGAACAAGATCCATGACAGCATGTCCTCGTAGTGCATGGACTGCGAAATATGATCGACCACTGTGAGCCCGGCCTCAGTGCTGTTGCTAGCAGGCTTCACGGCGTCGAACTCAATATCCCACACCGAAGCCAGCTTGCTGGTCGGATCGAGGAAATACAAAAGGCTGCCACCAACGCCGCGCATCGCTGGAATTTCCAACTCGCGCGGGCCGACCTTCTGCCGGAACGGCGTGTCGCACAGCTTCTCGGCGCGATCTACGGCCGCGGCCGCATCATCGACCTTCAGGCCGATCGCGCACACTGACGGTCCGTGCATGATGTAATGCGAATGGGCGAAGCCTTCCTTCTCCTGGTTGATCACCAGGTTGATCGCGCCTTGCGACCAGCGCGTCACCGCTTTTGACTTGTGCTCGCCGGCATTGCGGAAGCCGATGCCGGAAAAAAACTGCCCAAGTTCACCAGCCGTGCGCTCATCAACCGCAAATTCGATGAACTCAACACCGAGGCATTTCGAACGCGGCGACATTGTCGGCAGATCAATCGCCGCCTTGCTGTCTTTGGCGCGCAACTGATCGAACAGATAAACCAGCGAACGCTGGCCATCGACAGCGACCGCACGCGGCGAACCGCCACTGAACTGGTCGTTGACGATCTCGAGCGACAACTCGCCCTTGTAGCCGGTCGCCTGCAGCGCCTGCATGAAATCGAGAATCGGCAGATCGCCCTGCCCCGGGAAGCAACGGAAGTGCCGGCTCCACGACAGCGGGTCCATGTCGAGCCACGGCGCATCGGCCAGCTGCACGAGGAAAATGCGGTCGCCCGGAATCGAGCGCAATGAATCGAGATCGGTCTTGCGCGCGAACAAATGAAACGTGTCGAGCACCAGCCCGATCGCCGGATGATCGGCGCGCCGCACCACTTCCCAGGCATCGCGGTAATCATTGATGTGGCGACCCCAGGCCAAAGCCTCGAAGCCGACGCGCAGGCCGCGCTTGGCGGCGCGGTCGCCCAGTTCACGGAAATCGGCAGCGGCGCGGTCAATGCCGCCGAGCGAGTCCTGCGACACATTGCTGCAAACGATCAGCTGGTCGCAGCCGAGCTCCTGCATCAGGTCGAATTTGCGCTCGGCGCGGTCGAAGGTGCGGGCCCTTTGCGGGTCCGGCATGCCTTCGAAATCCTGGAAAGGCTGGAAGGTGATCGGCTTCAGCCCGAGATCGGCCAGCTCCTTGGCGACGTCGGCCGGGGTGCCATTATAGGAGAGCAGATCGCTTTCAAAAATCTCGACACCGCGAAATCCGGCGCCGGCAATGGCCTGCAGCTTTTCGCTGAGGTCGCCGCCCAGGCTGGCCGTGGCGATGGATGTCTTCATGAGGCGATTCCCGAAAGGTCGGCAGACCTTGCAGACGCCTCTCGCGGGCGTCAATAACCAAGACGTGCTTCACCCATAACATGAAGCTATTTTCCGGAAGGCGCAAATTGGCGGAAGGGCGCTAGTTCGCCAGTTCGGCGCTTGCGATCTTGCGCGGGGCCGGCACATAGGCCTGACCGATCTGCATCATCGGCCGCGGATTGACCACGATCGAACTCAGGCGGTCGTGCAATGCCTTGGCCGAGGTCGGCTTGACCAGAAATTCATGCACGCCGGCATGCAGCGCTTCGACCACGAACGAGCGTTGCGCGCGGGCCGTCAGCATGATGATCGGCAGGTTGGGCCGCGGGAAGACGCCGGGCGAACGCACGATGCGCATGACTTCGATGCCGTTGAGCAAAGGCATGTCCCAGTCGAGCAGCATGACGTCCGGATCGCTGGTGCGGATCTGTTCAAGCGCGGCGAGACCATCGGCGGCTTCGACCACCGATTTGGCGCCGAGATTCATCAGCATCATGCGCGTGATCCGGCGCATATAGGAGTTGCCGTCCACGAGCAGGATATTCAGGCCCTGAATTATCGTTTTGAGGGGGGCATTCTGCATGGGACGCGGGCGACCATTCCTGACTGAGGGCCACACGATACCGGCAAAGCCGTGTCATTTTACTAAGAGCGATCGATCAAATGCGAGCAATCGCGATTTCGGTTACGAAAGGCTTGCGGTGATTAGCGAATGGTTAGGCTAAACGTATCGTAAACGGCCGTGAAATGCGCGCGCCGCACTCTGTCTCCGTCATCCTGAGGTGCGAGCGAAGCGAGCCTCGAAGGATGAGCGGCCACAATCCGCAACTTCCAGGCCTTCGTCCTTCGAGGCTCGCCGCTGCGCGGCTCGCACCTCAGGATGACGGATCAACTAATGCATCCGCGGCCCTTTGAGAAACTTCGAGCGGTCGGATGAATTCACCCGCACGTCAAAGGTGACGCCGTCGCGATGCAAGGTGAGCGGCACTTCAACGCCGGCATCGCCCAGCGCCCAGACCGCGCGATAAAGATCGGCCAGTGTCGAAACATTTTCACCGGCAACAGCAACGATCATGTCGCCAGTCTTGATCTCGGCGCGCGCCGCCGGTCCCTTCGGCGCGATGCCGACAGTGACGATGCGATCTTCTATCTCGGTGCAGTAAACACCAAGCCATGGCCGCACAGGTTTGTTGACGCGGCCGAAATTCTTCAGGTCATCGAAAATCGGCTTCAACAGATCGATCGGAATCGTCATGTTGAGGTTCTCGGCCTTGCCGGCCTTGCCGCCGGCGCCTTCACGCACGCGCTCGATCTGCAAGGAGCCGATGCCGAGCAACTCGCCCTTCGACGAGATCAGCGCCGTGCCGCCCCAGTTCGGATGCGCCGGGAAGGTGAAGATCGCCTCGTCGAGCAGGTACTCCCAGTAACCGGAGAATTCCTGCTTGGCTGCAATGCGTCCGGCCAGCGAACGCGTCCGCCCCCCGGCGCCGCCGACAACAACACGCTCACCAACAACAACATCATCCGACGACCCCAGCGGCATGATCGGCAGATCGATGCGGCCGAGAACCTGCACCAGGCCAAAGCCGGTGTCGCCGTCATAACCGAGCGGATGGCCCTGCACGACATTGCCGTCCGACAAATGCAGCCAGATCGTCTCCGCCTCGGTGATCAGATAGCCGACGGTCAGCACCAGGCCCTCGCCGATCAGCACGCCATTGCCGGCGCGCTCGACGCCGAGCGTGTCGGCGGTGAAAGCGTCGGGCGGAATGATCGAATGCAGGCCGACCACCGAGGACAGCGCCCGCTCGAGGTCGTAGCCATAGTCCTCGGACCGCGGCTGCACAGCCTGCGGCACTTTCCATTCGGTCAAAGCAGGCATCGGCCCTCAAATCCCCTTCGGGTTGGCCCCCGATATAGTGTGGATCATAGCGGGCGCCAGTTGGCCGACAAATGGCTATTTGGGTTTGCCTCCCTGCCCGGGAGTACCTAGCTAGGCGGTATGACCGCCCTCTCCGTCCTCGACCTTTCACCCGTCTCCGCCGGCTCGACCGGCTCGCAGGCGCTCCGCAATACGCTCGATCTGGCGCGCCTAGCCGATAGCCTTGGCTATGTCCGCTATTGGGTGGCCGAGCACCACAACATGGCCTCCATCGCCAGTTCGGCGCCCGAGATCATGATCGGCCAGATTGCCGCGGCGACGAGCCGCATGCGGGTCGGTTCCGGCGGCATCATGCTGCCGAACCACGCGCCCTTGATGGTGGCGGAACGCTTCAAGGTGCTCGAAGCGCTGTTTCCAGACCGTATCGATCTCGGCCTCGGCCGCGCGCCCGGCACCGACCAGACTACGTCTTACATGCTGCGCCGCCGCCAGGGCATCAGTGAGGAAGACGATTTTCTCGAGCGCTTTAATGAAATGATGCTGCTGGAGACCCGCGGTTTTCCGGCCGGCCATCCGTTCAACAACGTGCACGCCGTGCCGACAGACGTGAAACTGCCGCCGATCTATCTGCTCGGCTCGTCCGATTACAGCGCGCGGCTGGCCGGCCAGATCGGCGCGGCTTTCGCCTTCGCGCACCACTTCGCGACCTTCCCGGCTGAAGAAGCGATGCGGATTTATCGCGAAAGCTTCCGGCCATCGGTCTCGCACGACAAGCCACTCGCCATTCTCGGCACGCATGCGGTGCTCGCCGATACCGACGCGGAAGCCGACCGTCTCGCGGCTACCGTCGACCTCAATGTCGTGCGCCGCGCCAAAGGCGAGATGCTGCCATTGGCTTCGCCCGAGGACGCACTGGCATTCGACTACACGCCCATCGACCGCGCCCGCATTGCGCAGAACCGCACCAAGGTGTCGGTCGGCTCGCCGGCGACGGTGAAAGCCAAGCTCGACAGGCTGATCGCCGACACCAAGGCCGACGAGGTGATGGTGACCACCATGATCTACGACCATGACGCGCGGAAGCATTCGTACGAATTGCTGGCGACGTTATTTGCCTGAGATCGATCCGTGCTAAATACGGCGCCGGACGCCGCATCTTGGTTTTCAGTCGATGAAAGTACCGGAGGATCTCTTGGGCAAAACGCTGACACTCACCACTGACGACAATCACACCTTGGGCGCTTATCGCGCCGATCCGGCGGGCAAGCCGAAAGGCGGCATCGTCGTGGTGCAGGAGATTTTCGGCGTCAATCATCACATCCGCGCCGTGTGCGACAAGTTCGCGTCGCTCGGCTATGTCGCCATCGCACCGGCGGTGTTCGATCGCTTCGAGCGCAATTTCGAAAGCGGCTATTCACCGGACGAAGTGGCGCATGCGCGCAGCTTCATCGGCAATGTCCACTTCGGCAAGATGATGCACGATCTCACCGCGGCGAAGAACGAGATCAAGGATGCTGGCCCGTTCGGTGTTGTCGGTTATTGCCTCGGCGGCACGGCGGCCTATCTCGCCGCTTGCAAGCTGGAGGGCATCTCAGCGGCGGTCGGTTATTACGGCGGCGGCGTTGTCAAATTTATCGACGAGCAACCGGCCTGCCCGGTGCAATTGCACTTCGGCTCGGAAGACCACGGCATTCCGCTAACCGATGTCGAGACGATCAAGGCCAAGCGGCCTGAACTCGACGTCTATGTTTATGAAGGCGCCGCGCACGGCTTCAACTGCGACGAACGCGCCAGCTATCACAAGGATGCGGCAGCGCTGGCCTGGACGCGGACCGAAGCGTTTCTTGCGAAGAACGTGAAGTAGTTTTGTAGGGTGGGCTAAGCGTGCCCACCATAAAGTGCGGTATGAGAAGCGCGGTGGGCACGGCGCAAGCGCGCCTTAGCCCACCCTACGACAACTCAGAACCACCGCTCCTTCACCACCACGGTATCACCGGGGCGGAGCGGGAAGTTGAGCGGCACTTCTCCGTTGAACTGCTGACCGGGCGCGTTGCGCGTCACCATCACCCTGCCCTTTGAGGCGCGCGGCGCAAAACCACCGGCAATCGCGATCGCCGTTTCCGCCGTCATATTGGCAACATACGGATATTGGCCAGGCGTTGTTACTTCGCCGAGGATGAAGAACGGCCGGTAGGCCTCGACCTCGACACTGACCGACGGATCGCGCACGAAGCCCTGCTTGAGCTTGGCGGTGATCATGCGCGACAATTGCTGTGTCGTGCCGCCGCGTGCCGGCACTGTGCCAATCAGCGGCAGATTGATGTTGCCGCCGGCGTCGACCATGTAGCTGTTGGTGATGCCGTCCTGGCCGAACACGACGACGCGCAATTTGTCGCCGGAATCGAGCGTGTAGTCGGGCGAGTAGTTCGCCGGCGCGGCGGCGTAAGCGGCCATCCCTGGCGACTGCTGCATGACCACCGGAGGCGGCGCCCGAACCACGGCGACCGGCGGCGGCGTATATTGCGCGATGTAAGGCTGTTGCACTTGCGGAACCACTTGCGGCTGCGCATAGCGCGGCGCCGAGCGCGAGGATGAGAAGAAACCACGCCCTTCGCTGGCGCGGCGCGGCGGCTGCGCTTGCGGTGGCTGCGCTTGCGGCGGCTGATAGACCGGAGCGGCATATTGCTGCGGCGCATATTGCTGCTGCGCATAGGCCGGAGATGACGAATACAGCCCGCGCGAACTGGTTTGCGGCGCCTGCGCCATCGGCGTTTGCGGCAGAGCCTGCGCCTGGGCGGTGTAAGGCTGCGCATATTGCGCGGGCGGCGGCGCAGTCACGACCGGCACCGGCTGTCCGGTTTGCGGGTCAATGACGTAATAAGCCTGCTGCGTCTGGCGCATGCAGCCGCCGACCGCGAGAGCGGTAAGAACGGCGATAAGAAGTGGGGCACGCCGCATCAAAGCGAATCCGGGCGAATGACTGAAAATCACGCCCGATTAACGCTTTATATGGTTAAGAAAGTCTGACTATCCGCGACATTCACGTGGGACTTACCCTCCCCTGGAGGGGGAGGGTCGCGAACGACGTGAGCGGGGTGGGGTGAAAGCTTCAAGGTTCACCCCCTCCCGGCGCGAAGACGCGCCGACCTCCCCCCTCCAGGGGGAGGTGAAGAAAGAAGAAGCCTACGCGTTCGCCGCCACCTTTACGCCCGTGCCGATCGGGCACGACACGCCGGTGCCGCCAAGGCCGCAATAGCCGGCCGGATTCTTGGCCAGATACTGCTGGTGATAGTCCTCGGCGAAGTAGAATTCAGGCGCATCGATGATCTCGGTGGTGATGGCGCCATAACGCTTCGCCTTCAGCTCCTGCTCGTACATCGTCTTGGACGCTTCCGCGGCCTGCTTCTGCGCAGCCGAGTACGTGTAGATGCCGGAGCGATACTGCGTGCCGACATCATTGCCCTGACGCATGCCCTGCGTCGGGTCATGGCTTTCCCAGAATGTCTTCAGCAACTGCTCGAAGGAAATCTTCTTCGGGTCATAGACCACCAGCACGACCTCGTTGTGGCCGGTACGTCCCGAGCAGACTTCCTCATAGGTCGGGTTGGGCGTCGCGCCCGCCGTGTAGCCAACCGCCGTGACGTGAATGCCTTCGCCGAGTTGCCAGAACTTGCGCTCGGCGCCCCAGAAGCAGCCGAAGCCGAACACGGCTTTCTCAAAGCCCTCCGGATAAGGGCCTTTCAGCGCACGGTGATTGACGAAATGCGAGGCCGCTGTGCGGATCTCTTGGGCGCGGCCGGGCAGCGCCTCGGCGGCGGACGGCATGGCAACTTTCTTGAAACCGAACATGATGTTGTTTCTCCCGAATTTGATAAGCCCAATATAGGCATGCAGGAGGCTGTTCGTAACGGGAGCGGCGATCACGAGCGCGACAGCGACACTTCTCCCCTCCCCCCGCGAGCACTTGCGAGTGGTGGGGAGGAGTCGGGGGTGGGGGGCACTAAAAGCGCTGACGAAATTAAGCCCCCCACCCCGACGCTCATCGCTATCGCGATAAGCGTCGACCCTCCCCACCGCTTCGCGGGGGGAGGGAAAAGAAGAGAGTTACCTTGCGTATCCGATCAGCGGCTTTTTGCGGCGGCCGCCGAGAATGCACAAAATGCCGAAAACGCCGAGCAGCGCCCAGCTCGGCGCCGCCAGAAGGGTCACGGCGCCCGGGTCCCACAATACGCCGCCGGCATAGGGGGACAGGAGAGGCCGGAGGTTGTTCAGGCTGGCCGGGTTGATCAGCATCCAGAGATCGCGGACGCTGGTCAGGAACACATTATTGGCGGCGATGGACTTGGTGCCGTCATAGATGACGAGGATAAAGGCGGCGGCCAGGCAGAAAAGGCCAATAACACGGAGCAAAAAGCGGATCATGGGGTCTTCTTATGGGCTCATAACGGCGAAATTCGGCCAGCGGCAATAGCTCCGATTACTCTGCGCCGGGCCTCGGTTCAACCATTGCATGTCTGCGTTACGCGGTCGCGGCTTGAGGTTAGGCCCGGCCTTCTCTAGAGCTTACGCACGATTCTGTCCGAAACTGGGTTCGCAGCTTTCATAATCATGCGCTAACGTCCCGCCGCCGGCATTCCCGGTCGCGTTATGGAGTAGAAATGTCCTCAAAGCCCCCCGGCCGTACCCGCCCGACTTTTACAGATCAGGAAGCCCTGAATTTCCACAGTGTCGGCCGGCCCGGCAAGCTTGAGGTCATCGCCACCAAGCCGATGGCGACGCAGCGCGACCTGTCGCTGGCCTATTCGCCCGGCGTCGCCGTGCCGGTGCTGGCCATTTCCAAGGACCCGAGCCTTGCTTACGACTTGACCACGAAGGGCAATTTCGTTGCCGTCATCACGAACGGTACGGCCATCTTGGGCCTCGGCAACCTCGGCGCGCTCGCCGCGAAGCCGGTGATGGAAGGCAAGGCGGTGCTGTTCAAGCGCTTCGCCGACATCGACTCGATCGACATCGGCGTCTCGACCGAGGACCCGGACGAATTCATCAACTGCGTCAAATTCCTCGGTGCCGGCTGGGGCGGCATCAATCTCGAGGACATCAAGGCGCCCGAGTGTTTCATCATCGAGCAGAAACTGCGCGAGTTGATGGACATCCCCGTCTTCCATGACGACCAGCACGGCACCGCGATCATCGCCACTGCCGGCCTGCTCAATGCGCTCGATCTCACCGGACGCGATATCAAAACGACGAAGATTGTCTGCAACGGCGCCGGCGCCGCCGGCATCGCCTGCCTCGAACTGCTGAAGGCCATCGGCTTCACGCCGGAAAACCTCATCCTCTGCGACACCAAGGGCGTCATCTACCAAGGCCGCACCGAGGGCATGAACCAGTGGAAGTCGGGCTATGCGGTGAAAACCGCCGCCCGCACGCTGGAAGACGCCATGAAAGGCGCCGACGTGTTCTATGGCCTCTCCGCCAAGGGCGCCGTCACCGCCGACATGGTCCGCTCCATGGCCGCCAAGCCGATCATCTTCGCCATGGCCAATCCCGATCCGGAAATCACGCCGGAAGAAGTCGCGCAAATTCGCGATGACGCCATCATGGCGACCGGCCGCTCGGATTATCCAAACCAGGTCAATAACGTCCTCGGTTTCCCGTTCATCTTCCGCGGCGCGCTCGACGTCCGCGCTTCCACCATCAACATGGAAATGAAGATCGCCGCCGCCCGCGCGCTTGCCGCTTTGGCGCGCGAGGACGTGCCCGACGAAGTTGCCGCCACCTATGGCGGCCGGCCGAAATTCGGCCCGGAATACATCATTCCGACGCCGTTCGATCCGCGCCTGATTTCGCATATCCCGCCGGCCGTGGCGCAAGCGGCAATGGACACCGGCGTTGCGCGCAAGCCGATCGACGACATGGTTGCCTACAAGCACCAGCTTGAAGCGCGCCGCGATCCGATCGCCGGCACTTTGGTGCAGGTCTATGCCAAGCTGCGCCGCTCGCCGAAGCGCGTCGTCTTCGCCGAAGGTGAAGAAGAGCAGGTGATCCGCGCCGCCTCGAGCTTTGTCGCGCAAGGCCTCGGCACCGCGCTCTTGGTCGGCCGCGAGGACCGCGTACGCAATTCCGCCAAGGAAGCCGGCATACCGCTCGGTGAAGGCATCACCATCATCAATGCCGCTTTGTCGAAGCGCAACAATGTCTATCTCAACTACCTCTATGAGCGTCTGCAGCGGCACGGCTATTTGCTGCGCGATTGCCAGCGGCTGGTGAACACCGACCGCAATTACTTCGCCGCTCTGATGGTGGCGCTCGGCGATGCCGATGCCATGGTCACCGGCGTGACGCGCAACTTCTCGGTCGCGCTGGAAGACGTGCGCAAGGTGATCGATCCGAAACCGGGCCACCGCGTCATCGGCATATCGCTGGTGGTCGCACGCGGCCGCACCGTTGTCGTCGCCGACACCGCGATCACCGAAATGCCGACGGCCGAAGAACTGGCCGATATCGCCGTTGAAGCTGCCGGCGTCGCCCGCCGTCTCGGCTACGACCCGAAGGTTGCAATGCTGGCCTTCTCGACCTTCGGCCATCCGGCCGGCGAGCGGTCGGCCAAGGTGATCGAAGCGGTCAAGATCCTCGATCACCGGCGTGTCGACTTTCAGTATGACGGCGACATGGCCGCCGACGTCGCGCTCAATCCGGAGCTGGCGGCGGCCTATCCGTTCTGCCGCTTGTCGGGGCCTGCGAACGTGCTGGTGATGCCGGCATTCCACTCGGCATCGATCTCGACCAAGATGCTGCAGGAGCTTGGCGGCGCCACCGTCATTGGCCCGCTGCTCGTCGGGCTCGACCGCCCGGTGCAAATCGTGCAATTGGGCGCCAAGGATACGCAGATCGTCAACATGGCCGCTTTGGCCGCCTATAATGTGAGTGGCTAATGTCCAAAACCCTGTCCGGCGTCATCGCCGCTATTGCCACGCCGATGGATGCCAGCGGCGCGCCCGATCTCAAGCGCGCCACGGATCTGGCCAAGCATCTGCTGAGCAATGGCTGCGACGGCCTCAACGTGCTCGGCTCGACCGGCGAGGCGACCTCGTTCTCGGTCGACGAGCGCAAGTCGGTGATGGACGCCTACAAGAAGAATGGCGTCGATATGAACCGGCTGATGGTCGGCACTGGCGCTTCCTCGGTCACCGATGCCATTGCGCTGACCAGGCACGCCGCCGAACTGGGCTTTGCCGGCGCTCTGGTGCTGCCGCCGTTCTATTATAAGGGCGTCACCGATGACGGCCTCGCCGCTTACATCGGCGCGCTGGTCAAGGCGACCGAAGCCAGCAAGCTGCCGATTTATCTTTATCACTATCCGCAGCTCACCGGCATTCTCTGGAATGTGCCGCTGATCGAGCGGCTGCGGCAGGCGCATCCGGGCCGCATCGTCGGCCTGAAGGATTCCTCCGGCGACATGGCCTATGCCCGCTCCGCCGCCGCCGTCGCCAAGGACTTCGCCGTGTTCCCGTCGACCGAGGCCTGCCTGTTAGAGGCCCGCAAGGGCGATTTCGCCGGCTGCATCTCGGCGACCGCCAACCTCAATGCCGACCTCTGCCAGCGCGCCTGGTCGGCTGGCGACGCGACCGCGCACGAGGCCGCTGTCGGCATCCGCAAACTATTTGAAGGCAGGCCGCTGGTTCCGGGCGTGAAGACCCTGCTGGCTCATATTCATAAGGATGCCAGCCTGGCGAAGGTGCGGCCGCCGCTGGCTGCCGTCTCCAGCGCCGACGCTGAAGCCATTACCGGCGGATATGACGCGATCCGGGCCAAAAAGGCGGCTTAACCGCCCGAAAAGCCCGGATTTTTCTGTCGTTGACGCCCGCGCGCCGTCTGACTATAAGCCACGCCACTGGAGGCGCGTTTTTCTCGCCCCCACAATCTTTTCATAGACTGGTCGCTTCGCGGACTGATCCGCCGGCTCAGACCAGTCGCCTGAATACGAACGAGAGTTAAATGGCCAATACCAGTTCCGCCCGCAAGGCGACCCGCAAGATTGCGCGCAAGACCGAGATCAACAAGTCGCGCCGCACCGTGCTGCGCAATTCGGTCCGCAAGGTCGAAGAAGCGATCGCCTCTGGTGACCGTGACGCAGCGACGGCGGCGATCAAGGCCGCGGAGCCGGCGATCATGCGTGCAGCGCAGCGCGGCGTCGTTCACAAGAACACGGCCAGCCGCAAGGTGTCGCGTCTTGTGCACCGCATCGCCAAGATCGCGGCCAAGTAACTCCATAAAAAGCAAGTCTCTCCAGGAAGCGGCTGTCGAGGCCAGCTTCTTTCCGGGCCGGTTTCTTCTGGACTAAGCCCGGGCATCCCAGCAAAGTTATTGCGAAGTGATTTTTTCTCTTCGCCGATGCGCAGACCGAACGGTCATTCACTTTCGTTCGTGCGCCGCATGACTTAGCGCTCTCTAAAACGTATGCAGAATTGGAAACGGGGCACGGTGACGTGCTCCGAACGCACGCGTTCGCAGAACTGTCATTACAACGTTACCGAGTTCTGTGCGGCAAGATTCTGCTGGACATATCGTAATGCAAGCAGAGCAACGCTCTGTGCCGCAGCACAAACTCAACGGCAGCTACCCTGATATTTCGCTCAAAAATTTTGGCGCTTTCAGAACGACTTAACCCGAAAGCACAGGGGAGGACCCGGAAATAGCTCGGCCACAGGCACATCTCGCATCGCGGCGATAAAAAAATCCGACGTGTGCCAACAAAATCCATAAGCACGCTGAGTCAGAGATTCCTAACGACTCATCAACACGTTGCAAACCATCCACCGTTTTCTCGACGCTTCAGCACCGCCGTCCACAAGCGCGCGATGCGCTGAACGCGATTCAAACGAATTGCCCCGTCCTTCCCCATGTGTATTTTCATTCATGCGCACGGATATTCCCGGCGCGAGATCAGTAACAAGGATCGGTTCTGCGCTCATCAGCAGATGAGACCGGCTATTTATTGTCCGCAAGGAACAAAGAATATCCGTCTCGTTGATTTGCAAAAGAACCGCCACGTCGACTGAGGCACACCGCAGAATGCGGGGGCTCGTTCGAATGTGGGAGACGACCGGATTAGACGACCAAGTTTGGAATGCGAACAGACTCTGGGGGCGAAAGCCCGAGGCGACTTTTTTAAGGGGGGCTCATGATGACGGCACTGGGAAATATTTCGATGTGGTGCTCAGACGCGAGTAAGGCTGCGTCACGTAAATCCGGCTCGTACAGCGCCATCGTCGGGAATGCCCGGCTGTCATCCCGTCCTGTCTCCATTGTCACGCTGAGCCCATCCGCCTCCCGCGCCAGCAAGGCGCGCACGAGCACCCTCGCGCCACCCCTTCTCACCTAAACGGCGCAACCTCTCTCGCTTCGTCCCGACGTCCCCGCAGCTATTGCAGCGCAAGCGGACCAGACGCCTCCGGACGAACCTTCGAGTGTTTTTGTTGCGTCCAATCATCGGAGAGCCGTGCGTTTTTCGCGCGGCCAGCAAGCGAGCCCATGTCCATTACATTTCAGCAGATCGAGACCAAAAAAATGTCCAACGAAGACGACGAGAGCTGGTTGCGGGTTAAAGCGCGTCTGCGCTCCGAAGTTGGCGACGACGTGTTTTCCAGCTGGTTTGCCCGCATGGACCTGGAACAGAACTCAGAAGGCGCCGTGCGTCTTTCGGTGCCGACGCGCTTCCTGAAGAGCTGGATCCAGTCGCATTACGCCGAACGCGTGCTCGCTTGCTGGCAGGCCGAACAGAATGAGATCACCCGCATCGAGCTGATCGTGCGCACCGCGGTGCTCAAGACCACCGTGCAGCCGAAGCCGAAGGCCGAGATGCTGCCGAATGCCGGCGAAGGCACGCGCGGTTTCAGCAGCAATGGCATCGCCGCCGGCCGTCCGATGTCGGCTGGCGATCCGGGCGTGCATGAAGCGCTGGGCGGTTCGCCGCTCGACGCGCGCCTGACCTTCGATAGTTTCGTCGTCGGCCGCTCCAACACTTTGGCGCAGGCCGCTGCCCGTCAGGTGGCCGCTGCCCGCCGCGGCGATGCGGTGATGTTCAACCCGCTCTACATCCACGCCGGCGTGGGCCTGGGAAAGACGCATCTGCTGCAGGCGATCACCTGGGCCGGCAATGCCGGTGGTGAGCGCAAGGTGCTCTATCTCACCGCCGAGAAGTTCATGTACGGCTTTGTGTCGGCGCTGCGCACGCAGACTGCGCTTGCCTTCAAGGAAGCGTTGCGCGGCATCGGCGTCCTGGTGATCGACGATCTGCAGTTCTTGCAGGGCAAGTCGACACAGGCCGAGTTCTGCCACACGCTCAATGCGCTGATCGATGCCGGGCGCCAGGTTGTCATCGCGTCGGATCGTCCGCCGTCCGAACTGGAAAGCCTCGACGACCGCGTCCGCTCGCGCCTCGCCGGCGGCCTTGTTGTCGAAATGGGCACGCTCGGCGAAGAGCTGCGTTTTGAAATCCTCAAGGCCCGCGTCGTCTCGGCCCGCTCGCATCATCCGTCATTCGACGTGCCGGCGCCGGTTCTGTCCTACATCGCCAAGACCGTCACCCATAATGGCCGCGACCTCGAAGGCGCGCTGAACCGCCTGCTGGCCCACAACAAGCTGACCGGCCAGTCGGTCACGCTGGAAATGGCCGAGCGCGAAGTGCGCGACCTGATCCGGCCGCAGGAGCCGAAGCGGGTCAAGATCGAGGACATCCAGCGCATCGTCGCCCGGCAGTACAATGTCAGTCGCTCTGACCTCCTGTCCTCCCGCCGCACGGCGAACGTCGTCCGCCCTCGGCAGGTCGCGATGTATCTGGCCAAGACCCTGACGCTTAGGTCCCTGCCTGAGATCGGGCGCCGTTTCGGCGGTCGCGACCACACCACGGTTCTCCATGCCGTCCGCAAGATCGAAGGCTTGGTCGGCAATGACATGGCGCTGGCGGAGGAGATCGAGATCCTCAAGAGGCAGTTGCAGGAGTAATCCGCGCCGCACCGCGCTTTCTTCCTTCACCTCCCCCCTTGCGGGGGAGGTCGACCGTCATCGCCGTCAGGCGAAGACGGTCGGGAGGGGGGTAACAGCAAGCACCGAAGACTAAGCACCCCCCTCCCCGACCCTCCCCCGCAAGGGGGGAGGGAGAAGAAAGCAAGTGCGCTGTATTCCCATTCGACAGCGTGCCTGTGCACACCTGGGGAAATTTTGCCGCACCCCGCCGCCGCCCTTGCTTAAACGC
>JAURVZ010000055.1 GCA_030655215.1 Pseudolabrys sp. | reverse complement strand
AACGGCGACATCTACCTCGACAATTATGCCGGCTGGTACTCGGTGCGCGACGAGGCCAATAACGCCGAGGACGAAACGCATGTGAACGAGCACAAGGTGCGCCTCGCGACCAAGACCGGCACGCCGGTCGAGTGGGTCGAGGAGGAGAGCTACTTCTTCAAGCTGTCGGCCTATCAGGACAAGCTTTTAAAGCTCTATGCCGACGTGCCCGACTTCGTGCTGCCGAAGGAGCGGCTCAACGAAGTGGCGAGCTTCGTCAAAGGCGGGCTGAAGGATCTGTCGCTGTCGCGCACCACCTTCGACTGGGGCATTCCGGTGCCCGGCAATCCCAAGCACATCATGTATGTCTGGGTCGATGCGCTAACCAATTACATCACCGGCGTCGGCTTTCCCAACGACTCGAGCGAGAAATTCAAGCGCTACTGGCCGGCGGCCTTGCACGTTATCGGCAAGGACATCGTGCGCTTTCACGCGGTCTACTGGCCGGCGTTTTTGATGTCGGCGGGCGTTGCCGTGCCGAAGCGGATTTTCTCGCACGGCTTCCTGTTCAACCGCGGTGAGAAGATGTCGAAGTCGGTCGGCAATGTGGTAGACCCGTTCACCTTGGCCGAGACCTTTGGCGTCGACCAGCTGCGCTATTTCTTCCTGCGCGAGGTGCCGTTCGGCCAGGATGGCAATTACAGCTATGAGGCGATCGCCAACCGTATCAATGCCGATCTCGCCAACGATCTTGGCAATCTGGCGCAGCGCTCGCTGTCCATGGTCGCCAAGGCGTTCGGCGGCGTGCTGCCGCAGCCGGGTGAGTTCACCGCTGAGGACCAGACCATTCTGGCCGCGGCCGATGCGATGATGGGCGTGGCGCGCGAGCACATGAAGACGCAGCAGCTGCATCAGGTACTGAATGCGGTGTGGTCCGTGGTGGCCGACGCCAACCGCTATTTCGCCTCCGAGCAGCCCTGGGCCAAGGCCAAGACCGATCCGGCGCGGCAGGGGACCATCCTCTACGTCACGGCGGAGGTGATCCGGCAGGTTGCGATCCTGGCGCAGCCGGTGATGCCGACGTCCACCGGCAAGCTGCTCGACCTGCTCGCCGTCAGCGCCGACGAACGTGGCTTCGACGCGCTCGGGGCAGGCCAAAGGCTGCCGCACGGCCGCCAATTGCCGGCGCCGCAGGGCGTGTTCCCGCGCTATGTAGAGCCGGAGGCGGAAGCCGGGCCCGCTCCTGAGCCGAAGCCGAAGAAGCAGCCAAAACAGCCGAAGAAGCCAGCGGAGCCGGGTGCTTGATGCTGGTCGACAGCCATTGCCACCTCGATTTCCCGGACTTCGCGCCTGAGCTGGACGCGGTGATCGAGCGCGCCCGCGCCGCCGGCATTAGCCGCATTGTGTCGATCTCAACAAGGGTGAAGAAGCACGGGCAAATCCTTGCGATTGCTGAAAAATACCCGGAAATTTTCTGCTCGGTCGGGACCCATCCGCACAATGCCCATGAAGAGCTTGATATCGATGCCGCGGCGTTGGTGGCGCTGACAAATCACCCGAAAGTCGTCGCGCTAGGCGAGGCTGGCCTTGATTATCATTACGACATGAGCCCGCGCGACGCCCAGGAGCAGGGCTTCCGCCAGCACATCGCCGCAGCGCGTGAAACCGGCCTGCCGCTGGTCATCCATGCCCGGCAGGCGGACGACGACATGGCGCGGATACTCATCGAGGAAACCGGGAAGGGCGCCTTCCCGGCTGTTCTGCACTGTTACACCGGTGGCCGCGACCTCGCCTTCAAGGCGATCGAACTCGGCCTCTATATCGGCTTCACGGGCATCCTCACCTTCAAGAACGGCCAGGATCTGCGCGACATCGCCAAGGACCTGCCGGCCGACCGCGTGCTGGTCGAAACCGACGCGCCTTATCTGGCGCCGCTGCCCTATCGCGGCAAGCGCAATGAGCCGTCTTACGTCGTCGAGACCGCCAAAATGCTGGCGCAGCTGCGCGGCGTCTCCGACGCGGAAATCGCCCGTCAGACCACGGAAAACTTCTTCCGGCTGTTCTCGAAAGTGCCGCGCACACTGGCAGCGGCGGCATGAGCCTGAAATTCACGATCCTTGGTTGCGGCTCGTCCATGGGCGTGCCGCGCGTGGCGCTTGGCTGGGGCGATTGCGACCCGAACGAACCGAAGAACCGCCGCCGCCGATGCGCGCTGCTGGTCGAGCAGACCGGGCCCGAGGGCGTCACGCGCGTTCTGATCGATGCCGGTCCGGATCTCCGCGAGCAACTGATCGACGCCAATGTCGACTGGATCGATGCCGTGCTGATCACGCATGAGCACGCCGACCATACGCACGGCCTCGACGATCTGCGGCCGCTGTTCGTCAAGAAGCGCCGCCAGGTCGATATATGGCTCGATGAGCCGACATCGGTCTCGCTGCGCGCCCGCTTCGATTATTGCTTCAGAACGCCGCCGAACAGCACCTATCCGCCGATCCTGCTCGAGCACCGGCTGGTGGCCGGCATGCCGATCACGGTTCAAGGGGAGGGAGGCCCCCTCTCGATTCTGCCGATCCTGCAAGACCATGGCGAGATCGCCTCGCTCGGTTTCCGCTTCGGCAATGTGGCCTACTCCACGGACTTAAAACGGCTGCCCGAGGAAAGCGTCGCGGCGCTTGCCGGGCTCGATGTCTGGATCGTCGATGCGCTGCGCAAGGCGCCGCATCCGAGCCATTTCAATCTCGAGGAGTCGCTGGACTGGATCGGCCGGATCAAACCGAAGCGCGCCATCCTGACCGACATGCACACGGATCTGGACTACCAGACGCTCAAGAAGACGCTGCCGGCGGGCATTGAGCCGGGGTTTGATGGGATGCAGTTCGCCACGGACGCCGATGCCATCTAGTGAATGTTCCGGTGCTGCCGCATCTTGTCTTTTCGTTCCTGTTGTTCAGCAGTGAAAAGCTGGACTGACAGCCACCTGCGGTAAGCCAAATAATCGCGGACGATTTGGCCGGCGACAACAGCGCCCTTATCACGGCTTGGATTAGCTGGAGGCGTCGCCGCCGGCGGCTGGAATACGCCAGTCGCTTGCCCGGCCGCTGGCGCACCGGGCGTACCGGCGGGTTGCGTTGTCACCGTCAGGCTGCCAGCCTGCAGCGCTAGGTTTTGCGCCACTGGAGCATTTCCTAAGGTCTGCAGTGCCGAGATCACTGCCATGAACGTGTCTGCGTTCATGATCATGCTCTGGTACTGAAACTTGCTGAGGGCGCCGTTCATGTATGCTTCGCACAGGCGATAATAGCCGTCGCGCAACATCTGAACCGATTCGTTGCGAAAACCGATCGAAGCGGCGCTTTCCGCCGAGCCGCCCGACACGTTGCCGCCAACCGGCGTGCCGCCGGCCAAATTTGCGTTTCCACTGGCAGACAGCACTGCGGCGCGAGCAACCAGAGCATCCGGCATCGGCTCGGTACAGGTGATGCGCTCGCCGTGCCCGGCTTGACGATCCCCAACGAAAACCATGCGTTGCTTGGCGTCCAGCGCAAGGGTATCGACTCCGCCGATATTCGATTGCTTATGGATCGTGCTATCGCAACCAGCGGCGAGGGCCGCGAAACCAACCAGAACGGCAGCCTTCAACGGCAGCCGTGTACGCGCAGCCTGACGCATGACATTCGCCCCCAATAAGCGCCGGCGTCTGCCGCACGCGAACTATTCCCCACTGCAATTTATGCACGTGTGGTATTATGAGGCGAGCTAGCGGCTTTGTAACAAAGTTAATGCCGTAGATTTAATAACTTTCATAAGCAGCTGAATAACAATCATTTTATGTATCCATTGCTATGTGGATATGCGGTTGATAGCTTTGGGGAAAACATCCACACTTCGGCACGAAGTCATACTACCCATGCCAATATATTCCATAATATGTCTTATGCGAATTAGATAGCTGCGCCGCGGCTGGCCAGACCTTTGGATAAATCTGGACTATCGGCGCGTTCCTGGCCCATGAAACGCCGATGAAACCGTCCCGCGATATCAGCCGGCTCATCGAGATCATGGCGGCTTTGCGCACGCCCGGCACCGGCTGTCCGTGGGACCTTGAGCAGAGCTTCGAGACCATTGCCCCGTACACGATCGAGGAAGCCTACGAGGTCGTCGACGCCATCCAGCGTGGCGATCTTGGCGAGCTGCGTGACGAGCTCGGCGACCTGCTGCTCCAGGTCGTATTCCACGCCCGCATGGCCGAGGAACAAGGCGCCTTCGATTTCGGCGGTGTCGTCGACGCCGTGACGTCAAAAATGATCCGGCGGCATCCTCACGTTTTTGCCGACGCCGATGGCAATACCGCGACTGCGGCCAAGGGCATGTGGGAGCAGATCAAAGCGCAGGAAAAGGCTAGCCGCGGTGAGGCCGCCTCGCCCGCAAATAATCCATCCAGCGCGCTCGACGGCGTGCCTGTGGCCATGCCGGCTTTGACCCGCGCTTTGAAGCTGCAGGAAAAAGCCGGCCGCGTCGGTTTCGACTGGAATGACCCGCGCGCCGTACTGGCGAAAATCCGCGAGGAAGCCGACGAGATCGAGGCTGAGTTGGATCGTGCCGACAAGAGCAAGGCCGCTGCCGAGGTCGGCGATCTGTTGTTCGCGGTGGTCAACCTCGCGCGCCATTTGAGCGCCGACCCGGAAAGCATCCTGCGCGCCACCAATGCGAAATTCGAGCGCCGTTTCCAGTCGGTCGAGCGCGCCTTGAGCAAACTGGGCAAAGGCCCTAAGGACGCAACATTGGCCGAGATGGACGCGCTGTGGGACCAGGCGAAAGCGGACGAGAAAAAGCTGTGACGACCAATAACGTGATCATCGCCGGCGGCGGCATTGGCGGCCTGGCGACGGCGCTGACGCTGCACCAGATCGGCGTGCCGTGTGTCGTCTATGAAGCCGTACGCGAGATGCGGCCGCTTGGCGTCGGCATCAATCTGCAGCCCAATGCCGTGCGCGAACTTTACGACCTCGGCATCACGCAATCAGATCTCGACGGCATTGGCTTGCCGGCGCGGGAATGGGCCCTCGTCGGCCTCAACGGCAACGATATTTATGCCGAGCCCCGCGGCGAACTCGCCGGTTATCATTGGCCGCAATATTCGGCGCATCGCGGCCAGCTGCACATGATGCTGTACAACAAGGTGGTCGAACGCATCGGCGCGGATGCGGTGAAGCTCGGCCAGCGTGTCACCGGTTACGCCAAGACCGCAAATAGCGTGACGGCGCAGATCGAAGCCGCCGATGGCGCAACGTCCGAAAACAACGGCGCATTGCTGATCGGCGCCGATGGCATTCATTCGGCGGTGCGGGCGCAGATGCACCCTGCCCAGCCGCCGATCCACTGGGGCGGCGCCATCATGTGGCGCGGCACCACGCAGGGCAAACCGATCCGCAGCGGCGCCTCCTTCGTCGGTCTCGGCACGCACAAGCAGCGCGTCGTATTTTATCCAATCTCTGGGCCGGATCCGAAGACCGGCCTGTCCATGATCAACTGGATTGCCGAAGTGACTTTGGATAACAGCGACGGCTGGAAGCAGAGCGGCTGGTTCCGGCAGGTGCCGACCGCCGACTTCGCGCATCATTTCGCGGATTGGGTCTGGGACTGGCTCGACGTGCCGACGATGATAAGCGATGCCGACAGCGCGTTTGAAAATCCGATGATCGACCGCGATCCGGTGTCGACCTGGCAGGACGGTCCTGTCGCCCTGCTCGGCGACGCCGCGCATGCGATGTATCCGACCGGTTCGAATGGCGCGAGCCAGGCCGTCGTCGATGCACGCGTGCTCGGCGCGGCGATGGTCGCGCATGGTGTGACGCCGGATGCACTGGCGGCTTATGACGCGCAACTCTGCGGGCCGATTTCGCAGCTCATTTTGCGCAACCGCGGCGCCGGTCCGTTCGGTCTTTTGAACATGGTCGACGAGCGCTGCGGCGGTACATTCGACAATATCGACGACATCATTCCGCCGGCTGAGCGCACCGCGTTCATGGCCGGCTACAAGTCGGCCGCCGGCTTCGCCATTGAAAAGCTCAACAGAGCGCTGCCGACGATTGCGAAGGACGCGAAAGCCCGCGTCTAGAGCCGTCCGCCATCGACGATGAAGTTTTGGCTGGTAATGCCGGACGCATCGTCCGAGGCCAGAAACAACGTCATCCGCGCGCAATCGGCCGGATGCAGCTTGTGCTTCAGGCACTGCCGCGCCATCAGGTTCTTTTCGGCTTCGGGCGTCAGCCACAAATCGAGTTGACGTTGCGTCATGATCCAGCCGGGAATGATGGCGTTGACGCGGATGTTGTGCGGGCCGAGATCGCGCGCCAGCGACTTGGTGAGACCCAGCACGCCGGCCTTGGCCGTGGAATAGGCGGCGAGTTCGACAGCGCCGGTCAGCCAGGCGCTCGATGAATAATTGATGATCGCGCCGCCGCCAGCCGCCTTCATGTCCGGATAGATAGCTTGTGCCGCAAAGAACTGATGCCGCACATTGACGGCGATACGGTTGTCCCAAAACTCGGGCGTGACATCGTCGATCTTGTGCCGCTGATCGTGCGCGGCGTTGTTGACCAGAATGGTAATGGGCCCAAGCGCCTTGCGCACGTTCTCGATCGCGACTTTCAGCGCGGTAATGTCGGTGACGTCACAGTGCTCATAATGAACTGTGGCCTTCGGCCCGATATCGGCGATCAGCGCCTTGGCGGCATCGTCGGCAATGTCGATAAAGCCGACCTTGGCGCCCTGCTCGGCGAAATGCCGAACAATGGATTCGCCAATGCCGCTGGCGCCGCCGGAAATGAAAACAACCTTGTCCTTCAGGCTCGGATAATTCGCGTAGGCCACGTTCGTCTCTCCCCTTATATTCTTTAGATTCTTGAATCTCAGACGCCGAATTTCGCCCGCACGCGCGCGGCGTGGTCCGGATCGGCGCGGACAGTGACGGCGAGCTTGCCCTCCGCGTCCATCTCTTTGCTAAGCACTTCGGCGTGGCGATAAAGCCAGCTCAGGCCCGCGCCATCGGACGGATCGAGCAGCAGA
Source organism: Pseudolabrys sp. (assembly GCA_030655215.1). Lineage (GTDB taxonomy): Bacteria > Pseudomonadota > Alphaproteobacteria > Rhizobiales > Xanthobacteraceae > Pseudolabrys. The sequence continues at coordinate 48,760 of JAURVZ010000055.1, read as the reverse complement.
TCGATGGTCTGGCGCTCCTGCGCCAGGCGGTCTTCGACAGCCTTGATGAGCTGATCGAGTCCCTCGCCGCTGATCGCCGATACCGCGACCGGACGCCGTTCGGCCGGCGCACGTTCGACCAGATTGATGATGCGCTCGCGCCCTTCGGCATCGAGCTTGTCGATCTTGTTCCACACTTCGATCAGGCGCGGATCGTTCGGCTCGATGCCGAGCTCGCCCAGCACCTTCTCGACATCGTGTGACTGCGCACTGGTGTCGTCATGCGACAGGTCGCGGACGTGAAGAATAACATCGGCCTCGATGACTTCTTCGAGCGTGGCGCGGAAGGCCGCGACCAAGGTGGTCGGCAGGTCGGAAATAAAGCCGACCGTATCGGACAGGATGATGCGATTGCCGTGCGGCAAATCGAGCGCCCGCATGGTCGGATCCAGCGTGGCGAACAGCATGTCGGCCGCCATGACGCCGGCCGTGGTCATGCGGTTGAACAGCGTCGACTTGCCGGCATTGGTGTAGCCGACCAAAGCGACGATCGGATAAGGCGTTTTCTTGCGGGCATCACGGTGCAGCTTGCGGGTGCGCTTGACCTTCTCAAGTTCGGCTTCGATGCGCTGGATCTGCTCGGCCAACATACGGCGATCGGATTCGATCTGGGTTTCGCCGGGACCGCCGAGAAAACCGACGCCGCCGCGCTGCCGCTCAAGATGGGTCCAGGAGCGAACCAGGCGGCCCTTCTGATAGGTCAGATGGGCGTGTTCGACCTGCAGCGCGCCTTCACGCGTGCGCGCGCGCTTGCCGAAGATCTCGAGAATGAGGCCGGTGCGGTCGATGACCTTGGCATTCCAGGCCTTTTCGAGATTGCGCTGCTGCACCGGCGAGATCGAGCAATCCATGATGACCACGGATGTGCCGAGGCTCTTGGTGATGCCGGCGATCTCGTCGACCTTGCCCTTGCCGAGATAGGTCGGAGGCCGGATTTCATGCAGCGTGACGATGACGCCCTGCTCGACATCCAGATCGATGGCGCGGGCAAGGCCCATCGCCTCTTCCAGCCGGCCTTCAGCCGTACGCGTGTCGGCGACATTCCGGCCGCCGCCGCGCCGCGTCGATGGATTTTTGATCCACGGCTCGACGACAAGCGCGCCGCCGCTGCCCGACGCCGGAGGCGGCGTCAGGTTGCCATCATCGTCTTCGCGCTCGCGTTGTTCCAACTAGACTTTTTCCACCGCGAAAGGCTCTTCGCTGCCTTCGAACAATTGGATCGGGTGGCCCGGCATGATGGTCGAGATGGCATGCTTGTAGACGAGCTGGGAGTGTCCATCCCGGCGCAACAGCACGCAGAAATTGTCAAACCAGGTGACCACGCCTTGCAGTTTTACGCCATTCACCAGGAAGATGGTGAGCGGGATTTTTGCTTTGCGGACGTGATTGAGGAAGGTGTCTTGCAGATTTTGTGCACGTTCGGCTGCCATGGCCGTGTTCCATTTTTTAGCTCGCATCTTAACGCGCGAGACAATCGTTGCCCTTTGCTCCTTCAACCGCTTAAGCCCCACGCAAAGCAGATTGAAGTTCGGGAGCCGGTATTAGATGGCAGCGGGGCCTCTCGCGCAAGCGGAAGTTGGCGTGCAATGCGGCAAGTCGCTGAAATAGTGCGGTATTCGGCTATGGTCAGATGAATTCGGCTTGGCTGTGGTAGTCGCGGCGCAAGGCTGAGGCGACGAGCCCGGGCGCGCCATTGCCGACCGGACGGCCGTCAATCTGAACCACCGGCATGACAAGCTGGCTGGCGGAGGTGACGAAGGCTTCCCGGGCCTCGTAGGCCTCCTGAACCGTGAAAGGCCGCTCCTCGAAGCCGAGGCCCTCGCGGGCGATCAGGTCCAGGACGACCGAACGGGTGATGCCCGGCAAAATGCCGGTCTGCAGCGGCCGGGTGACCAGCACGCCGTCGCGGGTGACGATCCAGGCATTGGACGAGGCGCCTTCGGTCACGCGTCCCTCGCCGTCCACCAACCAGGCTTCCTTGGCGCCCTGCTCGCGCGCCTGCTGCTTGGCCAGCACGTTCGGCAGCAACGCCACCGATTTGATATCGACCCGCTGCCAGCGGATGTCCGGCATGGTGACGACGGCGATACCGGCTTCGGCCGCTTTCTCGTTGCGGGCATTGTTGTGGCTGCGCGAGGTGACGACGATCGACGGGCGGGTGCCTTCCGGCGGGAACGGGAAGTCGCGCTTCATCTCACCGCGCGTCACCTGCAGATAGACGATGCCGTCGCGCACGCGGTTGCGGCGGATGGTCTCGCGCATGACCATGCCGAGTGCAGCGGGTGACATCGGATGGCCGATGCGCAACTCGCTCAGCGAGCGGTCGAGCCGCGCCATGTGACGACGCTCGTCAACGAGACGGCCGCCCCTCACCTCGCAGACTTCATAGACACCGTCAGCGAATTGATAGCCGCGGTCCTCAATGCCGATCATGGCGTGCGCGTGCGGGACGTATTGGCCGTTGACGTAAGCGATGCGGGACATGAAAGCCTAACCAATACCCAGTGCTTTTAATTTACGATGCAGCGCCGAACGCTCCATGCCGACGAATTCAGCGGTGCGCGAGATGTTGCCGCCGAAGCGGCTGATCTGCGCCACGAGATATTCGCGCTCGAACACTTCGCGGGCGTCACGCAATGGCAGGCCCATCAACTGTTCGCCGCCGCTGCCATTCGGCATGGCCGGCACCATCGAGCCGACATCGGGCGGCAGCATCGAGGCGTCTAACACCGCGTCGGGCTCGCCACCGGCGAGGATCATCAGGCGTTCGATATTGTTGCGCAACTGGCGAACATTGCCCGGCCAGCTATGCGATTGCAGCACCGCCATGGCGTCGTCGCCAATGCGGCGCTTCGGCAGGCCGGAGCCTTGCGAAATCTGGTCCATGAAATAGTCGATGAGGTCGGGAATGTCGTCGCGGCGCTCGGCCAAGGGCGGCACGCGGATCGGCACCACGGAAAGCCGGTGATAAAGATCTTCGCGGAACGTGCCTTCGGCAATTGCCACTTCAAGATTGCGCGAGGTCGAGGCAACGATACGCACATCGACGGCGACCTTGGCGCTGCCACCGACACGCTGGAAAGTCTGGTCGACCAGAACGCGCAGAATCTTGTTCTGCGTTTCACGCGGCAAGTCAGCGACGTCATCGATGAACAAGGTGCCGCCATGCGCGTCTTCGAGCGCGCCCAGCTTGCGGCCTTCCGATCCGCTGGCTTCGACGCCGAACAGCTCAGTCTCCATGCGGTCCGGCGTGATGGCTGCCGCATTGATGACAATGAACGGACCGGCGGTGCGTGCCGACAATTGATGCAAAGTGCGGGCCGCCAACTCCTTGCCGGCGCCAGACGGGCCGACGATCAGCACGCGGCTGTTTGTCGGAGCGACGCGCTCGATCGCCTGACGCAAAACCGACATGACGCCGGACTTGCCGACGAGCGTCGAGGGCGACGGCGCCAGTTGCTTGAGCTGCTTCACCTCGCGCTTGAGCCGCGAGGTTTCCAAAGCGCGGTCGGCGACCAGCACCAGCCGGTCGGCCTTGAATGGCTTCTCGATGAAGTCGTAAGCGCCGTGCTTGATGGCAGCGACGGCGGTTTCGATATTGCCGTGGCCGGAGATCATGACGACCGGAATTTCCGGATGCTCGGCTTTCAAAATATCGAGCAGTTGCAAGCCGTCGAGCTTGGAGCCTTGCAGCCAGATATCGAGAAAAATCAGGTTCGGCCGCTTGGCCGTGATCGAGGCAATGGCGTCGTCACTGTTGCGCGCCGTGCGCGCGACATAACCTTCGTCTTCCAGAATTCCAGCGACCAGATCGCGGATATCGGCTTCGTCGTCGACGATAAGAATTTCTGCGGCCATGAGGATTACTCGTTGAGCGTCATTTGCGGCGCCAGTTCGGCAGCGTCGGGTTTTGCGGCGACTTGTGCAGGCGTCTCAGGTTTCCCGGCAGCGGCAAAGCGCATGCGCACCCAGGCGCCGCGTTGACCGGGGATTTTGTTGGCGGCGTCACCCAGTTCGAGATGGCCGCCATGCTCTTCGGCGATGCGGCCGACAATGGCGAGGCCAAGGCCGGTGCCCTTCTCGCGCGTCGTCACGTAAGGCTCCATCAGCCGGCTGCGGTTTTCCTTCGGCAGGCCGATGCCGTTGTCGACAACATCGATGACGATGTCCTCGCCCTCGCGCGCGGCAAACACCTTGATCGAACCTTTGCCGAGCTCTTCCGGCGGCACGGCGGCGATCGCTTCGGTGGCGTTCTTGATCAGATTGGTCAGGCCTTGCGAAATCAGGCGGCGGTCGAACTGCGCGCGCATCGGGCTTTCGGCAATATCGGCTTCGATGTCGATCTCGGCATTGCCGACGCGCATCAGGAACACGGCTTGGCGTACGGTGTCGGCAACATCCTCACCAACAATGACCGGCTTCGGCATGCGCGCGAATTTGGAGAATTCATCGACCATGCGGCGGATGTCATCGACCTGCCGCACGATGGTGTCGGTGCACTGTGCGAACACGCCCTTATCGTCCTCGCCAATGACCTTGCCGTATTTGCGGCGCAGCCGTTCGGCCGAGAGCTGGATCGGCGTCAGCGGGTTCTTGATTTCATGGGCGATGCGGCGGGCAATGTCAGCCCAGGCCGAGGTGCGCTGCGCCGCGACCAGTTCGGTAATGTCGTCGAGTGTGATGACATAGTTATGGTCGGCCTCGCCCGATTGCTCGCCGGTGACGCGCACGGACAAATTACGTTCGCGGCCATTGCGCGAGATCGTCACCTGATCCTGCGTACGCTGGCCGGACTTGGCGGCGACGATGATCGGCGACAGCTCGGGCAGCACTTCGTCGAGAGACTTTCCGAGCGCCTCATCTTCGCTGCGGCCAATCAGCTTCTCCGCCGAGCGATTGAGAATGCGCACATGACCGACACTGTCGATGCCGATGACGCCAGCCGAAGCACCGGCCAGAACCGCCTCGGTAAACTGCCGCCTCGTGTCGATGACGTCGCGCGCGCGCACCAGATCGTCGCGCTGCGTGCGCAGCTCCTGCGTCATGCGGTTAAAGGTTTCGCCGAGATGGGCGAGATCGCCTTCCGCCGGCCGCACCGGCACGCGGACGAACAGATTGCCTTCCGACACCGCATTGGCGGCGCCGATCAGGCGGCGGATCGGCGCCACCAGTTTGTTGGCGAAGTTGAAGCCGATCCACACCGCCGACAAAAGAACGATCAAAGCGATGACCGTGTACATCAAGGCGAAGGCGACCTGCACGCCAACGCGGCGCGACTCGATGGCCGAATATTCGGCGACGCTCGCCTGCGTTGCGCGCAGTTGCGGCACGACGCGCGGATCCAACAGACGCGTGACGTAAAGATAGCGGTTGTCGAAGCCTTGCAGTTTGACGATGGCCGCGACGTAATTGGTATCCGGCAACAAAACGAGTTGCGGCTCCTTGTCGCTAATGGTCGGCAGCGCCTCCTTCGGCGGCAGGGCGAAACTCAGGTTGGTTTTGACATCGGCACGCGCGACGACTTCCAACTGTGAATCGAGCAGGATGACAGCGCCGAGACCGCGCACGGCGGCCTGGAAGGTGAGAAACTGCTGCAGCTTTTCAGGCTCGGTATCGAACACCGTTTTCGAGCGCGACAGTTCAACGGCGACAACGAGAATGTCGGAGCGAACGATCTGCGCATGATCGTTGAGGTAAGCCTGCGCGACGACGAGCGAGTTTTCGATCGCCGCACGTGTTCGGGTCGAGAACAGGCGGTCAAGGCCGCGGTCCAGCGTGACGCTGGCGACAATGGCAACGAGGATCGCCGGTGCCGCGGCGATGAGCGAGAACAGGCCGACGATGCGGACATGCAGCTTGGCCGCCGCCCTGCCCGAGCGACGCGCCTGCACCACCTGCCAGACTTCGCGGACGATGATCGCCAGCAGCAGCACGACGGTGGCGGCATTGACCAGCAGCAGCGTGACGACGACGTAATGCGTCGGCGATACGGGCGTCAGATCGGCGAGCACTATGAAGGTGGCCAAGGCCGACAGCAGCGCCAAGGCGACCGCCAAGGGCCCCATCATGCGCCGGTCTTCCCGCCTTGATGGCGGGGCGGCAAGCGCAGTGTCGGGGCTGGCGGCTTGGTCGACGCTCATGGAGCTTGAGGATCCTTGGTCACAAGACGGCGGGCGCTGAAGCGCATTGACGCCATAAAGGGACGAAAGCCCTCACCGGCACTGATGCTTTTATACAACAATGTTGCCGAATTGCGACAGGATTGGGGCGTGGGTGCACAGTTTCGGGTCATGCACCGGTAATGCGATGCGCACGCTGTCGTCCCCGAGTTGCCGCCGCGGCGTATGGGTCCCCGCCTGCGCGGGGACGACAGGTCACCCCACAATCTCCCTGACCAGCGGCGCGACCTTGCGGCCGTACAGCTCGATGCAGCGCATCATCTTGGCGTGCGACAAGGGGCCTGCCGAATACTTCATGTCGAAGCGCTGCGCGCCGACGGCCTTGAGCGTGGCGGCGATCTTGCGGGCGACCGTTTCCGGCGAGCCGACATAGAGCGAGCCGGTCTCGATCTCGCGCTCGAACTCACCTTTGCCGAAAGGCGGCCAGCCACGCTCGGCGCCGATCTTGTCGCGCATGCGTTTGTAGTCGGCGAAGAGTTCTTCGCGCGCCAGCGCATCGGTCTCGGCGACATAGCCATGCGAGTGCACGCCGATCGGCAATACGGGCTTGCCCTGCTCTTCCAGTGCGCGGCGATAGAGATCGGCAAAAGGCGCAAAGCGCCGCGGCTCGCCGCCGATGATCGCCAGCATCAAAGGGAAATTGTAATGCGCGGCGCGCATCACCGACTCCGGTGTGCCGCCAACACCGATCCATGTGTTGAGCGTGCCGGATTCGGTTTTCGGAAAGATCGCCTGGTTCTGCAAGGGCGGGCGCGTCGTACCCTGCCACGTCACCGGCTGCTGCTTGATGACGGCGGCATAGAGATCGAGCTTCTCGTTGAACAGGCTTTCGTACTGATTGAGATCGAAGCCGAACAGCGGGAAGGATTCGATGAAGGAGCCGCGGCCGAGGATGACTTCGGCGCGGCCGTTGGAGACGGCATCCAGCGACGCGAAACGCTGATAGACGCGGATCGGATCGTCCGACGACAGCACGGTGACGGCCGAGCCGAGGCGGATGCGCGTGGTGCGCGCGGCAATCGCGGCCAGCACCATTTCCGGCGAGGTGACGGCGAAGTCGGCGCGGTGATGTTCACCGACGCCAATGGCATCGACACCGGCTTGATCGGCCAGCACGGCCTCCTCGACGACATCGCGCATCACTTGCGCTGCGTGTAGCGGCTTGCCGTCCGGGCCGTACGTGATGTCGCCGAAAGTACCGAGGCCGAGTTCGATGGGCATGGGTTTCTCCGTTCAATTCGAACGGTAGATAACCCAATTCATCGGAAATAAAAGACAGGCAACTGTTTGATACCGGGCCGTAGCTCGGGTGGAGCAAAGCGTAACCCGGGTCAGGTTCAGCATTCGCCCCGGGTTTCGCTGCGCTCCACCCGGGCTACAGACGTTAGTTTCCGCCGCGGAAGACCTGAATGTCGAGGTCGCGTATTTTCTTGCGCAAGGTGTTGCGGTTGACGCCCAGGAGGTCGGCGGCGCGGATCTGGTTGCCGCGGGTGGCGGCAAGCGCCGCCGTCAGCAGCGGATATTCGATCTCGCGCAAGATGCGATGATAGAGGCCGGCCGGCGGCAGTCCGTCTTCAAAGCCACCAAAATAAGTCGACAGGTGACGTTCGACCGAAGCCGACAGATTCTCCTCACCGCGCGGCTCGTCGCCGCCGACCGGCATGGCCGGCTGCGACAGTTCGGCATCCATCACCGCGGCAGTGATGGTTTCCTGCGGATAAAGCGCGGCGAGACGGCGCGCGAGATTTTCCAGCTCACGCACATTGCCCGGCCAGCGATGGCGCTTGAGGCGATCCTGCGCGGCGGAGTCGAGTTGCTTCGGCGGCAGGCCTTCGCGCTGCGCCTGGGCGAAGAAGTGGCGAATGAGATCGGGGATGTCCTCGGTGCGTTCGCGCAAGGGAGGCAGACGCAGCGGCACGACGTTGAGGCGGAAGAACAGATCCTCGCGGAACAAGCCCTGCTGGATCAACTGGCGCAGATCCTTATTGGTGGCGGCAACGATGCGCACATCGCTCTTGATCGGCGTGCGGCCGCCGACCGTCGTGTATTCGCCCTGCTGCAGCACGCGCAGCAAACGCGTCTGCGCTTCCATCGGCATGTCGCCGATTTCGTCGAGGAATAGCGTGCCGCCTTCGGCCTGTTCGAAGCGGCCGGCGCTGCGCGAATTGGCGCCGGTGAAGGCGCCCTTTTCGTGCCCGAACAATTCGGATTCAATCAGGTCGCGCGGAATCGCCGCCATGTTGATGGCGACGAAGGTGCCGGCGCGGCGCTTGCCGTAATCATGCAGCGCCTTGGCGACGAGCTCCTTGCCGGTGCCGCTCTCGCCCGAGATCATCACGGTGAGATCGGTCTGCATCAGGCGGGCGAGGACGCGGTAGATTTCCTGCATCGCCGGAGAACGGCCGACCAGCGGGATGGAGTCGAATTCATCGGGTTTGGCAGCGGGCGCGCGCGGCTCTTTCGGCTCCGACAAAGCGCGGCCGACAATGGCGATCAGCTCTTTCAGGTCGAAGGGCTTCGGCAAATATTCGTACGCGCCGCGTTCCGACGCGCGGATCGCGGTCATGAATGTGTTCTGCGCGCTCATGACAATGATCGGCAGATCGGGGCGTGCCTTGCGAATGCGCGGGATCAGATCGAAGGCGTTCTCGTCCGGCATCACCACGTCGGTGATGATCAGGTCGCCATCGCCCTGGCTGACCCAGCGCCATAGCGTTGCGGCATTGCCGGTGGAGCGCACTTCATAGCCGGCGCGGGAGAGCGCCTGGTTGAGAACGGTGCGGATGGCGGTGTCGTCGTCGGCGACTAGGATGCTTCCCGTCGGCATGCGGTTACCTCACGGGCTCTGGACGGAAGGCGCATCGTCGATGACGCCCTCGCCGCTGTAGATGGGCATCAGCACGCGGAAGGTGGTCCGCCGCGGCTGCGATTCACATTCGATAATACCGCCATGGTCGCCGACGATCTTGGCAACCAGAGCGAGGCCCAAGCCGCTGCCGGTCCGCTTCGTCGTGACGAAGGGATCGAACAGATGCGGCATCAGGTCATCCGGTACGCCTGGGCCATTGTCCCGGACGCAGAACTCAAGGGGCAGCGATACGCGCGCATTGGTGCCGGGTACGGCAAGGCGGACGCCGGGACGGAAGGCGGTGGTGAGATAGATCTCGCCATCGGCTTCGCCCTCGCCGACCGCTTCGGCGGCGTTCTTCACCAGGTTGAGAAACACCTGGATGAGCTGGTCGCGGTTGGCCAGAACTGGCGGCAGCGACGGGTCGTATTCCTCGACGAACTTGATGTTGCGGGCAAAGCCGGTTTGCGCCAGCCGCTTCACATGGTCGAGGACGACGTGGATGTTGACCGGCTCGCGCTCGACCGGGCGTTCGTCGGCGAACACCTCCATGCGGTCAACAAGCTTCACGATGCGGTCGGTTTCGTCGCAGATCAACGTGGTGAGCTGGCGGTCTTCGTCATTAGCGGACTGCTCGAGCAGTTGCGCGGCGCCGCGAATGCCGGACAGCGGATTTTTGATCTCATGCGCCAGCATGGCGGCCAGTGCGATCACCGAACGGGCCGCGCCGCGATGCGTCAGTTGCCGGTCCATCTTGTCGGCAATGGTGCGCTCCTGCAGCATGACGATGACGTGGTTGACGTATTCCGGCAGCGGCGCGACGTGCAGATCGACCAGGCGTTCGCCCGGATTGCGCGGCGTCGCCAGATCGACCTTATATTCGTTGACCGCAGAACCGGTGCGGCGCACCTGCTCGATCAAGGTCAACAAGGGCGAACCGAACGGCACCAGATCGCGCAGCATGTTCCGGCGCAGCATCTGGATCGAAGCTTCAAAGAAAGCTTCGGCAGCAACATTGGCATCGGCGATCTTGCCGTCGGGCGACACCATGATCACCGGATGCGGTAATGCGTTGAGCATCGCATCGGCGGAAATGGTTTCGCGGGTGGTGACGGCGTGCGCGCGGCTCATGCAGCAGCCCTCCAGCCAAAGGCGTCATAGGCTTCCGCCAAAAGGCGGCGTGCATCAGCAGGTTGCTCAGCGGTGAGCACGCGGCTGCGATGGGCTTTCAGCAATTCATCGGGCACGCCGGCGCTGTCTGCCGCAGCATCGAGCGCCCAGGACAGATGCTTGCGTGCATGCTTGCGGCCGATCTTGAGGCCGTGATGCGTCAGCATCTCGTCATACATCGTGTCGATCAGCGCCAGTTGCTCACTGAGCGGCGGCGCGCCTTCGCGCTTGCCGGTGTCGAGATAGCGAGCGACCTGACCGGGAAACCACGGACGGCCTTGCGCGGCGCGGCCAACCATGACGGCATCGGCACCGGAAGCCTCGAGCGCGCTGTGGGCGTCTTCGAACGAGCAGATGTCGCCATTGACGACAACCGGCACGGACACTGCATTCTTCACCGCCCGCACTGCAGCCCAATCCGCGCTGCCGGTATAGAACTGGCAACGGGTGCGGCCATGCACGGTGATCATTTTGACACCGGCTGCTTCGGCGCGGCGCGCCAACTCCGGCGCGTTGAGGCTTGATGTGTCCCAGCCAAGCCGCATCTTCAACGTCACCGGCACCTTGACCGCGTTGACGGTGGCGTCAATCAGAGTGAGGGCATGGTCGAGGTCGCGCATCAACGCCGAGCCCGACGAGCCATTGGTCACCTGCTTCGACGGGCAACCCATATTGATGTCGATGATCTGCGCGCCCTTGTCTTCTACGATGCGGGCGCCTTCGGCCATCCAGTGCGGCTCACAGCCGGCAAGCTGAACAACATTGATGACGACGCCCTGCCCCTGGCTGCGGACATTGGCTTCGCGGTGGCCCTGCGCCAGACCTGCACAAGCCGTCATCTCGGAGACAACGAGCCCTGCGCCCAAGCGCTCGGCAACCCGCCGGAACGGCGCATCGGTGATGCCCGACATCGGCGCCAGAATGACGCGGTTCGGCAGCGTGACAGGGCCGACAGTCAGCGTGGCAGGCGGATTCAAACTGATTTCACCCTCGGCGGGCGTGGTGCCTAGCATTTAGGCTGAGCCTTTCGTTGCTTAGAGTTTAGCCAATATGCCCCGGTCAGCGCAAGTGCTGCACTGCAATATTCTGCTCATGCTTAAGGTGGGTATCGGGAACCGGAACACGTTCCCGACGGGACCATTAAGCGCTAAAGGGGAAGCGATTCAGGAGCGTCCTACCATGGCATCGACTTCCGGGGAAAAAGTGGCGGCTGTCATCGTCGCCGCCGGTCGCGGCAGCCGCGCCGGCGCCGCCGGGGTGCCAAAGCAGTTCCGGCCGGTCGGCGGCGAGACAATGCTCAGGCGCACGCTGACGGCCTTTACCGGCCTTGGGCTCATCCAGACCGTGATCCACGCCGATGACGGCGATCTCTATGTTCAGGCCGCCGACGGCTTTGCCCTGTTGCCGCCGGTCACCGGCGGCGCCACGAGGCAGGCCTCGGTACTGGCCGGGCTGGAGGCGCTCGCCGCGCATGCCCCGGACTTCGTCCTGGTGCACGACGCCGCCCGGCCCTTCGCCTCGGCGGCGCTGATCGCGCGGGCGATTGAAGCCGCCCAGGAGACCGGTGCGGCCATTCCCGGCCTGCCCGTCACCGACACAATCAAGAGCATCGATCATCGGGGGCTGGTCGGTGAGACCTTGGCCCGCGACACGCTGCGCGCCGTGCAGACGCCGCAGGCCTTCGCCTTTGCCCCGCTGCTGGAGGCGCATCGCCGCGCCGCGCGCGAGGGCCGCACCGACTTCACCGATGACGCAGCAATCGCCGAGTGGGCCGGCATGCAAGTGGTGGTGTTTCCCGGCGAGACCGGCAATATCAAGATTACCAACTCCGAGGATTTCATGCGCGCCGAGGCGACCGACCTTTCCGCATTGGGCGACATCCGCACCGGGACAGGCATTGACGTCCATGCCTTTAGCGTCGGCGACCACGTCTTTCTCGGCGGCGTGCGCATTCCCCACTCGGAGACGTTACGCGGCCATTCCGACGCCGATGTCGGCCTGCATGCGCTGACCGATGCCTTGCTCGGCGCGCTGGCTGATGGCGACATCGGTTCGCATTTCCCGCCGACTGACGAACAGTGGCGCGGCGCCTCGTCCGACCGCTTCCTCAAATTTGCCGTCGACGCCGTCACCGCGCGCGGCGGCCGCATCGCCCATCTCGACCTGACCATCGTCTGCGAGGCGCCGAAGATCGGCCCGCACCGCGACGCCATGCGCGAGGCGATTGCGCGCATTGCCGGAATCGAGCTGAATCGGGTTGCTGTGAAGGCGACGACCAGCGAGCGGCTGGGATTTACCGGGCGCGGCGAAGGCATCGCCGCTTATGCGACCGCGACCATCAGACTGCCATGGAGCGATACATGCATTACGAAGTGACCGAAGCGTCTGCTGCGCTGATCAAGTTCTGCACAGAGTACAAGCTGCGGCTGGCCACGGCGGAATCCTGCACCGGCGGGCTGGTGGCCGCGGCGCTAACCGAGGCGCCCGGCTCTTCTGCCGTTTTCGAAGGTGGGTTCGTCACCTACTCCGACGATGCCAAGCAGCAGATGCTCAGCGTGCCCGCCAACACCCTGAAGCTATTCGGCGCTGTCAGCCGCCAGACAGCAGAGGCTATGTCGGAAGGTGCACTGCTCGGCACGAAAGCCGATTTTGCCGTTTCTATCACAGGCATTGCAGGCCCCGATGGCGGCACGCCGGAGAAGCCCGTCGGGCTGGTGCATTTTTCCTGTGTGTCGCGCAACGGCGCGTCGATGCATGCGGTCAAGAAATTCGGCGATATCGGCCGCGCCGAGGTGCGGCGTAAATCGGTCGTGCACGCCTTGCGGATGCTGACGGAATTGACGCAGGTCGAAGCGGCCAAGCGGCCGCGCTGGAAGCCCCGGCCGCCGCCGGAGCCGGTCAAGGAGTTCGTCATCAAGGAATGGCCCGACAAGATGCGCAAGATATGATGGGCGACGAAATGCCTGGCTGGCAGCGCACTATCAAGATAGCCGCATTGCCCGTGCTGGCGGTTGTCGTTGCATGGTTCGTCGCACAGCTGGCGACGTTCCCGAACCTGTCCTGGCACGCCGGCCTGATCAAGCCGCCGTTCAATCCGCCGAACTGGCTCTTCGGCCCGGTGTGGACGACGCTCTACGTGCTGATGGCCTATGCCGCGTTTCGCATTCACAGACTGCCCGCCTCGACGGCGCGGCGCACGGCCCTCGTGCTGTTCTACATGCAGCTTGCGCTCAACATGGCATGGTCGTGGATGTTCTTTTATGCGCAGAGCCCGCTGCTTGGGCTGATCAATATCGTGCCGCAGGTGATGCTCGTTGTGGCGGCCGCCATGGCCTTCATTCGCCTCGACCGTATCGCCGGGATTTGTCTGTTGCCGCTGGTCGCCTGGGTCGGCTTTGCCACCGTGCTTAACGCGGCCATCTGGCGCCTGAACGGCGGATGATCGATCTCGCTGCTTATGGCGGCCTGTTCGCGGCGGCGTTCATTGCAGCGACCATTCTGCCGATGCAATCGGAAGCGGCTTTGGTCGGGCTGTTGCTGTCCGGCTATTCGCCCTGGCTGCTGTTGCTCATTGCCAGCGTCGGCAATGTGCTGGGCTCGGTGGTGAACTGGCTGCTCGGCCGCGGCATCGAACGCTTCCGCGACCGCCGCTGGTTTCCCGCCAATCAGGCGGCATTGGACCGCGCACAAGGCTGGTACCGGCGCTATGGCAAATGGTCGTTGCTGCTGAGCTGGGTGCCGGTTGTTGGCGACCCACTCACCGTTGTCGCCGGCGTCATGCGCGAGCCGTTTCCGGTGTTTCTGTTGCTGGTCACGATCGCCAAGGTCGGGCGTTACGTCGTGCTGACGGTCGTGACACTCGGCTTTATTTGAAGCGTTAGCGCTCGTCCTGCGGATTGCGCGGGAAAGCGGCCAATGTGCCGATCAAGGCGAGCCCGCCACCGAGCAATACATCCTGCAAGCGCTCGGTGAACAGGCTGCGCAAAATGCGCGGATCGCTCGCCGCCAGATCATAGGCAAGCAGGATCAGCAGTGCGATCAAGGCCGTGTGCAGCCAATAGCGATGATGCAAATGGTGTGGGATCAAGGGCGCGACGATCAACGCGATCGCGGCGATGACCCATGGCGAGCCTACCGCGCTGCTGATGGCGAAGGCGGCGACGACACCCAGCACCGTGCCGGCGATGCGCTGGACGATGAGCACATAGCTGGCGCGGGCATCTGGCTGCATCACCACCAAAGTGGTCACGACGACCCACAGCACGCGGCTCGGATCGATGGCCACACCAAGAGCGAGACTCGCGGTCGCCGCCACGGCATAGGCGAGCGCGAAGCGGATCCAGCCGCCTGACGGAATGCGACGCGGCCTGCCCGCTTGCTGCGGCAATGGACCGCCGAGCATGTGGTCGGCAACGCGCGCGATGAAGACGATGGCCAGCGTGCCGATGGCGAAATAGATTTCGGCCGGCTGGAAGGACGGTGCGCCACTGGTGACAACCAGGGCCATAGCGCCGAAGCGTGCCGCCAAAGCCGGCGCCTTGCCGATACCGAGGAAATATCCGCTGGCGAAGGTCGCCGCGGCGAACAGCAACCAAGCGGGCCACGGGAAGCCACGCAGCAAAAGGCCGGCACCAGCGCCCAGCGCAACGCCGCCGGTTACAAAGCCCAGCACTTTGAGGCGGCGCGACAGCGGACCTTCATCATCGGCGAAAGACAGGATCATGCCGCTGATGCCGCCCAGCAGCGCGCCGGCTGGCTCATGCATGGCGACGCCGGCGCAAAGCGGAGCACCGATGCCGACAAGAAACAGGACCGAGCGGCGCAAGGCACCTTGTGGCAAAGACGGCAATGGCATCGATGGTCTTTCGTCGGGCCAGCGATAGCCCTAGAGGCTAATTGGTGTGGCAACCATCAAAAACAGGCGTTTGCCAAGCTCGTCATGCCCGGCCTTGTGCCGGGCATCCACGTCTTGCTCACACGAAAGAAAGACGTGGATGGCCGGGACAAGCCCGACCATGACGGAAACTGTTTACGCCCCGTTCTTCTCGACGCGAAAGTTCTGTGACATCGCATAAGCCGGCTTACGCACGCGCATGATGGAGCCGAGCGGCCGGTGCGCGGCGAGCCCGCGCCAGACATTGAAGGCCATGCCGCGGTCCATCTCGCGCACGTTCTCCGGGCTCCATGAGTTCTGCGGCGGCAGCGTGATACGCGCGACCGGGATGAACGGGCTGACCTCCTCCGGCCAGACAACGGAGGCGTCTTCAACCGGCATCTTCTCGAGATCGGTGCAGAGCTGGACGCGCAACTCGTACTCGCCGCCATTGCTGCGGAAGAAGGACGAGACCGCTTCGCGAATGCCATCGGGCGTGCCGCTCAGGTCAACCGGCGCGTCCTTCAATGCGACGACCGAAGGCGACAACGGCTTGAGCGAGATCTTGGCGATGTAGTCGCCATAGAGCAGCGGTGCCTGAGAGTAATAAGTTTCGCCGAGGGGATTGGTGGCGGGATGGCCGCCAAGCGCAACCAGCAGCGAATGCTTGCCCGTCAGCTTGTAGACCAGGGCTTCGATCGGCCGCGTCACTTCCGACAGCAACCGCTTGAGCCAGGCGACGCGATCGGTTGTTGACGCCAAGAGCTTGAGGCCGCCGAGAAACTGTTTGGCGGTTGACGCAGAAAAGGCCGGGCCATTGACCATGACGAAATCCTGCGAGGTATCGGCTTCCGACCCCGGCAACCTTTCGCCCGGCACATCCATGACCTTGACCGCCATGCCGCGCGGCACGGAGACCTTGTCATCGAGCACATCGCCGGGAATGGTCGAGATGCGCATCAGCACCGGATACATCGCCCCCGGTGTGGCAAACAGGCCCTGTGCAAGCTGCGGCGGCAGGTTGTCGAGCACGCGCAAGGTGCCGTTCATCATGCCGTGGCCTTTGGCATGCACCGAGCGCACGGCGTGGCCGGTATCCTTGTAAACCTTCTCGTTGATATAGCGCAGCGACTTGACGATGGCCGCCGCGGTTTCGGCTTCATCCGGCTCGGGGTGTTCGACCGCGGCGTCGTAGCGCACCGGATTGGACGGCGCTGAAATCATGGACATTCGAACAGGCTCCGGCCGCGGACGCTGCGGCTCGGAGACAACATCGCCGCCCCTCGCCTGTTCCACGGTACCCGGCTAGGCCGTCTTCTTTCCGTAGACTTCGTCGGCGCGTTTTTCGAAGGCAGCCGAGAACTTGCGGAAAGCGGTATCGAACATCGCGCCCATCAGCATGGCGAAGGTGCGGCTCTTGAACTCGTAGTCGATGAAGAACTCGACCTCGCTGCTATTGTCGCTAGTCGGCTTGAAGGTCCAGCGGTTCTGCAAGCGGCTGAATGGACCGTCGAGATATTCGACCAGGATCGTCAGGTTCGCTTTGTCGAGCGTGACGCGGCTAGTGAAAGTCTGGCTGATCACCTTATAGGCGACCGTCATCGCCGCGACGATCACCGTCGTCTCGCCTTTCGGCGTGCGGCTGCGCACACGCAAGGCGGTGCACAGCGGCACGAATTGCGGATATTTCTCCACGTCGGCGACCAGATCGAACATGTCGGCCGCCGCATGGCGGACGCGGCGCTTGCTGGTGAATTGGGGCATCTAGCTTCGATCGCTGTTCAGAGGAATGACCCACACCCCGTTCGTCCCCGCGAAAGCGGGGACCCAGTTCTCAAGACCTTGTTGGTTGGCTCCTGGGTCCCCGCTTTCGCGGGGACGAACGGAGAAGACATCATGGTCGGTGTTATTTGCCGAGCTGCGCGGCACGGTTGGCCTTCAGCCGCGCGAAGTCGTCGCCGGCATGATGCGACGAGCGCGTCAGCGGCGACGCCGACACCATCAGGAAGCCCTTCGAATAGGCGATGGTCTCCAGCGACTTAAATTCATCCGGCGGCACGAAGCGCCTCACTTCGGCGTGCTTGCGGGTCGGCTGCAGGTACTGGCCGATGGTGAGAAAGTCGACATTGGCCGACCGCAGGTCGTCCATCACCTGGAGGATTTCGTTACGCTCTTCGCCGAGCCCCACCATGATGCCGGATTTGGTGAAAATCGACGGGTCGAACTCCTTGACCTGTTGCAGCAGGCGCAGCGAATGGAAGTAGCGCGCACCGGGCCGGATTTTCAGATAGTGCGACGGCACGGTTTCGAGATTGTGGTTGAACACGTCCGGCCTGGCGTCGACGACGACTTTCAGCGCGCCATCCTTGCGCAGGAAGTCCGGCGTCAGAATTTCGATGGTCGTGCCCGGCGCATGGGTGCGAATGGCGCGGATGGTTTCGGCGAAATGCAACGCGCCGCCATCGGCGAGATCGTCGCGATCGACCGAGGTGACGACGATATGTGCCAGGCCCAGCTTGGCGGTGGCCTTGCCGACATGCTCGGGCTCAAGCGCATCGAGCGCGCCCGGCATGCCGGTCTTGACGTTGCAGAAGGCGCAGGCGCGGGTGCAGGTGTCGCCCATGATCATGAACGTGGCGTGCTTCTTCTCCCAGCACTCGCCGATGTTCGGGCAGCCGGCCTCCTCGCAGACGGTGACCAGCTTGTTCTCGCGCATGATGGCGCTGGTCGCGGCATAGCCCGGCGATACCGGCGCCTTGACGCGGATCCAGTCCGGCTTCTTGAGCAGCACGGAATCCGGCTTATGCGCCTTTTCCGGGTGGCGCGGGCGCGGATTGTTGATCAGGTCGAGGACGACGGCCATGCGGGTTACTTACGGCTCCGGGCGGGAGGCTGCAAGGCCGCGGGCCTCAGACCCATGGAACTGCATGCCTGCCCGTCAGGTCCGGCTGGCGCGCTCGCTAATGCCGCGCGCCGATTCGGCGGCCTCGCGCACCGTCTTGGCGACATCGACGGCGGTATGCTTGCCGCCGCGGACCAAGACGCGACCGTCTACCACGACAGTATCGACGTTGGACGGCTGGCCCTGGAAGACCACGGCGTAATACGGGTCGCCGACCGGGGCCATGTTGATGTCCGTCGTGCGGACCATGATCATGTCGGCGCGCTTGCCGGGCGTCAGCGAGCCGACCTTGTCGGCCAGGCCGAGCAATTTGGCACCTTCGATGGTGGCCAATTCGACAAGCCGTTTCGGCTTGAGGCGCTGCGGCGCGCCGTTGCGCTGCCAGTCCGACCACATAAGCGCCCGCATGACGTTGAAGAAGTCGGCATTGGTGGCAGCGGAAGCATCGATCGACAGGCCAAGCTGCGTGCCCATTTCGGCAAGCTCATCGTATTGAATAAGACCACTGCGCACCGCCGAGTACGACATCTCGATGACCGGCGCGGTGCTCCACGGCGACTTCGTATCGCCGACCATCTTGAGCTCGTCCGGCGACATGCCCTGCGGATGGACGAGCAGCATGTCCGGTCCGAGAAAATTATTCTGGCCCATCAGCGCAACCAGGTTCTTCGGACCGCAATGGATGGTCATCGGGATCCCGGCCTTGCGGAAAAAATCGAACTCGCGCCGGAACAGGTCGACGGCAATCGAACCACGCGTGCCGGCCACGCCCGGCGTGCGCATGCAGGCGCCGATGCCGAGCATGCCGTCAGCGCTCGTATACTGCTTCTGAACGCGGGCGACGTCGTCGAGGTTCATCGGCTCGGTGTTGGACATTCCCTGCCCTGAGCCATAGGAAAAGCGGGCGCGGATGCCGGTGTCCCTGAGCGCGGCAATTTCCGCATCGGCGTGCGCCGGCGTTACCGTGTTGTGCGACCAGTTGTGCACAGTGGTGATGCCGGAGAGCAGGCCTTCGGCGACGCCGAGCCGGACGCCGATGAAGGAATCCTGCGGCGTGCAATGACGGCCGACGCGGATCGTCGTCGGGAAATAGCCTTCCTTCGGGTCGTCGGCGCGGATGATCATGCGCAGCGACGTGCACCACAAATGCCAGTGCGTTTCGACGAAGCCCGGCATGACGATCATGTCCTTGCCGTCGATCACCTGCGCGCCGGGCGCGGTCAGGTTGGCGCCGACGGCGACAATGGCGCCGTCGCGGACATGCACATCGCCGCTCGGCAGATCGCCGAGCGATGGATCCATGGTCAGGACATGCCCGCCGCGGACGATGAACTCGCCGCGTGCCGGCAAACCGGTTGTCGCAGGTGCCGGAGCGGGCTGCGCCTGCGCCGTGCCCGAACGCAGCAGTCCAGCGGCAGCCGCAAGCCCGGCACCGAACTTGAAGAAGCCGCGGCGATGGAAAACGCAATCACAGGACATGAGCACCCCGACAGGTTCGATTGAAAGCCCGGCTAAGGCGTCATCAAGCGGCGTCTGTGACTAGCGGATTTCCATCGTCGAAGCGCGCGCCTGCGGCATGTAGGTTTCGAGGCAGTTTTCTTCCGCATCGGTCGCCACCCAGGGATGCGTGGCGTAGGTATCCTGGGTGAACCGTTGGTCCGGGCGCAGTTCCTTGTAGAACTCGCGGCCGCTCTTGTAGTTGAGCCAGTAGATGCGCACGTTTTCCTGCGTGCGGTTGACGAAGGTGACCGAGGTGGCGAGCTTTGAATCGGTCGAGCGCAGGCTGCGCTCTTCAGTGCAGCGCTTGCCGGCGGCCTGTGCCGCCCCGGCACCGAGGACAACCAGCAAGGTCGCGACAATGGCCTTCTTGATCTGCATCTTCATTGGCATTTCCCCATTCCAAACGGCAGTCTGCCGCTCCAGTTACATGTTCAACACGCGTCCGTAGGCATCGAGCACCGCCTCTTTCATCGTCTCCGACAGGGTCGGGTGCGGGAAGATCGTGTGCATCAGCTCTTCTTCGGTCGTTTCCAGGTTCATGGCAACGACAAAACCTTGTATCAATTCGGTCACCTCGGCGCCGCACAGATGCGCGCCGAGCAGCTGGCCGGTCTTCTTGTCGAAGATGACCTTGACCAAACCCTGATCCTCGCCGAGCGCGATCGCCTTGCCGTTGCCGATGAACGGGAAACGGCCGACGCGGATGTCGAGGCCCTTGGCCTTGGCGGCGGCTTCCGTCAGGCCGACCGAGGCGATCTGCGGCACGCAATAGGTGCAGCCCGGGATCTTGAGCTTGTCCATCGGATGCGGGTGCATCCCCTTGATCGCCTCGATGCAGATGACGCCTTCGTGCTCGGCCTTGTGCGCCAGCATCGGCGGACCGGCGACATCGCCAATCGCATAGATGCCGGGGATGTTGGTCTTGCAGAACTCGTCGACCTTGACGGTGCCGCGCTCGATTTTGACGCCAAGCTTCTCCAGCCCGATGTTCTCGATATTGCCGACGACGCCGACCGCGGCGATGACGCGATCGACCGTGATCTGCTGCGTCTTGCCGCCCTCTTCAATTGTGGCCGTGACGCTGTCGGCCTTCTTGTCGAGCTTGGTCACCTTGGCATTGGCGATGATCTTGAAGCCCTGCTTCTCAAACTGCTTGCGGGCGAAGGCGGCGATCTCGGCATCTTCAACGGGTAGGATCTGCGGCAGCACTTCGACGACCGTCACTTCCGCGCCCATAGTGCGATAGAACGAGGCGAACTCGATGCCGATGGCGCCCGAGCCGACGACAAGAAGCGACTTCGGCATCTTGTCCGGATTCATCGCCTCGAAATAGGTCCAGACCAGCTTCTTGTCCGGCTCAAGACCCGGCAGCACGCGCGGCCGCGCGCCGGTGGCGACGATGATGTGTTTGGCGGTGTAGCTGCCCGGACTGGACGCGCCCTTCGGCGCTTCGTTCTTCGACGCCTTGACGGTGACCTTGCCGGGCGCGTCGATGGTCGCCTCTCCCCAGATCACGGTGACCTTGTTTTTCTTCAGGAGAAAACCAACGCCGGTGTTCATGCGGCCGGCGACACCGCGCGAGCGCTTGATGACCGCGGCCGGATCGAACGAGATGTTCTCCGCCGACAGGCCGTAATCCTTGGCGTGCTGCATGTAGTGGTAGATTTCAGCCGAGCGCAGCAGCGCCTTAGTCGGGATACAACCCCAGTTCGAGCAGATGCCGCCGAGATAATCGCGCTCGACGACCGCGACCTTAAAGCCCAGTTGGGCAGCTCGGATTGCGGTGACATAGCCGCCAGGGCCGGAACCGATGATCAGAACGTCGAAGGATGTGTCGGCCACTTAAATCGTCTCCGAATGGGGGCTCAAGGCTACCCGTCTCCCATATGGGGATGCGCCGATCAAGTCGGCCTTGGCGTCCGTCATGCCCGCTCCGTTTAGCAGGCATGACGGCACCCGCGCCTATTGCACGATCAGCTTGAGCTCCTCGACGACCGGCCGCACCTTCGTGAACTGGTCTTTCAGCATGGCGCGCATTTCCGCCTGGGTCGAGCCGGCCGGTTCGGCGCCGACCTCTTCCATGCGCTTGCGCGCGTCCGGGTTATTGGCGGCCGCGACGATCTGCTGATGCAATTTGGCGATGATCGGCTCCGGCGTGCCGGCCGGCGCGAAGAAGCCGTTCCAGCCTTGGATCTCCAGGTTCGGGAAACCAAGTTCACGCACGGTCGGCACGTCCGGCAATGCCGGCGAACGCTTGACGCTTTGCACCGCCATCGGCTTCAGCGCGCCGGACCTGGCGTGCTGCAGCGAGGTCGACAACTGATCGCCGCCGAACTGGATGCGGCCGGACATCAGCTCAAGCACCAGAGGCGCCGCGCCGCGGAACGGCACGTGGTCCATCTTGAGCTGATTATCGCGCTTCATGACTTCGCCGGAATAGTTCATCACGCTGCCCGGACCTGTCGAGCCATAGAACAAGCCGTCCTTGTGGCCCTGCGCATAAGCAACGAATTCCTTGAGGTCTTTGGCCGGCACTGACGGGTGCGCCAGCAGCAGCATCGGCACATAGGCGCCGACCGAAATCGGCACAAAGTCTTTCTCGATGTCGTGCTTCGAGCGGCCGGCATATTGCAGCGACGCCGTCGTGGTCGAGAATGTCAGATTGTGAAACAACAGTGTGTAGCCATCCGGCGCCGCCTTGGCGACCTGATCGGCACCGAGCGAGCCACCGGCACCGCCGACGTTCTCGACAACGATCGTCTGGCCGAGCCCCTCGCCCATGCGCTGCGCGAACAAGCGCGCCAGCATGTCTGTCGTGCCACCAGCAGGGAATGGCACAACGAGGCGAATGGTCTTGGTGGGATAGTCCTGCGCGTGCGCCGCGCCGGCGAGCGGCAGCGCCACAAGTGCGAGGGCGGCGGCCAGCAATGTCCGGCGTGAAGCTGTGATTTGGCTCTGAGAAGATCGCATGGGTCGCCTCCTTTTCGTGCTGCCGTTTTCCGGCATGCATTCGTCAGGTAGGCTAGCACCGATGCTGCGCATCTTCGAGCGCGAATGTGATGCGGAACTTCGAGCGCGCCGAGAGCGGCGCGCTCAGGCTTCGCGTCACACGATCATCATTACCGGATTTTCGATCAGCTTCTTGAACGCGCCGATCAGTTCAGCGCCGAGCGCGCCGTCAACCGAGCGGTGATCGCACGACAAAGTGACGCTCATGATCTGCGCCGCTTCGATCTTGCCGTTCTTGACGATGGCGCGTTCTTCACCAACGCCCACCGCAAGAATGGTCGACTGCGGCGGGTTGATCACCGCGGTGAAGTCCTTGATGCCATACATGCCGAGGTTCGACACCGACGACGTGCCGCCCTGGTATTCGTGCGGCTTGAGCTTCTTGCCGCGCGCACGCGCGAACAGGTCGCGGCCTTCATTGGCGATGACCGATAGCGACTTCGACTCGGCCTGACGAATGATCGGTGTGATCAGGCCACCCGGCAGCGCCACGGCGACGCCGATATCGGAATGCTTGTGCTTGAGCATGCCGCCTTCGGACCACGACACATTGGCTTCCGGAATGCGTTGCAACGCGACCGCGAGCGCCTTGATGACGAAGTCGTTGACCGAGAGCTTGTAGGCCGGCTTGCCGTCTTTGTCCTTGGGTGCGGCGGCGTTGATCTCTTCGCGCGCGGCCAGCAGGCGGCCGATATTGCAGTCCATTGTCAGATAGAAATGCGGCACGGTCTGCGTCGATGCGGTGAGACGCTGCGCGATGGTGCGGCGCATGCCGTCATGCGGCACGAGGTCGTAGGAGCCTTCTTCGTACAGGCCGAGGATCTGCTTGTCGCTCATGCTGGCGGCAACAGGTGCTCCGGCTGCAGCCGGTGCGCCCGCAGCGGCGGGCTTCATCGCGCCCTTGCCGCTCTTGGCGTCGTCAACGTCGCGGGCAATGACGCGGCCATGCGGGCCGGAGCCGGTGACGCGCGACAGATCAACACCGGCTTCTTTAGCCATACGTTTGGCGAGCGGTGACGCGAAGACGCGCGCGCCATCGGCTTTGGCAGCGGGAGCTGCAGCCTGCGCTGCGGGCTTCACTTCGGATTTCGTTTCAGTCTTTGTTTCGGCTTTGGCTTCCGGCTTTGTCTCAGCCTTGGCTTCTGACTTTTTCTCAGGTGCTTTCGCAGCAGGGGCCGCGCTCACCGCCTTGGCGTCTTCGCCTTCCGCCACCATCACCGCGATGATCGCATTGACGGCAACATCCTGCGTGCCTTCCGGCACGACGATCTTGGCGAGCGTGCCCTCGTCGACCGCCTCATATTCCATCGTCGCCTTGTCGGTCTCGATCTCGGCCAGCACGTCGCCGGACTTGATCTTGTCGCCCTCTTTCTTGAGCCACTTGACAAGGTTGCCCTTTTCCATCGTGGGCGACAGCGCAGGCATGAGAATGTTGGTGGCCATGATGCTTCGCGCCTACCGGTAACAGACGGCTTTCGCCGCCTCGACAACTTCAGCAACCGACGGCAACGCCAACTTCTCAAGATTGGCGGCATACGGCATCGGCACTTCCTTGCCCGACACGCGCGCGACCGGCGCATCGAGATAATCGAAAGCCTGCTCCATGATGCGCGCGGCAATTTCGGCGCCGACGCCGGATTGCTGCCAGCCCTCTTCCACCGTTACCGCGCGGCCGGTCTTCTTGACTGAGGCGATGAAGGTTTCGGTGTCCATCGGCTTCAGCGTGCGCAGATCGATAACCTCGGCTTCTATGCCGTCCTTGGCCAGCTCGTCGGCGGCCTTGAGCGCGTATTGCATGCCCATCGACCAGGAGATGATGGTGACGTCCTTGCCAGCGCGGGCGACCTTGGCCTTGCCGATCGGCAAGACGAAGTCGTCCATCTTCGGCACCGGGCCCGACTGGCCGTAGAGAATTTCGTTCTCGAGGAAGATCACCGGATTGGGATCGCGAATGGCGGCCTTCAAGAGCCCCTTGGCATCGGCCGGGTTTGACGGCGAGATCACGCGCAAGCCGGGAATGTTCGAATACCAGGCCGAGTAGTCCTGGCTATGCTGCGCGCCGACGCGCGCGGCGGCGCCGTTCGGGCCGCGGAACACGATCTGGGCGCCCATCTGACCGCCCGACATGTAGAGCGTCTTGGCGGCGGAGTTGATGATCTGGTCGATCGCCTGCATGGCGAAGTTGAAGGTCATGAATTCGACGATCGGCTTCAGGCCGGCAAGCGCCGCACCAACGCCCAGACCTGCAAAGCCATGCTCGGTGATCGGCGTATCGATCACGCGCTTGTCGCCGAATTCCTGCAACAGACCTTGGGTGACCTTGTAGGCGCCTTGATATTCGGCGACTTCTTCGCCCATGACGAAGACATCGCCATCGCGGCGCATTTCCTCGGCCATTGCGTCACGCAGCGCTTCGCGCATGGTGATGGTGACCATCTCGGTGCCTTCCGGCACATCGGGATCGGCGGCGACCGCATGCACTGGGGCGGCGGGTGCTGCAGGCGCTTTCTCTTCCTTCGGCGCAGCGGCTTCCGGCTTTGCTTCGGCTTTCTCTTCGGTCTTCTCCGCCTTGGCGGCAGCCGGCGCTTCAGCCTTCACCGATGAAGCATCTTCGCCCTCGTTGAGGATGACCGCGATCGGCGTGTTGACCGCAACGTCCTGCGTGCCCTCGGCGATCAGGATCTTGCCGAGCGTGCCTTCGTCGGAGGCTTCGACCTCCATCGTCGCCTTGTCGGTTTCGATCTCGGCGATGATGTCGCCGGACTTGATCGTGTCGCCCTCTTTCTTGAGCCACTTGGCGAGGTTGCCCTTCTCCATCGTGGGCGACAGCGCAGGCATGAGAATATTGGTCGGCATGGGCGCTACTATTTCCTGCTCGAAATTATTTTAAGCGGCTGCAATCTAGCGATAAATCTCGGTGAACAGCTCGGACGGATCCGGCTCAGGATCGTGCGTCGCAAATTCAGCCGCTTCATTGACCAGATCGCGCACGGATGCGTCGATCTTTTTGAGGTCTTCTTCCTTGGCGAACTTCTTCTCCAGAACGCGCAGGCGGACCATGTCGATCGGGTCGTGCGTGGTGCGGACTTTGTCGACTTCCTCGCGGGTACGGTACTTGGCCGGATCCGACATCGAGTGGCCGCGATAGCGGTAGGTCAGCATTTCGAGGATGTACGGGCCCTTGCCGGCGCGGCACCAGGCAACCGCCTTGTCGGCGGCGGCCTTGACGGCGCGAACGTCCATGCCGTCGACCTGCTCGCCCGGGATCTTGAAGGACAGGCCGCGGCGCGACAGGTTGGTTTCGGCCGAAGAGCGCGTCGACGACGTGCCCATGGCGTAGCGGTTATTCTCGATCACATAGACGACCGGCAGCTTCCAAAGCTCGGCCATATTGAAGCTCTCGTACACCTGGCCCTGATTGGCGGCGCCGTCGCCGAAATAGGCCAAGGTCACATTGTCATTGCCGCGATAGCGGTTTGCGAAGGCTAATCCGGTGCCGAGCGGCACCTGGGCGCCGACGATGCCGTGGCCGCCGTAAAAGCCCTTCTCCTTGGAGAACATATGCATCGAGCCGCCCTTGCCCTTGGAATAGCCATGGGCGCGGCCGGTCAGTTCGGCCATGACGCCCTTGGCGTCCATGCCGCAGGCGATCATGTGGCCATGATCACGATAGCCGGTGATGACCTGATCGCCCTCCTTGAGGGCCATTTGCATACCAACGACCACAGCTTCCTGGCCGATATAGAGGTGGCAGAAGCCGCCGATCAGGCCCATGCCGTACATCTGGCCGGCTTTTTCCTCAAACCGGCGGATGCTCAGCATCATCTCATAGGCGGCAAGGTCCTGATCCTTGCTGAATTCGACAAGCGGAGTCGTCGGCGCCTGGTCGTCATCGGTCTGGGTATTGGAATTGGCTTTGACGGCCGGCATGGGCGCTCCCTGGACGCTTATAACTTGGCATTGGCTCTGGCGAACCAAGCAGAGCGCTATCTAACATTTCACCCGCGCACGATCTTTTCAAATACCGGCGCGAATACGCCGGATTCGTGCGCGTCCCCTGTGAAACATCGGACGCTCGCTTGAGTCCCTTAGCGTAATTTGGGGAGGCGCGGAAGCAGAAGCAAGCCGTGCAGCCCTGCACAGACGCCGCAGACTCTTGTGCAGTGCGGTCGACTAGCGTGGGTTGAGCAGCAGCGTCACATCGCGCGGGTCGGCATAGCCGATCAGCGTGCGGGCCCGCTCGTCCAGCAAGTCAGGATCGATGCGATCGGAGCGCAGCAGCGCCACCCGGCGCTCCCAGCCGGTCCGTTCGGCCTTGATGGTGGCGAGCTCGGCCTGCATCGACGCCAATTGCTGATCGAGGTCGGCCTGCGCGCGCAAGCCGTGATTACCCGTGAAGGCGTTCACGGCGAAATAGCCGATGAACGCCGCGGCGAACAGGTAAAGGCCGATAGCAGTCAAAATGGCGCGGCGGCGGCGATGGGAGACCATGCGCGCCAAGATGCCGCAACGCGGTTAAGACCGGTTTAAGACCTAAAACCGGTGCCGCCACTCATTGAGCAGGAAGTTGCCGAGCCGCTTGCCGCGGTTGCGCAAGAACTTGAGCAGGCCCTGATCGACGAAATAGGTCAGCAGGATCGAATCGCGCGTCTTGACCCGGTTGTGCACGGCATCGGCGGAATGCCAGGTGTCGGTGCCGACGGCGAAGGCGTAACCGGAGTTCTGAGCGAACTTCATCTGCGTGTGCTTGGGCATCGAGCCGTCCGGCAGCACTTCGTGGAAGATGGTGCCGATATCGGTGTTGAGGTCGTCGCCCGGCAGGTAGAACTGCACCGTGATGCCCTTCCAACGCGTGTCGGTATGCGGCGTGATCAGATAGCCGGGAATGTCGCGGGTCAGGATCGGGATCGGGAACATGCCGACCTTGGCAAAGTCGCTGCCGAAGCGCTTCGACAGGCCGGGCGCCAGGCGGCGGATGAAGGCCTGCTTGACCTCCTCCGAGCACAAAGCGCGGCCGACCACATCCCACAATGCGCGCTTCTGCGCCGGCAAATTGCGGATGTATTCCGGAAACAGATCGATCTTCACCCGCGTATGGGTGCCGTCATCGAGATCGTGGCCCTTGCTGCGGCCGTGCATCGGACGGTAGTCGCGCGACTCCGGCTTCAGCGCCAGGATCTGCGCGTAAATGTCATCCGGGAATACGCGGTCGAATTCGAGATGGAAGAACGGCTTCTCGACGGCGCGCGCTTCGTCGACGGATTTAGCGATGAACGCCGACAGGCGCTCAATCGTGCGCTTGCGATCATTGATGCTCAGGCCCGTGGTCTGGTCCATGGCGTGCGGCTTTCATCTGTTGAATCGACGGCAATCTGCGGCGGTTTGCAGGGCAATGCAAGCCGCTCGCAGACTAATGGAACCGTTCTAAAGGGTACTTACCGCGATGCTTTCAGGGCGGTGCGGCCGGCATATTTAGCCTGCGGCCCAAGCTGTTCCTCAATGCGGAGGAGCTGGTTGTACTTCGCCGTGCGGTCGGCGCGGGCGAGCGAGCCGGTTTTAATCTGGCCGCAATTGGTGGCGACCGCGAGGTCGGCAATGGTCGAATCCTCGGTCTCGCCGGAGCGGTGCGACATGACGGCGGTGTAGCCGGCCTTGTGCGCCATTTCGACGGCGGCCAGCGTCTCGGTCAATGTGCCGATCTGGTTGACCTTGACCAGGATCGAATTGCCGACGCCGCGCTTGATGCCGTCCGACAGCCGCGTGACATTGGTGACGAACAAATCGTCGCCGACGAGCTGGCACTTCGCGCCGACCAGATCGGTGACCATCTTCCAGCCTTCCCAATCGTCTTCCGACATGCCGTCTTCAATCGACACGATCGGATAGCGACCGACGAGATCGGCAAGGTACTGCGCCTGCTCCTGGCTCGAGCGCTTCTTGCCTTCGCCTTCGTAATTATAGACGCCGTCCTTGAAGAACTCGGTGGCGGCGCAATCGAGCGCCAGCATGATGTCCTTGCCCGGCTTGTAGCCGGCCTTCTCGATCGACTGCATGACGAAGTCGAGCGCGTCTTCGGCCGATTTCAGGTTCGGCGCAAAGCCGCCCTCGTCGCCGACATTGGTGTTGTGGCCGGATTTCTTGAGCTCCGACTTCAGCGTGTGGAAGATTTCCGAACCGGCGCGCAGACCTTCAGCAAAGGTCTCGGCGCCGACCGGCATGATCATGAATTCCTGGAAGTCGATCGGATTGTCGGCATGCATGCCGCCATTGATGATGTTCATCATCGGCACCGGCAAGAGCCGCGCCGCAGTGCCGCCGACATAACGGTATAGCGGCAGGTCGGCGGCGTTGGCGGCGGCCTTGGCGGCGGCCAGCGAGACGCCGAGAATGGCATTGGCGCCAAGCCGCGCCTTATTCGGCGTGCCGTCGAGCGCGATCATGGTCTCGTCGATCTGCACCTGGGATTCGGCATCCATGCCGCCGAGCGCGTCGAAGATCTCGTTATTGACCGCATCGACCGCCTGCAGGACGCTTTTGCCACCATAGACTGACTTGTCGCCGTCGCGCAGTTCGACCGCCTCATGCGCGCCGGTCGAGGCGCCCGACGGAACCGCGGCGCGGCCGAGCGAGCCGTCTTCCAGAATGACGTCGACCTCGACGGTCGGGTTGCCGCGGCTGTCGAGGATCTGGCGGCCGATAATGTCGATAATGGCGGTCATATGAGGCACCGGAAGGCTTGAGGACGTGAGATTTGCCGCGCTTCTACAGGATGGACGGGCGGTGGCAAAGGGGGATGGCTTCAGTCACCCTGCCCGCACTTGACCGCATCCTTATGTCCCGGCAATGACACCGCCATGGCCAAAAAGACCGCTCAAAGCACCTTGCAGCTCGGACGTCCCGTCGAACCGCCAGCCTCGCCAGAAGCGGCGCGACTCGACCGCGTGCCCAATCCGCACCCGGACACCAATTACGTCGCCCGCTTCACCATGCCGGAGTTCACCTCGATCTGCCCGGTCACCGGCCAGCCGGACTTCGCCATTCTGGTCATCGACTATGTGCCGAACAAATGGATGGTCGAGTCCAAGTCGCTCAAGCTGTATCTCAACAGCTTCCGCAATGTCGGCTCGTTTCATGAGGAATGCACGATCGATATCGGCAAGCGGCTGAAGTCTTTGCTGTCGCCGCGCTGGCTGCGCATCGGCGGTTACTTCTATCCACGTGGCGGCATGCCGATCGATGTGTTTTGGCAGACCGGCAGACTGCCGAAAGAAGTCTGGGTGCCGGATCAGGGCGTGCCGACCTATCGCGGCCGCGGCTAAACCGCCGCAGGGCGTCGCAAATAATGAGCGGTGATCAGGCCGTTGATCACCAGCAAGGCGCCAGCGGCAGTAATCGCTGTTGTCGAGCCGATCCAGTCGAAGCCGAATTTATAGATCGCCGGACCGGCCGCCTGGCCTAAGAAAAAGAAAAACGAGTGCAGCGCCATGGCCGAGCCGCGCGCGGCCGGCGCCAGTTCGCTGGCATAGACCTGGATCACGGCGTGCAGCATGTAGAAGCTCAAGCCGAGCAAAGCGAACACACCAACGTCCACGCCCCAGGGCGCGCGCAAGGCGATGAAGGCGATGCATAGTCCCATGACGATGCCGCCAATGCGCATCATCGAGGTTTCACCGAGTGTCTTGAGCAGCCAACCGACACGGACGCTGTAGATCACGCCGCCAATGGCGAAACCGCCAATGACAAGGCCGGGGATCGAGGCGCGCGTCTCGCCCATGTCGTGAAACAACGCCGCCAGATGTGGAAACAGGCCGTACATCAAGGCGCCTTCGACGAAGACCGCGCCGAAGCAGATCTTGGCCAGCGGATTGGCGAAGATCGCGCGGTAGCCGTCGCGCAATGGCTTGAGGTCAAAGCCGCCGCCTTTGCTGCCGATACCGCGCATGCCGACAATGCCGAGCGTCAAAACGGAAAAGCCAACCAGCGCCATGGCGATGAAGACGGCGCGCCAGCCCAACAAATCGCTGATCACACCTGACAAGGTCGCGCCGAGCAGATTGCCGGTCATGATGGCAAACAGCAGCCGGCCCATGGCCACTTGCCGGCCGGCCACCGGCACCAGATCGCCAACAATGGCGAAAGCAATCGGCGTCAGTCCGCCGGCCCCTAAGCCGGCCACCACTCGTGTTGCGATCATCAGCGGGAAGGATTCGACAAAGGCGCCGGCAATCGTCGCCGTCGCCAGCAGCGTCAGGCACATCAGCATCAGCCGCGCTTTGTTGAACATGTCGGCCAGGGCGCCGAGCAAAGGTTGGATGATGGCAAAGGGCAGCGCGAAGGCGGTGGTGAGAAGAGCGGCGGTCGCAGCGTCCGTGCGTAGCGTCTGAGCCAATTGCGGCACGATCGGATCGACCGAACGCCCGAACAGCGCGCTGGCGAAGACGACGAATGAAATGATGGTGAGCGTGCGCGACATGAATCCAAATCTCGCGCCGGAGACGGCGCACGCCGACTGAAGAATTACTGTTTGGCGAGCCGATCGAAGGCGACAAGCGTGCGCAGCAGCGCTTCCATGTCCTTGAGCGGCATCATGTTCGGACCATCCGACGGCGCATGGTCCGGGTCCTGATGCGTTTCGATGAAGACACCGGCAACGCCAACCGCAACGGCGGCGCGCGCCAGCACCGGAACGAATTCACGCTCGCCGCCCGATGACGTGCCCTGCCCGCCCGGCTGCTGCACCGA
The DNA here is from genome assembly GCA_030655215.1 of Pseudolabrys sp. Lineage (GTDB taxonomy): Bacteria > Pseudomonadota > Alphaproteobacteria > Rhizobiales > Xanthobacteraceae > Pseudolabrys. Next base: position 17,498 of record JAURVZ010000055.1, on the reverse strand, counting down.
ATGCGTGGCGTCGAAGATCACCGGCGCGCCATTGCGCGCCAGGATCGGCAGCGCGCGCATGTCGGAGACCAAAGTGTTGTAGCCGAAGGACACGCCACGCTCGGTCAACATGACATTGCGGTTGCCCTCGCCAGTCAGTTTGGCAACGACGTTCTTCATGTCCCAGGGGGCCATGAACTGACCCTTCTTGACGTTGACGACCTTGCCGGTTTTGGCCGCGGCAATCAGCAGGTCGGTCTGGCGCGAGAGGAAGGCCGGGATCTGCAGCACGTCGACGACTTCGGCGGCGCGGACGCATTGCTCGACGTCATGCACATCGGTCAGCACCGGCAGCTTCAGGCTTTCCTTGATCTCGGCGAAAATCGGCAGCGCCGCTTCGAGGCCGATGCCGCGCGCGGCCTTGGCCGAGGTGCGGTTGGCCTTGTCGAAGGAGGTTTTGTAGATCAGGCCGATGCCGACTTTCGCGGCAATCTCTTTCAGGGCAGAGGCCATCTCCAGCGCATGCGCCCGGCTTTCGAGCTGGCAGGGCCCGGCAATCAGCGCCAGAGGCAGCGCATTGCCGAAGCGGACGCCGCCGATGTCCACGGTCGCGTTGGGCGTAAGGTTCTGGTCCAAAGCTTGTTTCCTGATGCGCGCGGACCATGAAGCCGCGACCGTTTCGGGTCAATCACCGTAACCGAATATAAGCCCTGCGCCGAGCGTCGACACGGCCTGTTCCGGCGTTCCCCGCGCGGTGGCAAAGCGGATCGCGGCGAGCCGCGGGCCATGCGCCATGTCCGGCGCGGCAAGGCCGTAGCGTGCGGTGAAGGCGGCGGGCGTCATCACGTCGATGGCGCCGCGCGGCAGGCCGATGCTGAACCCGTCGCCCTGCTCGCGCGCCTGTGCGGCGCCGGTATAGGCGAGCAGGAAATCGCGATGCGCCGCCGGTTTATCGGCAACCATCACGACGCTGGCGATGCCGCTCACGCCATTGTCATGCTTCTGAAACGCCGGATTCCAGAAGTTCTCCGGGAAATGCTGCTGGCAGGTGAAGAAGCTGATGTCGAGCACCTGCCGGTCTTCGGCAAAGGCCAAGGTGAACGCGACCTTGACCGGCGTACCATCGGGCTTTTGACCCTCACGATCGAAGCGCGTGGCTTCGGACGCGGCGATGCCGGCCTTGCGAAAAGAGGCCTCGTCATCGACGGCGCTCTGCGACTCCAGAACGACCATCGACAGGCCGTCGCCGCGCGCGGCGAAGTCACGGTTATAAGCGCCGAACTTTGTCGAGAAGACATCGCCGGTCATCTTGTCCGGCTCGGCCAAGGTCAGCAGTTCGATGAAGAAGCCGGGCAACTGCACGACATGATTATGCGTGCCCCACGGATGCTTGTTGCGCGCGCCGACCGTAAAGCCGAGCGTGCGATAGGCTTCCGCAGCCGCATCAAGATCGCGCACCGCATGAACGATATGATCAAGGCCTCGCTCCATCGCTCAAATCCTTCGCGGTATCATCATGACTTGGTAACGCTGCCGCCATTGAAGCGATTATCCGCAGGTCGTCAATTCGGCTAAGGTTCCGAACGATTCTTAAAGGGGGCACGACATGCTGAAGAAACAGATCGCGGAATTCATCGGGACGTTCGCACTGGTCTTGATCGGCTGCGGCGCCGCCGTCATCGGCGGTCTCGGCACAGGTGCAACCGCCATCGACGTGCTCGGCATTTCGTTCGCCTTCGGCCTCGCGATTGTTGCGATGGCTTATGGCATCGGCCCGGTGTCGGGTTGTCACGTCAATCCGGCTGTCAGCTTCGGCGTTTACATGGCCGGCCGCATGTCGCTGTCCGAGATGATCAACTACGCCATTGCCCAGGTTCTTGGCGCCCTCGCCGGCGCCGCAGTGCTGTACATCATCATGTCCGGCAAGGCGGCCGGCTGGAATGGCGGGCTCGGCCAGAATGGCTGGGGCGCTGGATACCTCGGTAACTACAACATGCTCTCGGCCTTCGTGTTCGAAGCCGTCGCGACCTTCCTGTTTCTGGTTTGCATCCTCGGCGTCACACAGAAGAGCAGCCCGCTGCATATTCGCGGCCTCGCCGGTCTGGCCATCGGCCTGACCTTGGTCGCGATCCACATTGTTGGCATCAATGTCACCGGCGTGTCGGTCAATCCGGCGCGCTCGCTGGGTCCGGCGATCATCGGCGCCGGCAGCAATCCGGGCGCACTGGCTCAGGTCTGGTTGTTCATTGTCGCGCCGCTGGTCGGCGCAGCAGTTGCCGGTCTGCTCTTCCGCAATGGCACGCTGGAAGCCTACGACGCCTGATCGGCTAGACTAGGCGGCTCTGCGTCACGGCCGCCTCGATAAACGACGAGAACAGCGGGTGCGGCTCGAACGGGCGTGACTTCAGTTCGGGGTGAAACTGCACGCCGATGAACCACGGATGATCGTCGTATTCGACGATCTCCGGCAGGATACCGTCCGGCGACATGCCTGAGAACTTCAGACCGTGCTGCTCGAGGCGATCCTTATAGGCGGTGTTCACTTCGTAGCGATGACGATGCCGCTCGTGAATATCGGTTGAACCGTAGATCTCGGCAACGCGGCTGCCACGCGTCAGCAGCGCCTCGAAGGCGCCCAGACGCATGGTGCCGCCGAGATCGCCATTGGCGGCGCGTCGTTCCAGCTCGTTGCCCTTGAGCCATTCGGTCATCAGACCGACAACCGGCTCACTGGTCGTGCCGAATTCGGTCGAGTTGGCATTCTCGATGCCGCACAGATTACGCGCCGCTTCGATGCACGCCATTTGCATGCCGAAGCAGATGCCGAAATACGGCACGCTGCGCTCGCGCGCGAACTGCGCCGCCTTGATCTTGCCCTCGGCGCCGCGCTGGCCGAAGCCGCCGGGCACCAGAATGCCGTTGACCTGTTCGAGGAACGGCGCCGGGTCTTCGTTCTCGAAGACATCCGACTCGATCCACTCAAGGTTGACTTTCACCTTGTTGGCGATGCCGCCATGCGACAGCGCCTCATTGAGCGACTTATAGGCGTCCTTCATGCCGGTATATTTGCCGACAATGGCGATGGTGACCTCGCCTTCCGGATTGCGGATGCGTTCGTTGATCGTGTGCCAGCGCGACAGGTTCGGCGCGGTGACACCATCGAGGCCGAAAGCTTCCAGCACTTCGCGGTCGAGACCGGCGGCGTGATAGCCCTCCGGCACGGCGTAAATGTTGTCGACGTCGCGCGCCTCGATGACGGCGGTTTCTCGCACATTGCAGAACAGCGCCAGCTTGCGGCGTTCGCCTTCCGGGATCGGACGGTCGGTGCGGCACAGCAGGATGTCGGGCTGGATGCCGATCGAGCGCAATTCCTTGACCGAATGCTGCGTCGGCTTTGTCTTCAGTTCGCCGGCGCTCGGGATGAAGGGCAGCAAGGTCAGGTGGATGTAGATCACCTGACCGCGCGGCATGTCATTGCCGAACTGGCGGATGGCTTCGAAGAACGGCAGGCCCTCGATGTCGCCGACGGTGCCGCCGACTTCGCACAGCACGAAGTCGTAGCCGTCATTGCCGTCGCGGATGAAGTCCTTGATGCCGTTGGTGACGTGCGGGATCACCTGGATCGTGGCGCCGAGATAATCGCCACGGCGCTCCTTGGTCAGGATGTCCTGGTAGATGCGGCCGGTGGTGATGTTGTCTTTTTTGGTCGCGGGGTTGCCGGTGAAGCGCTCGTAATGACCAAGATCGAGATCGGTCTCGGCGCCGTCATCGGTGACGAACACCTCGCCGTGCTGATAGGGCGACATCGTGCCCGGATCGACGTTGAGATAGGGGTCGAGCTTGCGCAGGCGGACCTTGTAGCCGCGCGCCTGCAACAGAGCGCCGAGGGCCGCTGATGCCAGACCTTTGCCGAGGGAGGAGACCACGCCGCCAGTGATGAAGATGTACCGCGCCATGGGGCCTAACCTCTAAGGCCGCCGAATCGATTCGACGAGGGCGAAAAGCTCAGGGGAGCGTTGCGCCTGTGCGTAGAATCGAATTTCGGTGATTTTTGCGTTACTTGCATCGCGAACCTAAAGCCTTATTGCAACGCAAGGCGCCGCGAACGCGTTCGCCCTGGCCTGAAACGGAGAAGGGCCGGTTTCCCGGCCCCTCGTTGAGGTCTCTTATCTGGACTGCGGGACTTGCGGCCCGGAGGGTGCGGCAGGCGCCGCGGGCTCTGGCGCGCCTTGCAGCTGGCGCAGCAAACCGCCCTCGCCGCCGCTCAGCGGCGGCGCCGAACCCGGCGCGCTGATCGGCGCGCTCGGGCCGCTGCCGCCGAGAATGGTAGTCGGCTTGCGGCTGTAACCGGCGAGGATCGACAGGACGAGGCTGGTGACAAAGAACAGGCCGGCCAGAACGGCCGTCGCACGCGTCAAAACGTTTGCGGTGGAGCGGCTCGACATGAAGTTGCCGCCGCCGCCGCCACCGCCGATACCGAGGCCGCCGCCCTCCGAGCGCTGCAACAGCACCACGCCGATCAGGGCGAGCACCAGCATGAGGTGGATGACGATAATGACGTGAGCCATGAAACCAATCCGTTCTCTAATTCGCCGCGGTCTCTACACGATAGTTAGGGCGATTTCCACCCAATGCCAGTCAAAGGCGCGACTATCGGTAAACCGCGGCGATTCCAAGGAAATCCGCCGCTTTCAGGCTGGCGCCGCCGACCAGGGCACCGTTGACGTTCGGTATGGTCAGGAGCTCGCCGGCATTGGACGGCTTGACCGAGCCGCCATAGAGAATCCGCACCCCGGTGCCGACCGCGCCATAGCGGGCATTGAGCTGTGAGCGGATAAAGGCGTGCACCTCGGCGACATCGGCCGGCGTCGGCGTCAGCCCGGACCCGATGGCCCAGACCGGCTCATAGGCAACCACCAGGTTCGCCTCGGTGCCACCATCCGGCAGCGATCCGGCCAACTGGCCGCCGATCACCTTGAGCGTCGTTCCACCCTCACGCTCGGCGCGCTGCTCGCCGACGCAGACGATGGCCACCAGCCCGGCCCGCCAGGCCGCCTGAGCCTTGGCCTTTACATCGGCATCGGTTTCCTTGTGGTCGGTGCGGCGCTCGGAATGGCCGACAATGACCGCGATAGCGCCGGCATCGGCCAACATCTCGGCCGAGATATCGCCGGTATGGGCGCCGGAGGCCTTGGCGTGGCAATCCTGGCCGCCGACCAGCAAATCGGAGCCCTTGGCCCCCGCGGCAAATTGACCAGTCAGGGTTGCCGGCGGGCACAGCATCAGATCGGCTTGGCCTGCAAGATCGGCGGCGCCGGCTTTCATGGCGTCCAATTCGGCCAATGAAGCGGTCAGCCCGTTCATCTTCCAGTTGCCCGCCACAAGCGGGCGAATTTTACCTGACGGCATTTTAATGTCCTAATCGTTGCAAGGCTTTAGACCGCTCCCTATAAGGGCGACCAGCCACGCAAAGTCCAGCCGATTTGAAGAGAAGTTAGCCCATGCTCCGCGGTATTCACAAAGCGACCTCGACCTGGATCGGCAAGGCCGTGATGGGGGTCATCATGGGTGGCCTGATCATCAGCTTCGCGATCTGGGGCATTGGCGACATCTTCCGCGGCTTCGGCGTCAACTCGGTCGCCAAGGTCGGCGGCACCGAAATCTCGATCGAGCAATTCCGCACCTATTACACCGACAAGCTGCAGCAGCTCAGCCAGCGGCTGCGCCGCCCGATCTCGAACGATCAGGCGCGCTCGCTCGGCATTGACCGCCAGCTGCTCGGCCAGTTGCTGGCCGAAACCTCCTTCGACGAACAGGCCAAGCAAATGCGCCTTGGCCTTTCCGACAAGGACATCGCCGAGCGCATCACCAGCGAGCCGGCCTTCCGTGGCGTCAATGGCCAGTTCGACCGCTCGCGTTTTGAAGCGGTCATCCGCAATGCCGGTTTCACCGAACCGCGCTACGTCGCCGAGCAGCGCAATGTGATGTTGCGCCGGCAGATCGCGCAGACCGTCAGCGGCGATTTGAAGGTGCCGGAGACGACGATCAAGTCGATCGTCCAATATCAGGGCGAAAAGCGCGCTATCCAGTATCTCGCGCTGACCGCGGCGCAGGCCGGCGACGTGCCTGCCGCCACACCGGAACAACTCGCCATTTACTTCGACACCCGCAAGGTGCTGTTCCGTGCGCCGGAATACCGCAAGGCCACCCTGCTCTCGCTGTCGCCTGACACGCTCGCCAAGCCGGGTGACATCAGCGATGCCGATGCCAAGGCTGCTTACGAGACTCGAAAGGCCTCGTTCGGCACGCCGGAAAAGCGCGAACTGCGCCAGATCGTTTTCCCGAAGCCGGAAGATGCCGAGGCCGCGCACAAGCGCATCACCGAAGGCCTGAGCTTTGCTGATCTCGCCAAGGAAAAGAACATCAGCGACGCCGACCTCAATGTCGGCACTGTCGCCAAGTCCGACATCATCGATCCGGCCGTGGCCGATGCCGCCTTCGCGCTGAAGGCCGATGAAGTCTCCGGCCCAGTCAAGGGTACGTTCGGCACTGTGCTGCTGCAGGTCGGCAAAATCGAAGCTGGATCGCAGAAGACCTATGAAGAAGTCGCCGCTGACCTGAAGAAGGAATTGGCCGAAGTCCGCGCCCGCTCCGACATCAACACATTGCGCGACAAGATCGAAGACGACCGCGCCGGTGGCTCGACCCTAGCGGAAGCCGCCAAGAAGCTGAACCTGACCGCGGTCAATATCGACGCGATCGATCGCTCCGGCCGCGGCCTCGATGGCCAGCCGATCGCCGGCCTCCCGGCGGGCGTCGATGTCACCGGCTCGCTGTTCGGCAGCGATGTCGGCGTCGACAATGAAGCGCTGCAATTGCAGAACAACGGCTTTCTCTATTACGACGTGACCGGCATTACGCCGGCGCGTGACCGAAGCCTCGATGAGGTCCGGGACCAGGTGGCGCAGCGCTGGCGCGATGATGAAATCTCAAAGCGTTTGCAGGCCAAGACCGACGACATGCTGACCAAGCTGAAGGCCGGCACGACGCTGGAGCAGCTCGCGACCGAGAACAGCCTGCGCGTCGAGACGGCCGCCGACATGGCGCGCGGCCGCCCGGCCGGCTTCCTGCCGGTCAAGGTGACCGACGCGGCGTTCAAGCTGCCGAAGGATTCGCCGGCCAGCGTCGATGGCGAAAAGCCGACCGACCGTTACGTCATCGTCGTTACCGGCGTCAGCGATCCGGCCTTCGATGCCGCAACGCCGGAAGCCAAGCAGCTCGCCGCGCAATTGCAGAACTCGTTCGCCGACGACATTGTTGGGCAGTACATCGCCAAGATGGAAAGCGACATTGGCGTGACGATCAACCAGAATGCGCTGAACCAGGTCACCGGCGGCGGCAACACCCGCAACAACTAACCGAAGTTCGCAATGCAGATCGAGCCGTCCGACAGCGCTTTCGCGGAACGCTACAGCCGCGGGCAAGCGCAAGTGGTGTGGACGACGCTTGTGGCCGATCTCGAGACGCCGGTATCGGCGTTTCTCAAACTTGGTGGCGGCAAGCCGCTCAGCTTCCTGCTTGAGTCGGTTGAAGGCGGCGCGGTGCGCGGCCGCCATTCGATCATCGGCATTGAGCCCGATCTGGTCTGGCGCACCAAGGGCCGCCAAGCTGAGATCAACCGCACGGCGCGCAGCAAACCGGATTCTTTCACGCCCTGCGCGGAGGCGCCGCTGGATGCGCTGCGCGCGCTGATTGCCGAAAGCCGCATTGAGCTGCCGGAGACGCTGCCGCCGATGGCGGCCGGCGTGTTCGGCTATCTCGGCTATGACATGGTGCGGCTGATGGAGGAATTGCCGGAGGCCAATCCGGATCCGATCGGCCTGCCCGACGCCATCATGCTGCGGCCGACCTTGATCGTCGTGTTCGACGCGGTGAAGGATTCAATCACGGTGGTGACGCCGGTGCGGCCCGAGAAAGGCGTCGATGCGAAGACCGCCTTGGCGCGCGCAACAGAGCGTCTCGGGCAGATCGTCGATGCACTCGACCGGCCGCTCGACAAGGCGCTGGCTGAATATAGCGAAGGTCCGCTCGACGTGCCGCCTGTGTCGAACACGACGCCTGCCGAATATGCCGGCATGGTCGCCAAGGCGAAGGAATACATCGCCGCCGGCGATATTTTCCAGGTGGTGCTGGCGCAGCGCTTTGAAGCGCCGTTCACGCTGCCGGCCTTCTCGCTCTATCGCGCGCTGCGGCGGACCAATCCCTCGCCTTATCTCTACTTCCTCGACTTCGGCACTTTCGCGGTCGCCGGCTCAAGCCCGGAAATCCTGGTGCGTGTGCGTGGCGACGTTGTTGAGCTGCGGCCGCTTGCCGGCACGCGACCGCGCGGCGCGACGGCGAGCGAGGACAAGGCGCTTGAAGCCGAATTGCTCGCGGATCCGAAAGAGCGCGCCGAACATCTGATGCTGCTCGATCTCGGCCGCAACGATGTCGGCCGCGTCGCGCGGATCGGCACTGTCAAAGTCACCGACCAGTTCTTCATCGAGCGCTATAGCCAGGTGATGCACATCGTCTCCAATGTCGAAGGCCGGCTCGATCCGAAATACGACGCGCTCGATGCGCTGGCCGCGGGCTTTCCGGCCGGCACGACGTCCGGCGCGCCGAAGGTGCGGGCGATGCAGATCATCGACGAGCTGGAGAAGGAAAAGCGCGGGCTTTATGCCGGCTGCGTCGGTTACTTCTCCGCCGCCGGTGAGATGGACACCTGCATCGTGCTGCGCACCGCTTTGGTGAAGGACGGCAAGATGTATGTGCAGGCCGGCGCCGGCATTGTCGCCGATTCGAACCCGGCCGCCGAGCAGCAGGAATGCGTCAACAAGGCGAAGGCGCTGTTCCGGGCGGCGGAGGAAGCACGGCGTTTTGCGAGTGCGGTGAAGCGCGGGCAGTAGCGCTGATCCGTCATCCTGAGGTGCGAGGCCTTTTGGCCGAGCCTCGAAGGACGACGGCCCTCGAAACCACGGCCGCCGCCCTTCGAGGCTCGCCATAGCGCGTAAAACGCGCTCATGGCTCGCACCTCAGGGTGACGGGTTTAAGTGCGGCGCAAGGTGCTATAGACTCGCCCGATGTCACACGATCATCCACACGACCATGACCATCCGCACGATCACGCCCACGACAAGTGGAAGCATGACGGCGTCAAGGTGATCCCGGGCAATTCGCTCGATCCGAACACGGCGCAGACGCCGGGCATGGACCGCAAGGCGGCGATCAACTTCGCCCGCGCCGGCGCGCAGAAACTCTGGGCCGGTACGGTGGCGATCCATCCCAATGCCAAGACCGGCGCGCATCATCATGGTGCGCTGGAGAGCGTGATCTATGTCGTGCGCGGCCGCGCGCGCATGCGCTGGGGCGAGCATCTCGAATTCACCGCCGAAGCCGGCCCCGGCGATTTCATTTTCATTCCGCCTTACGTGCCGCATCAGGAAATCAACGCCAGCCGCGACGAGGTGCTGGAATGCGTGCTGGTGCGCTCGGACAATGAGGCGGTGGTGGTCAATCTCGACATCGAGCCAGTGGAGCAGCCGGAGGATGTGAAGTGGATCGATCCGATTCATAAATCCTAGAGCCAGCACCTATATCCGTTCGTCCCCGCGAAAGCGGGGACCCAGCACTTTACGTCAATAAGAAGGAACTGGATTCCCGCTTTCGCGGGAACGAACGGAGTTTGGCGCGGGCTTCCCTGCCAATCAGCCCGCCTTGACCCCTCTCCGCCCCCGCCTTAAGACCCTGAGCGGGCGGTTAAAAACATGATCATCCTGATCGACAATTACGACAGTTTCACCTTCAACCTGGTCCATTACCTGGGCGCGTTGGGGGCGGACGTGGTCGTGCACCGCAATGACAAGATTTCGGTCGATCAGGTGATGGCGCTGGAGCCGGACGGCATCGTGCTGTCGCCCGGCCCCTGCACGCCGAACGAGGCCGGCATCTGCCTCGATTTGATCGCCAAGGCCTCCCCCACAATTCCGATGCTCGGCGTCTGTCTCGGCCATCAGGCGATGGGCCAGGCGCTCGGCGGCAAGGTGATCCGCGCGCCGCACATGGTGCACGGCAAGCTGTCGCCGATCACCCATGACGCGTCCGGCGTGTTCCGCGGTATCAACGGGCCGTTCAACGCGACGCGCTATCATTCGCTGATCGTCGAGCGCGCCTCGATGCCGCGCGCGCTGAAAGTGAATGCCGAAACCGCCGACGGCCTCGTCATGGGCATGGCGCATGAGACCCTGCCGATGCATGGCGTGCAGTTTCATCCCGAAAGCATTGCCTCCGAGCACGGCCACTTGATGCTGCAGAATTTTCTTGAACTGGCTGCGGCGTGGAACGTGGCGCAGGGCCGAAAAACATCCGCGCCAAAAACCGCGCAAGTGCGCGCATCCGCACTCGCGGGTTGAGGAGTAAACTGTGGCCGACGATTTCAAATCCCTCATCGCCAAAGTGGCGACCGGCGCCAGCCTGACCCGCGCCGAGGCCGCCAACGCCTTCGACCGCATGATGTCCGGCGAAGCGACGCCGTCGCAAATGGGCGGCTTGCTGATGGCGCTGCGCGTGCGTGGCGAAACCGTCGATGAAATCACCGGCGCGGTGACGACGATGCGCGCCAAGATGCTGGGCGTGAAAGCGCCCGCTGACGCGATCGATGTGGTCGGCACCGGCGGCGATGCGTCCGGTTCGTATAATATCTCGACCTGCGCGGCGTTTATTGTCGCCGGTTGCGATGTGCCGGTGGCCAAGCACGGCAACCGCGCTCTGTCGTCGAAATCCGGCTCCGCCGATGTGCTGCAGGCGCTTGGCATCAAGATCGATTTGAACGCCCATGAGGTCGGCCGCTGCATTCGCGACGCCGGCATCGGTTTCATGTTTGCGCCGGCGCATCATCCGGCGATGAAGAATGTCGGGCCGACGCGGGTCGAGCTCGGCACGCGGACGATTTTCAATCTGCTCGGGCCGTTGTCGAACCCGGCGTCGGTGAAGCGGCAGATGATCGGCACCTTCTCCAAGCACTGGGTCGAGCCGATGGCGCAGGTGTTGAACAATCTCGGCGCCGAGAGCATCTGGGTGGTGCATGGTTCGGACGGGCTGGATGAGATCACCACGGTCGGCACGACGAGCGTGGCCGAATTGAAGGGCGGCAAGATCCGCACGTTTGAGGTGTCGCCGGAAGATGCCGGCCTGCCCCGCGCCAAGGCGGACGCGCTGAAGGGCGGCGATGCCGAGCACAATGCCAAGGCGCTGCTTGATGTGCTGAAGGGCAAGGCCAGCGCGTTCCGCGACATTGCCGTGCTGAATGCGGCGGCGGCCTTGATTGTTGCCGGCAAGGCGAAGGATTTGCAGGACGGCGCGGCGCTTGCCGCGAAGTCGATCGACAGTGGCGAGGCGGAAGGCCGGCTCGAGCGGCTGGTGGCTGTGTCCAATACGGCGGACGAGTAATGGCCGACATTCTGAAGAAGATCGAAGCCTATAAGCGCGAGGAGATCGCCGCCGCCAAGCGCGTACGCTCGCTGGGTGAGCTGGAGGCGGTGGCCAAGGCATTGCCGGCGCCGCGCGGCTTCCTGCGGGCGATTGAGGGCAAGATTGCCGCCGGCGGTCAGGCGCTGATTGCCGAGATCAAGAAGGCCAGCCCGTCCAAGGGCCTGATCCGCGCCGACTTCGATCCGCCAATGCTGGCCAAAGCCTACGAGGACGGCGGCGCGGCCTGCCTGTCAGTGCTGACCGACGGGCCGTCGTTTCAGGGCAAGCCGGAGTTCCTCGGCGCAGCGCGCGACGCGACCAGCCTGCCGGCCCTGCGCAAGGACTTCATGTTCGAGCCCTACCAGGTCGCGGAAGCGCGGGCCTGGGGCGCCGACTGCATCCTGATCATTATGGCGGCGGTCGATGACGCGGCCGCGCTTGATCTGGAAACTGCAGCGATATCATATGGCATGGACGTTCTTGTTGAAGTTCATGCAGAAGATGAGCTTGAGCGGGCGCTACGCCTGACGTCACGGATGATCGGCATCAACAACCGCGACCTGCGCAGCTTCGAGACGTCGCTGTCGGTCAGTGAACGACTGGCGCCCCTCGTCCCGAAGGACCGAATCGTCGTCGCCGAGAGCGGCATGAACACGCCCGCCGACCTCGCCCGGCTCGGCCGGATCGGCATCTCGACATTCCTGATCGGCGAGAGCCTGATGCGGCAGCCGGACGTGACCGCGGCCACCCGCGCGATCCTGACGCGGCACGCGGCGGAGTGAAGCCCATGGCCAAAAAGGCCGCCGTGAAGACCAGGCCGAAACTCAGCCACCTCGACAGCCGGGGTCAGGCGCACATGGTCGACGTCTCGGCAAAAAGTCAGACCGAGCGCGTCGCCAAGGCCGAGGGCAAGGTGATCATGCGCAAGGAGACGCTCGATCTGGTGATCGAGGGCAATGCGCTGAAAGGCGACGTGCTCGGCGCGGCGCGCCTTGCCGGCATCATGGCGGCCAAGCACACGCATGGGCTCATCCCGCTCTGCCATCCGCTGCCGATCACCAAGGTGCAGATCGATATTTTCCCCGAGCACTCCCTGCCCGGCTTTTTGGTGCAGTCGACGGTCAAGGTGACGGGCCAGACCGGCGTCGAGATGGAAGCACTGGTCGCGGCGTCGATCGCGTGCCTGACGATCTACGACATGGTCAAGGCGGTCGAGCGCGGCATGCGCATCGAGGGCATCCGCGTGCTGGAAAAGAGCGGCGGCAAGTCCGGCACCTGGAAGGCAGACGCTTGAGCAAGGCCTTGATGCCGGTTGCCGAAGCACTGCGGCAGGTTCTCGCCGACACGCAGCCGCTGCCGGCGGAGAGCGTGCCGCTGCAGGAGGCGCTCGGCCGCGTGCTCGCCGAAGACGTCACCGCACTGCGCACGCAGCCGCCCGCCGCCCTATCGGCGATGGATGGCTATGCCGTGCGCGCCGAGGATGTCGCCAATGCGCCGGCGGCACTCACACTAATCGGCGAAGTCGCCGCCGGCCATCCGTTCGACGGCACCGTTCAGAACGGACAAGCAGCGCGCATCTTCACCGGTGGCGTCATGCCTTCCGGCGCAGACACCGTGGTGATCCAGGAAAACACCGCGCGCGATGGCGACAAGGTCATCATCCAGAAAGCCACCGCCAAGGCGCGCAATGTCCGCGCCCAAGGCATCGACTTCTCAGAAGGCGATGTGCTGCTGCACAAAGGCCGCCGCCTCACCGACCGCGACCTGATGCTCGCCGCGGCGATGAATTACCCGTCGCTCAAGGTGCACCGGCAGCCGAAGGTCGCTGTGCTCGGCACCGGCGATGAGCTCCTGATGCCCGGCAGCACGCCCGGCGACGGCGAGATTATCTATTCGAACGGCTTTGCCCTGATCGCGCTGGCACGCAGCGAAGGCGGCGCCGTCACCGATCTCGGCATTGCCCGCGACAAACTCGACGACATCACTGCCGCCATCCGCACCGCGCGCGACAGCGGCGCCGATATTTTGCTGACCAGCGGCGGTGCCTCGGTCGGCGACCACGACCTGGTGCAGAAGGCTTTGACCGCCGAAGGGCTCGACCTGTCCTTCTGGCGCGTCGCGCTGCGCCCCGGCCGGCCGATGATGCATGGACGCTTGGGTTCAATGCATGTGCTCGGCGTGCCCGGTAACCCGGTGTCGTCCTATGTCTGCGCCTTCCTGTTCCTGGCGCCGCTGATCCGCACTCTGTCCGGCCGCAACGATATCGAGCAGGTTGAGGAAACCGTCCGTCTCGGCATCGCCATGCCGGAGAACGACGAGCGCGCCGATTACATCCGCGCGACGCTCACGCCCGGCCCCGACGGCCCGGTGGCCACGCCGCTGCCGGTGCAAGACTCGTCCCTGATGGCGCCCTTGGCCGCAGCCGACTGCCTGTTGATTCGCCCGCCAAACGCCCCGGCAACGCCTGCGGGTTCACACTGCGTCATCCTTAAGCTCGCCCTTTAGCGGTCTTTCGCATTGTTCACGGCAAATTAAGTGGTTGCGGAACACATATCGAACAGATAGTGTTCGTTCATGATTTGTTTCGAGCCGAGGACCGCTTTCAGGGTCCGAACCGGCCGTGACGGGAGAGAAACCGATGTTGACCCGCAAGCAGTTCGAGCTTCTGCGCTTCATCCATGAGCGTCTGACCGAGGCCGGCGTGCCGCCCTCTTTCGACGAAATGAAGGACGCGCTTGACCTGCGGTCGAAGTCCGGCATTCACCGCCTGATCACGGCGCTCGAGGAACGCGGCTTCATCCGCCGCCTAGCCAACCGGGCCCGCGCCATCGAGGTGATCAAGCTGCCAGATTCGGTGGCGCACGGCATTAGCGGCGGCGCCAGCCGCTCGCGCGGCTTCAATCCGAGCGTCATCGAAGGCGATCTCGGCCGCGGCCGGGTCGCCGTGAACACCAATCACAACGATGATGACGAAGACAGCCGCCGCCCGATCTCGGTGCCGGTGATGGGCCGCATCGCCGCCGGTACGCCGATCGAGGCGATCCAGCAGCGCAGCCACGTCATCAACATGCCGGCCGAGTTGCTGTCGGCGGGCGAACATTTCGCGCTCGAAGTGCGCGGCGATTCGATGATCGAGGCCGGTATTCTCGATGGCGACATTGCGCTGATCCGGCGCATGGAATCGGCTGATACGGGCGACATCGTCGTGGCCTTGATCGATGACGAGGAAGCTACGTTGAAGCGCTTCCGCCGCCGTGGCGCCTCCATCGCGCTGGAACCGGCCAACCCGGCCTACGAAGTGCGCATCCTGCCGCCCAACCGCGTGCGCAGTCAGGGCAAGCTGGTGGCGATGTTTAGACGTTACTGAGTTTCCGGGCGCGCGCGTGCCTCCCGCTCCGTTCGTTCCCGCGAAAGCGGGAACCCAGGCTAAGCCGCAAGTGAGCAGTTAGAACTGGGTCCCCGCTTTCGCGGGGACGAACGGATATATTAGTCACCAGCCTCGAGAGACTCGGCAGCGGGTGTCGCATCCGGCACCACCGGCCGGCGGATTGTCGGCGTGCTGTCGTTCTGCGATGAACCAGCCTGTGCCCTCGCCCATGGCCGATCAATGCCCGGTGGCCGGGCCACCTGTTGCTCAAACTTCTCGCCATTCCAGAACAACGCCGTTGCGCCTTGCGCCCGCCAGGCCGGCCGGTCGATCAAAGCCGCCGCGCACGACGCCGGTACCTGCTGCGGGCTGATCACGGCGACAGCACGTGTGCAGTCCTCGGCAAAGGCTTCGGCTGACAATGCAAAGGCGACAATTTTGCCGTCGGCGAGGCGCGCCGTGCAGCCGATTGCGTCGCAGAGTACGCCTGCTTTCAAACTTGCATCACCCGGCTTGCGCGCGTCGCCATCGGCAGCGAGCCACTCCTTGACCGCAAACGTATCGCGGCCGCTGGCCAACACACTTAGCCGCCCGCCGACGCCGCGTATGGCAGCGGACTGGCCATCCGCCGCCACCAGCACATCAGGCCGCGGCGCATTGATCGCCCAGAGACTGGCAACAACCGCGACGACCGCCCCGCTCCAGCGCAAGGGCGTGCGCAACAGGCACATCAGCAACAGCCCCAATGTCACCAGCAGCAGCGGGCCAATGCCGAAGGCCGGCATGTAGCCGACCGAGCCCGGCAGCGATGTCACCCACACCGCGACGCCGATCATCCAGTCGAGACCGACGCCCATCAGCCGCCAGAAGAAGGCATCGAAACCGAACGGCATGGCCAGCACGCCGAGAATACCCATCGGCATCACCATGGCCGACACAACCGGCATGGCCAGCAGATTGGCGATCAGGCCATACGGCGCGATGCGGTGAAAGTGAAAGGCCGCGTAAGGCATGGTGGCGAGGCCGGCGACCAGTGAGGCGAGCAGCAGCGCGATCGCTTCGCGGCCGCCCCATAGCGCCACGCGCGCGCCAAGTTTGGTGTCATGGTCTGCGCGCCAGAACGGCCCGCCCGGCATGCCATATTGATAGATCGCGACCAGCGCCAAGGTCGCGGCGAACGACATCTGGAAGCTCGGATGGACCACCGCTTGCGGCGCCAGCAGCAGTACGCAGAACGCAGCAACCGTCAGCGTGCGGAAGGTGATCGCGGCGCGGTCGATCATCACGCCGATCAGCACAATGGCGACCATGATGAAGGAGCGTTGCGTCGCCACTTCGGCACCCGACAGCAGCAGATAAAACGCGGCCGCGAGCAGCGCGGCAGCAGCGGCCCATTTCTTGATCGGCCGCCGTACCGCGAGAGATGGCGACAGAGCCAGCACGGCGCGGAAAAAAAAGAACACGATGCCGGCGACGACCGCCATGTGATAGCCGGAAATCGACAGCACATGTGCCAGGCTTGAAATGTACATCGCGTCATTGACCGGCGCGGAAATGGCGTCGCGTTTGCCGGTGATCAGCGCTGAGGCAATGGCGCCGCGGTCGCCGGGCAGCGCCGCGCGAATGCGGTTGTCCATGCCATCGCGCATCGCATCGATGAACGATGCATAGCGCAGCCACAGGCTCGGTTTCGCTTCGGGCGCTTCGGTTCGGATCTTGCCGAGCACATAACCGGACGCGCCGATCTCCTGGAAATACATGGCGCGGGCGAAGTCATAGCCGCCGGGCCGCAACGGCGCGAGCGGCGGCGACAGATGCGCCTTGAAGGCAACATAGTCGCCGACCGCCGGCGCTGTGCCCTTGCGCACCGAGACGCGGACGCGCTCCGGCTTCTCCTTGATGCGCGCGGCATCGAATGAATGCACGCGCACGACAATGCGGTCGCTCTTCTCGCGCTCCTCGCGCGTCTCGACAAAGCCTTTGACCTGCGCCGTCCAGGTCGCGCTTTGCAGCACCGGATGGGCGATGCGCCATGTGTGCAAGGTGATGACGCAGAAGCCGATGGCCAACGCGGCGAGCCCCAACGCCAGCGGAAAGCCGACCGGCCGCCGCCGCGCGGCAACAGCGATTGCAATTGATACAAGCGCGAAGGCGCAAGCCGCCCACCAGGCCGGCTCGCGCTCGGCGGTGAAATACAGCGCAATGCCGCAGCCGAAGGCGACCGGCAGCCATGGCAGCGAACGGCCGGGCGCGACCTCGGCGATCAGCCATTCACTGACGATGCCGCGCAGCCGGTTGGCGGATTCGGTCAGGCCATCCGGCAACCAGACGGCGGCGCGGCGCGCGCCGTCGAGCGGCCAGGTCCTGGCTTTGATTTTCGACGGCTCCGCCACGCCACGCCCCAACGCGGATACAACCGGGGGTGAGGGTATCGGGTGGCGCGGTTGTGGCTAGGGGAACGGTTGTGAACGGAGGCTCAACGCGATGGAAACGCAGTCGCTGTTTGCGCGGCTTGCGAAGCCTCCAAACCCGTCATCCTGAGGTGCGAGCGCAGCGAGCCTCGAAGGAGACGGCCGCGCCATCTGGGCCGTCGCCCCTTCGAGGCTCGGCCAAGAGGGCCTCGCACCTCAGCGACTGTGTTCTT
>JAURVZ010000047.1 GCA_030655215.1 Pseudolabrys sp. | reverse complement strand
CCAAAGGCTACTTTGTCGAAGTCGGCGCCAACGAGCCGCGCGTGCGCTCGCAAACCTGGCATCTTGAACAGGCCGGCTGGCAAGGCACGTTGATCGAGCCGCAGCCCGATCTGGCGCGTGAACTGCGTGCCATGCGCATGGCGAAAGTTTTTGCCGTCGCCTGCTCGGGTCCGGAGCATGAAGGCGGCACGCTGCCGCTGCATGTTGCAGGTCCGCTGTCGTCGCTGGATCGTTCCGGCATGGCGCCGGGCGCCAATCCGGAAACTGTGATCGAGGTGCCGATCCGCACGCTCGACAGCGTACTGACGGAAGCGGGCGCGCCGGCGCAATTCGATTTCTTGTCGATCGATGTCGAGGGTCACGAGATCGAGGTGCTGCGCGGCTTCGATGCCGCGCGCTGGCAGCCGCGTCTCATTCTGCTTGAGGACCATGTCGGCGATCTGTCGAAGCACAATTATCTGCGCAATGCTGGTTATCGCATCGTGCGCCGTTACGAGAACAATGGCTGGTATGTGCCCAACGCTTCTTCGGCGAAGATGCAGAGCGGCGACTGGTGGGAAATCTTCCGCAAATATTATCTGGCGCTGCCGTTCCGCTGGTTTCGCAATTTTTCGCGAAGGCTGCGCGGCAAGTAGCTACTCGCGCTTGATCGGTCCGCTCTTCGGCGGCTGCCAATCTTGCGTCTCTTCAAAGCGCTTGGCGTAGCGATAGAACGTGCCCTCGAAATTGCCGAAGGCGATGACGAAGCCGGCCCAGCCATCGAGGAAGCCGCGCTTCAGCACATAGTGCTTGAAGAACGACCAGATGCCGTGGCCCAAGGCGCTGGCCATCGACACTTTCTTGTTCGCCAGTTTCGGCACGCCGAGCGAGGAATATCGGTTCATCTTCTTGATGACCTCTTCCAGATTTCGGAAGGGGAATTGCCACACCGCATGCGTCAAGGTGCCGAGCGGCTTGCCGCTCAAGTTTTCGAAGCCTTCATGCACCGGCTCGAGCGTGTAGCGCATCGCGCCTTTGCGGAAGAGCTGCGGCTGGCGGAAATTCGGATACCAGCCGGAGCCCTTGATCCAGCGGCCCATCATGTAGCTGCGCCGCGGCACCAGATAAACATCATGCGCAGGCTGACCGGCGATCAGCGCCAGGATCTCGTCGCGCACCTCCACAGTGCAGCGCTCATCCGAATCGAGGCTGAAGATCCATTCGTGCGTGCAGGCTTCCAGCGCGCGGTTGCGCAGATCGCCGAAGCCCTTGAACTCGACATTGACGACGCGGGCACCCAAAGCGGTGGCGATCTCCGGTGTCCGGTCAGTGCTGAACGAATCGACGACGACGACTTCGTCGGCCCACAGCACGGTCTCGACCGCGGCGGCGATCTTCTCTTCCTCATTATAGGTGAGGATATAGGCGGTGATTTTGGCCATTGGGCATTAGTTGCCAGTTGAGGCCGGGCAGGGCAATGGCGAATTTGTCGGATTTGTCCGCCCGACAGAGTTCGGCTAAAGCCTACAAACCCGACAGCATCAAGAGAATCCTTTGGCCGCGCTGATTTCCGTCATCGTCACCACCTATAACCGCGAGGATGCGCTCGCCGCAAACCTGCGTTCGCTCAGTGGCCAGACCGACAAGGATTTTGAAGTCATCGTCGCCGATGACGGCTCAGGGCCGAAGACGGCGGCTTTGGTCGCGGCGGCAAAGGCATCGGCCGGCCATCGCGTCGAGCATGTCTGGCACGAGGACAAAGGCTTCCGCGCCGGTGAAATCCGCAACCGCGCCGTGCTCGCCGCGCGCGGCGATTACATCGTGTTCCTCGATGGCGATTGCCTGGCGCGGCCCGGCTTCATCGCCGCGCATCGCAAGCTGGCCGTGAGGGCTAAGTTCGTTGCCGGCAATCGCATCCTGCTGTCGCGCGAATTGACCGAAAAGGTATTGCGCGACGGCGAGACGCCGGAGACGTGGGGCCTGCTGCGCTGGATCGGTGAGCGCCTGCGCGGCGGCGTCAACCGGCTATCGGCGTTGCTGACCTTGCCGCTCGGCCCTGTGCGTGATGCGCAGGCGAAGGAATGGCGCGGCGTGCGCTCGGCCAATCTGGCGATCTGGCGCGACGATCTCGTCACCGTCGATGGCTATGACGCCGATTATGCCGGCTGGGGCAAGGAGGACTCCGACATCGTCGTGCGTCTGTTGCGCGCCGGCATTGCCCGCAAGGATGGCCGCTTCGCCACCGGCGTCATTCATCTCTGGCATCAGGAGGCCGATCGCTCGGCGCTGCCGGAGAACGAACGCAAGCTCGCCGAGATTCTCGAAGGCAAGAGCGTCACTGCGAGGCGTGGCCTGTCGACACTGCGCGTCGCGCCCCTTGGCAGCGCCGGGACATGATCTGATGGCGCGCATCGATCTGCCAGCACGCCCGCGCATTCTGGTTATTGCGCTGCGCCGCCTCGGCGATGTGCTGTTGACGACGCCGCTGATCGCCAGCCTGCGCCGCGCCTGGCCGGATGCTGTCATCGATGCGCTGGTGTTCGCCGACACCGCTGGCATCCTTAAGGGCAATCCTGACATCAACAACGTGGTCAGTTTTCCGGCTAAGCGCACAATGGCGCAAAGCCTCAAGCTCGCCGCAAGTTTGTATCGCCGTTACGATCTTGCCATCTCAACGCAGAGCGGTGACCGCCCGACTTTCTTTGCTTTCGTGGCCGGCAAGCGGCGCGTTGCGCTGGTCGAGCAGACGTTGAAAAGCCAGACCATTGAGAGGCTGCTCGACCGCAGCCTTGTCTATGTGCCGGGCGTGCATCGCGTCGAGGAAATGCTGCGCCTTGCCGATGTGCTGGGCATTGGGCGCGTGCCGCAACTGGTCGCGCCGCGCGCGCGCAGCAGCGACCTCGTGCCGCAAGGCGATTATGCCGTCATCCACGCCGCGCCGATGTTTCGCTACAAGCAATGGACCGCGCAAGGCTGGCGCGATCTCGCCGCCGTGCTGGCATCGCGGGGGATGGCGGTGGTGGCGACCGGCGGGCCGGGCGCCGAAGAGCGCGCCTATCTCGACCAGGTGTGGAGCGGCGCCAACGTGACGCGGCTCGACGGCAAACTCGACTGGGCGCAACTGTCCGGCCTGCTGGCCAATGCCAAAGTCTTTGTCGGCCCGGATACGTCGGTCACGCATCTCGCCGCTGCTGCCGGCGCGCCGACCGTGGCCTTGTTCGGCCCGACCGATCCGCGGCTATGGGGTCCGTTCCCGTCCGGCGGGTTAACACCGATGTGGTCCGACACCGGCGCCATTCAACAGCGCGGCCATGTTGCGCTGGTGCAGAACACCTTGCCCTGCACGCCGTGCCAGCTCGAAGGCTGCGAGCGCAGGCTCGACAGCCACAGCGCCTGTCTGGACGAATTGACGTCAGGGCAGGTGATCGAAGCGGTCGATCAGGCGCTGCGCTGGAAGCGATAGAGCCGGAAGCCGACCAGCGCGCAACCGGCGGCCATCGCAATCGCGTCGGTCTCCAGCGACGGAAACAGAATGGTCGTCACGGCCAGCACGATCAACGACACATTCAGGATGATGACGCGCGTGATGATGACCGGCACGGTCAGCCCGCCGTCCAGTGCACGCTGATAGAAGTGGCTGCGGTGCGCCTGCGTCACCTGTTCGCCGGCGATAAAGCGGCGGATCAAGGTGATCGTCGCGTCAGCGACGTAATACAACGGCAGCAGAAGCGCCGCGGCGAGATGGCCATTGCCGGCGAGCAGGAGCAACAACCAGAACAGCAGCAGCCCGATTGGCAGACTGCCGACATCGCCAAGAAAAATCTTCGCGATGGGTTTGTTGAACGGCGCGAAGCCAAGCATGGCGCCGCACAGCGCGGCCGCGACCACAGCGCCATCGGCCGGCAAGGCGCCAAACGCCGCGGCAATCAGCAGCCCGGCAGTGATCGGCACCGTTTCGCTGACGGTCATCAGGTCGATGCCGTCCATGAAGTTGATCAGGTTCACCAGCCACACGCCGGCGACCAGCATCAACGCTACTTCAAGCCAATAGGGTAGGAACGGCACAATGCGGAAATCACTCGGCAGAATGTAAATGACGATGCCGACCGCGAGCGCTTGCAGCACCAGCCGCGGCGCCGCGCCAAGCGGGCGGATGTCGTCGCTGACGCCGACAATGGCGAGGCCGAGCGTTGCCGCGATCAGAATGGCCAAAGTCGCCGCCGCCCCAGTGATGTCCGGCACGATGACGAAGGCGCAAGCCACTGCAATCACCACGGCGGCGATCACCGCAATGCCGCCACCTTGCGGGGTCGGCACACGGTGCGATGAGCGCTGGTTCGGCTTGGCCATGACATAGCGCACCAGCAGCGGCCGCAGCACCGCGACCAGCCCGGCGCTGACGCCGAAGGCAATCGCCAGCAGCAGCGCGAAGGCGAGGGGAGCAAAGTCGAGACTGATGGCGCCGCCGGTCATTGCTTTCTTCTCATGGCGTCCTTCTACATTATTTTTATCTGCAAAAAAGCGTCCAGTTGCGCTATGGGAACCGTCTTGAAGCCGCGCCCCGCGGCAGGAGAACTCCGTGCAGCCCGCGGCTAAACCGATCCTTGTCTATCTGGTCACCGAGGACTGGTACTTCCTGTCGCACCGCATTCCGATGGCGATGGCCGCGCAGCGCGCCGGCTATGATGTTCATGTCGCGACCCACGTCGTGAATGGCGGTGAACGAATCGAAGCGCTCGGCTTCACCTTGCATCCGCTGGCGTGGAAGCGCGGCAGCCTCAATCCGTTCGATCTGGTTTCCATCATCCGCGAGGTGCGCGCGCTCTATAAACGGCTGTCGCCGGATCTGGTGCACCATGTCGCCTTGCAGCCATCGGTGATCGGTTCGCTTGCGGCCTGGGGATTGCCGATCACCCAACTGAATGCCTTTGCCGGCCTTGGCTCGACCTTCAGCTCGCAATCATTGAAGTCGCGCCTCGTTCGTCCAGTGCTGAAGACGCTGCTGCGCCTGATCCTGAACCGGCGGCGTTCGGCGGCGCTTGTGCAGAACAGTGATGACCGCGCCGCCATCACCGCCATCGGCATCGATGCCGCGCGCGTGTTTCTCATTCCGGGCTCCGGCGTCGATGTCGATGTGCTGGTGCCGTTGCCGGAGCCGGCAGGCGAGGTAACCCTCGGTTATGTCGGCCGCCTGCTTGAGGACAAGGGCTTGCGGACGCTGATCGCCGCGCACGATTTGCTGATGCAGCGCGGCGTGTCGGTGAAACTGCTGATTGCCGGCCAGTCCGATCCGGCCAATCCAGCCTCGATCCCGGACGCCGAGATCGAGACGTGGCGGCACAAGCCGAACATCACCTTGCTCGGCCATGTGAATGATGTGCGCGAGGTCTGGGCCAAGGCCCACATTGCCGTGCTGCCGTCCCGGCGTGAGGGCCTGCCCAAGAGCCTGCTCGAGGCCGCCGCCTGCGGCCGGCCGATGATCGCGACCGACGTACCCGGCTGCCGCGAGATCGCCCGCCACGGTGTCAACGGCCTGCTGGTGCCAGCGGACGACCCGGCGGCGCTCGCCGCCGCTGTGGAAAAGCTCGCCGCCGATCCCGCCTTGCGGACGCGATTCGGCGCCGCCGGCCGCAGTCTCGCCGAAACCGGGTTTTCCAGCGCCCGAATCGGCCAAAAGACCGTGGCGCTGTATGACAGCCTGCTTGGCTTGCCGGGGCGGCCTGTTGACGGCTAAAGACCGGGCTGGCGGGCAACCGGACGGGGTTTGATGGCACACGGACGTAAAATTGCAGTAATCGGCCTTGGCTATGTCGGGCTGCCGGTGGCGGTCTCCTTCGCCCGCTCCGGAGTTCCGGTGGTCGGCTTTGATATCAATGCCACCCGCATTACCGAGCTGAAATCCGGTCACGACCGCACCCGCGAGGTCGAGGCCGATGATCTCGCCCGGCCGACGCTGACCTACACCGACGACCCCGCCGCCCTGAAGGGCAGCGACTTTTACATCGTCACCGTGCCGACGCCGATCGACGACGAGCGCCGCCCCGATCTCGGCGCCATGCTGGGCGCCTCAAAGACCGTCGGCGCGGTGCTCAAGCGCGGCGATATCGTCGTCTTTGAATCGACGGTTTATCCCGGCGCTTGCGAGGAAGACTGCCTGCCGGTGCTGGAGAAAGTCTCCGGCATGAAAGCAGGCACCGACTTCACCATTGGCTACTCGCCGGAACGCATCAATCCGGGCGACAAGCAGCATCGCTTCGAGACCATCATGAAGGTGGTCGCCGGTCAGGATGCCAAGACGCTCGACATTGTCGCCGATGTCTATGGCTCGGTGGTCACCGCGGGCATTCACCGCGCACCGTCGATCAAGGTCGCCGAGGCTGCCAAGGTCATCGAGAATACGCAGCGCGATCTCAACATCGCCTTCATGAACGAACTGTCCGCCGTGTTCCAGACGCTTGGCATCGACACCGGAGACGTGCTCGCCGCTGCCGGCACCAAATGGAATTTTCTGAAGTATGAGCCCGGCCTGGTCGGCGGCCACTGCATCGGCGTCGATCCGTATTATCTGACCTATCGCTCCGAAAAGGCCGGCTATCACCCGGAGATCATTCTCGCTGGCCGCCGCATCAATGATGCGATGGGCGAGCGCGTCGCCAATGAATGCCTGCGCGCGCTGAAGGAGCGCGGCTCAAGCAATGCGACCGTCACCATTCTCGGTATGACCTTCAAGGAAAACGTGCCGGACATTCGCAACACCAAGGTTATCGACATCGCGCATGCTCTGACCGCCGCCGGCATCAATGTGCAGGTGCACGATGCGGAGGCGCTGCCGGAAGAGGCCAAGCACGAATATGATCTGACGCTGACGCCGCTTGACGAACTCAAGCCGGCCGACGCCGTCATCCTCGCCGTCGCGCATCACGAATATATCAGCGGCGGCTGGCCCTATATCAGCAAGCTGCTGAAAGGCGGGCAGGGCGTTGTGCTCGACGTCAAGTCGAAGCTTGATCGCGAGCAGCGGCCGAAGGAGATCTATCTGTGGCGGCTGTAGAACCTATCCTGGTTACCGGCGCTGCAGGTTTCATCGGTTATCACGTCGCGCGTCGTTTGCTTGACGGCGGCCGTGCGGTCATCGGCATCGATAATCTCAACGCCTATTACGATCCCAAGCTGAAGGACGCGCGGCTCGCTGAACTCGCCAAATTGCCGGGCTTCACCTTCATCAAGCTCGATCTGGCCGACCGCGCCGGCATGGCCGCGCTGTTTGCCCAATACAAATTCGCGCATGTTGTGCATCTCGGGGCGCAGGCCGGCGTGCGTTATTCGCTGATCGATCCGCACGCCTATATCGATTCAAACCTCGTCGGCTTCACCAATATTCTCGAAGGCTGCCGCCACAATGGCTGCAAGCATCTTCTCTATGCCTCGTCGTCGTCGGTCTATGGCAGCAACACGCAGATGCCGTTCTCGACGCATGACAATGCCGATCATCCTTTGAGCCTCTATGGTGCGACCAAGAAGGCCAATGAGGCAATGGCGCATTCCTATTCGCATCTGTTCAATCTGCCGACGACGGGCCTGCGCTTCTTCACCGTCTATGGCCCGTGGGGCCGTCCCGACATGGCGATGTGGATTTTCGCCAAGGCGATTGCGTCCGGCGAGCCGATCAAGCTGTTCAACAACGGCCAGATGCAGCGCGACTTCACCTATGTCGACGATGTCGTTGAATCGATCGAACGCCTTGTCGATCTGCCGCCGGCCGGCAATCCCGATTACGACGCCAATGATCCCGATCCGGCGTCGAGCAGTGCGCCATGGCGCGTCTACAATATCGGCAACAACAATCCGGTCGAGTTGCTCGACATTGTCGCACTTCTGGAGAAATCGATCGGCAAGAAAGCCATGTGCGAAATGGCGCCGATGCAGCCGGGCGATGTGCCGGCGACCTATGCCAATGTCGATGACCTGATGCGCGACGCCGACTTCCGGCCCTTGACGCCGATTGCCGACGGCATTGCACGCTTCATCGCCTGGTATCGCGCCTATCATCGCCTTTAGGGCGCGGGTTATGACGGTTAACCTGTAACCTGCGGAATCAAAACGTGTTCACAGAAGTTCCCCGTTTGGTCGCCAGCCGCCGGTCAGCATGCTAGGTGAGCGCGGGGTCCGGGATTGTTCGCCCGGTGATTGGGGTTAAGAAGGCCGATGACACAGACTTCAAGCGTGACTGCGGAACGCGTCCTGCGTGTGGGCGTCGTTGGCGTTGGCGTCATGGGCAGCAACCATGCCCGCGTCTTCGCCGGGCTTCCCGGTGTCGAGCTCGTCGGTGTTGCCGATCCTGACCAGAAGCAAACCGAATTCGTTGCGCGCACGCTTGGTTGCGCCGCGGTCGGCACCGTCGAGCAACTGCTCGACCTCGGCGTCGACGCCATCACCATTGCCGCGCCGACGCATCTGCATCGTGACGTCGCGCTCGCCTGCATCGCGCGCGGTGTTCACGTGCTTGTGGAAAAGCCGATCGCCTCCACGGTCGAAGAGGGCAATGAAATCATCGACGCGGCGCGCGCCGCCGGCGTCACCTTGATGGTCGGTCATGTCGAGCGTTTCAATCCGGCGGTCGAGGCGATCAAGGAAGCGGTCCGCAACGAAGACATTCTCTCCATCGCCATCACCCGCGTCGGTCCGTTCCCGCCGCGCATGTCGAATGTTGGCGTCGTCATCGATCTCGCCGTGCACGACATCGACCTGATCCGTTATTTCACCGATAGCGATATCGTTGAAGTACAGCCGCAGCTCTCCAGCGCCATTGCCGAGCGCGAAGACATTGCACTGCTGCAATTCCGCACCGCCTCCGGCGTGCTGGCGCATATCAACACCAACTGGCTGACGCCGTTCAAGGCGCGGAATGTCACCGTCGCGACGCGCGGCAAATATGTGATGGGCGATCTGCTGACGCGTCAGGTTACGGAATGCTTCGGCTTCCAGCCGGACGGCAGCTATTCGATGCGCCATTTGTCGGTCGGCCATGCCGAACCGCTGCGCGCGGAACTGCTGGAATTCACCAGCGCCGTGCGCACCGGCAACGCGCCGGCCGTCACCGGCGAGCAGGGCGTCACCAGCCTGCGCATCGCCATTCAGTGTCTCACCGATCGTCCGCCAGCGATTGCGCCGGCCAAGCATAAAGCGCCGCGCGTCGTCGCCGGCTAACTCAACGGATCTTCCACAATGAACGCCCGCACCGAACTGCCGCCGATCCCGTTTATCGATCTGGCGGCGCAGCGCCAGCGCCTCAAGCCCGCGGTCGATGTCGCGGTGACGAAGGTTCTCGATCATGCCCAGTTCATCATGGGCCCTGAAGTGCGCGCCTTCGAGACCGAACTGGCCGCCTTCGCCGGCGCCAAACATGCCGTCACCTGCGCCAGCGGCACGGATGCTCTGGTGCTGCCCTTGCGTGCCATGGGCATCGGCCCCGGCGATGCGGTAATCTGCCCGTCCTTCACGTTCTGCGCGACGGCGGAAGTCGCCGTGCTGGTCGGCGCGACGCCGATTTTCGTCGATGTCGATCCGGTCACCTTCAACATCGATGCCAAAGGCATTGCCGGCGCCGTTGACGTGGCGAAGACCGCCGGCCTGACGCCGAAAGCCGTCATCCCGGTCGATCTGTTCGGCCTTGCCGCCGATCACGGCGCCGTGGCCGCTGCCGCTGAAACGCATGGCCTCAAGATCATCGACGACGCGGCGCAGGGTTTCGGCGCCAGCCACAACAACCGCCGCATCGGCACCTTCGGCCACGCCGCCTCGACCAGCTTCTTTCCGGCCAAGCCGCTCGGCTGTTATGGCGATGGCGGCGCAGTGCTGACCGACGACGACAATCTCGCCGACCTGATGCGCAGCATTCGCGTGCACGGCCACGGCAGCGACAAATACGACAATGTCCGCATTGGTCTGGCTTCGCGGCTCGATACGATCCAGGCCGCGATCCTGCTCGAGAAGCTCAAGATTTTCCCGGACGAGATCGAAGCGCGCAATGTCGTGGCCCGCCGTTACGCCGACGGCCTCGGCGATCTCATCAAAGTGCCGACAGTGCCGGCCGGTTCAACCTCGGTCTGGGCGCAGTACACGATCCGCCTCAAGCCCGGCGCGCGCGATGCCTTCGCCGCCGCGCTGAAGGCCGATGGCATTCCGACCGCGATCTATTATCCGATCCCGCTGCACAAGCAGACTGCCTACAAGCACTTCCCGGTCGGCAAGGGCGGCGTTGCGGTCAGTGAGCAGCTTTCGGCCGAGGTTATCAGCCTGCCGATGCATCCTTATCTGGATGAGCCGACGCAAGCGCGCATCATCGACAGCGTGCGTCGGGCGCTCAAGGCGTAGTTACTTCCGGCTATACACATCCTCGATGCGCTCGATGTCGTCTTCGCCGAGATAGCTGCCGGTCTGCACCTCGATCAATTCGAGCGGGATCTTGCCCTTGTTGGCGAGGCGGTGGATGCAACCGATCGGCAGATAGACCGATTCATTCTCGTGCACCTGGCGGATCTCGTCATTGATCGTCACCTCGGCGGTGCCGTTGACGACGACCCAGTGCTCGGAGCGATGCCGGTGTTTCTGCAATGAGAGAATGCCGCCGGGCGTGACGACGATGCGCTTCACCTGGAAGCGCGCGCCCATATCGATGGACTCGTAATAGCCCCACGGCCGATGGCCGCGCTTGTGGTCGGTGGCCTCGGCGCGCTTTTCCGTCTTCAGCTTGGCGACCAGTTCTTTCACTTCCTGCGAGCGCGCGCGCGGCACCACCATGACCGCATCCGACGTCGAGACGACAACAAGATCCTGTACGCCAACAAGCGTCGTCAGCCGTCCGTCGGAATGAACGACGCAGCCGGTCGTATCCATGGTGATGACCGGGCCTTGCAGCACATTGCCTTGCGTGTCCGGCGGCGTGATGTCGAACAGGGCATCCCAACTGCCGATATCCGACCAGCGGAAGTCGCCGGCGATCACCGCGGCGCGGTCAGTCTTCTCCATCACCGCATAGTCGATCGATTTCTGCGGCGCGCGGGCGAAGCTCTTCTC
>JAURVZ010000035.1 GCA_030655215.1 Pseudolabrys sp. | reverse complement strand
TTCCACAAATAGCCGTCGTGCACATAGCGCGCGGCGGTGGCGGCATCCGGCTTCTCGACGAACTTGCTGACCACGCGCACGCCGGACGAACCAACGGCATCGCCGGGCAGGATATAGCCATAGCTGGTCTTCGGTTCGGTCGGCTTGATGCCAAAGGTGACAATCTTGCCGGCATCGGCGGCTTCGCGGCCAGCCAGGCAGGTGGCGCGGAATTCCTCGACGTCGAGGATGATGTGATCGGCGGCGAGCGCCAGCACCACGGCATCCGGATCGCGCGCCAAAGCCACCGCCGTAGCCGCCGTTATTGCCGGCGCGGAATCACGCCTCAGCGGCTCAATCACCACGGTGGCGTCGACGCCGATCTCCTCCGCCTGGCGGCGGGCGAAGAAGTGGAAATTCGGCCCTGTGATGACGATGGGTGCGCCGAACATCGGGTCGTCTACCCGCGCCAAAGTCTCCTGATAGGTCGAGCGGTCGCCGACCAGCGGCAGGAACTGCTTGGGCAGGGCATCGCGGGACACCGGCCAGAGCCGGGTTCCGGCGCCACCGGCCAGCAGGATGGGGATGATCGGGGAGGGCATGGTCTGGACTCAGAGGTTAGGGGCGCAAGGGCTGGAGAGTTGGGCCGGAGAGGTAGCTCTTTAGCAGGTCTTGGTGCTCTATGTGGCCTCAGGGAATCAACCCCTCCGGGACAGCTTTCGGGACTGAATGATCAGGCGCATCCTCACGGTCGGCGGATTTACCCTGTTGTCGAGGGTGACCGGCTTTGCCCGCGACATCCTCCTCGCCGCCGTGCTCGGCGCCGGACCGGTGGCCGATGCCTTCTTCGTCGCCTTGCGCCTGCCGAACCATTTCCGCGCCATTTTTGCCGAGGGTGCGTTCAATGCCGCCTTCGTGCCGGCCTATGCGCGGCTGCGCACGCAGGACGGGGCGGTGCGCGCAGGGCTGTTCACCGACCGCATTTTTACGCTTCTGCTCGCCAGTCAGATTTTTCTGCTGGCGGTGGCCCTGCTGTTCACACCGGCGGTGATCGGACTCTTGGCGCCGGGCTTTTCCGACGACCCGGTGCGCTACGGCCTGGCCGTCGATCTCACCCGCATCACGTTTCCCTATTTGCTGCTGGTGACCCTGGTCACGCTCTATGGCGGCATCCTCAACGCCCTGCAGCGCTTTGCTGCTGCCGCCGCCGCGCCGATCCTGTTGAACATCTCGATGATCGTCGCCCTGATGCTGGCCGCCTTTTTCCCAACCGCCGGCCATGCCGCTGCCTGGGGCGTACTGATTGCCGGCGTTCTCGAATTCCTGCTGGTCGCAGGTGACGCCTGGCGCCGGGATGTGCTGGCCACGTTCCGCTGGCCGCAACTCGATCAGGACGTGCGCCGCTTCTTCCGCGCGCTTGGGCCGGCGGTGGTCGGCTCGGCCGGTGTGCAACTGGCGCTGTTCGCCGACACCATCATCGCCAGCTTCCTCGCCACCGGCGCGGTATCGTCGCTGTATTACGCCGACCGCATCAACCAGTTGCCGATCGGCGTCATCGGCATTGCTGCCGGCACGGTGATCCTGCCAGAAATGGCGCGCCGTTTTGCGGCGGGTGACGAGAAGGGCGCGCTGCATGCGCAGAACCGCGCCGTCGAGTTCACATTGCTGCTGTCGATCCCGTGCGTTGCCGCCTTCTTCGTCGTGCCCGAATTGATCATGCGCGCGCTGTTCATGCGCGGCGCTTTCACCGCGGCCGATGCTGTCGCCTCCGGGCAAACACTCACGGCTTACGCCTTCGGCCTGCTGCCCTTCGTCCTGATCCGCAGCACGGTGGCGACGTTCTTTGCCCGTGGCGATACGGCGACGCCGGTGAAAGCCGCGCTGATCGCCGCTGCGGTCAATATCGGCTTCAAGATCCTGCTGATGGGTCCGCTGGCGCAAGTCGGCCTGGCGCTGGCCACCTCGATCGGCGCCTGGATCAATCTTTTGCTGGTGATCTGGTTTGCCCACCGCGCTGGCCTCATCACCATCGACGAAAGACTGAGGACATCGGCGCTCAAATTAGCGGCAACGGGCGTCGTGCTCGGCTTGGTGTTGTGGCTGTGCAAGGCGCCGGTCGCGCGCCTGTTTGCCAACTGGGATCGCTTCCGCGACGAGTCGACGCTCGGCGTGCTCGTCGCCATTGCCGCCGTGCTCTACGGCGCGGCGGTCATTGGTCTGTTCGGCAGGCGCTGGTTGACCAGTTTCAAGGCGAGAAGCCGCACCTGACAACGTCCGCCGCCGGTGGACATGCGAGTGCGTGGCCGCTATTTCATTTGTTCACATTTTCGCGGTCCGGCTACGGTGCGCATGATCTCCCTGACGACAACGACCTCATTGGCAGTCCGCCGTTTTGCCACCGTCATCGCGCTGGCCGCCTTCGTCGCTAGCTGCGGCGAAGCGCCGAAGCCGCCGGCCGCGCCGCCGGCGCCCGCCGTCACCGTCGCGCCGCCGACCAAGAAAACCGTGTTCGACTTCGACGAATATGTCGGGCGTTTTGTCGCGGTCAATTCCGTCGAGGTCCGCGCCCGCGTCTCCGGCTACCTAGAAGGCGTGCACTTCAAGGACGGCCAGATCGTCCAGCAGGGCGACCTGTTGTTCTCCATCGACAAGCGGCCGTTCGAGAATGCCGGCGCGCAGGCGCGCGCCACCGTTACCCAGACGCGCTCCAATCTTTCTTTCACCACGGCAGACTTCGAGCGCGGTCAGCAACTGGTCAAAGACAAGACGATCACCGAGCAAACCTTCGAGCAGCGCTCGCAGGCCTATCGCAACGCGCAAGCCGCGGTCAGCGGCGCCGAAGCCGCTTTGCGCACGTCCGAACTCGATCTCGAATTCACCGCGCTGAAAGCGCCGATCAATGGCCGCATCGGCGATCGTCGCGTCTCGCCGGGCAATCTCGTCACCGGCGGCTCCGGCGGCAACACAACGCTGCTCGCCACCATCGTTTCGACCGATCCGATCCGCTTCGAATTCACCTTCGATGAAGCGTCTTATCTTCGCTATGAGCGCTCCGCCGCCAAGGGCAATGCCGACATTGCCAGCCGCGGCACCGGCTTGGACGTAAAGCTCAAGCTGATCGACGAGCCGGACTTCGTGCACACCGGCGCGATGGACTTTGTCGACAACGTCATCGAACGCGCCACCGGTACGATCCGTGGCCGCGCCTCATTCGCCAATGCCAACGGCGTCTTCACGCCCGGCATGTTCGCGCGCATCCGCGTGCCGGCGTCGTCCGCCTATGAGGCGCTGCTGCTGCCCGACGCCGCCATTGGCAGCGAGCAGGTGCGCAAATTCGTTCTCGTCGTCGACGGCGAAAACACTGCGCGGCTGAAATACGTCACGCTGGGCCAGCTCGACGGCGATCTGCGCGTCATCAAGACCGGCCTGGTGCCGGAAGACAAGGTCATCGTCAACGGCATGGCGCGCGTGCGCGCCGGCCAGAAGGTGACGCCGCAGGCTGCTGGCGCGCCGCCGCCCGCCGCGCCAGCGAAGTAACGCCTCATGCGCATTTCGCACTTCTTCATCGACCGGCCGATCTTCGCCTCGGTGATCGCCATCGTCATCATGATCCTCGGTGGCGTCGGCTTCACGCGCCTGCCGGTCGCGCAATATCCCGAGATCGCGCCGCCGACCATCAACATCGCAGGCCAGTATCCCGGCGCGTCGTCGGAAGCGGTGGCCGAAACCGTGGTTGCGCCGATCGAGCAGCAGATCAACGGCGTCGAGGGCATGCTCTACATCTCGTCGAACTCGAATGCCGACGGCCGCTTCTCCATCGCCGTCACCTTCGACATCGGCACCAATCTCGACACCGCGCAAGTGCAGGTGCAGAACCGCGTTGGCATCGCCGCGCCGCGCCTGCCGCAGACCGTGCAGCAGGTCGGCGTCACGGTGACCAAGAGTTCGCCGGACATTCTGATGCTGGTGAACCTCTATTCGCCGGACCAGTCGCGCGACGAACTGTTCATCTCGAACTACGCCAACATCCAGATCAAGGATGCGCTGACCCGCGTCGATGGCGTCGGCTCGATCAATGTGTTCGGCAGCCGCGATTATGCGATGCAGATCTGGCTCGATCCGGACCGTTTGCAGTCGCTTAATCTCACCGCCACCGACGTGACGCAGGCGCTGCAGACGCAGAACATCCAGGTCGCCTCCGGCATTCTCAACCAGCCGCCGGTGCCGAACCAGCATGCCTTCCAGGTCGCCGTGCGCACCCTCGGGCGTCTCTCCGACCCGGTCGAATTCGGCAACATCGTCGTCAAGCAGTCCGGCAATGCCGTGGTGCGCCTACGCCACGTCGCCAAGGTCGAGCTGATGGCGCAGGATTACTCGTCGAATTCCTATCTTAACCGCGACCCGTCGGTGGCGCTCGCCATATTCCAGCGGCCGGGCTCGAACGCCTTGACCACCGGCGACGGCATCAAGAAAGCCGTCGAGGCGATGGCGAAGGAATTCCCGCCCGGCCTGCAATACGGCATTCTCTATAACCCGACCGAGTTCATCCAGCAGTCGGTCAACGCTGTCATCGAGACGATCTTCGAGGCGGTGCTGCTCGTCGTTCTGGTCATCATCCTGTTCCTGCAAACCTGGCGCGCGGCGGTCATTCCGCTGTTGGCAATTCCGATTTCGCTGATCGGCACCTTCTTCTTCATGACCTTGTTCGGCTTCTCGCTGAACAATCTGTCGCTGTTCGGCCTGGTGCTGGCGATCGGCATCGTCGTCGATGACGCCATCGTCGTGGTCGAGAATGTGGAGCGCAACGTTGAAGCCGGCATGAAGCCGCGCGAGGCGGCCTATCGCACGATGGATGAGGTCGGCACCGCCCTGATCTCGATCGCGCTGGTGCTCTGCGCGGTGTTCGTGCCGACGACGTTTATCACCGGCATCTCCGGTCAGTTCTATCGCCAGTTCGCGCTGACCATCACCAGCGCCACCATCATCTCGCTGATTGTGTCGCTGACGCTCTCGCCGGCGATGTGCGCGCTGCTGCTCAAGCCGCATGACAAGAGCCATAAGGATTCGTGGTGGGAGAAGCCGATCCACGGCTTCTTCAAGCTATTCAACCGCGGCTTCGACTCTATCGCGCGCGGCTATGGCTGGGTCGCCAGCAAGGCGGTGCGTTTCGTCCTCATCATGCTGGTGCTCTATGTCGGCATTCTCGGCTTGGGCCTCAATGAATTCCGCAAGACGCCGCAGGGCTTCATTCCGCAGATTGACCGCGGCATTCTCATCGTCGCCGCGCAATTGCCGCCGGGCTCGGCACTGGCGCGCACCGACGCGGTGATGCGCCGTGCTGCCGGTATCGTGCTCGACACGCCGGGCGTGGCGCATGCCATCAATATTGTCGGCTTCTCCGGCGCCAGCTTCTCTAACGCGCCGAATGCCGGCGCCATGTTCGTCGTGCTCGATCCGTTCGAGAAGCGCGCCGGCGATCCGGCCAAGACCGCTGCGGCCATTCAAGGCGCGCTATTCGGCAAGCTTGCCGCGATTCAGGAATCGTCGATGTTCGTCGTGCTGCCTCCGCCGGTGCCCGGCATCGGCAATGCCGGCGGCTTCCGCATGATGATCGAGGATCGCGGCGGCGCAGGACCCCAGGCGCTGCAAGGCGCGGTGCTGGCGATGATGGGGAAGGCTGCGACCACGCCCGGCCTGCAACAAGTGTTCTCGCTGTTCGAGACGGCGACGCCGCAACTCTTCCTCGATATCGACCGCAGCAAGGCGCAATTGCTCGGCATCAACATTGCCGATGTGTTCAGTGCGCTGCAGGTTTACATCGGCTCGTCTTACGTCAACGACTTCAATCTGCTCGGCCGCACCTTCCGCGTTCAGGCGCAAGCGGGCTCTGAATTCCGCCTCGACCCGAAAGACGTGCTGGCGCTGCGCGTGCGCAACAATCAGGGCGAGACGGTGCCGCTTGGCTCGTTCACGACCGTGCGCGACATTTCGGGTCCCTATCGCGTGCCGCGCTACAATCTCTATCCCGCTGCTGAACTCGACGGCAATGCCGCGCCGGGCTTCTCACAGGGGCAGGGCATCCAGATCATGCAGCAGCTTGCGGCGGAAACGCTGCCGGCCGGCTTTGCCTATGAATGGACAACGCTCGCCTTCCAGCAATTGCGCGCCGGCAATACGGCGATCTTCGCCTTCGGCCTCGGCGTCATCTTCGTCTTCCTGGTGCTGGCCGCGCAATATGAAAGCCTGACGCTGCCGCTCGCCGTCATCCTCATCGTGCCAATGTGTCTGGTCGCGGCGATTTCCGGCGTCATCCTGCGCGGGCAGGACAACAACATCCTGACGCAAGTCGGCTTCATCGTGCTCATTGCGCTGGCGTCGAAGAACGCGATTCTGATTGTCGAATTCGCCAAGCAGCTCGAGGATCAGGGCCGCAGCCGCGTCGAGGCCGCCGTCGAAGCGGCGCGGCTGCGTTTGCGGCCGATTATCATGACCTCGCTCGCCTTCGTGCTCGGCGTGGCGCCTCTGGTCTGGGCCACCGGCGCCGGTGCCGAATTGCGGCAGGCGCTCGGCACCACGGTGTTCGCCGGCATGATCGGCGTGACCATCTTCGGCTTGATCTTCACGCCGGTCTTCTATGTGATCTCGCGGGCGCTTGCCGCGCGCTTCTCGCGCAAACGGGATGTCGTGCAGCCGGCCGAGTAGAAGACGCGTTCGACAGGAGAAGCGCTGTGGCAGGAATGAAATTCGGTTTCGGTCAGCCGCTGACCCGCAAGGAAGACGACCCGCTGCTGCGCGGCGCCGGGCGTTACGTTGCCGATGTCTGGCCGGACAATACGTTGCACGCGGTGGTGCTGCGCTCGACCCATGCGCACGCCAATTTCACCCTAGGTGACCTGACCGCCGTGAAGGCGATGAAGGGCGTGCGGCTGGTGCTGACCGGCAAGGACACCGCCGAACTGGGTCCACTGCCGACGCCGGGCGTGCTTGAGGGCGTCGACATCAAGGTGCCGCATTACCCGATCCTGGCGCTCGACGTTGTGCGCCATGTCGGCGACGCCATGGCTTTCGTCGTGGCGGATACCTTGGCGCAGGCCAAGGATGCCGCCGAGGCGATCAGTGTCGACTACGAGCCGCTGCCGCATGTCATTGGCGCCATTGCCGCGCTCGAGCCTGGCGCGCCGCAGGTCTGGCCCGACCGTCCTAATCTGTCTTTTGAAACGACCTTGGGTGACGAAGCCGCGACGAAGCAGGCTTTCGCAGGCGCCGCGCGGACGGTTTCAACCACCATCATCAACCAGCGCCTTGTCACCAATTACATGGATACGCGCGGCGTCATCGCCGAATATGACGGCGAGCGCTACACGCTGACGCTCGGCAGCCAGGGTTCGCATATCATCCGCGATATTATTTGCGGCGACGTGCTCAAGCTGCCGCTCGACAAGATGCGCGTCATCACGCCCGATGTCGGTGGCGGCTTCGGCACCAAGCTGTTTCCCTATCGCGAATACGCTTTAGCCGCGGTGGCGGCGGAGAAGACAAAGAAGCCGGTGCGCTGGATCGCTGACCGCAGCGAGCATTTCCTCGGCGACAGTCATGGCCGCGACAATATCTCGACCGCGACGCTCGCCATCGATGACAAAGGCAAATTCCTCGCCCTCGATATCGACATCGTCGCTGACATGGGCGCGTACCTCTCGTGCTACGGGCCGTATATTCCGTGGCTCGGCGTCGGCATGGCGACTGGCACTTATGATATTCCGGTCTGCCATGTGCGCTTGCGCGCGGCTTACACGAACACCGTGCCGGTCGATGCCTATCGCGGCGCCGGCCGCCCCGAGGCGTCCTATCTGATCGAGCGCGCGGTCGACACGGCGGCGCGCGAGCTCGGCATGACGCAGGACGCTGTTCGCCGCAAGAACCTGATCAAGCCGAAGGCGCTGCCGTATACGACGCCGACCGGCAAGACGTACGACTCGGGCGACTTCGCCGGCACCATGGCGCGGGCGCAGGAGCTGATCGGCTGGCCGGGCTTTGCCAAGCGCGCCACCGCGTCGAAGCGCGCCGGCAAGCTGCTCGGCATTGGGCTGGCCAGTTATGTCGAAGCCTGCGGCGCCAACGGTCCGGAGACGGCGCATGTCGCGCTCGACCGCGATGGCGGCGTCACCGTGCTGATCGGCTCGCAATCGACCGGGCAGGGCCACCAGACGTCCTACGCGCAGCTTGTTGCCGAGCGGCTCGATCTGCCGCCGGAGCGCGTGCGCGTCATCCAGGGCGATACTGACAAGATCAAGACCGGCGCCGGCACTGGCGGCTCGAGCTCGATCCCCGTTGGTGGTGTGTCGGTCGACCGGGCTACTACCACGCTGGCCGAGCAGCTCAAGGATCTCGCCGCCGATGCGCTGGAGGCCTCCGCCGGCGATCTCGAAATCGCCGACGGCGCCATCAAGGTGGTCGGCACCGACAAAGCGATCTCCTTCGCCGATCTCGCGTCGCATCCGAAGGCGACGCCGGAGATCTTGTCGGCGTCGAAGGATTTCTCCACCGACCTGCCGACCTTCCCAAACGGCACGCATATCGCCGAGATCGAGATCGATCCGGAAACCGGCAACACGGAAATCATCAAATATGTCGTTGTCGACGATTTCGGCGCCACGCTCAATCCGCTGCTGCTGGCCGGGCAGGTGCATGGCGGGCTGGTGCAGGGCATCGGCCAGGCTTTGATGGAGGACACGGTCTATGACGTGTCATCGGGTCAGCTCTTGAGCGCCAGCTTCATGGATTACGCCATGCCTCATGCGTCCGACTCGCCGTCCTTCGTGTTCGAGACGCGCAATACGCCGTGCAAGAACAACCCGCTCGGCGTCAAAGGCGCGGGCGAGGCCGGCGCCATCGGTTCATGTCCGGCGGTGATCCATGCCGTCATCGACGCGCTCGACCGCAGCTTCGGCATCCGCCACATCGACATGCCGGCAACGCCGCACAAGATCTGGTCGCTGATCCAGCAGGCGCGGAAGTCGACGGCGGCGTAGGGCGGTCACGGCTTCGTGACCACTTGTGGCATCGCACTCTGGAATAATTCCAATATTCTGGTGTTCACCGTGCGGGAATCACCAGAAGGAATTGAAATGAAAAAGTTTGTCACGGCGCTGGCCCTCGCCGGCGTGCTTGCCACCGGTGCGACAGCAGTGCTGGCGCAGCAGAACGTTATCGAGGCCCGGAAGGACCTGATGAAGGCCAATGGCCAACAATCCGGCGTTCTGACCCGGATGGCGCGCGGCACCGACCCATTTGACGCCGCCAAGGCGAAAGCTGCCTTCGACGCGCTTGCCAATACCTACGCCAAGTTCCCGACTGTCTTTCCTGAGAGCAGCAAAGATGGCGACACCCGGGCCATGGCTGCGATCTGGACCGACCGGCCAAAGTTCGACGCCGAGATCGCCAAGGCGGCCAAGAACGTCGCCGACAACCGTGACAAAGGTTCGGCCAGCCTTGACGGTCTGAAGCAGGCCGTGGCGGTGATCGGCCAGGACTGCGGTACTTGCCATGAGAGCTTCCGCAAGCCGCGGTAAAGACGGCGGGGCTCCTTCTTATCCCTCGCCTGAAAGGGGAGGGTCGGTTCGCGCAAGCGAACCGGGGTGGGGCCATCTCTCCATCTGGCATCGCCCCACTCTGATCGCTTGAGCTTAGCGAAAGCGATCTACCCTCCCCGTAACCGGGGAGGGATAAGAAAGGACTGCGGCATGCGGCGATTGATGAAACTGCTGCTGGCGGCCGCTCTCATCGGGGCGGCCGCATTCTGGTTTGTGACCAAGCCGCAAACCGTGCCGGCCAGCGCCCTGGCCGCACCGCACACCGCGCACCTTGCCAACGGCAAGACCATGTTCGACGCCGGCGGCTGCGTCTCCTGTCACGCGCCGAGCAAGGACGATCGCACCAAGCTCGGCGGCGGCATTGCGCTGACCTCGCCCTTCGGCACCTTCTACACGCCGAACATCTCTTCTGACTCGAAGGATGGCATCGGCGGCTGGAGCGAAGCGCAGTTCGTCACGGCGATGAGCAAGGGCACCTCGCCGAAGGGCGAGCATTACTATCCATCGTTTCCCTATGCCGCCTATCAGCGCATGACCATCGCCGATCAGCGCGACCTGTTCGCCTATCTCAAGACGCTGCCCGCAGTGCCGGGCAAAGCCCGCGATCACGACGTGCCGTTTCCCTTCAACATTCGTCTTGCACTCGGCGGCTGGAAATTCCTCTTCCTCGACGGCAAGCCGTTCACGCAGGACGCCAAGCAATCGGCCGAATGGAACAGGGGCGCTTATCTCGTCAACGGCCTGGCGCATTGCGCCGAGTGCCATTCCCCGCGCAATGCGCTTGGCAGTATTGTCGAGCGCCAGCGCTTCGCCGGCGGGCCGAACCCGGAAGGCGAGGGCTGGATCCCGAACATCACCCAGAAGGCTTTGGCCAAATGGGAGGTCAGCGACATCGCCGAACTGCTCAAGACCGGCACCACGCCGGAGTTTGATAACGTCGGCGGCAGCATGGCCTCGGTGGTCCGCAACACGGCGCAGCTGAGCGACGCCGACCGCAACGCCATGGCGGTCTATATCAAGTCATTGCCGGCCATTGACGGCCCGCCGCGCCCCGAGAAACGATAGGCGCTGCAAAATCGGGCGCACGCCACCTGACATTAGGGGAGGACATTCCCGCCGCACGGGTTTATGCAGAACCATAATGGCGGCGGCACCTTCAAAGCTCTATACGGC
Source organism: Pseudolabrys sp. (assembly GCA_030655215.1). Classification (GTDB taxonomy): domain Bacteria; phylum Pseudomonadota; class Alphaproteobacteria; order Rhizobiales; family Xanthobacteraceae; genus Pseudolabrys. The sequence goes on along the minus strand of JAURVZ010000035.1, from coordinate 118,635 downwards.
GATCGGCCTCAAGCTCATCTCGGCATTGTTGTTTGCCACGATGTGGGCGCTGGTGCGCCGGCTGAGCGATACGACACCGGTCGGCGAGATCGTCTTCTTCCGCTCGGCCTGCGCCATCCCGCCGGTGCTGCTCATCTACGCGCTGCGCGGCGAACTCATGCAGGCGCTGCGCACCAGCCGCCCGCTCGGCCATGCCGGCCGCGGTGTGCTCGCCATCCTTGGCATGTTCACCAATTTCGCCGCGCTCGGGCGCCTGGCGCTCGCCGATGTCACCGCGATCACCTTCGCGTCGCCATTGATCACGGTGGCGCTGGCCGCTTTCGTCCTGAAAGAGCGCGTGCGGTTGTTTCGCTGGTCGGCGGTCGTCGTCGGCTTTGTCGGCGTCATCGTCATGCTGATTCCCAATATGAACGTCGAGCACTATTCGGCGGCCGGCATTGCGGGCGTGGCGGCGGCCGGCTCGATCCTGGCGCTGATCTCCGCGGTGTGCAGCGCCGGCACCGTGATCCAGACCCGGCGGCTGACGCAAAGCGAAACGACATCCTCGATTGTCTTTTACTTCTCGCTGATCACGACAATCGGCGGCGCGGTGACGTTGCCTTTCGCCTGGCACACGCCGAACAGCATCGAGCTGTTGATGCTGGTCTCGACCGGTGTCCTTGGCGGGCTCGGCCACATCCTGCTCACCGAAAGCTATCGTCACGCGCCGGCGTCAGTGATCGCGCCGTTCGATTATACGGCGATGTTGTGGGCGCTCTTGCTCGGCTATTGGGTGTTCGGCGAGTTGCCGAGCACGCTGGTTTATGTCGGCGCGGCCATTGTTGCCGCCGCCGGTCTTGCCGTGCTGTTTCGCGAGCGCTGGCTCGGTTTGCGCCGCGCGCCGGAAGGCGAAGGCACCAGAACGCCGGAAATCTAGCGCGAATCAGCCGGGTTCCGCGTTCTCACGCGTATTTCATGACAGTTTGATACGGACCTAAAGTTCCGATTGCCGCGTTGTCTTCGTACATCGCCTGGGCGCCGCGCCCGTAGAGATTCATCAAGCACAACCCAATCGATTTTTTAGCTGCTTGTTTTCGCAGAAGGAAAAGTCATGTCTGCATTGGACACAACGAAATTTGCCGCGCCGCCATGCCCGGTCTGCGCCAAGCCGACCAACCTCAAGGAGCGCTTCAAGGAAGCGCGCCACGAAGGCGATACGTACTTTTTCAAATGCACGGCCTGCGGCGTCGAATATCCGGTGCACGCGCCCGATCTGACGGCGGCGCGGCCTAGCCCTGAAACGCCTTGAACGTGATGATCGTGTAGGTGTCCTTGATGCCGGCGATGCAATGCACCTTCTCGTTGACGAAATGGCCGATATCGATGCCGTCGTCGACGTAGAATTTCACCAGCAGATCATAGTCCCCCGCGGTTGAATAAATCTCCGAAGCGATTTCCGCCTCGGCCAGCTCATTGGCGACCTGATAGGCCTTGCCGAGCTCGCATTTGATCTGGATGAAAAACGGGGTCATTGGCAGTAAATCTCCGGAGCGGATTGTGAAAAACAATCCAGCAAAATCGGGCGGCATGCGCAAGTCACTCTTGCCATGCGGGGAGGCGCGGACTAGGTAATTTTAAGACAGCAATCTCGTGGGGTGTCCGGCGGTTTTGCCGGACTGAGAGGCAATTTTCTCGCCAACCCAACGAACCTGATCCGGGTCATGCCGGCGGAGGGACCAGAGATGCAAAATCCTGACAATGCCGCGCGCGCCGATGTGTCGCGTGAAGAACTGACGTCGCAGGCGGTGGCCGTGCTGGTGCGTCTGCGCGCCAAGTCGCCGCGCGTTCATTGCATCACCAATTCGGTGGCGCAGAATTTCACCGCCAATGCATTGCTGGCGCTCGGCGCCGTGCCGTCGATGACCTTGTCATCGGAGGAGATCGGCGCCTTCGTCGTGCGCGCCGATGCGCTGCTGGTCAATCTCGGAACCTTCGACCGCGAAAGGCGCGAGGCGACCTCGATTGCCGTTGACGCGGCGGCGCAGAATGGCCGCCCCTGGGTGCTCGATCCGGTCTTTGTAGATCGCGCCGCGCAGCGCGCTGTCTATGCCCGCGACCTGATCTTCCTTGAGCCGAAAGCCATTCGCCTCAACACCGCAGAATTCACCGCGCTCGCCGAGGCGTCGCCGACGCATGACGCCGTCAGTACGTTCGCGCGCGACCGCCGAACAATCATCGGTCTGTCCGGCGAAACCGATCTGATCACCGATGGCCATCGCATCGCGTCTATCGGCAACGGCCATCCGCTGATGGCGCGCGTCACGGCCATGGGCTGCGCCGCCTCGTCGATCGTCGCCGCTTGTCTTGCAGTGGAGGAGGATGCGCTGGTCGCCACCGCCGCGGGGCTGCTCATCACCGGCGTCGCCGGCGAAATGGCCGCAGCCTCCGCGCAGGCGCCGGGCAGCTTCGCTGCCGCCATTCTCGACGCGCTTTACAATCTCGACAGCCAAACGCTCGCCGACAAAGCGCGCATGAAGAATAACACAGGTGAATGAATGAAAGTCGATCTCCGTCTTTATGCGCTGGCCGACCCCGCCGTCAGCGGCGGCCGCGATCTCGCCGATCTGGCTCGGCGCATTGCCGGTAGCGCGACGCTGGTTCAATTGCGCGACAAGCACGGCTCGACGAAGACGTTGATGGAAGAAGCGCGCGCGCTGATCGGCGTGCTGGCGCCGCTCGATATCCCGCTGCTGATCAATGACCGCGTCGATGTCGCGCTCGCCGCTGAAGCCGACGGTGTGCATATCGGCCAGGATGACATGTCGGTCGCCGATGCGCGGCTGCTGCTCGGCAAGACCGCCATCATCGGCCTCAGTGTCAAGACCGTGGAGCAGGCGCGCGAGGCGCCGCTCGATCTGCTCGACTATGTCGCCATTGGCGGCGTCTATGGCACGACGTCCAAGGAGCAGAAGACCGGCCCGATCGGCATTGATGGCCTGCGTGAGGTTGCTGACATCATTCGCGGCCGAGCGGCCAAATTCCCGATCTGCGCGATTGCCGGTATCAATGCCGGAAACGCCGCTGATGTCATTGCGGCCGGTGCCGATGGCATTGCCGTGATATCGGCCTTGTCGAAGGCGCCGGATCCAGGTCTTGCCGCGCGCACGTTGCGCAATGCCGTCGATGTCGCGCTGGCGCAAAGAGGGCGTGCATGACATCGATCGCGGTCACCATTGCAGGCTCCGACTCCGGCGGCGGCGCCGGCATTCAGGCCGATCTCAAGACCTTCGGCGCGCTCGGCGTCTATGGCGCTTCGGTGATCACCGCGCTGACCGCGCAGAACACCAAGGGCGTCACCGGCATTCATGACGTGCCGGCGGAATTCATCACCGCGCAGATCGATGCGGTGTTCTCCGATCTCGCCGTCAATGCGGTGAAGATCGGCATGCTGTCGCAAGTGCCGGCGATTCACGCGGTCGCCGCCGGCCTCGCGCGACACAGCACCAAGAACATCGTGCTCGATCCGGTGATGGTGGCGACCTCCGGCGACCGGCTGCTGGCCACCGACGCGGTTGATGCCCTGCGCCGCGAGTTGATCCCGCGCGCGATTGTTGTGACGCCGAACCTGCATGAAGCCGCCGCGCTGACCGACGCGCCTTTGGCGCAGAGCGAACGGGACATGGAAGCGCAGGCGCGGCAGATCCTGGCGCTCGGGCCGCGTTATGTGCTGATCAAAGGCGGCCACGGGACGACCGACGAAAGCGTCGATCTTCTGGTCGGCGAAGGCAACGTGGTGCGTCTCACGGCCCGCCGCATCGATACGAAGAACACGCACGGCACCGGCTGCACGCTGTCATCCGCCATTGCCGCCGGACTCGCCAAAGGCGTCGACCTCGTCACCGCCGCGCATGAAGCGAAGACCTATGTCACCGAAGCCATCGCCGCTGCCGATGGCCTGAAGGTCGGGCAGGGGCATGGGCCGCTCAGCCACTTCTATCGGTCCTGGAAATAATCGCGATTGGTGTCGCACGTCCGGACGTCATCATCCCGTCGGCGCGCCGACGATAAGGCATATTTTGCCGATGTAACTTCACTGCAACGCCCGGCCCCAATTGCACAACCGGGCGGTATTATTTTATTGCCGCGCCCCAGCTGGCGCGAGGATTTGCTTAACCATGAGCGCTAGAAACCCTTACGTACCAGCGAGAAACACGCTGTGACGCCTGAAAAACCCCGGTTTTCATGGTTAACTGGCCATTAACCAAACTGGGGCTTTCTTGACACACGCGATCGTCGCGATTTCAGCGCGGTCGCCCCGGACGTTGTTCGGTTTTTCCGAACTCCCGTTCGACCGGTTTCAAGAAGTTTGCGGCGCGTATGCGTAACAAAAAAGTTTTGGTCAACTCATGGAGATCTACACAATGAAGCGTATCACGATGACGATGGTCGTCGGCCTGTTCGTCGCGGCGATGGCTGCGCCATCGTTCGCGGCCGACATTCCGCGCCAATCCTACAAGGCTCCGGTCTACAGCGTGCCGGGGTATAGCTGGACCGGTTTTTACGCCGGTATCAACGGCGGCTACGGCTTCGGCAAGTCCGACTGGTCCGGCATTGGCGGCACCGGTTCGACCTCGCCGAAGGGCGCGCTCGCCGGCGTCACGCTCGGCTATAACCTGCAGACCGGTTCGTGGGTCTGGGGTCTCGAAGGCGACTTCGACTATAGCTGGGTCAAGGGTTCGACCGCGGCCGGCACCGGCGTGTGCGGCGGCGGCGCGGGTTGCGAAACCCGCAACGAGTGGCTCGGCACGGCGCGCGCCCGTCTCGGCTATGCCGGCTGGGATCGCTGGCTGCCCTTCATCACCGGCGGTGCGGCTTACGGCAAGGTCAAGATGACGCCGAACCTCGGTTCGGTCGAGAGCAAGAACAAGTTCGGCTGGACCGCCGGCGCCGGCATCGAATACGCGCTGATGACCAACTGGACCGTCAAGGCCGAATATCTCTATGTCGACCTCGGCAACGCGGAATGCTCGAACTGCGGCACCAACGTGACCTTCAAGGAAAACCTGGTGCGCGCCGGCCTGAACTACCGCTTCTAGGCGGCACGTTCATTTCGAAACATGAAGAGCCCCGGGCAGAACGCCTGGGGCTTTTTACTTTTGCCGGTCGGTGAAAGCGACGCCGACTTCGCCGCCGAGCCGCCACACGACGCGGCATTCGCGCCTGATGTCGGCGCCGTCGCCGGTGATCGACAGCGTGAAGGTCTCCGGCATGTCGGTCTCCGAATAGAGCCGCGCGCCGCCGTCGGAAATATCGGTCACCATGCAGGTGCGCGGCAGCGCGCCGAGGCCGCAGTGATACTGCGCCACGCGGTTGATGACACGGCGCGAAAGCCCGCGTCGTTCCTGGGTGACGGTCTGGCGATGTCGTCGGCTGAGCATCTGTACGAAGATACCGCCGGCGTGTTCAAAACGTTTTAAGCGGTCCGGAAAAATTTAAGTCGAACCCGATTGTTTACGCCGGACTAGCAGCCACAACTAACCTGACCTCAATTCGCCACTTCGAAATCGCCGGGTTTCCAGCTTCCATCAAAAGCGGCCTGTTCCGGGCCGTATATACGGAAGTACACGAACCACCCTTGGTCAGGGATGGTTTTGATCCACTGCTTCTCCTTGCCAGGAGGTGCAGTTGGGCCGAAATAAAGCTCGACGTCGCCAGTCTTCGACACGTCCTTCAACTCAAATAGAGACCGCAGCGCAGCGTGCCCTTGATCAGTTGCAATCTCCGAGCGTGTGCGCGCATCATAAACCGTCACGGACCAGAACAGCTTAGCCGGCGCAGGCTGCGGCACTGTCAGCTTGTACATCCTGCCTCCATCGAGATAGGCGCCACTCCTGTCGCGTGTTCCAAGCCAGTAGAGGGAGCCCGCACCCGCAGAGCGTCGGAACATCGCGGGGGACTCGACTTGCGCCTGATAGAACCACTTTGCGCGCGCATCGAGATCCTTGTAAGTCGGCAAATCAAACGTGCCATTCTCCGGACGCAAGGTCGCCCATTCCCATTTTCGATCCTTCCAAGCGACGCGATCCGCGCGCCGGTCGGCAAACGACTGCACTCGCATCTGAGCATTGGCCATGGCTGCGGCCTTTTCAAGGATTCCCGTCATTCGCTCGTCTGGGGCAAAAGGTTGATCCTTCACGATGCCAAGCCCGGCGAGCTCGCCGTAGTAAGAGCGATAAGCCTCATAGGCCGGTTCAAGGTCGATAATGTCCTTCAGTACCTGCCAATATTGAAAGTTAGTCTCCCAGCGGAGTGGCGTGAAATCTCCTCCAGGCAGTCTCTTCCATGTCGGCTCTTTCCAACCCGCGGTTTTGGATAGCGGATAGGCCTTCACGGTTTGGATCAGGGCGTTGGCCTTGTTATTATCGCCTCCGGGCGGTATCGCGCGGATAAGCACAAGCACGCGGTTGGTCGTTGCTCTCGCGGCAAAATAGCCCGCAGGGATATTCCCTTTGAATTCGGGACCGATGAGCAGGTGCTTGCCGCCTTTGCCGGCATCGGGACCCGGAAGACCCAGATCGGAAACCCACCGCTGATTGAGATCGTTGGCGGCACCCATGATAGGACCGGGCGGTATGTCGATGACAATCGGCCCTTTGCTCAGATCAAGTGGAAGGCCGGCATAAGGGGTGTCGGAATTTGGCGTGAACACGATTTGGTTAGGAGAACCCTCCAGTAACGGAAAGACGCTGTTGACGACAGCGCCTTCTTTTAAATTGCCCCGCCATGTCCCCTCAAACGAGACTGTAGGGTAAAAGAATTTGTATGCCTGTATCGCCCGCGCAAGATCGGCGTCTTCGTAAGCGCGCTTCACTGTTTCCGGCGTCGGGTATCCGCCCTTGAATTCGTAATCCTGCGCAAGACTGCCGCTGGTTGTGAACAGAACGCTGAATGAAACCAGCCGGAGCACTTTGACAATCCGGTCCATGAGCTCTCTCCGTATCGACCTGAGTTTGTATTCCGCATGCCGGGGAAAAATGTCGTTCGAAGGTAAGATCTAGCGGGACGCTGTCGAATTGGACTGTGGTCCAATACACAAGCTCAATTCGCGCGCGTTAGCCTGTTCGTCAGGCGCGGCTTCGACAGGCAGAGGACAGCACCATGGCGAAAGAGTTCAAGGGTACGATCAAGCTCGACATCCGCGACTCGAAGCCGGACTGGGATGCCTTTCTGCAAACCAAGGCGCCGAAGGACGCGCCTAACGTCCTCGTGATCCTCTATGACGACACCGGGCAGGCCGCATGGTCGCCTTACGGCGGGCGCATCGAGATGCCGACGCTCGACCGGCTCGCTAAGAACGGCCTGACCTACACGCAGTGGCATACGACCTCGGTGTGCTCGCCGACGCGCTCGACTTTTCTCACCGGCCGCAATCACCACCAGAACGGCTTCGGCACAATCTCGGAGTCGGCTGTCGGATTTCCTGCGGCATCCCACCCGAACAGCGTCTGACATGCGACGCGCCGAAGCTCGGCAAGCACATTGTCGGCGTCGAGTTCATCAAGGACAAGATTGGCAAGAACCACGAGGCGCTAGGCCGAATGGCTCTCTATGTCGGCGAGAACGTTGCCGACAGCGGCGACTTCCGCGTGCAGACCGGCCATTACGGACTGGCGGGCGAGGGGCTGGCGGTCGGCTATGACAGCGGCGATGCGGTCAGTGCTGCTTACAAGCCGCGCTTCTCGTTCTCCGGCGGCAGGATCGTCAAGGTCATCTACGATGTCGCCGACGACGTCTACCTTGATCTGGAGCGGAGGTTCGCGGCTGCCATGGCAAGGGATTGAGCGAGCGGATGTCCGCCACGGCAAAAAGCTGGCGCAACCCAGGGCGATGAGCCCGGGGGGCTCGATGCCCTGTAATTCCTGCCTTTGCCAGTGCTTCGGAAGGCGACCTCTCCCTACGAGAGAGGTGCAGGAGAGGGTGCGCACCATCTTCCAGCGTGCCCGCCCATCACGCCTACTGCTGGCAGGGCATATTTGGCCGGGTAAATAGTCCGTGACAGCGTGACGCTCCTAGGCTAAGTTTAGGACAGGCTCGCGATCTGCGCCTGAGGCGCAGCGGCGGGTTTTCAAACACATCACAGACTTCCGGAGTTTCGTCATGGCCAAGAAATTGGCGACGGCAAAGCGCGCGTCCGCGCGCGGCGAGGGCGCGTCCGCGCGCCAAGGTTCGATGCAGGCAACAAGCGTCGAAACGCAGTCTCTTCACCTCTCCCATTGGGAGAGGTCGGATCGCGAGAGCGATCCGGGTGAGGGGTTACGCACCATCGATGAACCTAGTCCCCCTCACCCCAACCCTCTCCCCGATGGGGAGAGGGGGCACAGCGGAACGTGCCGCGCGACGCCCAAGCGCAAAGGCGGGCCGGTGATCGGCACGCCATCGCCGATGCGGACCAAGCTGTCGCCTGAATTGCAGGCCGATGCGCGGCGGCGGTTTGAGCAGACTGAGGAATTCGGCAGCAGCATCGCGGCGGATTGCGGTGTCGATGAATCGGTGATCCGGCGCATGGCGTTGCGCGAGGGATGGGTGCGGTTCGTTGCGCCGCCGCGGGATCTGCCGCCGATGGCGAAGTTGTTGGCCGAGGTGGAGGCGTTGGAGGCGGGGATGAAAGCTGAGTTGCTTCTTCTTTCCCTCCCCCCGCCATCAGCGCGGCTACGCGCGTCTTCGACGCGCTATGGCGGTGGGGAGGGTCGCTTCGACGAGCATCAGCGAGACGAAGCGGGGGGGGGGGAAGCTTCTTCGACATCGCAAGCGCCTTCCGGACCGCAACCACTGTCGCCCCCCACCCCTAACCCCTCCCCACCGCGCGAAGGGCGCGCGGGGGGAGGGGAACAGGTAGCGCTCGCGGGGGGAGGGGAGAAGGAAGAAAACATCGCCCGCTTTATTCGCGTCGTGATGGCGCACCTGGACGAGTTCGAGGTGATGCGCTGCGACGGCAAACTCAAGCCGACGCAATATCTCGCCGTTGCGCGCGGCATCAGCATTCTCACCGAAGCCTTCAACAAACTGCAGCGGCTGCGCGCCGCGCAACCGGGACAGAGCCATGACACCATCAGCGACAGTTATACCGCGCCCGCCGACACCGATGCATTTTGTGAAGCGCTTGCGCAGCGCATTGAAAACTTCCTCGCAAGCCGGACAGATGCGGACGCTTTTGGCGAGCCTGACGCCGAACGAGAGGCAGGCGTTGCATGAGACCTTCATCGTCTGCGCCCATGCGCATCAGGAGCCGCCGCTTCACGCCAATAATGGCGGGCCGTGGACGACATGGCTGATGCTGGGCGGCCGCGGCGCCGGCAAGACGCGCGCCGGCGCCGAATGGGTACACTCGCAAGCGATGGGCGCGAAGCCTTATGCCGAGCAGCGTTCGCTGCACATCGCGCTTGTCGGCGAGACGGCGCATGATGCGCGCGAAGTGATGATCGAAGGGCCGTCCGGCATCCTTTCGCAGGCGCCGCGCTTTGAGCGGCCGACTTGGACCTCGACACGGCGGCGTCTCGAATGGCCGAACGGCGCGGTGGCGACCGCCTTCTCCGCCGACGATCCCGAGCAATTGCGCGGGCCGCAATTCGACGCCGCCTGGTGCGACGAGCTCGCGAAGTGGCGCACGCCGGACGAGACCTTCGACAATCTGCAATTCGGTTTGCGTCTCGGCCCGCATCCGCGCCAGCTCATCACCACGACGCCGAAGCCGATCACCTTGATCAAGCGGCTGGTTGCCGATCCGCGCACCGCGGTGACGCGCGCCTCGACCCATAGCAACGCCGCCAATCTGTCGCCCGCTTTCATCGAAGCGGTGATCGGCCGCTATGCCGGCACGCGGCTCGGGCGGCAGGAGATCGACGGCGAGATCATCGAGGACCGGCCGGATGCCTTGTGGACGCGCGCCGTTATCGAAGCGTGCCGCGTCGATGCGGCGCCTTCACTGGCGCGCATTGTCATCGGTGTCGATCCGCCGGGCTCGGCGCGGCCGGGCTCGGATGCTTGCGGCATTGTTGCTGCCGGCATCACCGAGGAAGGCGCGGTCTATGTGCTGGAGGATGCGAGCGCGCAAGGCTTGCAGCCTGACGTCTGGGCATCGCGCGCTGTTGCCTTGTACCGGCGGCTTGAGGCGGACGCGATTGTCGCCGAGGTCAATATGGGCGGCGACATGGTGAGCGCTGTGTTGAAGCAGGTGGACGCTTCCGTGCCGGTGAAGAGCGTGCATGCGCGGCGCGGCAAGTGGCTGCGCGCCGAGCCGGTGGCGGCGATGTATGCGCAGGGCAAGGTGAAGCATGTGGGCCAGCCTATGCCGCTGCTCGAGGACGAGATGTGCGATTTCGGATCGGGCGGCCTGTCGGGCGGGCGTTCGCCGGACCGTCTGGACGCGCTGGTCTGGGCGGTGACGGAGCTGACGAAGCGCGGGCAGTGGGACGGGCCGCGGATACGGAGTCTCGGTGACGACCGGCCGTGGTTCGTGCCGTATTGGGCGGAGCGGATCAGGTAGGGGGAGCCCTACGAAGGCAAGCTCAACAAAGCCATCACCACGTATAACGCGCGCCGCCGGACAATTGATGGCTCCAGGCATTGCTGCGGAATTCACTGTTATACGCGGTGAACAGCCGGAAGTTGCTCTGCGTCCATCCCGACAGTTTGAAGCCGACCAGCGCCGCGTCGCGGCCCGGCTCCGCGCCGTTTGTCGTGAAGGATGAATCGAGCAAGGCCGCCTGGCTCACCAAAGTCGTGTCGCGCCAGTCATGGCCCCAGCCGAGCTTGAATTCCGGCATCAGCGTCGCGCCATTGCCGAAGCGTGTCGTCTGGCTGAGCGCAACGCCGAGCGTGCTGGTGACCTTCTCGAAATATTGCGACGGGAAAACGAGGCCGATCGGCTGTTGCGATTCCGTATAGCCGTCGCGGCGGAAGCCCTGCCAGGCCAGCCCGGCGAAAGGCTTGACGACGACATCGCCCATGCGGATGCGATAGCCGCCTTCGACACTGACGCCGGCGCCGACACCGTTGGTCTCGCCCTGGATGGCGGAAGGAGCCAGCAGGACATCGCGGCTGGTGCGGATATTTGACGGACCGGCCGCGGCGCGCAGATCGAACACGGCGTTGCCCGGTGTCCAGCTGGCGTAAAGCGCGCCGGTGTAGCTGTCCGATGTCGCGCGCGTGCCGGCCGAGTGGCTGGCGGTGCGCGCATAGCCGAAGGCGACGCCGCCGACGAGATCGTTGGCCAGTGTGGTGTCGGCGCCGACGGTGAAGCCGCCGCCGGTGCTGGTCGAGCCCGGTTGCGTCGCCGTATTGCCGACGCTGCTCCAGCGGCCGAAGCCCTGGCCCCAGACGCTCCAGCCGCTCGCGGCCGGCGGCGCCGCATCGACGCCGGCGAAGGCGCTCGCCGCTTGCGACGCGACGGCGCTGACATCCTTGCCGCCATAAGCGAGCGATGCCGATTGCGCCGTGCCGTCCTGCGCGACCTGCGTGCCGCTGGTCAGCGCATCCTGGCGTTCGCTGATCGATCCCATGAAGCCCTGGAACGCGCCCATTGACCCGCTGGTGATGGCCGTCTGACCGGGCGCGGACAACTGGCTGACCGCGGTGCTGAACTGCGACGGCGCGTTCAGCGCATAGAGCGCGTCATAGAGTTGCTTGAGGCTGGCGGAGGGCATCGCGCCGGGAGCCGGGCGGTTGGCGTCGATGATGCCGGCGACAGCGGTCGCGCCGTTGCCGGCGTTGCCGCCGGTCACACCGGCGAAGCTGGACGGCGTGACCGCCAGCGTGATCGAGGTCGGCTTGTAGATCACGTCGAAGCGGCCATTCGCCGGCAGGCTGGCGACCGGCTGCAGCAGCGAGCTGAAAGCGCCGGCGGTGCGCGCGCCATCGGTCGCCTGCACGAAGGCGAAGCTGGTGCCGATCGCCGGGATGTAGCCGCTGACCGTGCCGACGCTGTCCGTCAGGATCGGCGTCAGCGCGCCATTGGCGGTGAACACATTGTCGGCGCCGGAGACGACAATGCGGTCGAACGTGCCGGGGCCGCCATTCGTTTGCAAATTGCCATCAATGTCGATGCGCGTTGTCGCCGTGGCGGCCAGAGAGACATTGCCCTTGAATGTCAGAATGCCGATCGAGTTACCGGTCAGCTCCGAGCCCGGCGGCGCGACGTTGTTGGCAATCAGGTCGGCGATGTTGCCCATCTGGCCGGGGGACAGCGTGCCGTTGATCGTGGTGTTGCCGGTCACGGTGCCGAAGCCGGCCAATGTGCCGGGCGCATCAATGGTCAGACGGTTGGCGCCGAGCAGCAGCGAACCGTCAACCGCGAGCGTGCCGTCCGCGACACTGACATTGCCATCGGCAAAGGTCTTGCCGGAAATGGTGAGGATGCCTTCGCCGGTTTTGCTGAAGGCGCCCGACGTGATGAGCGGCTTGCTCCAATACGTTGTCGTGTCCTGGGCGACGTTGACCGCAGCGCCGGCGGCGAGCGATGTCGGGCCGGCGACGGCGCGATCGAGGCGGATCAAGCCGTGGCCGAAGACACCGTCAATGCCCGGCGCGCCGAGATCTTCCGTGGTCGAGAATAGGAGATGCGCCAGGTCCTGCGCGGTGTAGGTCGGGAAGGCACTGATCAGCACGGCGATGGCGCCCGATACGGCCGGCGCGGCCATCGATGTGCCTTCGGTGAAGCCATAGGTGTTCAGCGGAACGGTCGAATAGACGCCGCGATCGAACGGCGTGTCGCCGCCCGGCGCCGCGACGCACCAGCTCGCCGTCACGCCGCAGAGGTTCGAATAGGTGGCGGCGCGCTTGGACGCGGCGACCGCCATGACGCTGATGATCTGCCCGCTCTGGTTTTGGAGAGCGGAGAAATCGAGATTGTTGCCGCCATCGGTATAGACGCCGAGGTTATTGTGACTCGGATTGATGAACGGCATCAAGGCGAGGCCCGCCGGGTTGCGCGCGGCGGTCGGATGCGCCTCGCGCGAATTGCCGGCGGCGGCGACGATGATCTTGCCGGCCTGCAGGGCGCCGAGCGCGGCGCCGTATTCGGCAGTGGTGTTGCGCAGCGTCCAGACCGATTGCGGCGGCGTGCCATTGGGCAGGGACGGCCCGTAGCTGGCATTGTAGACCATGACGTTGTTGAGCGACGTGAAGTAATTCAAAGCGTCGCGCGTCGGCTCGATCACCTCGTCCGCATACTCGGCGTTCGGCGCAGGCGGTCCGGCAAGGATGACCCTGATCGGCACAATCCTGGCGTTGTGGGCGATGCCGTACATGTCCACATTGTCGAATTTCTCGGCGGCGATGATTCCGGAAACGTGGCTGCCGTGGATATCAGTGTTCGACTGGAGGCCGACAAATGCCGGATCGTAGGCGGTGTTCGCGTTGTTGATGATGTAGTTCTTGGCGCGCGTCAGATCGAGCCTGTTGACCAAAGCGGCATTGTTGATGTCGAACCCTGAGTCACCGACGGCAACGGTGACGCCGGCGCCGGTGAAGCCGAGGCCGTGGGCAACGCCGGCGCCGATCATCGTGCGATTCCACGTTTGATCATTCACATGCGGCAGCGGATTGGGCAGGTTCGGCGACGGATTATTGGCCAGTGGGGCGTAGACCGGCGCCGATACGGGCGCCGCGGCCGCGCCCGATTGCCCGGCCATGACCTGCGCGGCATTCGGCGCCAGCACCAGCCGCTGACCGTTCAACAGCACACCGAGGTCGGCAGCGGTGATCAGGTCGCGTTTGTGTTCGGGCGCAAGCGTTGTCGCCAGGTGAAGTGCCGCTGTGCGCTGCTCGGGCGCCTTCTGCACCGTGTCGAACAGACCGGCGATCAGGCCGTTCTTCCCGGCCAGCGCCGAGGCGCGAATGGCTTTGTCGATTTCAGCGGAAAGCGATGCAGCCTTTTTGGCTGGCTTGGCTTTGATCGCCGCGGGCAAGGGCGGCAGCGCCTCGCGGCCCGTCGCAGCATGCGTCAGAACCAGACTGGCCAGAGCGGTCGAACTCAACAGCAACGCAACGCCGCGCATGCGACGCATAGAACACTGGATACGCATAAGCCCCCGCCCCGCGGCATGAATTGCGGTTGCAAAGCAACAACAGTACGTCAGTCCTGTCTATGTCGGAATTTACAAACCGTGACGGAACTTGGCGTATTGGCGGATTGCGATGCGAATTGGTCACAGTGCGGACCCCACATAAGGTCGTGAAAAGTTCCGCCGCTCATCGTTGACGGAGCACGAAGCGCGGGCAGTGGGATGGGCCGCGGATACGGAGTCTGGGCGATGACCGGCCGTGGTTCGCGCCGTATGGGGCGGAGAGGATTAGGTAGGGGGAGGTGGGGCAGCGGGGGCGTTATCCACCGCCGGTCATCCCCGCGAAGGCGGGGAGTCCAGTTCGATGGAACGAGGTGTGATCGCGGCAAACGGGTTGAGAGACAGGCAGTCAGGGAGAGTGAGGGCTTGAAGCAGATGGTGGTCGCATTGCATTGTTCGTGCGTGGAATTTTCTAGCGCTCGGGGGCTGTTATGGCGGGCACTAATGACGATTTTGGTAAGTCGGTTCATTGTCGGGAGTTGAGCTCGGGGCAATATTACACCGGTATATTGACACTTTCGGACGTGGAGTTTGTGGTCGATCTAATTGCGTATGAGGCGCGATCTCTTAAGATAGATTGTGATGCGCCAATTCATCTGCAAACGCAAAATCAGAATATCGTATCTCTCTTCTCTAACTATAGCGCCTTGCGTGGGACGGTTCATGCGCCAGCAGATGATTCGCGGAGGAAAGGGCTATACCGAGATCGGATTGTTTCACGTATCGCAGTAATTGGCTCTGGCCCGTGGCAGGAAACCGATATTGTCAAGTCGGCGACGTTTAATATCAGCTCAATCGATTTTATGCTGCGCCATGCGGGTAAGGTTGAAAGCATTAGCAGTAGCGATATTTATAGCGAAGCCGACCGCAACATATTTGAAGTCACAGTCGATGATCTAACGGTTCGCGCAGATTATAGTTCAAGCTATTCATTCGATGCGCCGTATCCAATCAAGACATTCGCATCCTTAGGTCTAGTGTTTCACAAGGAAAGAAGTATTCAGAATTATATTGAAGATGTCCTTTCTGTCGTTCAACTATTTGCCGCGTCTGCGGGCGTTTCGCTTTTGCCTGAAGAAATAAATATTTCGCGCACATCCATGTTCGAAATAGAGTCGGGCAGTCCGGATGCTGATTATGTTCCGGCACATGGAGTGAGGTATCTCTGGCCTGAAGTGGCGGTTGACAAAACATTGGTGTGGGCCGGAGCGTCCTTCCTTCTTTCTTCAAACGATGAAGAGGTTGAAGCGCTGAAGGCCTGTCTTAGTACGTGGCTGTCTCGAAGATCTGCATGGCGTAATGCGAACGATCTTCTCATGGGGTGTCTAGCGCTCAGTAACGAGGGTGGCCCAAGTAGGTTTCTAAATGCGTGCCGTTGGTTTGAAGAGATACCTGGCGCTACCGCGACGCAGGCGATCGCCTCGAGTCACGTTGATGCAATAGCTGAAGTAGCGTCTGCTAAGGCAGTCGAGCTTGGACATGGCGCAATCGCCGGTCGTGTTGCTGGATTAATAAAGCGAATCTCCGAAGAGACACAGAGAGCGCGTTTGCAGCGCCTATTGCTTACTGTTCAGAAACGGTTTGGGGCTGGCGTTCTCCAAGATTCAGTAGTTGAAGATTTGCTGCGTGCAATGAAATTGCGTGGCAAGGCGGCCCATGGCCATCTGCGGTATGAATCAAACCATGATTACGGTGTCTTCGCTCGGTCGATGTTGGCGCTCGAGGCGTTTTGCTTTCTTTTGACAGTGAGAGACCTGCCCATGAGCAACGATGGTCTCAAACGGGCGGGAGCAAATCCAATCGTTCAACGATATCGCCATTGTGCCGTTGGCTAGTGTAGGTGCAATCGACACTGACTTTTCAATTGTTAAAAACAGTCAGTGAACATTGATCATTGCATTGTTTTCGCGGGCCACGTGGCCGTTGGATTATACTTGGGTCCCCGCCTTCGCGGGGACGAACGGTGAGGGAGCTTGCTCGGTGCGCTCCCTCTCCCCGTTGGGGAGAGAGTTGGGGCGAGGGGGCCTATGTCTCTCGATGGACCGTAACCCTCACCCGCCCGCCTTCGCATTCTGCGCAAGACGCGCGTAAACGCGCTGATGCGCTTCGCGCGTCGACCTCTCCCACAAGAGGGCGTTTACGCCCGTCTTCGACGGGCTATGGGGAGAGGTGAAGAAGCCCGGCCATGACGCGACGTATGCGAAGCTAATGCTTACCGCGGAGGGCGGCGTCGGTGCTCCACGGGCCGGGACCGGCGGCGGCGAGATACAGAAATGCAAAGCAGAACAGGATGGACAGCGTGCCGTTATTGGCGAGCGGCGAGAACAGGCCGCGCGGCGCGTGACCGATGAAATAGGCGAACGCCATCAGGCCCGACAGCACAAAAGCCGAAATCCGCGAGAAAAGCCCAATGGTGAGCAACACACCGAACGTCAGTTCGAGTACTCCGGCATACCAGGATGGCCATTGCCCGACCGCCACGTTCGCGAAAGCGGGAACGACCGGAAATCCGAGAATCTTCGCGGTGCCGAACTGAAGAATGAGCAGGCCGATCATGATGCGGAAGATGCTCAAGAGGACCGGACGGTACGGTGCGAGAAAATGTTCCATGCGTTTCGTGAGATCCTGTGAGGGTGCGAGGACCCTCAAATGAACGCGTTATGCCGAGCGAGCAATGTGCGGCTTTGTCGCGCCTTGCCGGGGCAAAATAAAAACCCCGGGCGATGAGCCCGGTGTTTTGCCGTTATATGTAGGGGGAGGCTCTGGCCCCGAGCCCACAGTTTTTCGTTCGGTGAAGGCGGTGGGCACGGCGCGCCAGTGCGCGCCTTAGCCCACCCTACAAGGCCCACCCTACAAAGCTGAGCGGCCTGGGTAACTCTTAGGGCTCGCAGATCTCTGCCTGCTTGCGATAGGCCGCCTCGAGATCGCGCAGCATCGCTTCCATGCGCGCCTTGGTCGTCGCGTCGAGCCCGCCGCCGATCATGCGGTGCGCGCGTTCGATCTGCACTTTGAGGTCGTCACACTGGCCGCACATTGGCTCACCGGCTGGAGGCGGGAGCCCGCAAGCTCTCAGTCACCGATGCCATGTCGTGGCGGTGATACCGGACCAATGCTTTGCGCGCGTTATGGTTCATTCTGTCTGTGCGTTGCCAGTCTTATAGAATGATGTGTGACTGCGCCGGCAGCGCCGTCAGTCCTTGACGCCGATTTCCGTGAAAAGAAAACCTGTGGGCGTCCTGGTGAAGGTGAACATCTGCTCGCCGCAGAACATGAAGAAGTTTTCGTTGTTCGCGCCATCGCGGTCATAGACCGCTTTGCTGCGTTGCAGGCAGGCGCGGGACTTCGCCGTGAACTCGGGCTTGTAGACCCTGTCGCGGAATTGCGCGGCGTCGCTGACATTGGCGTCCTTCATGAACGGCAGCTGTGTCATGCTTATGACGGCGGCGACATCATTGGCCTTCAGCGCTGTGCGGAATTTGGCGATGAAGCTGTCGAACTCTTTCTGCACGGCGGGCGGGGCGACAGCGTCTTTTGCTTTCTGGGCGAAAGCGGGCGCGACGTAGAGCAGGGCGGCGGCGAGGACGAGCGCTGACCAGCGTTTCATGGTGCAACTCCGGGATGCCGCTTGAGTCTATGGCGCGCGGCGGCGGCGTCAAACAAAAACCCCGGGGGTGAGCCCGGGGTTTTGCCGTAGTCTGTGCGGTGGGCACGGCGCGCAAGCGCGCGCCTTTGCCCACCCTACGACGTTGACGTTACTTCTTGAACGCGACAATCTTCTGCTTCTGCTCGCCGAGACCGTCAATGCCGAGGGTGACGACGTCGCCGGCCTTCAGGAACTGCGGGTTCGGCTTCATGCCGAGGCCGACGCCCGGCGGCGTGCCGGTGATGATGATGTCGCCCGGGTTGAGGACGAACATCTGCGAGCAGGCCCAGACGATGTGTTCGCAGTCGAACACCATGGTCTTGGTGTTGCCGTGCTGGCGCTGTTCGCCATTGACCTTGAGCCACATGTTAAGGTTCTGCGGGTTCTTGATCTCGTCCTTGGTGACGAACCACGGGCCGATCGGGCCGAAGGTCTCGCAGCTCTTGCCCTTGCCCCACTGGCCGCCGGAACGCTCGATCTGGAAGCCGCGCTCGGAGACGTCGTTGGCCAGGAAGTAGCCGGCAATGGCGTCCTTCGCCTTGTTCTTCTCGAGATAGCGCGCGCGCTTGCCGATGACGATGCCGATTTCGATTTCCCAATCGAGCTTGGTCGAATCCTTCGGCACGATCGTGTCGTCGTTCGGGCCGCAGATCGACGAGGTGTGCTTCCAGAAGATCACCGGCTCTTTCGGCACCGGCATGCCGGCTTCCGCGGCGTGGTCCGAGTAGTTCAGGCCGATGGCGACGAAGTTCGAGACCTTGCCGACGCAGGGGCCAAGGCGCGGCTTGCCGGGCACCGGCTTCATGCGGCTGAGATTGGCCTTCTTGATCTTGGCGATGCCGCCGGAGGCGAGCATCTCGCCGTCAATGTCTTTCACAATGCGGGACAGGTCGCGGATCTTGCCGTCCTCTCCGATGATGCCGGGCTTTTCGCGGCCGGCTGCGCCGTAGCGGACGAGCTTCATAACTTGGACTCCCTCGGGGAATTTTGTTGTGCGTGATCTGTGTGATTCACAGCGTGCGGAATATGCGATGCCGGAGGGGCCAAGAGCAAGAGTAAGCGCAAGGGTGGGTGCGCGCGTGAGCGCAAGGGACGTGCGGCGGCGCCGGCGAGGATAAAATTCAAGGCGCGGCGGCTGCCTCTTTTTCGCGCAAAAATTATATCAAATAAGAGTGCAACTATTTCGCGAGCGGTAAGTTGATGGTGAAGACCCCAAAAATCTGACCTGTTAACTCGAGGCCTGGCCTGATGAGTAACGATCGATATTTCCTGCGCCTGTCACCTGCGTGCTGCCGATGAGTGTCCGCTTGCAAACGGGCCTGGCCTGGCTGTTCACCTTCGGCCTCTGCGCGGTGATGCTGTCGGCGGCGATGAATCTGAACTGGCTCGCCAGCCCGCTGGCGTTCCGGTAGCAAAGCCATGATCGACGCCCGCGACGATCACCGCAAAGAGCAACGCAAGAAAATGGCCGCCCTCAATGGTGCGGCCATCGAAGCGCTGGTCCGTCGCGGTTATGCGGTGCGCGGTAAGACGACGTCACAGATCCGCGAAATCCTGCGGCACCGGCCGACCTTGCGCGTGGTTACTTCTCCGCCTTGAGCTTGTAGAGCTGGAAGCCGTTATCGGCGATCGCCTTCTCGATGACGTCGCGGCTCAGATTGTTCGGCGGCGCCGTGTCCGGCTTGACCACGCCGACGGCATGCCACGGCCGGAATTTGGACGGCAGGTTGAGCCCGCCTTTGTCGCTGGAGAACGCGCGCAGGTCGCGGTTGCTTTCCGACTTGAAGATAAAGATGTTCATCAAACGTCTTTCCGCGGACATCGATCCGCATGATCAGGCACAAGAATGACTAAGAAGAATGGGGGGTCGAAACGACCATATAACTTTGATCTATAGGCCTTATGCGCGTTGCCTACAAGCGAGGCGGGAACCGGCGGCTTCGGGCAAATTCATCGGCATTGTTTCGCTGAGCCGCCGATGTATCCACAGCCGCACTATCACCGCCCGGCCAAAGCGCGCATGGTGATTGCCGGCACACAATATCCGGAACGGGCACTGGCATGACCATACCTTACGTACAGCATTTCGATGCCAACCTGCCGTCGGTCGCCGCGCCTGTGCGCATCACCTCGATCTATGATGCGCAGATCTTCACCCGCCGCTGGGTGATCCGCGACAAGGACCGCAATTTGAAGACCTTGCTGCGCAAGCTCGAGAAGGCCAATAGCGGCGCCCTGATCGACGAAGCCATGGTCGACTTCAAGCAGGCGCTGTCGGCGCGCGCTTTGCTCTCATCGAAGCTGTAACGAACGGCCCGATTCCCCGCTTCGCATTTCCAAATCCGTTGTGTGCACCGCAACAAGCGGGCGATTTCCCGTGGTTCCGGATTGCGCCATCGTTCTGTGACGGTATTGCAACACGTTCCTGAATTGTCACGGATTCCAATTGGAAGTGTGAGTCCGGCACTCACAATCCGTTGCTACCCGCCATCAGACTAAGGCACGATATGCCCACGACCGCGCCACCACGCTCAACGGCGCGGCACGCTAATTCAAGGGGACGGGGACATGGTACGGGGTCGGGTTAAATCAGTTCTTCTCGGTTGCGCCAGCATTGGCGTTCTGGTGATCACCAGCGCAGCGGCCAACGCCGGCGGTTTCGCGCTGCGTGAGCAGAGCGCACACGGCCAGGGCGCTTCTTTTGCCGGTGTTGCTGCCGGTGGCGCGCTCTCGTCGATGTTCTGGAACCCGGCGACCATGACGCAGCAAAAGGGCATTCAGTTCGAGCAGGTGTTCTCGGGCATCATGCCCTACGCGTCGCAAACACCGACAGCGGGCTCAACCTTCGGTGCGCTCGGCGGTGTCGGCGACTCCGGTGACGATGCCATCGTGCCTGCCGGGTATTTTTCGTATCAGGTTAACGACAGACTGTTCGTGGGCATGTCGATCAACTCGCCGTTCGGACTGTCGGTCAGCTTCCCGGATGCATGGGCCGGCCGTAACTTCGCCGAGAATACCAACGTGCGGAGCTACAATTTCACGCCGTCGATTGCCTACGAAATCAATAACTGGATCAGCGTCGGTGTGGGCGTCCAGTTTCAGTATGCCACGGGCGGATTTGTCACTGGCCTGCCGGTAAACGGATTTGGTGTTCCCGGCGCCGCAGCGCTGACGAATACTGCTGATCTGCAGTTTAACGGATGGGGCTACGGCTTCACCGCTGGCGTGACCCTGACGCCTGCCCCAAACACCACGATCGGTATCGGCTACCGTTCGGGTATTAACCAGAAGGTTGACGGCTCGTTCTCACTGCCAGGCGGTCCGTTGTTCACCCCCGCATTCGGTTCGACGCCTGGTCCGGTTGAAATGACACTGCGCCTGCCTGATACGGTGACGGTCGGTTTGCGTCACCGCTTCTCGCCGCAGTGGACTGTGCTCGCCGGATTTGAATGGAGCAACTGGAGCCGTATCGGCACGTCGGCTGTTAACCAGACGAGCGGCGCTCCGGCGACATTGTCCGGCGGCGCAGTGACCATCCCGCTCAACTACAAGGATGGCTATTTCTACTCGCTCGGCGCCGAATACGATTGGAGCCCGTCCCTCACGCTGCGCTCGGGTATTGCCTTCGAGAAGAGCCCGGTCACGGACGATGTGCGCACACCGCGCCTGCCGGACAATGACCGGTTCTGGCTGTCGGCTGGCTTGTCGTACAAGGTCAACAACAAGATCACGCTCGATGCGGCGTACTCGCATCTCTTCGTCAAGAGCACGTCGGTGAGCAATTCACTCGGCGCGATTGTCTACAACGGGACGGTCGACGCGCATGTCGATATCATCTCGCTTGGCTTGAAGTATCGCTGGGATGACCCGGTCGTGCGCACCAAGCAGGCCTACCTCAAGTAGTTCACCGCTTCGCAAGCATAAGAAAAAGGCCGGCGTCACCGCCGGCCTTTTTTTGTAAGTGCGAGCTGGAAGATCTTAGAACGCGCCGGGGAAGAAGCCGCCATCGATCAGCAAATTCTGTCCGGTGATGTAGCCGGCCTGCGACGAGCACAGGAAGGCGCAGGCTGCACCGAACTCCGCCGGATCGCCGAAGCGCCGCGCGGGAATCGTCTTGATGCGGTCTTCGGCAACCTGCTCAATGCTCTTGCCGCTCTTCTCGGCGCCCTTCGACAGCATGCCTTGCAGACGGTCAGTGGCGAAAGCGCCGGGCAGGATCGAATTGATCGTCACGTTCTTGTCGGCGACGGTGCGCGAGACGCCGGCGACAAAGGCGGTCAATCCGGCGCGCGCGCCTGAGGAGAGATCGAGGCCGGCAAGCGGTCCCTTCACCGCGCCTGACGTGATGTAGATGATGCGGCCGAACTTGCGCGCCGTCATCGGCTCGATCGCCTTCTGCATCAGCTCGATGGCGACGATCATGTTGGCGGTGACGCCTTCGATCATCATCTGTCGCGTCAGTTCGCGGAAGTCGCGGGCCGGCGGACCGGCATTGTTGTTGACCAGAATGTCCGGCTGCGGGCAGGCGTCGAACAGGGCCTTCTGGCCTTCCGCCGTCGAGACATCAGCAACGACGGCGATGATTTTCCCGCCGGTCAGGCTGGTCAGCTCATCGGCGGTGCCGTTCAGCGTCCTGGCGTCGCGGCCATTGATGATGACCTCGCAGCCGGCTTCAGCGAGCGCCAGCGCACACGCCTTGCCGAGCCCCTTGCTCGATGCGCAAACAATGGCCTTGCGGCCGGCAATACCCAGATCCATGGCGGTCCTCGTTCTCAAGCGAAATGCTGTTCCGGAGGAGTGATAGGCGGTGGGGCGGGCAGGTCAAGGCCCGTCACAAAACAGCAATATGGCGCTGCTAATGCGATGCAGCATGAAGCATGAACTTGAGAAGGGCGGCGCAGTGATGGACATCGTCCCACGGCGCTGCCGCGCGCTTTTCATATCCGACGTTCATCTCGGCACGCGCGGCTGCCAGGCCGACAAATTGCTCTCCTTCCTGCGCCATCACGAAGCCGACACGCTGTACCTCGTCGGCGACATCGTCGACGGCTGGGCATTGCGCTCCAGCTGGTACTGGCCGCAGGCGCATAATGACGTGGTGCAGAAACTGCTGCGGCAGGCGCGTAAAGGAGCGCGGCTGATCTACATCCCCGGCAATCACGACGAATTCCTGCGCAATTATTACGGCACACATTTCGGCGGCATCGAAGTGCTGGAGAACACCGTGCACGAGGCCGCCGACGGCAAGCGCTATCTCGTCGTGCATGGCGACATGTTCGACCTCATCGTCACACAGGCGCGCTGGCTCGCGCTGCTCGGCGACAAGGCCTACGACTTCGCGATCTCGATGAACCGCGTCTTCAACCTGCTGCTGCGCGTGTTCGGGCGGCCTTACTGGTCGCTGTCGAAATGGATGAAGATGAAGGTGAAGAACGCCGTCAACTTCATCGGCGCTTTCGAGAAGGCGCTGGCGACCGAAGCCAAGCATCATCAGGTTGATGGCGTGATCTGCGGCCACATTCATACGGCGGCGCTGCATGACGATTTCGGCCTGCGCTACATCAATTGCGGCGACTGGGTCGAGAGCTGCACAGCGGTGGCCGAGAATATGGACGGCACGTTCGAGATTATTACGTGGACGCAGTCGGATGGCGCTGCCGCCCCGGTGCCGGCGTTGACCCACTCGCAGGCGGCATGAAAATTCTCGTCGCCACCGATGCGTGGCACCCGCAGGTCAATGGCGTCGTGCGCACGCTGTCTCACGTCGCGCAGGAGGCGCAGGCGCTCGGCACCGATGTTGAATTCCTCAGCCCCGCTGAATTCAGCACCTTGCCGATGCCGGGCTATCCGGAAATCCGGCTGGCTTTGACCGGGCCGGGGGACATCGAGCGAAGGCTCGATCAGGCGCGCGCTGAGTGCGTGCATATTGCAACCGAAGGACCGATCGGCCACGCCGTGCGCCGCGTCTGCATCAAGCGCGGCATGCCGTTCACGACAAGTTTCCACACGCGCTTTCCCGATTATCTCGCCGAGCGTCTGCCCTTGCCGGAGCGTTGGACCAGCGAACTGACCTGGTCCTGGCTGCGCCGCTTTCACGGTTTGAGCGCGGCTGTGCTGGCGGCGACGCCGACCTTGCAACAGGAATTGATCGGGCGCGGCTTCAGCAATGTCCGGCTGTGGTCGCGCGGCGTCGATGCGACGATGTTTCGGCCGGCACGGCGCAAAGAGCTTGATCTGCCGCGGCCGATCTTTCTCACTGTCGGCCGTGTTGCGGTTGAGAAAAATCTTGAGGAATTTCTCAAGCTTGATCTGCCGGGTACCAAGCTGATCGTCGGCGACGGCCCGGCGCGCGAGCAACTCAGCAAGGCCTATCCGGATGCGGTGTTCCTCGGCGCCAAACGCGGCGATGAACTGGCCGACATTTATGCTTCCGCGGATGTCTTCGTGTTCCCGAGCCGTACCGACACATACGGGCTGGTGCTGCTTGAGGCGCTGGCGAGTGGCGTTCCTGTGGCGGCCTTTCCGGCGGCGGCACCGCACGATGTCATCGGTGATGCGCGGGTTGGCTGCTTGAACGAGGACCTGCGGCGCGCCTGTCTCGATGCGTTGGAACTCGACCGCGGCGCTTGCCGCGCCTTCGCCGAAAGGCTGACATGGCAGGCCTGCGCCCGCACATTCGTTGAGCATGTTACCGAAGGCGCGCGAGCCTGGCGCGAGAAGAAGCCGCGGCGGGCGGCGTAGCCGGCCTTGCTTCCGTGCGCCCCGCGGCGCTACGCTTCTCCCATGGGCATCATCGACAAAAAACTTCTCCCGACCTTCGCTGACATCGAGGCCGCCGCCAAGCGGCTGCAGGGCGTCGCGGTGCGCACGCCGCTGGTCAATTTCACCGTGCTCGACGAGCGCCTCGGCGCGCGCGTTTACCTCAAGGTCGAGACCTTGCAGCGCACCGGCTCGTTCAAATTCCGCGGCGCCTATAACAAGGTGTCGTCGATCCCGCAGGACAAACGCGCGGCGGGTGTCGTTGCCTATTCGTCCGGCAATCATGCGCAAGGCGTTGCCGCGGCGGCCAAGCTGCTCGGCATGCCGGCGACCATTGTCATGCCGGCCGACGCGCCGAAGGCGAAGCGCGAGCGCACCAAGGCGCTCGGCGCCGAAGTGGTGCTGTACGACCGCAATGCCGGCGAGGACCGCGTCGCCATCGCCATGAAGATTATCAATGAGCGCGGCGCGACATTGGTGCCGCCCTTCGACGATCCGTTGATCATCGCCGGGCAGGGCACGATCGGCGCCGAGATCGTCGAGGATCTGGCCAAGCTCGGCTTGAAGCCGGAGATCGTCGTTGTCGGCGCATCGGGCGGCGGCCTGGCCGCCGGCATTTCGCTCGGCATCAAGTCAACAGTGCCGGACGCGCGGATGTTTACCGCCGAGCCAGAAGACTTCGACGACACGTTGCGGTCGTTCAAGAGCGGCCACCGCGAGGCCAATGACAAAGTCAGCGGTTCGATCTGCGACGCGCTGATGAGCAACACGCCGGGCGAATGGACGTTTCCGATCAACCAGGAATTGATCGGGCAGGGCATCAGCGCCAGCGACGCGGAAGTCGGCCGCGCCGTGCGCTATGCGTTTGAAGAGTTGAAGCTGGTGGTCGAGCCGGGCGGCGCCATTGGCCTTGCCGCGTTGCTAGCCGGCAAGCTCGACATCAAAGGCAAGGTCGTCGTTGTGATTTTGTCGGGCGGCAATGTCGACGTCGAGATGTTCGCCAAACTGATCGCCGCTGACGCTTAGTGCGTCAGGTGAACATTGCCAAGCGTTCTTCTTCGCTCAACGCCATGATCGCGGCCAGCGCATTGTTCATCGCCTGTTGCGACGGATCGGCCGCGACGGCTTGCTCGGCATAGGTCTGCTCCGCCGTCACAGCCTCATTGAACACAGCAACACCCGCGAGCGCGATCGGTTGAGCAACCGGTTCGATGACCGGTTCAACAACCGGCGCGGCCACCGGCCCCGGCATGGCGATCTGCGGCAATGTTGCAGCAAAGGCAATGGGCGTTTCGATTGATTGCGCTATGACAGGCGCAGCCGGCTCAATGGTCTTGGCCTTCTTTTTGGCGTCGATCTCGTCGAACAGCGAGTCGATGAAGTTCACTTCCGGAATAATCTTCGTCGAGCGCGACGGCTCGAACAAGCCGACACCAAGTGAGCTCGGCGCAGTTTGCTCAACCGGTGCGGCGGTAATGATCTGCGGCGCGATAATTTCTGGCGCGATCTGAACAGGAACGGCGACCGGCGCAGGCGGTGGCACAATCGCTTGCACCAGCGCGATCGTGCGCTGCGCGGCAGTGCCGGGCTGAGGCATCGGCAATTCCGGTTGCTCCGGCTCCGGCACAGACGCGAGTGGCGCATGCGTCGGCTGCACCAGCGCTTCGAGGCGCGCCTGCACGAATTCCATCAGTGCGCCGAGCGTCGCCGCCTTGATGGCGCCGGGCGTAGAATCGATCTGCGGCCGCGCCGAATGAATCGTGTCGAGCAGCGCGCGCAGATCCTGACGGATGCGTTCGGCTTCGGGCGCTACCTTGTTGCTGCGCGCCACGGTCTCAAGCCGGTCGAGCGCCGCCAGCACCACTTCGGTATCGGCATGCCGGTTGCGCTTGGCATATTCGCTGAGAAAGGCGCGACCGCGTTCGCTGGCGCCGAGCGCCGCGCTGAACGACTGGTAGTCGTCCTCGGCAACTTTCCCGGTCGCTCGTTCGGTCGCTCTCTCAATCATTGGCCCGGCCATGCGAGACGTTTATCAATCAAGCGGTATGATTCGGCCAGACGCCGGGCGCGATTAGCCTGTATTGGGGTATTGCACGAAAATGGCGACGTTCCTGTCGCAAGGCCCTGATCCGAAGGCTTCCGCCCGTGAAGCGAGCTTTTCGACGCGCCTGGCCTGGCTTTACGCCACTCTGTTCGTCATGGGCGGTATCCAACTGCCGTTCTTTCCGGTGTGGCTGAAGGCCAAAGGCCTCGACCCGGACATGATCGGGCTGGTGCTGGCGTGCCCCATTATCGCGCGTGTGGTTGCTTTGCCGATCATCACACACAGCGCCGACCGCCGGGATGCCGTGCGCGCCGCCATCGTCCTGACCTGCATCTTGACCGCCCTTGGTTATGTGCTGGTCGGCCTGTCCGGCAGCTTTATTGCCATCTTGCTGGCGGTGACCTTCGCCTCGCTGGCGGCAACGCCGGTGATGCCGCTGACCGAAACCTATGCGCTGCGCGGCCTGTCGGCGCGCGGCCGCGCCTATGGCCCGATCCGCGTCTGGGGCTCGCTGGCTTTTGTGTTCGGCACCTTCGCTGCCGGATTTGCCGCTGATCTGATGCCGGCGCGGCATTTGATCTGGCTGATCGTCGCCGCGGCGGTGTCGGCTTCGGTGGCGGCTATGATGCTCGCGCCACTATCGACTGGCGCATCGGCGCCCTCGGTCAGCGCCGCACCGGCCAAGCCGATGCTGCGCGATCCGGTGTTCCTGTCCGTCATCGCCGCGGCCAGCCTTATCCAGGCCAGCCATGCGGTGTTCTATGGCTTCTCGGCGGTCGAATGGCGCAGCGACGGACTCGACGGCACCGTCATCGCAGCCTTGTGGGGGCTTGGCGTTGCTGCCGAGATCGCGGTGTTCTTCTATTCAGCCCGGCTGCCTGTTTTCTTCCGGCCGAGCGTCATGCTGATGTTAGGCGCTGCCGCCGGCGGCTTGCGCTGGACCATCATGGCCTTCGATCCGCCAACGCTGGCGCTGCCGGCGCTGCAATTGCTGCACGGCTTGACCTTCGGTGCGACGCATATCGGCGCGTTGATGTTCGTGGCCCGTCATGCGCCGCAAGGGCAGGCGGCGCGGGCGCAAGGCTATCTCGCTGTCGCGATTGGCGTGGCGCAGGCCGGCGCCATGGGATTGTCGGGCGTGCTATATGGTGCCTTCGGCCCGCAAGCCTATGCGGCGATGGCCCTAGCGGCGGTCGCTGGCGGCGCTTGCGCCTGTGTAGCGCACCGGGCGGGGCGCCTCGCGCCGTTCTGAACGCACATTGATGCGGCGGGCTTCGACGTCATTGCAGTCGGCGACGATGCCCTGCATCTGGCGGCCCTGCATGTAGATCATCTTGCGCGACAGGCCGCCATTGCGGTTGATCCAGCGCTTCACGGTGGCCGGATAGATATTCCAGAGTGCTGCGGTGCCCATTGGCGAGGTCACCGGGCGGCCTTCCGTGTCCGGCATCCAGGCGGCATGAAAGCCGAAGCGGGCGCGCGGCGTGGCGCAAACGCGGCTCTTCGGCACAAGGCCAAGGACGAGGGTGCAGGCGGAGAGGCAATTGCCGTCAATCACGACATTCTGGCCGGAGGAGCGGACGGAGGCGAACACCTGCAGGTAATGGCCGATCTGGCCGCCGCGGTCTTCGGCGATACGCATTGTGGCATTAGCCGACGTCACGGACGCCAGCGTCGCCACACAGAGCAAAAGCCCCCGAATTCGCATGCCCCCAACCCCATCCCCGAGCCTGCCGGCTTCGGCAGTGTGCATTGTGGACTAAGTCTAACCTCATTGTGGTGGCGACGGAAAGGTTTGGTTAACCAAGCGGAGTATGGAATTCGGTAGATAATTCAATAGATTGTGCAAGTAATCGGCGAGTGTTGCTGAATCTCCCCATGTTCCAGCGAAACATGGTTAACACGGAGACGTGTTTGAACGAGTCGCGGTGAGCGATAGATCGGTGACCTGGAAGTTAGCCCCAGAGCGCTTTCGTTGGAGGGAAAATCAGGCTGCCGTCATAGCGCAGGGCGTGGTCGCGGTCCTTGGCCAGCAGCAGCGGGCCATCGAGATCGACGAAACGCGCGGATTGCGCCAGCAGAACCGCCGGTGCCATCGACAGCGACGTCGCCACCATGCAGCCGGCGAAGATGTCGAAGCCCAAGGCGGTGGCCGAATCGGCCATCGCTAACGCCTCGGTCAGGCCGCCGGTCTTGTCGAGTTTGATATTAACGGCGTCGTACTTGCCAACGAGGGCGCTGAGCGAGGCGCGGTCGTGCACGCTCTCATCGGCGCAAACAGGAATAGGGCGGCTGATACCGGCCAGCGCGCCGTCGCGGCCCTCCGGCAGCGGCTGCTCGACCAGCACGACGCCGGCTTGGGCGCAGGCGGCAAAGTTGGCGGCAAGCGCCTCCTCGGCCCAGCCTTCATTGGCATCGACGATCAGGGTCGCCTTCGGCGCCGCGGCCCGCACCGCCAGAATGCGGGCCGGATCGCCGCCATTCGCCGCATCGCCGCCGAGCTTCACTTTCAACAGCGGACGGCTCGCTGCCTTGGCGGCGGCAATGGCCATGGCCTCGGGCACGCCCAGTGAAATGGTAAAAGCGGTGGTCAGCGCCTTTGGCGCGGGCAGGCCGGCCAATTCATGGACCGGCTGCCCGCTGAGCTTGGCCTCCAGATCCCAGAAGGCGCAATCCAGCGCATTCCGCGCGGCACCCGGCGGCATTGCCGCTTGCAACGAAAAGCGGCTGAGACCGTTAGCAAGCGGTCCGCGCATCGCCTCGATGGCCGCGATAACGCTCTCAACAGTCTCGCCATACCGGCCATAGGGCACGCATTCGCCGCGCCCTGTCATAGCGCCGTCACCAAGTTCCACCACGACGACCGCGGCCTCGGTCTTGGCGCCGCGGCTAATCGTGAAAGAACCGGCGATCGGCCACCTTTCGGCCTCTACTTTAAGGGTTATGTGAGTCGTGGACGGCAATTGAGAAACCTTTGCGGACTGACCTTCGGCGCGGCGGCAAGCCGCTGCCTGACGAGATTGGGGATATCCGACTCAGGCGGATGCTGTGCAACGTCCGAACAGGTTTACATGGCACCAAGTACAGAATCGCTTTGTTTTTTGGTGTTTTCCCGGTCCGGGCGGCGCGTGACCGGTACAAGTGGCAGATAGATGAGCGGCGAGACATTGCTTGACGACCAGGTGCAAGGCGACCGGCTTACTTTGGCCGGCGGCGGCGCTTGGATTGCGGTCAACGCGCACGGCCTCGAGGAGTCGATCGAGGCGCTGATCAAGAAATATCCCACGGTCAAAAGCGTTGCCATCGACATGGGCGGCGTCGAGCGGCTCGACACGTTCGGCGCCTGGCTGCTCGAGCGGCTGGTGCGCGCTTTCACCGCTAATGGCGCGAAGACCGACATTAGCGGCCTGAAGGAAGACTACGGCGCGCTTGTCGATGAGCTGCGCAACGTCAAGCTCGAAGGCGAGCACCACAAGACCGGCGGCGAAGTCGTCGCGCACGCGCTCGGCTCGGTCGGGGAAAACGTCGCCTCGGTCGGCGGCTCATTCCTTGCCATCGTCAATATGCTCGGCGCTTTGGTTGTGGCGCTTGCCCGCGTCCTGTCCAATCCGCGCAACCTGCGTCTCACCTCCGTCGTGCACCAGCTCGACAATGTTGCCTGGCGCGCCGTGCCGATCGTGCTGCTCATCACCTTCCTGATCGGCTGCATCATCGCCCAGCAGGGCCTGTTTCACTTCCGCAAATTTGGCGCGGACGTGTTCGTCGTCGACATGGTCGGCATTCTGGTGCTGCGCGAGCTCGGCGTGCTGATTGTCTGCATCATGGTCGCCGGCCGCTCCGGCTCGGCCTACACCGCCGAACTCGGCTCGATGAAGATGCGCGAGGAAATCGACGCGCTGCAGACCATGGGTTTCGATCCGGTCGAGGTGCTGATCCTGCCGCGCATCATCGCGCTGATCATCGGCGTGCCGATCCTGACGTTCCTTGGTTCTATGTCGGCGCTGTATGGCGGCGGCCTGGTGTGCTGGCTCTATGGCGGCATCGATCCGGACATATTTCTGTCGCGCCTCAAGGAAGCCATCGCGCTCAACACATTCCAGGTTGGCATGATCAAGGCGCCGTTCATGGCGCTGGTGATCGGCGCGGTTGCCTGCGTCGAAGGTCTGATGGTGAAAGGCTCGGCGGAATCGCTCGGCCGCCAGACCACCGCTTCGGTGGTGGAATCGATCTTCCTCGTCATCGTGATGGACGGCATCTTCGCCATCTTCTTTGCCTCGATCGGGATGTGAGATGATGACGCCCGCCACCAAAACCAACGGCCAGAGAGAGGTCATCATCGAGGCGCGCGACATTGTCGTCGGCTTCGGCGATCGCAACATCCTCGACCACACCGATCTCGATGTTTATCGCGGCGAGATCCTCGGTTTCGTCGGCGGCTCCGGCGCCGGCAAATCCGTGCTGATGCGCACCATTATCGGGCTGATCCACAAGAAGGCCGGCAGCATCAAGGTGTTCGGCGTCGACATGGACAAGGCGACCGATGCCGAGCGCCGGGCCGTCGAGCGGCGCTGGGGCGTGCTGTTCCAGCAGGGCGCGCTGTTCTCGTCGCTGACCGTTATGGAGAACCTGCAATTCCCGGTGCGCGAATATCTCAAGCTGTCGCAGCGCCTGCTCGACGATCTTGCCGTCGCCAAGCTGGAAATGGTCGGCCTCGACTCGTCGGCCTGTCACAAATTCCCGTCCGAGCTGTCCGGCGGCATGATCAAGCGCGTGGCGCTGGCCCGCGCGCTGGCGCTCGATCCGGAAATCGTCTTTCTCGACGAGCCGACCTCCGGCCTCGACCCGATCGGCGCCGGCGATTTCGACACGCTGATCGCGACGTTGCAACGAACTTTGGGCCTGACCGTTTACATGGTGACCCACGATCTCGACAGCCTGCACACGGTCTGTGACCGCATTGCCGTGCTAGCCGAGGGCAAGGTCATCGCCGAAGGCACCATGGAGACCATGCTTAAATCCGAGCATCCATGGCTTAAATCGTATTTCCGCGGCAAGCGCTCGCGGGCCGGATACCAGCCGCAAGGCAAGGCGTCGACGTAGTTTTTCGATATAGATAAGCGGTCGGCCCCTTTCGCGATTCGGGGCCGGGCCTGGAGCTGATGATGGAAACGAGAGCGAATTATACCCTGATAGGCGTGTTCACGCTGGCCGTGGTCATCGGCGTGTTCGGCTTCGTCTATTGGTTTCAGAACGTCGGCGGCGCCGGTGAGCGCGCCTTCTATCGCGTGGTTTTCGACGGCTCGGTGTCCGGCCTGCGCACCGGCGCTTCTGTGCTGTTCAACGGTATCCGGGTCGGCGAAGTGACCGACCTCAAGCTCGATCCGAAGCGGCCGAAGCAGGTCGTCGCCCGTATCTCGGTCGACAACAAGGTCGCCATTCGCCCGGACACCGAGATCAGCCTCGAATTCCAGGGCCTGACCGGTATTTCCGCTTTGTCGCTGAAGGGCGGCGATCCGGACAAGCCGCCCCTAGTTGGCGCCAAGGATATCAAGGAAGACGGCCCGCTGATGACCGCGCCTCCCGGCGCGACGCAGGACGTGACTGCCGCCGCGCGTGACGCGCTGCGCAAGGTTCAGGAGCTGATCGAGGAAAATCAGAAGTCGCTGAAGAGTGCGATTGCCAATATCGACAGCTTCACCGCGGCGCTGTCGCGTAACACCGAGAATCTCGACAAGACCATGTCCAACGTCGAGAAGTTCACGGCGGCGCTCGGCGGCAACTCGGACAGCATCAACAAGACGCTGGCCAATGTCGAGCAGTTCACCGGCGCGCTCGGCCGCAATTCCGAGCGCATCGATCGCATCGCCGCGGGCCTGGAAGGCTTGATCGGCGGCGCTGATGGCACGGGCGGCGACATCAACGAAGCGGCGCGCTCGATCCGCAAGCTGGCCGACAATCTCGATGGCCGCACCGAGGAGCTGACGAAATACATCGCCGGGCTGGCGCGCACCGGCACGCGCACTTTGTCGACCATCGACAAGGCGGCGAAGAATTTCGACGCCAATCCGAGCCGGCTGATCTGGGGCGGCGCCCCGCCGGAAGAGAAAAAGCCGGAGCCGGGCCCGCGCCGGCAGCAACAGCGGTAGTCGCGGTCCTTGTCCCGGGCGCAGCGCACCGCGTTAGTGGTGCGTTGCAGAACCGGGACCGTTACGCATTCGAATTTGGAACGGCCCCGGCTCAGCGGCGCATCACTCCGTGATGCACCGCGTCCGGGGCAAGTGCCTACGCGTTATCGAACCGGCCCGCCGCGTGCGCCAGCATCGTATAGACCTTGCCGGTTTCCGACGTCAGATAGGTGCGCGCCACCATCTGGCCGCGGTCGTCACGCGAGACTTCATCGAGCAACCGCTCGAATTCGCTGATGTAGCGATCGACTGTCTGCTTGAACTCGCGGTCGGCGCGATATTTCTTGCGGATCTCGTCGAAAGCCTGCTGGCCTTGCAACGTATAGAGCCGGCGCGTGAACACATTGCGTTCGCCGCGCTTGTAGCGATCCCACAAATCGGCTGCCGCTTCGTGATCGATCATGCGGGCGATATCGACCGACAGCGAGTCGAGCGACTCGATCGAGTGACGCGGTGTGCGGTCGTCATTGCCACGGCCGCTGTCACGCAACGTTTCCCGAGAAGGCTCACGCAACGTTTCACGCGGGAAGTCGCGCGACGGTTCTTCATCGCGCGACGCGCGGGTCAGCAAATCCGACAACCAGCCACGGCCAGGATTGGCAGCTTGCGTCGGCGACAGCGACGGCGATGACGGCGCGGCCGGTTCGCTGCGGCGCGGCGCAGGCGCGAAGTTGGCAACCTCCGGACGCGGCGCCGGCGCCGGGCGCGGCGGCGGCGGCACGTCACGCAAACTGTCATTACGCATCGTGTCATTGCGCAAAGTGTCACTGCGCAATGTGTCGTTGCGCAAATTCTCACTGCGCAAGTTCTCGCTGCGGCCGCCAATGACGGCGAGCGACGGCTCTTCCCGCGTGCGGCGCTGCTGCTGCACCGGCTCGACGGCGTCGAGGTTGCGGCCATGGCGGGCGACGATGCGGTTCAATTCGGCGAGTGCCTCGATCTGGTCGACGATGACACGGCGCATTTGCGCAGCGCTCTCGGCGGTTTCCTGCGGCAGTTCGAAGACGCCGCGGCGCAGTTCGGTCCGGGTCTCTTCCAGCTCGCGCTGCATTTCCGCGGCCATCTGCTTCATGTCCTGCACCGTCTCGGCGAAGCGCTCGCCGGCGTCGCGGAACATTGACTGGGTATCGCCAGCCGACTGCTCGTAAATCGTGCGCATGCCCTGGGCGGCGTCGGCGAAGCGTTCGTTGGCATCGCGGAAGATGCGATCGGTCTCGCTCGACGTCTCGGCATAGACCGTCCGCATGGTCTCGACGGTACGGGCACGCTGCGCGTCGGTCTGGGCGCGCAGGCGCTCATACTGCTCGCTGATGATGCGGCTGCTCTCGGCGGTGCCTTCGGCGATGGTGCGGGCGACATCCTCGGCGTTGACGCGAACGGCCTCGTACTGATCGCTGATGGCGCGGGCGCTGTCGGCTGTGCCTTCGGCAATGGCGCGGGTGACTTCCTCGGCATTGACGCGCACGGCTTCGTACTGATCGTTGATGGCGCGGGTGCCTTCGGCGCTCGACTCGGAGACGAGGCGGGCGACGTCGCGGGCGCGGCTGGAGGCCGCTTCGAGCGACTCGTCGAGCAGGCCGGAGAAGCGCTTGAGGCGCTGCTCGATATCCTCGGTGCGGATGTCGAGCGTGGCGACCAGCGAGTCGAGCTGCACGCGGCGCTCGGTGACCGATTCTTCGGTGCGCTGGTTGGAGCCGTCGATGAGCTCGGCCGCCTTGCTGAGATCGCGGCCATGTGCCTCGAGCGAAGAGGCGAGCAGGCCGAGATCGGTTACGACATGCGTGGTGATTTCGCGGAAGTTGCTGATCGTAGTCTCGACGCGGTCGGTCGCATCGGTGGTCGAGCCGGCGACTTCCTGCATGGCGGCGACGAATTCCGACACGCGCAGCATCAGCGTGTTTTCCAGCGCGCTCATGTTCTCATGCGAGCCGGACAGCACTTCCTGCAGCATGATGTTGGCTTCGCGCAGGCGCTCGAACAGCGCGGTCGTGTCGGCGCGCAGCATATTGTGCGTTTCCATCATCTCGCTGACCGTGGTGGTCGCGGTCTGCTTGGAACGCTCGATCGCCTTGGCCGAGGTCTCCTGCAATTCGGTGAGCGTGCGGGTGACATTGTTGGCGGCGGCTTCGCCGGCAACATTGATCATGCGCGTGATCTCGGCGCCGTTGTCGACAACGGTGCGGCTGAACACGAGCGCCTTCTGCTCGATCGAGGCGAGCGCCACGTCGGTCGCCGTGTTGATGTCGCGGGCGAACTTCTCGCCGGTTTCGCTCAGCGTGTGCACGACGCCGCCGCTGCTGTCCGACAGCAGCGCTTCCATCTCGGCGGTACGGTGCGACACGGAGACGGCGATCTCCTCGGCGCGCTTGATGAAGCTCTTGGCGACTTCGTCGCTGACGCCGGTGAGGGTGCGTTCGGCCTCGGAGGCGCTGGCGCGGATCGTCTCGGTGGTCGACTGGGTGAGGGCGCTGAGCGACTTCTCCGCTTCCGCAGTGTTGGTCTTGATGGCGTCGGAGAGCTGCTCCATGCGCGTGCCGAGGATTTCGGTGGCGGCCTTGGTGCGGCTTTCGATCTGGTCGGTGACGTTGACGGCGCGGCCAACCAGCAATTCCTCGAAGCGGTTGATGCGGCCGTCCAGCGTATCGGCGACTTCGGTCGCGCGGTCGCCGAGCGTCTTGTCCAGTACGCCGATCTTGGCGCTGATCGCGTCGGCCACTTCGGTGCCGCGCGCATTGATGGTGCCGGTGACGTCGCTGATGCGCTTGTCGAGGGCGCCGACGACTTCCTTGCCGCCATCGGTGAGGGCGGTGGCGAGCTGCTTGACGCGGCCGCCGAGCATGTCCTCGAACTGGCCTAGGCGCGCATCGAGCGTGCCCGACAGGTCGTTGGAACGGCCGGTGACGCGTTGGTCGAACGTGTCGAGATAGGTACGCATCGCCTCGGAGACATCCTGCGTGCGCCGGCCGAGACGTTCGACCAGTTCGCCGCCATAGGTCTTCACGGTGTGGTCGAAGTCGGTGATGTGGCGGGTGACCAGAGTGCCGAGATTGGCCGAGTCGCGCGCGATCTTTTCCGTCAGTTCGGTACCGCGGCTGTCGAACATCTGCTCGAAGGCCTGCAGGCGCGTCGCCAGCATGTCCTTGACCGCATCGCCGCGGCTGTCGAACACGGTGACCAGCGTTTCGGCGTTGTCGCGGAAGGTGTCAGAGATACCATTGCTGCGGTCGATCAATGTGTCGGTGATGCGTGCACCGGTCTGCTCCATCTTGGCGACGACCTCGCCGCCACGCAACGACACGTCCTGCACCAGCGCGTCGCCGGTCGTGCGCAGGGTCAAATTGACCTCGTTGGTGCGCGACGAAATGACGTCGGCCATGCGGTTGGCGGTCTCGGTGATGGCTTCGGTCAGGATCTGCGAGCGGCTCGCCATTGTGTCGATGGTGCCGATGGTGCGCTTGTCGAAGCCCTGCGCAACCTCATTCAGGCGCTGCGTCATCATCTGCTGCAGGCGCTCGGCCATGTCGGCGTATTCGACCTGGATGTTGTCGGTCTTGAAGCTCAGGCTGTCGCCAAGGCGATCGCTCGCCGACGAGATTGCCGTTGTCGCCTTGTCGCTGGTCGTCTCCAGGCGTTCCAGCAAGGTCGCGCCGCGCTCGCTGAGCGCGTCGATCATCGAGTCGCCGGCATGGCCGAGCGCCAGGGTGATATGCTCGCCCTTCTCGGTGAGCGAACGGGTGACGCGCTGCGCCACTTCATTGACCTTCTCGGCAACGAGATCGCCGACCGAAGTAATGTCATGCGACAGATCGAGATGCACGGCGCCGATCGCCTTGCGCACCTGTTCCGACTGGCTGACCAGCGTGTCGCGCTGGTTGGTCAGTTCGCTCAAGAGGTCGCGGATGCGGACTTCATTGTCATTATAAGCGCGCTCGAGCGCCGAGACCTCGTTGTGCACGAGGGCTTCAAGTTCGGCGGCGCGCGCCAGAGCGCGCTCGACGCCGTCGCCCATCGCGGCGACTTCACGGCGGATGGCCTGGCCGACGGACACGATCTGTTCGCGGGCGGCGGTTTCCGGCTGCGCCAGACGCATCGCGACTTCGGCCATGGATTCGGCGACGAGGCGCATGTCCTGCGAGCGGCTGAACATATGCGCGATGACGAAGAAGAATATCACCGGCACGATAATGGCGCAGATGATGCCGACGGCAAGTGCAACGCCGACGCGCGGCGTCGCGAACATCGCCTGCAGGTCGCCATAGGACAAATAGGTGAAAGCGGCGGCGCCGGCGGTCCAGGCCACGGCGGCGAGGCTGGCAATCATATAGGGCGCGCGCGCGCGGCGGTGCCGCAGCGTCTGCAGGATCTGGCCCATATTGGCGCGGTCGTCATTGGCCGGATGGCGCGGCGTGCCGTCGTTCGACGGCCATTGATGCGCCGGCTCGGCTTCGCTGAACAGGTCGGCGGTGGTGGGCGCGATCGGCACTTGCTCGCCGTCCGGGTTCCGCTCAAGGC
The DNA here is from genome assembly GCA_030655215.1 of Pseudolabrys sp. Classification (GTDB taxonomy): domain Bacteria; phylum Pseudomonadota; class Alphaproteobacteria; order Rhizobiales; family Xanthobacteraceae; genus Pseudolabrys. The sequence goes on along the minus strand of JAURVZ010000035.1, from coordinate 81,393 downwards.
GCTGGTCGTTGCGATCGGCGAAGGGGCGCACATTCAGCGCATCCTCGATTGCCGCGATCGCTTCGTCCGTTGCACTCTTGGTTTGCTGCGGATTGTTCGCCATATCGGTCATCGCCTCGTCGTTACGCAGAACAAAAGACAGCCCGATCAGCCCATAGGGCAAGCCGGACCGCGAGTGCTTGTGCCGTCAAAGAACCGCAGTCTAGACCTGCGGTCAGCCCCGTCTCTACTTCAAGAGACCATCCTATCGTCTTGGCAACGCGAAAGAAACCGCGCCGCTAAGGATGTTTTAATCATCGTTAACGCCGGTTAACCATAAAAAAGTGTGTCCGGGCAGATACCTGCATAAAACCGGCCGGTGGCGGGCAGATCGGCGGCCTATAGCCGCCATTAACCACCGCGCTCGGTCAGTGCCCGCCATTTACCGGATTTTGGTCGTGACAGCGGCATAGTCCCCGGCAACAAGCGGGGAAAGACGAGGCACGGCAATGGCACAAGTCGCAATGGCAGCAATGGAACCGGCAATCGACCGTGGCCATCTGGCCCGCATAACCTTCGGCGACCGCAGCCTGCAGCAGGAGGTGCTCCAACTGTTCGACCGCCAGTCGGCCTTGCTGATCGCGCGCATGCGGTCCGGCAACGGCGAAGCCATCAGCGCCATGGCGCACACCTTGAAGGGTTCCGCCGCCGGCATCGGCGCGCAGTCGGTGGTGCGCGCGGCGGCAGCCGCGGAGCAGGCCGCGGCGCATGCGCCGGGCGACCTCAGCGACACCATCGACCGGCTTGCCCAGGCGGTCGACGAGGCGCGCGCGCTCATCGCGGAATTGCTGCGCAAGGGCGCATAAGTCCGCATACTGGCGTCATTCTAAAAAGGCCGATATAGAAATTCGCCCGGTATCAGCCGGGCGCATTCATTTTCCTCCTGCCGAACTTATCCCATGCCCAAGATCAACTACATCGATTTTTCCGGCACGACCCGCACGGTCGAGGCCGACACCGGCTCGACAGTGATGGAAGCGGCAATCCGCAACAACATTCCCGGCATTGAAGCAGAATGCGGCGGCGCCTGCGCCTGTGCAACCTGCCATGTCTATGTTGCCGAAGACTGGCGCGAGAAGGTCGGCGAGCCGACGCCGATGGAAGAAGACATGCTCGACTTCGGCTATGACGTGAAGCCGAACTCGCGGCTGTCGTGCCAGATCAAGGTGACGCCGGAGCTCGACGGCCTCGTCGTGACGACGCCGGAAAGACAAGCCTAAGGCGCCGGCTGGTCGCCGATAAAGACGAGGCGGCAGTCGCGGGCCTTGTCGCCGATGCAGAGCCGCAACGCTTCGGCTTTCGCTTCCTCAAGACTGCGCCGCGCCGTCTGATAGCCGAAGCCACCTTCCTTGGTCACGGCGAAAGCCTTGTGCTGGCCGGCGCGCAGATATTTCCCGAAAGCCTCGCGGCCGATGTCATTGAGTTGCGGCGGTGCCGTCACTGCCGGCAGAGGCGGCAGATCCATCGGCTGTTCGCGCAAGGCGAGCTTCTGCTCGGTGAGCCAAGCATCGACATAAGGCGTCCATTGCGGAATGCCGTTGGCGGAAAACAATGCGTGGCCGTCCTTGCCGAAGGGCGGCGCCTTGATGAACTGCGCTTTCCCGCCACCGGATGTGAAAGCGGCATGGAATTTCGCGGCCAAAGGCGGCGCGAAGTAATGATCGTTGGCGGTGTAGACCCAGAGCATAGGCAAGCGTGACGTCTTGCCGAAAGTGCGGAACGCACCGATCAGGCTTGGCTCATCGCACACAACGAAGTCGCTCTTCGAGCCGCGCCCGCCGGCAAAGCTGATGGCGCCGATCAGCCCGGGCGGCGGGTCAGCGGTCAAGGCCACAGTCGCCATGCCGCCGGCTGACTGGCCGACAGACAAGATGCGCGTGCCGTCAATGTCGGGCCGTTTCGCGAGGAAAGCGATCGCGGCGCGGATGTCTTGGGCGGAGGCTTTGGCACCAGCCGTATAGTCCCGCTTCTCGCAAGGACCGGCGCCTTCAGAAAATGTCCCGTCAGAGTCGCCATAGGCGCGGCGCATGACGACAGCGACAGCCCAGCCACGCCGGGCGAACTCCAGTGCGCTCGGATAGGACGTCCACGGCGTCATGCGCGTGCGCTCTTCCGGCTTGCGCGGCGCGCCATGTGTGATGATGGCGAGCGGATATTTGCCCGGCGCGCTGGGCCGCACCAGCAAAGCTTCGAGCCCGCGCGGGCCGGCGTCCTTCATCTCAATGCGCAGTTCTTCGCGGGTGTAACTTTCCGCATAAGCGGTCGTCGCTGCAAGGATCAGCGCAACGGCGAAGACCAGTGCGCGGAGGGCGACGGTCATGCTGTCACCGAAGGCCGCCATCGCTGCGCCACAAGAAGGGCGACAACGAAGGGCGCCAGCAGCACCAGCCGGCTTTGATAGCGATCGACCGGATGCGAGAAGATGCCGCAGATCGCCGCATTGGCGGAAAGCGCCAGCAACAAGGTGAAGCACAGAGCCGCCGCTTCCGGCGTCAGGTTCAAGCGCCGCCGCAACAACAGCGCGCCAATAAGCGCGATGGTCGTCAAAGCGCCAACCGGCACATAGAGATAGGTATTGAGCGGCACGACATCCGGCTGATCGTTCTGCTGCCGCGCACTCATCAAAGCCGGCAACAAGTCCGGCAGCAGTTGATTGAAGGCCTGGAACGTCGGCTCATTGTCATCGAGGCTGACTTCAGTCTGGAAGCTGAACAATTGCCCGAATGTGGCGGCAATAGCCGTGGTCAGATGCTCGAGCGGATAGAGCGTCAGCGTCTCGCGAATGATGCGGCTCTGCTCCTCGGCATAGCCGTCCCAACCGCCGAGCTTGTAGAACGCCGAGTCCTCGCCCCATAGCCAGTCATCGGCCTGTTCCGGAATGTCATCGGCGAAGGCGCAGATGCGCAACGCCGGATCGGGGCATTTGTCTTCGACATAAGTTGCGATGATGCCGTCCTCGATCAAACGGCCGAACAAAAATGACGAGCCGCCCGGCGTGAAACTGAACTTGCCGATCAAGGCGGCGTTGGAGACGAGGCACAGCATCAGCCCGGCAACAACCGCGCACGCTGCATAAGCCAGCCGCGGCTTCGGAAGGGCAAAGCTTTTGATGTAGCTGAGCAGCCACAGAGCCGCCGTCACAGCGACACACAGAGCAGCAGCGGCCATATGGCTCGGCACCGCTAGGGCGATCACCGCGGCCAGGGCCAAACGTTCGCTACGCGACACGCGCTCATGCGCGTAGGACAACAGATAAAGCGCCAGCGCGGCGGCGGCGAACAGAATGTCCGGCATTAATTGTCCGGCGAACCAGGGCAGGCTGGTTGTCGCCGTCGTCAGCGCGACAAGGCCGAGCGCCAGCCATGGCCTTCCACCCAATCCATTGACGCGCAGGGTGACCGCGAACAGCCACGCCATGAGCGCGCTTTGCAGAATGACGCAAGGCCAGAAGGCGAAGGGAATGCCGGCGCTGAGAAACAGGCCATATAGCGCCGAGCGGCCGAGCATCGGTGTGCCGGTCATCGCGGCGATGAGATAGCCGCCGGTGTCGGGGAAGATAATCGGAAAGCCGTTCCACAAAGCCGGCGCCAGCAGCACCAGCACCATCGCCGCGCCGGCCAAAGCCCATGCCGCGCGCCCGGCAATGCCGGCACGATCCAGGCCGGCGGATGCGCCACCGGTTGCAACAAAACTGTCCGCCATCTTTACGCTGAACCCCAACGCGCCCCGGAAACGCGGTCAAATTCGCATGTCAGAGCGCGAAATGCACTGGCGAACAGCGCGACGGGTTAATTCGCCGCGGGTTCCGCACGCTGCCGGTACAGCCAGGCGGCGATCATCGCCACGGCGAGCGGCGCCAGCCAGACCAGCCGGCTCTGATAGCGATCGACCGCGTGCGAGAACACGCCGCAGATCACCGCATTGGCGGCAAGCGCCAGCATTACGCTGACAGCAAACGCGGCCAAGGGCGGCGGCAGGCCGAGCCGCTGGCGGAACGCCAAAGCGGCGACGAGGCAAACCATCGCAAAGCCCGCCACCGGCACATGCACCGGGTTCAGCACGCCGACGTCGAACTTCTCGACCTGTTGCCGTGCCTGCATCAATTGCGGCCAGAGCTTCGGCGTATGCACCCGCATCATCTCGATGGTCGGGCCATTGTGCTTGACGCTGATCTCGGTGGCGAACTTCACCATCTGCTCGGCGCTGGCGCGCACAGCGGCGAAGAAATGCGCCACCGGGTAAAGCTTCATCGTCTCGGTCACCAGCGCCTTTTCCTCGGCGCTGCCTTCGAAGTTCTGCAATTTGCGGAACGGCGAGTCGCCATCCCATAGCCACCAGTCGGCATCGGTCGGGAAATTGCTGGCGGTGAAGGCGCACAGCCGGATGGTCGGGTCCGGGCACTTGTCGTTGAGGTAGCGAATGACAATGCCGTCCTCGACGAGACGTCCGACCAGGAAGCTGGAGCCGCCCGGCGTCAGCGCGAACTGGCCGGTGACAGCGTAGTTAGACACGGGGCACATCGCGATGCCAGCGGCGACAGCGGTGGCGGCGAAGGTCAGCCGCGGCTGCGGCAAACCAAGCGCCGGCCAAGTTTTCAAGGCGAGCTTGAGCAGCGCCAGCGCAATGACAATGCCGACGCACATGCCGGCCAGCGCCATATGGCTCGGCATGGCGAAGACGATGACGGCGGCGAGCGTCCAGCGCTCCCAGCGTTGCAGCGCATCGCTGCGGAAAACCAGCAAATGCAGCGCCAGCGCGGCGGCGGCAAACAGGATGTCCGGCATCAGTTGTGCCGCGAACCATGGCGCGCTGGTCGCGACCGTCAGCAGTGCGACGATGCCAAGCGCCAGCCCCGGGCGGCCGCCGAGACCATGCGTGCGCAGGCTGAGCACGATCAGCCAGACCATCATCGCCGATTGCAGGATAATGTTCGGCCAGAAGTGGAAAGGAACGCCGGGATAGAGAAAGGCGCCATACAGCGCCGAACGGCCCATGCCGAGCGTGCCGTGCACCGGCCGGTCGAGATAGCCGCCGGTGTCCGGGAAGATCAGCGGAAAGCCGTTCCAGAGCGCAGGCGACAGCAGCATCAGCACCATGGCGATGCCGGCGAGGGCCCAAATGGCTGTGCTGCGGGCACGCGGCTGAGCAATAGGGCTCAACGCAGCCGTGCGCGCTCCGCCGCCACCCAACAGAATTTCGGTCATCGATACGCCCCACGATGCGGCCGGCACCGCGCTACAAAAGCCGTCCCATGCTTCCATGCATAAAGAACGCCGCAACATGAACGTGGGCAGAATGATTTGGTTCAAAACGAGATAGTTTGTCTCAGGCGGGCAAAATGTCGCGGCAGCAGGCCGCGACACGCCCCTTTCGGCCCCTTGGGCGTCATTCCGGCTGGATGTTCGCCTCGGCCGTCACCTTGCCCCACTTGGCGAGGTCGGCCTTGATGTAATCGGCAAATTTCTGCGGGGAGCCGTTCTGGATTTCGATGCCGGCCGCTTGCAGTTTTGTGCGCACATCCTCGGCGGCGAGCGCCTTGTTCACTTCGGTGTTCAGCCGCGCGACGATGTCCTTCGGCGTGCCGGCCGGCGCCAGGATGCCGCCCCAGGTGTTGGCGTCGTAGCCGGGCAGGGCTGCCTCGGCGATGGTCGGCAGGTTCGGCTGCGACGGCGAGCGCGTCAGCGTCGTCACCGCGATGCCGCGCACGGCCTTCGACTCCACATGCGCCTGAATGGCGGTGATGGTGTCGAAGATCATCGAGGTGCGGCCGCTGAGCAGATCGGGATGCGCCGCCGTGCTGCCGCGATAAGGCACATGCAGCATGGTCTGGATACCGCTCATGCTCTTGAACAGTTCGGCCGCCATGTGCAACGAGCTGCCTTTGCCGCTGGTGGCGAAGGAGGCCTTGTCCGGATTGGCCTTGATCCAGGCAATCAGCTCCTGAACATTGGTGGCCGGCACCGCAGGGTTCACCGCGAGTAGCAACGGCACGATGTGGGTGAAGGCAACCGGCTCGAAATCCGCCACCGGATCGTAAGGCAACTGCTTGAAGAAGAATTTGTTGGTGGTGTGGCTCGAGGCGACGATGCCAAGCGTGTAGCCATCCGGCGCGCTCTTGGCGACGAAGTCGGTGCCGAGATTGTTGGATGCGCCCGGCTTGTTCTCAACGACCACCGATTGGCCCATCGACACGGTCATCTTGTCGGCGAGATGCCGGGCGATCAGATCGATGGCGCCGCCGGGTGTGGCCGGCACGACAATCTTGATCGGACGCGATGGATAGGTTTGCGCAGATGCGCTGCTGGCTGAAATCGCCATAGTGAGAGCGAGCGCCGCAAAGCCAAGAGCCTTGTGCATCATATCCTCCCTGTTGCCTGTCGTTCTTTGCGACGATCAGGCGTCAGGGCATCCTGCACCCGCGCTAGTGCGGGCGCAACCGCAGGTAAGGTCTAGCGGCCGGCGAGCGCGAGGATCGGCTTGCGCAAGGCAGCGGGCAGGCGGACGAACATCGACTTGGCCGCCGGCTGTGCCTGCACCGCGGCAGACAAGAGGTAGCCGCTCGGCCGCAAGGCGCTGATATAATCGGCGACGCCCGTGGCGCTGCTGCTGTAGCTGCGCTTCACATCGTCGCTCGGCGCCAGCAGATCGTAATGGGCAAAGCCGTTGGCGCGGCAATAAGCGATCGTGTCGGCGACTTGCACGCGGCCGGGACTATGGCGGGCGAATTCCTCGACGATGGCGCCGAGATAGGCGTACCAGCGGTCGCCATGGGTGAAGGCGATTTCATAAGCCGCCGGTTTGTCGCCAACATGCAGCACGGCAACGCGCAGGCGCATGGCGCCGCCGCTATCGGCGAGCCGCGCCAAGGCTTCTTCCCAGTCCTTGTCGCCGATAACGCTGCTCGGCAATTGCCGCGCCGCCAGCCAGTTTCGTTTCAACGCCAGCGCATCGCGCAAGTGCATGCGGGCATCGTCGCCTTGCGTGACGTCGAGGCGCAGCGCGCCGGCACCGGACAGCTTGCGACGGCTGTGCCGCAGCTTGCGCGGCTCTTCCTCCTCGCAGGAACGCGATGTGTCGACGTAGGGCGCTTCTTCCTGGTTCAAGGCGCTGGCATGCTGATTCAACACCGGCGCAATGCGCGCATCGGCGCGCACCTTGCGCAGATAGATCGCATGCGCCGCTTTCGGATCGGCCGCGGCCTGCCATGCGGCGGTGAGATGACGCTGCGGCGTGCCCGGTTCGCAGATCACGTCACCATATTGAATGAGCGGATCGCCAAGAAAGCGCGCCACGGTGAGGCCGAATTGCTGCGTCAGCACCGTCGGGAAAATCGCCACCGGCCTGCCGTCACGCCGCACCACGGCGATACGCGGGATTTCGCCACGCTGCAGATGCGCGTCGCTGGCGGCGCGCGCCATGGCGAAGGTCTGAAACGGTGTCGCCGCGCCGCTGGCGCGCTCGATCGTCTGCCAGTCGGATGCGGCTTGTTCCACGGCCTCAGTGCCCTGGAACACGTGAACCGCAGGCTGGTCCGTCGCCTTGTCGGCGGTCGTCACAAGCGGCCGCAGCCGCGCCGCCAAGGTCGAGCTGGCGCCCGACACGGCATCGAGCATCATGCCGATATCTTCAAGGAACAATACGCTCAACATGCCTGACGACCCGATTGGCTACGGTGCCGACATTTCCATATAAAGGTTGCTCGCGGGTTTCCCGGGCCGCGACCGATTGCCGCTTCCGCTGTGTTAGAGTTAACGCATGTTTGTCCATTTCTTCCACGATCTCAAAGCCGCCGGCGTGCCGGTGTCCTTGCGCGAATATTTGACGCTGATGGAAGCGATGCAGGCCGATCTCGCCTCGCGCCGCGTCGAGGATTTCTATTTTCTGGCGCGCGCCACATTGGTGAAGGACGAGCGCAATATCGACAAGTTCGATCGCGTCTTCGGCCACACCTTCAAGGGCCTCGACATGCTGGGCGACGGCGTTGAGGCCGACATTCCGGAGGAATGGCTGAAGAAGCTCGCCGACAAATATCTAACCGAAGAAGAGAAGGCGCAGATCAAGGCGCTCGGTGGTCTCGACAAGCTGATGGAGACGCTGAAGCAGCGCCTCGCCGAACAGAAGGGACGCCACCAGGGCGGCTCGAAATGGATCGGCACCGGCGGCACGTCACCGTTTGGTAATGGCGGCTACAATCCGGAAGGCATCCGCATTGGCGGCGAGAGCACGCATAAGCGCGCGGTCAAAGTGTGGGACAAACGCGAATTCAAGGATCTCGATGACGAGGTCGAAATCGGCACCCGCAACATCAAGGTCGCGCTGCGCCGCTTGCGCAAATTCGCCCGCACCGGCGCGCCGGATGAACTCGATCTCGACGGCACCATCAAGGGCACCGCGCATAAAGGCTATCTCGATATCCAGATGCGGCCGCTGCGCCGCAATGCGGTGAAGGTGCTGTTGTTCTTCGACATTGGCGGCTCGATGGACTGGCACATCAAGGCGACGGAAGAATTGTTCTCGGCGGCGCGCACCGAGTTCAAGCACATGGAGCATTTTTACTTCCACAATTGCCTGTACGAGAAAGTGTGGAAGGAGAACCGCCGCCGCTTCCAGGCGACGACGCCGACCTTCGATGTCATGCACACCTATCCCCACGATTATAAGGTTGTGTTCGTCGGTGATGCGTCGATGTCGCCTTACGAGATTTCAACGCCGGGCGGCTCGGTCGAGCATTACAACGAGGAAGCAGGCCAGGTGTGGATGGAGCGCGTGCTGCGCACCTATCCCGCTGCGGTGTGGCTCAACCCGACACCGGAGCGCGAATGGGGCTTCACGCATTCGATCCAGATGGTGCGGCAACTGATGGGCGGGCGAATGTATCCGCTGACGCTGGATGGGCTGGATCGGGCAATGCGGGAGTTGGTGAGGTGAACGTCGCAAGAGCATTTAGGTGAGGGGCTGATGCTGCGCGATAGCCGTGATATCATTCAGCGCCTCCGTCAGGATGGCTACGAATTGATTTCGGTCAGCGGGTCGCACCACAAGTTCGTGCATAAGAGTCTGCGCCGACGAGTGATCGTGCCGCACCCAAAGCGGGACTTGCCAGTTGGAACTGTTCGCGCCATTTATAAAGACGCGGGTTGGGAAAAGGATTGATCGCGATGCCGCACTTCATTGCCCTTATCCATAAGGATGCTGACAGCAGCTATGGCGTGTCGTTTCCCGACGTGCCGGGCGTATTTACCGCTGGCGACAGTATCGACGAAGCCATGACGAAGGCTGCTGAAGTTCTGGCATTCGCCGCGGAAGATTGGGCGGCACTGGACGGCACCAGTTTTCCCGCGCCTCGCAGCATCGATTTGTTGCGTGCCGATCCGCATTTTATTGAGAGCGCGGTCGATGCTGTTATCGCCGCTGTTCCGTTTCGGGCATCTGCTGAAGCGGCCGCATAAATAAAAAGCCGGGCACCTTGCGATGCCCGGCTTCATCTTTCCAAAACTTGCGCCGCTAACAGCCCGCCCCGCCGCTCGCGCCCGTCGTGGCCGGGCCGGATGTATTAGCGCCCGCTGTTCCCGGCTCGGCCGTAGCGATCGCAGGCGTGCCCAAGCCATTGCTGCTGCACGGCTGACCGTTCGCGCCGGTGCGGGGCACCGCTGTGGCCTGGCCGCTCGGATTGCCCGGCGTGCTGGTCGGTGACGTGGGCAGGGCGCCCGGCGTCGCCGCATTGGTGGTGGCCGGATTGCTGCCGGCGCTGGGGGTGCCGCTGTTCTGGGCCGGGCCGCCGGTGCCCATCGAGCCTGACGGCGAAGCGCCGCCGGTTGCGCCGGCCGTACCGCCCGTCGATCCGCCACTACTCGCGCCACCGCTGGATTGCGCCGAAGCCAGACCGGCGCTTGCGGCCAGCAGCCCTGCGGTCAAAATTGCCAAGCTCGTCTTTGCAAATGTCATGAAGTCTCTCCGTGGTTCCAACCGTTACGGGACAACACGGAGCGCGCCCGGAGGTTGCCGGAACCGGATATTTCGGCCCTTCCGAATCCGGAAAAGGCCTCTATATTTCTCCTGTCCATCAACAACTGAAAGGAGGTGATCCAGTGTCTCATTGTCTATCGCCGATGCCGGCTTGCGCGAACTGGGTCTCTGCCTCTGCTGGGGTTCAGTGCGGCTGATCTGAGAGGATCGGCCGCGTCACGCCGCGAGGGTTGATGTCTCGCGTTGCCGTGTCACGGTTCGACAATGGAAGGGCCGCTCCTCAGGGGGCGGCCCTTCTTTTTGCCTTAGTGCGAATGAGGGATCAGGATGATGCCTGCCGCTTGGGAACCCATTGTTCCCCGGTCTTGGCATAGCTGCGTTTGACCTGGGCCCAGGCGATCATATGCGCGTGCTTCTCGCGCTCGGCGTCGCCAGCATTGGCGGCATAGGCGAAGTTGAACGTCTCGCGGTAGATGTCCTGCCCATGTTCCGGCAAATGCGAACGGATGGCTGAGGGCAATTCTGCATTGGTGCGGTAGGGCATCATCGAACTCAAGCGTACGCCCCGCATACGCCGGAGCCTAAGAAGTGCGGCCTTGCGCCGCGTCTTCGTCAATCGACAAGGCGTAAAAAGGTTTCCAGCTAAATTACACAAAAAATCGCCGGGTTTTTGCGCCCGGCGATGCTGTCGTTCCAGGCCTGAAAAGCGAGCAATCAGGCCGCGTTGGCGGCGTTCAGCGGTGCCGGTTCTTCCGCCGCCTGCTGCACGCGCTGCAGGCTCATCACCTCGCGCATGACGCGGGCGAAGTCCTTGCGGCCGGCTTCCAGCGCACCTTCGACCACAGCGCGGTCGAGCTTTTCGCGCTGAAGGGCCGCTTTCAGTTCCTCGATCGCCTGTTCGGCCAGCATCTTGTCGTGCGTGCGTTCGCGGGTCAGCTGGTCGAGCTGGCCACTGAGCGCGGCGACGCCGTCTTCGGCGCGGGCCAGAGCGGCTTCCTTGGCGGCATAGGCGCGGGTCAGCGCGCCGCTGCGTTCCATCAGGGTCGAGCGCGACTGATCCATTTCCTTGATCTCGGATTCGCGGCGAATGCGGTCGGCGTCTAAACCAGAGACGCGCGCCTGCAGGTTGTCGCGCTCATTGGTAACGTCGTGCAGACGGCGGTCGAAGTCGCGGATCTCTTCGGCGCGGGCGAGCAGGTGGTCGCGGGCTTCGCCGAGCAGATTGTCGGTGGCGGAAGCGCGCGCCTGCAGCGCGTCGAAGCGCATGCGCTGGCTGTTCAGTTCGTGCTCGTGCCGCTCATTGCTTTCGTCGAGCGCGCTGACCAGGCGGGCACGCTCATTGTTGACCTCGGCGAAGTTGCCTTCGACATGACGCAACCGGCCTTGCGTGGCGCTCAAGGCTGCTTCGGTTTCGGTCAGCTTGCGCGTCAGCTTGGCGCCGTCGGCGCTGAGCCGGTCGAGCGTCGCCTGTTGCACGCGCTTCTCGTCATCGGCCATTAGCAGGCGCTGGCGCGCGCCGTTGAGGTCGGACTCGAGCGCAATGACGCGCTTGTTCATGGCGGTGAGGCGCTCGTCGAGCCGGGTGTTTTCGGCGCGCAAGGCGGCGGTCTCCCCGGTCTCCTGCGTCAGGCGGCCTTCGAGATCGGCGATCTGGGCGCGGCGGGCGGCGATGTCGATGGAAATCTCGGACTTGGTCGCTTCAACGGTGCGCAGCAGGCTCTGCGTCGAGCTCAGCTCCTGGCGCAGCGCGCTGCATTCCTGTTCGGACAGCGCGGCCTTCTTCTCGATATCGGCAATTTCATTGCGCAGCTTGCCGTAGGCGGTGCGCGTATTGTTCAGCACCGTTTGCAGGCTGAGCTTTTCCGATTTCTCGGTCTCGTAAGCGCGCAAGGCCTTGCCGACCGGATCGGCCAGCTTGCCGACCGCAGCCTTGATGGCATCCAACTCGCCGATCTTGGCATTGGCATCAAGCAACAAGTTGCGCAGTGTTTCGTTGTCATTGCCGACCTGGGCGCCGAGGGTCGAGAACAACTCCTCGTCAAGCTCCAGAACATTGTCGGCAGGTGCAGCAGTAACGGGAGCAGCGGCAAGGGGAGCAGAGAGCGGAGCAATCGTCTGCCTGGCGGCAGGCGCCGTCGTGCCGGGGAAGGGCGTCACGCCGGTTGGCGACGGTTCAGCCAACGTATCCAGCAGGCTCGACGACTTGCGGGCAAACAGGCCCCCAAATTTGCTCATAACGTGATCCCTTTGAACGCCGATCCGCCCGGCCGATGCGACGCAGAATCACATGTTGAACTATCCTAACGGAATATGAACGGCGTGAGGTTAACGCCTCGTTAATGATAAGGAAGTCGCTAAATTTGCGTGCGGTATCAGTGTGTTGTCGCTTCAGTACCGTGCTGTTCTGACGCCTGTTTTGGGTAACCTTGAATCGCCAACCGGCAAATTTTGCCCTGTTAATAACTGGCGCACAGAGGTAAGCCGCGTCTCGACTTGGGAACCCGGGAAGGGGACAAGTCATGCGCGATTCCAGATTTATGCACTCTCGGGAGAATTTTGCGATGAAACGTCACCTTGCGCTGGCCGCCGCCCTGATCGCGGCCTTTGCCTTCACGATGCCGACCGCGGAAGCCGGTGGACGTCATCACCGCGGCCACATCTCGAAAGAGATCAAGACGGCCGCGATCGTCACCGGCGCTGCCGCGACCGTTGCCTACTTCGCGATCAATGACTGGCGTTGGCGCTGGGATAACGGCAGCGGCCTGACCAGCCTCGGCGCCTATGCCGCCACCACGCTCGGCTGCGCCGCCGTCTCGCCGATGGTTGCGACCGCGCTGGTCAAGCGTCCGCTCACCATGCGCGAAGGCCACGTCCTGGTCGGTTCGTGCGTGCTGCCGATCATCGGCGGCTGGCTGGTGAACGAAGCCTACAACAACAACCCGCAGTGGGAAGGTGGCGTTGCGCCGGCTCCGCATAAGCGTCACCACCGTCGCGTGGCGAAGAAGTAGTCGCTCTTAGCGACACTTCCTGGTTTGAATAGAAACGCCGGTGCCGATTGAATTCGGCGCCGGCGTTTTTTTGTCCGTCACCCTGAGGCGCGAGCGTCCTAATCGCGCCGCGCCATAAACAACCCTTCCGTCAGCCGGAACGTCAGCGCCTCGCCATCGCCCTGCGGCTCGAGGAACGCCTTCACCTCCGGCGTTGTCTGCGTCAGCATCGCGCTCAACAGCCGCTTCATGATGGCGTCATAGCGCGCCGCCCAGCTCTTGAATTCCATCGGCTTGCGCAACTCTTCTTCGTGCGTGATGCCAAAGCCGGTATTCGTGATCGCCGCGCGCCATTCCTCCATCGTCCAGGCGCGCAAATGGCTCGGGTCGCGCAGCCGCTCAAAGGCATTGACGTAATCGCCGACCGGACCTGCCGGCACGACATTGTCGACCACCGCGAAAGTGCCGCCGGTCTTCAGCACGCGATGTGTCTCGGACAAATAATCCGGAATGGAGTCGAAGTGATGCGGTGCGATGCGGCAGGTGACGAGATCGAAGCTCTCATCTTCAAACGGCAGCGTCTCCGCCTTGGCGTAAGTCGTGCGCAGATTATCGAGCCCGCGCTTGGCCGCTTCGGCCTTGACCATGTCGAGCATCTCTTGCGTGATGTCGGTCGCCCAGACGCGCGCGACATGCGGCGCAAACGTATAGGCGACATGGCCGCCGCCGGTGGCGATGTCGAGCACGCGCCAGTTTTTCTGCGGCTGCGTCAGGTCGACCAGCCGCTGCAGGCTCTTGCCGGTGGCGTGCGGTGTCGAGGTAAGATAATGCGCGGAGTTCTTGCCGAACTGTTCTTGCGACAGCGTTTTGTTCATGGCGCTTCCTTTTGGCTGGCGCTGTCATAGCGCGTCCGAAGCGGCCGCGAAACCGGGCCCCCGGACAAAGTGTCCAATCTATCCAGCGCGTAAACGCGGTGACAATCTTTAGGCAAACGCCTATATCAGCGGCATGCAAAAAGCACTCTGGTGGATCATCCCGCTCTTCGCCCTTCTTGGCGTGTCGCTGTGGTTTGCAGCCTCGGCCTGGACCCATTTCGACGCCGTCACGATCGACATTCCGTTCTACGGGTATGTCGCGCTCGCCGGTGGTGTCGCCGTCTCGCTCGCGGTTGGCGGCGGACTCATGGCGCTGGTGTTTTATTCCAGCCGTCACGGCTATGACGATCTGTCGGGCGGCGAGGGCGAAAAGTCCGACGCTCCCAAGGTCTGATTTCAAACGCGCATAAAAAAATGACGCCCGGCAGTACAGCCGGGCGCCACATGTTTTCAATCAAGCGTCGTTACGCCAAGTTATTTGGCGGGAGCGCTTGGGGCCGGGGCACCAGCACCGCCCATCGGCGCCATGCCGCGCGGGCGCTCACCCGTGGCCGAGCCAGTGGTCGCCGGCTTCGGCGCCGGATCATAATAGGCGAAGGTCGGCGCGCCCTTCAGTTCTTCCTTGCTGAACGCAACGGTGATCTTGTCGATCGCGGCCGAGTCCGGCTTGCGGTTGACGGTCAGCTTGTCGAACGACACAGCGACATTCTTCTCGCCGACGCCAAGGAAGCCGCCAACACCGATGACCACGCCGTTCACCTTGCCGTCGCTGGCCAGGATCACGTCATTGACTTCACCGATCGAGGCATTGTCCGAGCCATAGACAGTCGCGCCGATCAGCTTCGAGGCGCGCCAGTCGGTTGTCGCCTGCGTGGCAACGAACTTGTCGCCGCTGACAGCCGGCGTGGCCGTCGAACTGGTCGTCGCCGGAGTCGTGGTGGCGGCGGCGGGTGGCGTTGCGGTCTGCGCGAAAGCTGGCGCTGCGAGAACAACGGCGAGCGCGGCAGCTGTCAAACTACGTTTCATCATTGGAGAATTTCTCCTTCATGTTTCAAATGCGAATAATCCGCGGCGCGATGCGCACCGCATAAAGAAAGAACGCGGAGCCTGCGCCCCGCGTTCCGAATATGACAAAGGTGAAAGTGTGGCGAAGTCGCGCAGGGGAACCTGCGCAATGGAACCGAAAAAACTAAGACCGGAGTTTCATCTCGAGTTCGATCGGTTCTTCGATCTGTTCCGCGACAGGCTGCGGTTCCGGCGCCGCCTCAACAAGCGGTGCGCCGCGGCGCAAGGTCGAGCGCAGCGAGGCGACTTCGCTCTGCAGGCGCGAATTGTCCTTGCGTGCGGCTTCCAGCGCGCCTTCGACAACGGCGCGTTCCATGCGCTCGCGCTGCAAGGCCGAGTTCAAATCCTCGACGCGCTTTTCGATGTTGGTGCGGCTAACCTGAACGTCGGCTTCGAGATGGCCGTTGCGCTCGGTGAGCGCCGCGATCTTCTCATCAGCGCGGGAGAGGGCCGTTTCACGCACCTTCAGCGTCTTGGTCATCGCATTGTTGCGCTCGGTCAGCGCAACGCGGGCCTGTTCGAGATCCTTGATCTGGCGCTCGCGCTGCTCATTCGACGCTTCGATCTGCGCCAGACGCTTCTCGGCGTTGTTGCGCGAAATGGTCGCTTCCACCGACTTGCGGTCGAAGGCGCGCACTTCCTCGGTGCGGGCGAGCAGGTTCTGCCGTGCTTCGGCCAGCAGGCGCTCAGCGGTGGCGGCGCGCGACACCAAAGCGTCGAGGCGCATGTTCAGGCTGTTGCGTTCGGCCTGATGCTGTTCTTTCGATTCATCGAGCGCGGCGGAGAGCCGGCCGCGGTCGCCATAGGCGTCGGCGAAGCTCGCCTCGACCTTGCCGAGCTGGGCGCGAGTCGCGGTGAGGGTGTTTTCGGATTCGGTGAGGCGGCGGGTGAGGCGGCCGGTCTCGTTCATCGCCTGGTCGATTGCCGACTGCAGCGATGTCTTCTCGTCATCGAGCAGCGCCAGCTTCTCCTGCGCCGCGGCGAGTTCGCCTTCCAGTTCGACAATGCGCTTCTCGCTGGCATCGAGCTGGTCCTGCGCGGTGCGGCGGGATTCGCCAAGCGAACGGCGCTGCGAGGTTTCCTGGGCCAGCTGACGCTCGAGTTCGGTGATCTGCGCGGCGCGGGCCGACACGCTGTCGAGCAGTTCGATGCGGGTGCTTTCCAGGCCGCGCGCTGACTCGCGGGCGAGTTCGAGATCTTCGCGCAGCTTTTCAGCTTCGGCTTCCAGCGCGGTTGCCTTGCGTTCAACCTGGTAGAATTCGGTGCGCAGCGTGTCGTAGGACGCGCGTGATTCAGACAGCATGCCGGTGAGGCCGAGCGTCTGCGACTTTTCAATTTCAAGCGCGCGCAGCGTCGAGTTGAACGGCGCGACGATCTTGTCGAAGGCTTGCTTGAGTTCGTCGAGCTCTTCGATCTTGCGGCCGGTGTCGCTCAGGAGATTGCGCAGCGCTTCGTTCTCTTCGCCCATGCGCGAACCGACATCGGAGAAGTGTTCGCCTTGCGCGGGGCGGGCTTCGTTTGCCGGCTGCGGTGCGAACCGGTCAGTGCCGAACTCGCCCTTGCGGCCAAAAATATCCGACAACTTCGCCATGACGCACTCTCCAAACCAACGCTGAACAAGACGTCCACATATGCCACGTCTGCATCATTAAGGTATTATAAACCTTTGACGATTGGAACAGCGGGTATCCCGATGCTGAGGCAAATGGCGGGGCTGACCGCGATCATGGTTAACGCTGCAGCACTCTGATACCCCGCATTTCGCGGGCATTTCCCGTCAAATTACGTTAGACCTCGCGCATGACTGAGGTTCCCGACAAGCAACCCGCCATCGATACCGAGAGCTATAGCTATCGGCCGTCCATGATGGGCGCGGCGTGGAAGTTTCATCTGACCGCGGATGGACTGGACTGGGAAAACGGCCGCCGCTCCGGACATGTGCTGTATCGGGACATCCGCCGCATACGGCTTTCCTACAAGCCGGTCAGCATGCAGACGCAGCGCTACATCATGGAAATCTGGGCGGACGGCGCCAAACTCAAGGCCGTCTCGGCGTCATGGAAAAGCATGGTCGAGCAGGAGCGGCAGGACCAGGCCTATTCGGCTTTCGTGATTGAACTGCATCGGCGGCTCGCCGGCATGCCGGTGCGCTTCGAGCAGGGCCGCAGCCCGCTGGCTTACTGGCCGGGTCTGCTGATCTTCGTTGCCGTGGCGCTCGGCTTCGCCTTCATGATTTTTCGCGCGCTGCAAACCGGCGCCTGGGCCGGCGCGGCCTTCATCGCTGCGTTCCTCGGCCTGCTGCTCTGGCACGGCGGAAATTTCTTCCAGCGCAACCGGCCGGCGACCTACACGGCCGACGCGCCGCCGGATGTGCTACTGCCGAAAGGCTAGCGTGACGCCGGGTCGAGCGCCTTCGGCGTGACGAAGCGTTCCAGCCGCCCCGACTGCGGATGCACCTTGCTCCATTCATCGAAAGCGAAGTCGATGATCACCAGCCCGGTGGTCGGCATGCCTTCGCGCACCAGTTCGCGCGCGTCGATATTGCCGGAAGCAATCAGCATCAAAGCGGCTTCATGGATGCCGGGATTGTGCCCGACAATGAGCAGCGAATTGACGCTCGCCGGCGTCGCCACCACCGCCTCGAAGATATCGTCCGAGGTGGCATCGTAAATCTGGTCAAGCGTCTTCGCCCCCGGCGCCTGCTTCATCGTGCCGGCCATATGCTGCCAGGTCTGCTGGCTGCGCGCCGCCGGTGACAGGATGACGCTGTCCGGAACCAGCGAATGGCTGGCCATATAGGCGCCCATCCGCGCCGCATCGTCGCGGCCGCGCTCGACCAGCACGCGGCCGAGGTCGTCCTTGCCCGGCAAAGCGGTCTCGGTCTTGGCGTGTCGGAGCAGCAAAAGTCGGCGCATGATGGGATTCGCGTGCAAGAGTGACGAAATGCTAGGGGTGGCCGTCGATTTCGAATCTCCGGCACACTACCATGTGTACCGCCGCATTATGACGCAACTGACGGGCCGCGATGACGGACGACACTACCACAGCGCCAACCTGGTACGAGGCGACGCGCATCGCCCATCCCCAGCGTGAGCGTCTGAATTACGACCTCGACGTGGACGTTTGCGTCATCGGCGCAGGCCTGGCCGGCCTGACGGTCGCCCGTGAGATCGCCAAACGCGGCTGGTCGATGGTCGTGCTGGAAGGCTCAAGCGTCGCTTCCGCGGCATCGGGCCGCAACACCGGCTTCGTGCTGCCGGGCTTTGCCGAGAGCATCGACAACATGATCGAGCGCATAGGGCTGGATCACACCAAGCAGCTTTGGGCGCTGTCGGAGCAGGGGCTCGACTATGTCCGCCGCACCATCGACGACAATAATATGCAAGGCGTGGGTAAGACCGATGGCTGGCTGCATGTCGAAAAGACCGACAATGCACACGAGACGCGCTCCGCGGTCGAACGTCTGCGCTGGATCGGCGCTGATGCCGAGATGTGGACGACGGAGCAGGTGCGCGCGCAACTCGTCAACCGGCGCTACTTCAACGCCGTGCACTTCCGCAACGCCTTCCACATCCATCCGCTGAATTACGCGCTCGGCTTGGCTGCGCTGGCCGAAAACGCCGGCGCCCGCATCTTCGAGGAAACACCGGCGCTGTCGATCGATGCGGCTGGCGTGCGCAAGCGCATCGTCACGCCGAATGGCCGCTTGCGCGCCATGCATGTCGTGCTCGCCGGCAATGTGCAGCTCGGGCCCTTGATGCCGAAGGTCGCCGCCACTTTGTTGCCGGTGACCACTTACGTCATGGTCACCGAGCCGCTCGGCGACAAGCTGCACGACCTCGTCCGCTACAAAGGCGCTGTCAGCGACACCAACCGCGCCGACAATCATTATCGCATCGTCGACGGCAATCGCTTGCAATGGTCCGGCCGCATGCGCGTCTGGCAGGCCGACCCGCAGAAATTCCGCAAGGCGCTGGTCGCCGACATCAGGCGCAATTACCCGGACCTCGGCCCGGTCGAAGTCGCGCATCTGTGGCGCGGCACCTTAGGCCGCACCATTCACCGCATGCCGCA
Organism: Pseudolabrys sp.; assembly: GCA_030655215.1. GTDB lineage: Bacteria > Pseudomonadota > Alphaproteobacteria > Rhizobiales > Xanthobacteraceae > Pseudolabrys. Next base: position 62,387 of record JAURVZ010000035.1, on the reverse strand, counting down.
GATCGGCGCCATTGATGACGGCGTCTGGCTGGCCAGCGGCTTCGGTGGCCACGGCCTCAACACCACGGCCATGGCCGGCGAACTGATCGCCCGCGGCATTGTCGACAATGACCAGACCTGGCGGCTGTTTGCGCCTTACGAATTGGTCTGGACGGGCGGCCGGATCGGCGCGACGATCGCGCAGGGGCTGTATTGGGCGCGCACGCCGAAGGACACGCTCAAGGCGGCGCTGTCGCGCGGCCGCGAGCGTCGCCGCCTCGCCAAGCAGGCCCGGCAGGAGGCGCGCGAGGCCGCGCTCAAGGCCGGCGGTCCGCTGCTGCCGCCGGTCCTGCCGCCGGCCGCCGAACTCGCCGCCGCGCCGTTACCGCCGTTGCTGCCGGAGGCCGACTTGCCGACAGGGGAGCCGCCGGAAGGGGTACCGGAGCGCCGCAAGAACCGTGGCAAAAATAGCGCGAAGCGCAAATCATCCACCAAGAAAGCCAAATTGGAACCGGTACCGCCAACATCCGCTTGAAAAGTATAAGGATTCATCGTCTAAAGAGTCCGGATCGATCCGATCAGCGGCGAGGCGATATCTATGACGTTCCAGCGCACCAGCGTACTTGCAGCGGCCCTTGCGGCAGTCACCTTCGCTCCTGCCGCTTTTGCCGCCGATGTTGCACCACGCGGCACCGCCCCGGTCCAGTATCTCCGCCCCGCGCCGGTGTCCGAATGGGTCATCACCCTTGGCGCCGAAGCGCGCTTCAGCCCGCGTTACGAAGGCGCCGACAATATGCGCCTGCTGCCGTTCCCGGTTTTCCGCGTCCGCAAGGGCGGCACCCCTGAGGAATTCCGCAGCCCGCGCGACGGCGCCAGCATTGCCCTTCTCAATCTGGGTCCGTTCAAGCTCGGCCCGACCGCCAAAATCAAGACGCAGCGCAAGGAAAGCGACGACAGCGATCTCGCCGGCCTCGGCGACGTCAAATGGACCGTCGAACTCGGCGCCTTCGCTGAATATTGGGTCACCGACATGGTGCGCACCCGCGCGGAAGTCCGTCAGGGCATTGGCGGCCATCATGGCGTCGTTGCCGACTTCACCGCCGATTTCGTTTATCCAGTGACGCAGCAGCTCACCGTGTCGGCCGGTCCGCGTTTGACCGCGGCGACCTCCGCGGCGCTCGATCCTTATTTCAGCGTCACGCCCGGCCAGTCGGTCGCGTCCGGCCTGCCGGTCTATGACGCCGGCGGCGGCATCAAGTCGTATGGCGTTGGCGCGCAGGCGATCTACGCCTGGTCGCCGCAGTGGCGCAGCAACGTGTTCGTCGAATATGACCGCCTGACCGGCGACACCGCCAACTCGCCGCTGGTGTCGCAGCGCGGCAAGCGCGACCAGTTTCAGGTCGGCACCGGCCTGACCTATTCGTTCAACATTCCGGCTTGGTGGTAAGACGCGGCTCGGCTAGTTTCGACCGGGTCTCACAACCGCCGAGCCTCTCATGCGACTGATCTCCGTCTGCGCGGCGCTCCTGCTTCTGGCCGGCTGCGCTGAATCATCTCTCACCCAATCCGGCGCCCTGAGCGGCAGTGGCGGTTCATCGCCACGGCCGAAGATGGTAGTCGTCACCGATCTGGTGATTTCGCCGGATCTGGTCATTGTCGACCGCGGCTTCACCGCGCGGCTTGAGCGCAAGATCGGCGCTTACCCGACGCATGAACGCAAGCAGCGCACGCTCGAGCGCGTCAATGACGAGATCGTCGCCACCATCGTCGCCACCTTGCGCGAGAACGGCCTCGATGCGCAGCCCGGCAGCGAAGAGGGGCTGTCGCTGTCCGAGAGCGCCATGCTGGTCACCGGCCGCTTGCGCGCGCCGGATGGTTCATCGGCCAAGAATGAATACGGCATCGGCGGCGGCAAGAGCGGCGTCATCGCCGACATGTCGCTGTCGAGCTTCGGCAGCCTCGGCAAACGCCAGCTGATGACCTTCAATGCAGAAGCGGCCGGCGGCAGAGCGGCGACGGGCAGGGCGGCAGCGGCCGGCAATGCGCTGATCGCCGAAGCGCTCGCCTCGACCAAGGCAGCACCGGAAAAACTCTCGCCCGATGTCGAAGTCGCTGCGCGCCGCATTGGCCGTGGCGCGGCTGACAAGGTCGTCGCCTACGGCCGCACGCAAGGCTGGTTCAACAATGCGAACGAGGGCGCGGCGGTGAGCAGCGCGCCCGCTGTTGAAGCGCCGGCGCCTGTGGCGGCAACGCCGGCACTGACGCGCACCGCTGCTGCACCGACTGCCGCGGCTCCTGTGGCGGCGGCTTCTGTTGCTGCTGCTGCCAGGCCTGCCGCCACGCGCGCCGTTGCTCGTCCCGCGCGCGCTGGCCGCGCTCCAGCGCCGGAAATGATCCCCGACGAGAACACCGAACTCGACAAAGCCGCCCCTGCCGGGGATTGAGGTCTCGTGTCCCGGGCGCGCTGCGGCATTCTTATGCCGCTGCGCAGACCCGGGATCCCGGTTACGTTCTAGAAAATAAGCGGGGCCCCGGATCTGCGAAGCAGCACTCCGCTTTCGCTCCGTGCTGCATCGCGTCCGGGGCACGGAGAGCAACTAATCCGCCGCGCGCTTCCACACCGGAAACGAGTCGGCCAGCGTCTTCCACGCCGCTACGTTCATGCCGGGCTTGCCGCTTACCAAACACGCATCAAGTCGCGCGCAGAGTCGCTGCTCATCCATGCCGCTGCCGATGAACACCAATTCCTGCCGCCGGTCGCCATAGGCATCGCTCCAATTCTTCTCCAGCGCCTGCCGCCATTCCGCATTGTCGGGCCAGCGCGCCGGCGGCACCGCCGCCCACCAGAAGCCGAGCCCGCTGGTGCGCACGATTGCGCCGGCTTGGCTCAGTTCGCCGAGCCACTCCGGCCGCGTCGCCAGCCAGAAATGTCCCTTGGCGCGGATCACGCCCGGCCACGGCTCGCCGAGGAATTTTTGGAACGCCACCGGATCGAACGGCCGCCGCGCGCGATACACGAAATTCCGCACGCCGTATTCCTCGGTCTCTGGCACATGGCTGGCAAAGCCATACAACTCCTTGGCCCAGACCGGATGCTGCTGTGCTTTCTCGAAATCGAAGCGGCCGGTGTCGAGAACGCGGTCGAACGGCACGTTAGCAAAATTGGCTTCGATGATGTCGCAGTCGGGGTTGAGCGCGCGAATGATCTGGCGCGCCGCTTCGCGCTGCGCCGGTGCGGTGTCGTCGACTTTGTTGAGGACAACGACGTCGGCGAATTCGATCTGATCGACCAGCAGGTCGACCAGTGTGCGTTCGTCGCTTTCGCCGAGTGACTCGCCGCGATCGCGCAGGAAATCGTTGGACGAATAGTCTTTCAGCAGGTTGGCGGCGTCGACCACCGTCACCATCGTGTCGAGCCGCGCGACGTCCGACAGGCTGTCGCCTGATTCATCGCGAAAGTCGAACGTCGCCGCCACCGGCAGCGGCTCGGAGATGCCGGTCGACTCGATCAGCAGGTAATCGAAGCGTTCGGATTGCGCGAGCTTGCGCACTTCCTTGAGCAGGTCGTCGCGCAAGGTGCAGCAGATGCAGCCATTGCTCATCTCGACCAATGTCTCATCGGTTCTCGACAGGTTCGCACCGCCATTGCGGATCAGGTCCGCGTCGATGTTCACCTCGCTCAGGTCGTTGACAATCACCGCAACCCGCAAGCCCTGCCGGTTGTTGAGGATGTGGTTCATCAGAGTTGTCTTGCCGGCGCCGAGAAAGCCGGAGAGCACGGTCACGGGAAGCTTCTGCATAATGTTTCATTTTCGCTTTGTCGGTTGGGTCCGAAATTAGTTATGTTATAACATAACATATAATCAAGAGTTAAAAATATTCCCATGCTGTGGCATAATGCCGTTGACGGCGGCGTTAATTTAGGCATATCCTCCCTTGTCCTGCTCATCGAGGGGCGCTCTCATGAGGCGTCGTGATGGTGGAGCAGGGCGCGGCGCCCGCGGGCGGTGAGTAACGCACTCACTTCTCCCGGGCGATGACGGGGCTCCGCCCGGGGACACTAAGACCCCCCGCCAGGAGCTGGCTGACGGCGTGAGCGGCCCCCGCACTTTGGGGAGCAAGCTCAGGCTGAAAGCGCGGCCCGTCGGTCGTAAGACGCCGCTGTGGCGCGCCGAGAGGCGCACGCGGTCCCGCAAGGGCCGCGGCACTTGCTACAAAGACGCGCCGATCGGCGCGCCACTCCCTCGATTTATGCGAGGGCAGGAGAGGGAAGTCCGGCGTCCCCGCGCCGCGAACAACAGGGGCGATGACTCATGACTCAATAAGACTGGGCTGTTTGAAAATTGAATCGGTGCACTCGTAGGGTGGGCAAAGGCGCGCGATTGCGCGCCGTGCCCACCACGTTGCGGGTCAGAAGAGCGGTGGGCTCGCTACGCTTACCCACCCAACGAAGCGCGCCGCCGCTTATCGCCCATCCCGTCTCGCCATAAACGCCAGCCGTTCAAACAAATGCAAATCCTGCTCGTTCTTCAACAACGCACCGTGCAACGGCGGAATGAGCTTCTTCGGATCGCGCTCGCGCAAGGTCTCCGGCCCGATATCTTCAACCATCAGCAACTTCAGCCAATCGAGCAGCTCCGACGTTGACGGCTTCTTCTTGATGCCCGGCACGTCGCGGATTTCGTAGAACAGCTTCAGGGCTTCGCTGACCAGGCGCTGCTTGATGCCGGGGAAATGCACATCGACAATCGCGCTCATCGTCTCGGCGTCAGGGAAGCGAATGTAGTGAAAGAAGCAGCGGCGCAGGAATGCGTCCGGCAATTCCTTCTCGTTGTTCGAGGTAATGATGACGACCGGACGCTTGGTCGCCTTCACCATCTCGCCGGTCTCGTAGACAAAGAACTCCATGCGGTCGAGTTCCTGCAACAAATCGTTGGGAAACTCGATGTCGGCCTTATCGATCTCGTCGATCAGCAGCACCGGCCGCTCATCGGCGACGAAGGCGTCCCACAATTTGCCGCGCTTGATGTAGTTGCGGATGTCCTTGACGCGCTCATCGCCGAGCTGGCTGTCACGCAGGCGCGACACGGCGTCATACTCATACAGACCCTGTTGTGCCTTGGTGGTCGACTTGACGTGCCATTCCATCAGGGGCGCGCCCAGCGCCTTGGCGATCTCCAGCGCCAGCACGGTCTTGCCGGTGCCGGGCTCGCCCTTGACCAGCAAAGGCCGCTCCAGCGCGATAGCGGCATTCACCGCCACTTTCAGGTCATCGGTCGCCACATAGGCCTTGGTGCCGTCAAAACGCATGGAATTCCTCGTTATTTGTCCGGCGACACTAGGCAGGCCGAGCCGACCGGGCAAGGCGAAATGGCAGGCGGGGCAGGGACTTCCTCGCACAAAGGTGATGGCGGATTGAATGGCATTTGCCGGCCGAAGCACTATCTCTGGTCGCGAGGGGAAGCGGCATGTCGGGAGGATCTCATGAGCCGACGCAACGGAACTGATACGATGAGCCGGCGGCGCCTGCTGACGGCTGGCGTCACGCTTGGCGCGCTTGCAGTCTTCACCAGATTTGACAGAGGAGCTTTGGCGGCACCCATGACGGCAACCGACACCACGATCGACTTCAAGAAGCTGACCGAGGCCGAGTGGCAGAAGCGGCTGTCGCCGGATGCTTTCTACGTGCTGCGCAAGCACGGCACCGAGCGCGCCGGCACCTCGCCGCTGAACAAGGAAAAGCGCAAGGGTACCTTCGCCTGCGCCGGTTGCGACTTGGCCCTGTTCGACGCCGCGACCAAGTTTGAAAGCGGCACCGGCTGGCCGAGCTTCTATGCGCCGCTGCCGAATGCGGTCGGCGAAACCACCGACAAGTCGTTCTTCATGACCCGCACCGAAGTGCATTGCAGCCGCTGCGAAGGTCATCTCGGCCATGTCTTCAACGATGGACCGAAACCGACGGGCCTGCGTTACTGCATGAACGGCGTATCGCTGAAATTTGCGCCGGCAGCGTCGTCGGCAACCTGATAAACGTCAAAACAAGAAGAAGGGTGACACCATGACCACTGACACGATCGACTTCCGCGCGCTGACCGATGCCGAGTGGAAGCAGCGCCTGACGCCGGAGCAGTACCAGGTGCTGCGCCATCATGGCACCGAGCGGCCGGGCTCCTGCGCGCTGAATTATGAGAAGCGCGCCGGCACGTTTGCCTGCGTCGGCTGCGGCCAGCCTCTGTTCGAGTCCGGCGAGAAGTTCGAGAGCGGCACCGGCTGGCCCAGCTTCACCGACCCGCTGCCGGGCTCGGTCGAGAACACGGTCGATAATTCGCATGGCATGAGCCGCACCGAGGTGCATTGCAGCCGCTGCGAAGGCCATCTCGGCCACGTCTTCCCGGACGGTCCGCCGCCCACCGGCCTGCGCTATTGCATGAACGGCGTGGCGATGAAGTTCGAGCCGGCCAACTAAAAAGTCCCGGCAAAATGTGCCGGGAAACGGCAGAAACGCTCCTGCGCGGCGGCCCTTCGTGGCCGCCGTTTCTGCGTAAGCCATTGTCATGAAAAGATTATTTTCGTGGCACGGCGATTGCGAAGCTCTCCGCTGAGATCGTCTGCGCGAGTGTGCCATTCGGGCGCCGCGCGTTTCGACAGTGGAGATGTCTGATGGGTATTTTTGGCGCGCTCACCACAGCGGTGACAGGTATGCGGGCGCAGGCTTTCGCGCTGGAGAACATCTCCGGCAACATCGCCAACTCGCAAACGACCGGTTTCAAGCGAACCGATACCAGCTTCCAGGATCTCATCCAGGATAACATCCCGTCCAAGCAGCTGGCCGGCAACGTGGTCGCCAATTCGCGCGCGACCAATACGGTGCAGGGCGACGTGCAGAACGCCTCCGTGCCGACCTTCATGGCGATCAACGGCTCGGGGTTCTTCGTCGTCGAAAAAGCGGCGAGCTACTCGGACGGCCGGCCCAACTTTAGCGGCGTCGACAACTATACCCGCCGCGGCGATTTCCAACTCGACCAGAACGGCTATCTGGTCAATGGCGCCGGTTATTACCTGATGGGTATTCCGGTCGATACCAATACGGGCAACCTCGCGGGCAGCGTGCCGGAGATCCTGCAATTCCAGAACGGCTTCCTGCCGGCGCAGGCGACCTCGGAAGTGAATTATCGCGCCAATCTCGCGGCCTATCCGAAGACACTCGATGCCGATCCGACCGTGCCGGGCTCGGAATTGCTCAACCCGTCGAACTTCACGTCGAACCCGGTCAATGGCGCGCCGGCCATCGCTAAGCTCATTGGTAGCGGCGCGGTGCTGTTGCCGGATGCGGCGGCGAAACTGTCGGGCACGGCGGATATCGGCGCGCTGGCCTCGGCCGGCGGCTCGCTCGTCATCAACGGCACGACGATCACCATTGCCGCGGCGGATAATGCCGCCGCCATCCTGAGCAAGATCAATGCACAGACGGCGACGACGAAAGTCACCGCGACGCTCGACGTCAACAACAAGCTGGTGCTGACCGGCACCGATGCTTCGACCAACATCGCAATCGGCGGTTCCAGCACCTTGGCCTTGCTGACTGAAATCGGCGCTTCCGTCGGCACCACCAACGCCACCAACATCGTGACGCAGGGCGCTGCCGCCAACGGCCAGACCCTGACCTTCAAGGTCGGCGCCAATCCGACGCTGACGGTCACCTTCGGCGCCGGCAACGTGATGACCATGGCCGACCTGAACGTCGCGCTCGGCGCGCTGGTCGGCGGAACGGCGTCGGCCAACGCTGCCAACGGCAACATCACCGTGACGTCGTCGACCACCACCGACATCATCACCGTCGGCGGCACCGCGACCCCGCGCAACTTCGGTATCCGCACGACCAGCGCGCTGCCGTCTAACAACACGGTTGTCGGCCAGGACGTGACATCGTTCATCAATTCAAGCGTCGCGGGTGGCGCAGTGACCGCCTACGACGTCTCGGGCTCTGCCGTGAACGTGCAGATGCGCTGGGCGAAGATCGACACCGCCGATCTCGGCGCCGGTCACACCGACAAGTGGAATCTGTTTTACCAGGTCGATTCGAAAGCGACTGGCGCTGCGGCGGCCTGGCAGAATGTCGGCATCGATTACACCTTCACCGCTAACGGTCAGCTGAGCCCAGCGGTCAATACCGTGCAACTGAGCAACGTCACCGTCGATGGCGTGGTCCTCGGCGATCTTCGCATCGTGCACTCGACTGCCGGTATCACGCAGTATTCCGACGCCAATGGCAGCGTTCAGGTCAACATGATGCAGCAGAACGGCTACGCGGCCGGCCAGTTGCAATCGGTTGCGGTGAACGACAAGGGCCGCATTGCCGGCACCTATTCGAACGGCCGCACCATCGATCTCGCCGAAGTGACGCTCGCCAACTTCTCCGGCGCCAACATGCTGAAGCGGCTTGATGGCGGCGCCTTTGAGGAGACGGCGGAATCGGGCGCGGCGACTTACGGCGCGGCCGGTAAGATCATCGGCTCGTCGCTGGAAGGTTCGAACACCGACATCGCTGACGAGTTCACCAAGCTGATCGTGACGCAGCAGGCTTACTCGGCCAACACCAAGGTCATCACCACAACGAACCAGATGGTTCAGGACCTCCTGAACATGCTGCGCTAGGCGAGCGCGCTTTGCGCACGCCGCGACAGAAAGAGCGGCTGTAGACGATGGGTCTATCTCAAGCACTCATTTCCGCGATGTCCGGACTGAAAGCCAATCAGTCCGCGCTCGCGCTTGTGTCGTCCAATGTCGCCAATGCCGGCACGGCCGGCTATGTCCGGAAGACCACGACGCAGGTCGCGCAAAGCGCCACTGGCACTGGCATCAGCGTTCGCGTCAGCGCCGTGCAGCGCGAACTCGATGTCTATGTGCAGCGGCAATTGCGCGTCGAGAATTCCGGCGCGTCCTATGCGACGGCGCGCTCGCAGTTCTATAACCAGCTGCAGAGCATCTACGGCCAGCCCGGCGCGTCGAATTCGTTCGACACGATCTTCAACAACTTCACCGAGTCGGTGCAGGCTCTGTCCGGCAGTCCGGACGACGCGGCGACGCGCAGCGCTGTCGTCAGTGCGGCGCAATTGCTGACTCAGCAGCTCAATTCGATGACCAAGAGCATCCAGGGTTTGCGCGGCAGCGCCGAACTCGGGATCTCCGATGCGGTCAGCCAGGCGAACGACGCGATGCAGCGCATCGCCGACCTCAATGTCAAACTGGCATCGACGACGTCGCAGGATGCGACCGCCGCGACGATGATGGACCAGCGCGACGCCTATATCGACAAGCTGTCGCGGCTGATGGATATCAACGTCATTCCCGGCAATGCCGGGCAGGTGACGATCTACACAACGTCCGGCGTGCAACTGGTCAGCGACAAAGCCAGCCGGATCGACTTCAGTCCGCAAGGCACGATGAATGCCAACACGCAGTGGAGTTCGGATCCGAACGTACGCCAGGTCGGCACGCTGTCGCTGACCACGGCGAATGGCAGCACGGTCGACCTGATCGAGTCGAAGGCTATTCGATCCGGCTCCATTGCCGCCTTCATCCAGATGCGCGACGAGGATCTGGTTCAGGCGCAGGCGCAACTCGACGAGATCGCCTCGGTGATGGCGCGCGCGCTGTCCGACAAGACGACGGCCGGCACGGCGGTGACTTCCAGCGCGCAGGACGGCTTCACGCTCGACATCAGCGGATTGTCGAGCGGCAATAAGATAACCATCAGCTATACCGACTCGCTGACCAACACCGCGCGCACCATCAATCTGGTGCGTGTCGACGATCCATCGGCGCTGCCGCTGTCGAATGATTTTACTGCCGATCCGAAGGACAAGGTCTTCGGCATCGACTTTTCCGCCGGGATGGCGTCGGTGTTTTCGCAAATCGCGAATGCGATTGGCTCGACCGGCATGGTCGCCTCCAATCCCTCCGGCACGACGCTTCAGGTTCTGAATGATGGCCCCGGCAATGTCGTCAAGGTCAATGCGCTGACCAAGACCGAGACGGCGAGTTCGCTAGCCGGTGGCAGCAGTGAATTGCCGTTCTTCATGGACGGCACCAGGTTGTTCACGGGCGCGATCAACGGCGCCGGCTCGCAATCGACCGGTTTTGCCGGACGCATCACGCTCAACAGCGCGCTGGTCAGCGATCCATCCAAGCTGGTTGCCTTTGCATCGGGCACGGCGGCCGGCGACAGCACACGGCCCGACTTCATCTATGAGAAGCTGACGGGCGCGTCGTTGCAGTTCTCGCCCACAACCGGCATCGGCGCGACGAATGCGCCGTTCACCGGCTCGATCACGACCTATTTGCGTCAGGTGATCAGCGTCCAGGGTCAGAATGCGAGCGCGGCCGCCAGCCTCAAGCAGGGTCAGGATGTCGTGCAGGCGGCGCTACAGGAACGCTTCGACGATGCCGCCGGCGTCAATATCGACGAAGAAATGGCGAACCTGCTGCAGTTGCAGAATGCTTACGCGGCGAACGCCCGGGTGATGTCGGTGGTCAAGGACATGCTCGACACACTGATGCAGATGTAATGTGAGGACGCCATGACGATTTCAATCGGCGGCAAACCGGCAGCAGGGATCCAGTCGCTGGTCGATATGCGCAGGACGCTGGACGACCTGCAGCGCCAGCTCTCAACCGGCATGAAGTCGTCGACCTATGCCGGTCTCGGCTTCGATCGCGGCGTGACGATCGGGCTGCGTGCGCAAATGTCGGCGATCACCGGCTTCGACGCCGTTGCCGATCAGGTGCAGACCCGTCTCAATGTGGCACAAACATCCCTCGGGCGGATGTCGGAGATCAGCAGTTCGGTCAAGACCGCGATGCTGCAAGGCAGTTACGGCACCGGCGCGGTTGGCGCCAAGGTTGCGCAAACCACCGCGCAATTCTCGCTCGACGAAACGCTGAGCCTGCTGAACACGCGCGCCGGCGATCACTATATGTTTTCCGGCCGCGCCACCGACACGCCGGCGGTCGAGAGCTACGATCACATCATGAATGGCTACGGCACGCAGGCCGGCCTCAAGCAGGTTATGTCGGAACGTGCCCAGGCGGATCTCGGCACCAGCGGGCTTGGCCGTTTGACGGTGACCACATCGCCGGCGCCGACAGCGTCCATTGTCACACTTGCCGAAGATGGCACGCACCCATTCGGCTTCAAGCTTGGCTCGGTCACGTCGACATTGACCAATGCAACGGTCGCAGGCCCGACCGGAACGCCGCCCGAGATTTCCGTCGACATGTCCGGTGGTCTGCCCGCTGTGGGCGAAAGCATCACGCTGCGCTTTACGTTGCCGGACGGCAGCACCGAGAACATGACATTGACTGCCACCGACACATCGCCGGCCGGCGTCAACCAGTTTGTTATCGGCGCCGATGCCGATACGACCGCGGCTAATCTAAATACGGCGCTCGGCACTGCGGTCACAAAGCTCGCCGGCACGTCTTTGACCGCTGCGTCGGCGGTGCAGGCCTCGAATGACTTCTTTGACACTCCGCCAGTGCGCGTCACCGGTCCGGCTTTCGGCAGCGCCACCGCGACCAATGCCGGCAGCGCGACAGATACGGTGATGTGGTACACCGGCGAAACCGGCACCGACTCTGCGCGTGCAACGACGAGCGCGCGCATCGATCAGTCGCTGGTCGTCGGCTATGGCGTGCGCGCCAATGAAGAGGGTCTGCGCGGTGTCGTGCAGAATCTGGCGACGCTGGCTGCGCTGACCATCTCGCCGAACGACCCGAACGCCACGGATCTCAGCGCTGCATTGAATTCGCGGCTGACGGCGAAGCTCAGCGGCGGCCCCGGCATTCAAAGCGTTGCCGATATCAGCACGGAGCTCGCCGGAGCGCAGGTGTCGATCAACGCGGCGAAATCGCGCCATCAGCAGCAGAGCGCGACGATGGGCGATTACTTGCAAACGATTGAGGGCGTCTCTAACGAAGAGATCGGCGCGCAGATACTGACGTTACAGACGCGGCTGCAGGCCAGCATGCAGGTGACGTCGATGATGTATCAGACCAGCCTGGTCAATTATATATAATCGTGAGCCGTCGCCCTTCGAGGCTCGCGCAAGGGCGCTCGCACCTCAGGGGGACGGATAAAAAAAGCCGCGGGCTAAGCCGCGGTCTTTTCTATTCGAACTAGTTGCAGCGCTTAGGCGCGGCCGAGCAGACCTGACGCGAGATCACGGTTGATGCTGATCAACGGGACCAGCTTTTCGGGGCCCGGCTCCTGCATCGTCTCGAGCGTCTGTTTGAAAACAAAGATACCGATATTGGCGACGTTCTGACGCAGAGCGGCCGGCAACGGATTGTCCGGGCGGGTCACCGACGTCATCAGGATCGACCACAGCATGCGGTTGTTGTGCAGGGCTGCTTCCAGGCCAGACTGCTCGTCGTTCCAGCGATCGCGGACGGCTTGCAATTGAGAGGCAGCTTGAAGGAGCTTATCGGCTTCCATCTGACGAGGTGTCGTCACCTGGTTTGCCACTTTGCCGTAAGCCAGCGTCGCTTGATTCATTACGTATGAGCTCCTGCTCGTATTCGATTAGCTGTTTTGCCTGCTTGAGTGCTTTGTACATATCGCCTGTTAAGATATGATTATTGATAGTCTCAATCATTGCCCACGTGCTCGGCGCCGCCTGGATGAGATCGCGTACCAGCGCAAAATAGGTCTGGTGCTGCTCGCGGGGGTCGCGCGACGCATACATCAGCAGCACCGATAGATAGATGCGCTTGGCCGGCGTGTCGGCCTTGTCGGCCGTCATGATGTCCTTCTCGCGAATGATCGGCGCGCGGCCTTCAATCACGAGGCTGGTCCTGTGCCCGGCATTGGTAATCACGCATTCTCCAATGAGGATGCGTTCGCCCGGCTTGAGTTCGACTTTCAACGGCATGGTGGCTGTGCCTTCCTTATGCGTATCGTTGTCCCGCATGGTTAATGAACGATTACGCGAAATGGTTCGTGCCGGCTCGCAGGTATTTCAATGTGTAAACGCGGAAAATCGGCAAACACAGCATTTGCGGTGTGTGAGTGACGCCGTTGCGTCACGTTCATTAATGAAACTTATCGAGTTGTAAACAGTCGCGTCATTGAGCCCCTGTTTTGTTGACATGCCCCGGGTGGTGCAGGGCTGCGCCATTAACTCTCCGCTAGGGTCCGTGTGAGACGTTCTGATCCGAGGCACACCAGTCGGCTCTCGAAAGCCGGTGCTTGCACGCGTCCAGTACGACAAACCAGAAAGGTTTAAGTCCATGTCTTCGGGTATCACTCTCTCCGCCGGCGTTCGCGCGAATTTGCTTTCGCTCCAGAACACCGCCCAGCTGATGCAGACCACTCAGAACCGTCTCGCGACGGGCAAGAAGGTCACCTCGGCTCTCGACAATCCGATCAACTATTTCACGTCGCAGTCGCTGCAGAGCCGCGCCGGCGATCTCAACTCGCTGCTCGACTCGATGTCGAACGGCATTCAGACGATTCAGGCGGCGAACAACGGCCTGAGCGCGATCACCACCACGCTGCAGTCGATGCAGTCGACGCTGAACCAGGCGCAGCAGGACTCGTCCTGGCAGAGCGCGACCTACAGCATCGACAGCGCTACGATCAGCTCTGGCGGCACTGTGAAGAACCTGACGATCTCGGGCGGTGCAGTCACCGGTTCGGTCAACGTCGCTCTGAACTCAATTTCGACCGCTGGCACGGAAGCCACGCTGTCGGCCAGCGCCAACTACCTCGCGCCGAGCGCCTCGGCGGCTGCTTCCACCTCGGGCGGTACCTACCGTGGCCTGTCCGGCGCCTCGACCTACACGTTCAAGGTCAACGGCCAGGACATCACGCTGGACAGCACCACCTCGGGTTCGACCGCGGGCAACAACTTGACCAATGCCAAGGCTTCGGTCCAGTCGCAGCTTGATGCGCGCTTCGGGTCGGGCGCTTTCACTGTTGGTGACAACACCGCGGGCGACGGCTTCAAGATCTCCGGCAAGGCTGACGGCACCAACGACGTCGTCATCAGCAACCAGGCCGGTACGGGCGCAGTTGCCCATCAGGCGAGCGTTGCTGGTACTGCCTACACCGGCTTGGCCGCCGGCGAAACCTACACCTTCGAAGTGAACGGTCAGGCGATCTCGCTGAGCAACGCGAACGGCGCAACGGTTGGCGCTGCCCGTACCGCCGTGCAGACTCAGTTGGACGCCGCGTTCGGTGCGGGCGCTTTCACGGTTGGCGGTACGACCGGCCTCACGATCTCCGGTCGCGCCAATGGCACCAACAGCGTCTCGATCGCCAACCAGGCTGCTGCTGGCGGTACTGCGGCGGTTGCGAACCTCGGCCTCGGCACAACGACGAACGCCGATACCGGTACCATCGACAACTCGGTCACCGGTCTTGCCCTCGGCACCACGACTTCAACGTCGCTGGGTTCGCCGGCTGACTCCTACGACTTCACGATCAACGATAAGGCCGTCACGATCGCTGCTGGTACGGGCTTTAATGCCGCTATTACCAGCATCAACACCCAGCTGTCGGCAGGCACCGCCAGCGCGTTTGAAGCGTTCGATGACTCCGGCAAGATCGGTATTCGCGAAATCGCGGCTGGCGGCGCCAAGCTGACCATCGCTGGTACGGACGCCACCGCAATGTTCGGCGCGACTCTCGTCGATCAGGGCGTTGCGACCTCGACCGCTTCGGTCAAGACCGTCGATCAGCTCGTTGCCTCGATCAACGGCGACGCTGCGCTGACCGGCAAGGTCAAGGCCACCAACGACAACGGCAGCCTGCGAATCATGAACTTGTCGACCGCCGACCTGTCGGTTGTCGGTGCGACGTCCACGCAGGTCAACGGCTCGACCGGCGGTGCCAACACGCAGACGATCACTGGCAACTCCGTGCGTAAGAGCCTTGTGCAGCAGTTCAACCAGCTGCGCGACCAGCTCGACAAGCTGGCGGCCGACTCGTCCTACAACGGCATCAACCTGTTGAACGGCGATAACATGAAGCTGGTGCTGAACGAGACCGGCTCGTCGGCCATCAACGTCCAGGCCAAGGATGCCAACGGCGCGACCTTGTCGATCAGCAGCACCAGCCTCGGCGTCACGCAGGCGAACAACTCGGACTTTGACTCGGGTGCCTCGATCTCCGCCACGCTCGGCAAGATCACCTCGGCTCTGTCGACCCTGCGCTCGCAGTCATCGTCGCTCGGTTCGAACCTCTCGGTTGTGCAGAATCGTCAGGACTTCACCAAGACGATGATCAACACGCTGCAGACGGGTGCCGACAACCTGGTGCTCGCCGATACCAACCAGGAAGGCGCCAACTTGCTCGCCCTGCAGACCCGTCAGTCGCTGTCGACCACAGCCCTGTCGCTCTCGTCGCAGGCCGACCAGGCGGTTCTGTCGCTCTTCGGCTAAGCCTGAACGACCAACACAAAAGAGAACGGCGGGGAATTTCCCCGCCGTTTTTTTATGCCCGAAAGACAAAAGAGAAAACTAGAGCGACTTGCTCAGCGCCAAAGGCTGGCTGGTCTTGCTGCTCGGCACATTGGCGCGGCCGGTGGCGCCGTAAGTGGAGGGGGCCTGCTTACGCGCCAACTCACCTTGCACGCCGCGAATAATACCTTCCGACACCGCATGCGCCGTTGCCAGCACCGTCAGATTGGTTTGCAGCAGCGCGCGGAACGCATCGTGCCGCTTGCGCAGGCGCTCAAGAACGTCCGGCAGGTTCGAGGCGATGATACCCCGGGCCGCCGCCACCCGTTCCGATTCCGCGGCATAGGCGCGGGCCAGATCAACCTTGGTCTCGTCACGCTCGAGCGCATCGCGCAGCCGGCCGACGCGCACGCGCGCGGTTTCCTGTTCGACCGTCATCACCAGCCGGTCCATGATCGTGTTGAGATTGGCGACCGCGCGCACCGCGTCATCGGCATTGGCGATCGGCGCCGGTTTCGGGCTCTTGTTCATTAACGGACCTCTTGTTGGGCGAGCAGGGCGGTATAGACCTGATTGGCAATGCCGATGCCGCCGGCCTTGGCGAAGCTCTTGGAATATTCATCGGTCAGGAACGAGCGCCAGGTGCCGGTCGCGCCATTGCCGCCCATCGGGCCTTCGCCTTGCAGGCCGCTGAACATCTGCTGGAACATGCTGTTGAGAAACACCGCCTCGAAATCCTCCGAGGCCTGCTTCGCCTTGGCCTTGCTGGCCTCAGAAAAACCGGCGCCGGCTTTCAGTTTCGCGGCCGCGGCGGACGGGTTGTTCTTCAGCAGATCGGCTGGGTTCATGCCGACCGAGGGCATTGTCATGGAGGCAGACATGCTCGCCATTACATCACCTCGATGTCGGCCTGGATGGCGCCGGCGGCCTTGATTGCCTGAAGAATGGCGATCATGTCGCGCGGGCCGATCCCTAAGGCATTGAGACCATCAACCAGTTGCTGCAGCGAGACGCCGTCCTTGACCACCGCCAGACGCTTGCCGTCCTCCTGCACGCCGATGCGCGTGCGGTTGACGGTGACCGTCTCCGCACCGCGCGGCGCGAAGGGTCCGGGCTGACTGACCGTTGGCGTTTCGCTGATGGTCACGGTGAGATTGCCCTGCGCCACAGCGACCATGGACACCCGGACATCGCGGCCCATGACGATGATGCCGGAGCGCTCATCGATGACGATCTTGGCGGCGAGATCGGGCTCGACTTGGAGCTGCTCAATCTCGGTCAGGAGCGCGATGACATTGCTGCGATATTGCTGCGGCACGGTGATGCCGACCGTGCCCGGATCCAGCGATTCCGCCGTCGGCACGCCGATATAATCGTTGATCGCCGCCGCAATGCGCTTGGCCGTGGTGAAATCCGGATTGCGCAACGCCATGCGCAGCTGGCTCTGGCGATTGAGGTTGAACTCGATTTCGCGCTCAATCAGCGCGCCGTTCGAGATGCGGCCGACGGTCGGCACGCCGCGCACGATCTTGGCGGCTTCGCCCGAGGCCTCGAAACCGCCGATCGCGACAGAACCCTGACCGACGGCGTAGACGTTACCGTCGGCACCGAGCAGCGGCGTGACCAACAACATGCCGCCCTGCAGGCTCTTCGCATCACCAAGCGACGACACGGTGATGTCGATGCGGGTGCCTTGCGTCGAGAAGGCGGGCAGATTGGCCGTCACCATCACCGCGGCGACATTGCCAGTGCGCAGGTTTTGCCCGCGAATATTGACGCCGAGCCGCTCCAGCATCGCTTGCAGCGATTGTTTGGTGAACGGGATGTTGTTCAGCGTATCGCCGGTGTTGTTGAGACCAACAACCAAGCCATAGCCGATCAACTGGTTCTGGCGCACGCCCTCGATATTGGCGAGGTCTTTGATGCGCGAGGTCGCCCCGGCGTTGACCGAGGCAAACGAAATCAAGAATGCCGCCACAAGGGCGGTGAACCACGTCCGCGTCATCACTGCTCCCCAATGTGACCGGTTAAGTCTCCTCTGTATTGCGAATGCCGTGCCACTTTGGGTCAGCGTAAAAACCCTTATAAATAAAGGGTTTTCAGCGCGGGCAGGGCGTTGGCAGGGCAGCAGGCCCCGGCACAAACGGACTTCAACGGCAGTTTTTGCCGGGCATTTACCGCCGATTAACCATAAGCGGGCAAGTTCCAGACTACCGGGGCACCGACTTTGTTCGGCTGGGGTCATTTGAGATGCGCATTTACGGAACGCAGGCAGCCGCGACAGCGGCCAAACCCAATGGAGCGCGCCGCGCATCGTCCGGCGGTTTCTCGCTGAGCGAGCCGGACCTGCCGCAGAACACGACAGCGACAACGATGCTGCGCAGTGTCTCCAGCCTCGACAGCCTGATGGCCCTGCAGGGCATCGACACCGCGACCGAGCGCAAGAAGCGGGCGGTCAACAAAGGCCGCAAGGCGCTCGACGTGCTCGACGACCTGAAGCTCGGCTTGCTCGACGGCTCGGTCACCCCCTCGACGCTGGCCCGGCTGCGCATCGCGGCCGACGGCCTGGCCGAGGAAACCGGCGATCCGGGCCTGGATACCGTGATGGCCGAGATCGGCCTGCGGGTGGCGGTTGAGATCGCCAAGGCCGGAATCCGCTAATTTCCCGGTTTAACCAAGTTCCGGCATTTCCCCGAAGTCATTGAACTTTCGCATTAATCTGGCAACCAGCGCGGGCGCACGAGGATATTGTCGCCCGCGTGGCGGGCGTATATAAGCTCGCCGCATCGGGAGGGGACTTTCTCAATAATAAAATAAGACAGGGGTCAGTGGGATGTTAGCCAAAGTTAAGCCTTATCAGCCGTCCGATAAGGAGCCCTTCATGAATGAGCGCCAGCGGGAGTATTTCCGCACCAAGCTGCTTGCCTGGCGCGAGGACATTCTGAAAGAGGCCAAGGAAACGCTCCTGCATCTGCAGGAGGAGAACGTGAACCATCCCGACCTCGCGGACCGCGCCTCTTCGGAGACCGACCGCTCGATCGAGCTGCGCTCACGCGACCGCCAGCGCAAGCTGATCTCGAAGATCGACGACGCCATCTCCCGCATCGACGACGGTACTTACGGCTATTGCGAGGAGACCGGCGAGCCGATCTCGTTGCGCCGGCTGGAAGCCCGTCCGATCGCGACCTTGTCGGTCGAAGCGCAGGAACGCCACGAACGGCGCGAGAAGGTTTATCGCGACGACTGAGACGGCGAGGGGACGCAGAGAGAATTGAAAAATGCCCGGTGGCAAAGCCGGGCATTTTTTTGCGACCGTCGTCCCCGCGCAGGCGGGGACCCATAGCCCCCGGCGTTTGATATTGAGTGATGGAAGAAGCCGTCTTCTACCGTGCTCCATATCAAGCTGCGGCGTATGGGACCCCGCCTGCGCGGGGACGACAGATAACACTGCCGCGCGTTCGACCATCACCGATTCAATTATCAAACAGCAGTCATTCAGACGTGATTCATCGCCCGTGTTTTTGATCGGCCCCGGGCAGGCCGCATTCCAAAGTGCCTTCCGTCTCCTCACCCTCTCAAACGAGGGTGCGCGGAACGCCGGGGTCACAACAACCCCGCAGCCCTGTGTACGTGTGAGTTAGAAGTACACAGGTTAGTCACCACGAAGTTGCCGATTGCCTGGCGCTCCGCGCGCGGTGTTTGAGGTTTGCTCCGCAAAGCCCCCGGTGGTCTTACATTTCAGGCGCCCTTCGTTACCGAAGGTGCACCTAACCACCGCTACGGGGTCGTTCCGCATGTGCAGGAAGGAAGTTTTCCGTCCAGCCTTCTGAGCCAGATAGCGAACCCACTGCGAGCACATACTCCACACCCCAGCGACTGCCTGACCGGGCAGCCGGGACCATGCGGCTTGGACCGCTGACGGGTTTGTTGCGCCGAATCTCCGACACCCCCTCCAGCCACCGCTCCCCGCCCCAGCATCTGACGACGCTGATCAAACGCCCCTCGCTAGATGGGACGGGATGGGTGTTTACATAAGGCTATATAGGATCATTGTCAATAATTTGTTTTAGATTTTTATTCCGTAGTGGAGTCAAGGGGATGGCGATAGCCGCCTCGTCCTGAGGCGGCGCGCCAGCGCCGTCTCGAAGGATGGGCGGCCTCGATCCTTCGAGACGCGTTGCTGCGCAACGTTCCTCAGGATGATGCCGGGAGAGAGACCGGGCATGACGGTGAGGGACCGTCACCCTGAGGTGCGAGGCCCATAAGCGCGTTCACACGCGTTTTCGACGTGCTATGGGCCGAGCCTCGAAGGGAGACGGCCCGGCAAGCTACTTCCGAACCTCTCGCCCATGCCAGATGCGCATAACGATAATCTCTTGCTTCGCCGAGTTGTGTTCAAATCGTACGACATAAGCTGATTTGCCAAATGGCACGATCAGATCACGCAAGCCCGCAACACCTGATGGTCGGCCGCGATCCGGAAGTGCCGTCAGCGAGTTGATTGCCCCGACCAGGCCGGCAATGGCCCGTTGCGTCGCCTCTGCATTCTTGCCGACCAAAAACAAACGCAGCCGCTCGAGATCGGCGGCTGCGGCATGCGAGATAACAAGTTTCACAGCTTACGAGATTTTGGTTGAGGCAATTCGCCGGGGGTGCCCCAACTTTGCATCCACGCTTTCACTTCATCCCATGGGACGCCTTCGCCAGTGCGATTGAATTCTTCGAGTCGCAGTTGGTCTTCAGCGAGTACTTCAGGCGCCCATGGGCCTTCACCGGCGCGGCGCATCGCGTCCAGTTCGGGAGGCAGAAGATTGTTGTCGCCAACGAGGTCAGCGACCAGATCGCCAATGCTCATGCCCCGCGCCGAAGCCCGCGCTTTCAGCAGGTCTGCGGTCTGGGCATCGACTTCGATTTTGACCTTGGCGTTCATGGACGAAATATAGGAATGGGTAGACCGGAGGGTCAAGGGTCGGCTTTTTCGATCGTGCTGGATCACCGCCGAAGCCCGTCATCGGGCCGCGCTACGCGGACCCGTTGGCGGGGATGACCGGAGGCTACGCCGCCCTCATCCTGAGGAGCATCGCGAAGCAATGCGTCTCGAAGGATGGGGCGGCCTCGATCCTTCGAGACGCGCCTTGCAAGGCGCTCCTCAGGATGAGGCCGAGAGAGGCCTTCCGAGTTGGGCCGTCGCCGTTCGAGGCTCGCTACGCTCGCACCCTCGGGTCAAGCCCGAGGGCAGGCTCTCAGGGTGACGGGTGAGAAGATTCGCTGTGACGAAGCAATTGCGGCGACGACGGTACACCACAAACGAACACGGCCTTCAGCAGGGGAGCTACTGAAGGCCGCGTCGTGGACGCCGTTAGTCGCTCGCGAGACGATAACGGCGTGGGAGCTAATGCGATTTACGAAACGAAGAGCGTGTCCTTGTTCAGAAACATGTGGCTCACATTCATTCTCACAAACCAAAACGGTGGGTGAGGGCAGGGCATCTGCCCGTCACCCGATCCAACCGGTCTGTCGCCCGGATGGATCGACCCTCAGGTTTGAACCAGAGGGTAACTTCTCTCCCCGCGGGGATTGGGGAGAGACAAAAACCTAGAACGGCAGGATCACGTCCAGCACCTGCTGGCCATAGCGCGGCTGTTGCACATCGGTGATCTGGCCGCGGCCGCCATAAGCGATGCGCGCCTGCGCGATCTTGTTGGAATCGATCGTGTTGTCGCTTTCGATATCCTCGGGGCGCACGACGCCGCCGACGATGAGTTCGCGGATTTCGAAGTTGACGCGGATTTCCTGACGGCCCTCGATCACCAGATTGCCGTTCGGCAACACTTGCGTGACGACGCCGGCGACATTGGTCAGCAACGCTTCCGAGCGATCGACCGAGCCCTTGCCTTCGCTCGAAGCCGTCGAGTCGGCGGTGAAGATTTTGGTCGGCAGCGCCGAGTTGAGGATCGGCAGCTTCTGCTTGCCGAAGAAGTTCTCGACGCCGGAGTCCTCGCTGTTGACGCGGCTGCGCTTGGTGTCGTTGGCGATGTTGGCCTTGTCGGTGATGTTGACCTTGACCGTCAGAATGTCGCCGACCTGATGCGCGCGCTGGTCCTTGAAGAAGGCGCGCGATCCGTTGCGCCACAATGAATTCGGATTGTACGAGGCAGGCTGCGCCGCCGGCATGGGCATCTGCACCGGCTTGTAGCCCGGGCGCGCGGTCGGGTTGTCGACCGCGGCCAGTGCCGGCGGTTCGCCAATGCTCTTCAGCCGGTCGAAGGCGGCGCAGCCCGACAGCAAGGAGGCTGCGGCTGTCGCCAGGATCGCGCGGCGCGCAAAGGTCATGATCTGCATCGGCGTTACTTTCACAGAATGGGTCGGTTTACTGGGTTACTGGGTCGGTTATTTCGATTGAGCAGGCGTCAGGTTCGCAGCAAGCCGCGGCGCACCGGTCGAGATGACGACGCGGCCGGGCCCGACGATGGTGCCTTGCACGGTGCGCTTGGACTGTTCATTGAGCACGGAGATGAGGTCGCCTTCGGCGCCGCCTTCGGCCGCCTTGCCGCGCACGCTCAGCGAGATGCCGGGCACTTCATAGATCAGCGTGACGGTTTCGTTGCGCTGCACGGCTTCCGGCTTCATCAGGTCGGCGGCGCGCAGGGTCTGGCCGGGGCGCAGGTTCTGCTTGGCGGCAAAGCCGATCACCTGCTCGCGGCTGGTGACGATCTCGCGGCCGATTTCGGCGCGCGGGCGGCGCTCGACAACGATGTCGGTTGCCTTGATGACGACGCCGCGGTCGACAGCGCGCGACAAGGTCACGACATCGGCGGTGACGGCGGCCTTGCCGGACAGGCGCAAGGTGCTGAAGCCGGTCGGGCCGGTTGGAATTTCCAGCGCGGCGTCGAACTTGCCGCTGCGCGGGTCATAAGCGATGCGGGCGACGCGCGGCTCGCCCTTGGCGTTCGGCTCGACCTGGACCGACCGCGGATCGCGTTCGAACAGGACGGTGATTTCCTTCGGCTCGCCAAGATTGAAGCGGGTCGACAGCGAGCGGGCGACAGCGGCTTCGACATCGGCGACCGGGATCTCGCGGGCGGCGCGGGTGACGACGACTTCGGTGAGGCCGTTGGTGTCGAGGCCGACGAGAGCATGGGCGCGCACGGCCTCAACCACCGCATCGGCCGGCACGATGCCGGTGGCGCCGAGATCGGGCGCGCGGAAGATCGCGACATTGGCGATGTAGCCGGCATTGTCGATCAGGTCGCCGACGCGGACGACGCCGCCGGTGACGAGCGCTTCCGATTTCAGCACCGGGCGGTCGGCGGCAAAGGCCGGGACGGCGAGGGTGGCGGCGAGCAGGGCGGCGGTGACGATGGTGCGGATCATGGTGATTCCTCAGCGCATCAGGTTGGAAGTGGCGGACAGCATCTGGTCGGCCGCGGTGATGACTTTGGCGTTCATTTCGTAAGCGCGCTGCGCGGCGATCAGATCGGAGATTTCGCTGACCGCTTCGACATTGGCCTGTTCAAGATTGCCCTGCATGAGATCGCCCATGCCTTCCGACTGCGGTGTGCCGTTCTGCGGCGCGCCGGAGGCCGGCGTTTCGTAGTACAGATTGTCGCCGGCGCCGGTCAGGCCCGACTTGTTGACGAAGCGGGCGAGTTCGATCTGGCCGAGTTGCGATGTTGCGGTCGAGCCGGGCAGTTGCGCCGAGACCTGGCCCTGCGCATTGATCGTCACCGAGGTGGCGTTCTGCGGAATGGTGATGCCGGGCTGAATGAGATTGCCATGCGCGGTGACCAGGCGGCCTTGCGCGTCGAGTTCGAACGAGCCGTCGCGGGTGTAAGCGGTGCGGCCGTCTGGCATGGTGACCTTGAAGAAGCCTTCGCCGCGAATGGCGACGTCGTAATCCTTGCCGGAAGCGGCGAGGCCGCCTTGCGTCATGATCCTCGGCGTGGCCACCGACTTGACGCCGGAGCCGAGCTCGACGCCGGCCGGCAACATGTTGCCCTGCTGCGAGGTCTGCGTGCCGACGCGGCTGACATGCTCGTACAGCAAGTCCTGGAATTCGGCGCGCTGGCGCTTGTAGCCAGTGGTGCGCATGTTGGCGATGTTGTTGGAGATGACCTGGACGTTGAGTTCCTGGGCCGCCATACCGGTCGCTGCTGTATGTAGAGCACGCATCGTTCGTTCTCCTGCCGGTTAGTTCGGCACTTCGGCGAGCTTCTCGATCGCCGAGCGGTGCATGTCCGACTGCTGCGACAGCATGGTTGCAACCGATGTGTAAGCGCGGGTGACTTCGATCATGCGGGTCATTTCCATGACCGACTTGACGTTCGATTTTTCGATCGTGCCCTGCTGCAGGCGCGAGGTGGTGTCGGCGTTCGGCTGAATGCCTTCCGGCGCGCGGAAGGTGCTGGAGCCGTCCTTCTCGAGCATGCCCGGATTGCCGAAGCCAACGAGGCGGATCTTGCCGCGCTGCGATTCTTCGGCGGCATTGGCGCCTTCACGGACGCTGATCGTGCCGTCGGCGCTGATGCTGATGTCCTTGTCGGTCGGCTGCAGCTTGATCGGGCCGTTCTCGCCGAGCACCTGGAAGCCTTCGCTGGTGACCAGCTCGCCGGCATTGTTGATCTGGAAGGCGCCGTTGCGGGTGTAGCGCTCGCCGCGCGGGCTTTGCACGGCGATGAAGCCCTTGCCATCGACGGCGACGTCGAGCGGGTTGCCGGTGCGGTCCATGGTGCCCTGGGTCATGTCGAGCCAGGTGGCGCGGTCGCGCACGAACGAGACCTTGGCATCGCGCTGCGACAGGTTTCCCTGGCGCGCGGTGCGGCCGATGAATTCCTCGAACACCGCACCATTGGCCTTGAAGCCGGAGGTGTTGATGTTGGCGATATTGTTGGCAACCACGTCGAGTTCGCGGCCGAGCGCGACCTGACGTGACAGTCCGACGAGCAGCGTATTCTGCATCGCGTATCTCCCCTTGAACCGCCGGTCTGGAATCGCCGCTCCCGAGGCAAAACCGAACCGGATATCTCTGCCGCCAAACCCTCCCAGGCCGGCGGCACGCGTTAAGTATTGCACCCGCCGTGCCAAGTGATTTTGTTCATGTATATCAATTTGTTAGGTGAAAATCAGGGTTAAGCAGGCCCGGCAAGAACACGCTTCTTGCCGGGTCAGACCGGCAAAAAGTGCCGGTTGGAACCCGATTTAAAGTTTCTGTTAACCATACGAACCTACGGTCAATTCTGGGGCGCGATCGTCGTGTGACCGCCGGAATTCAAGTGGGGCACGCCGTTTAAGGCCTCCCGCGAGAGATGCGAAGTGGGGTTCTGAATGGCCAAGGCACCGAAGAAGACCGACGCGGATGACGCGGCCGAGGGCGCAGCCGCCGCGAAGAGCAAGCTGCCATCCAAGAAGCTGATGATCATGGCGCTGGCCGGCGTGCTGGTGATCGGCGGCGGCGGTTTCGGCGGCTACAAGCTGTTCGCCAAGCCGAAGCCGGAAGAGGTGAAGGCCAATGTCGTCAAGCCGGCGACCTTCGTCGATCTGCCGGACGTGCTGGTCAATCTCGCCAACTCCGGCGGCGACCGCACCCAATATCTCAAGGTGAAGATCGTGCTCGAACTGCCGGACCCGCTGCTGGTCGCGCAGATCCAGCCGCTGATGCCGCGCGTCATGGACGCGTTCCAGACTTACCTGCGCGAATTGCGCGCCACCGATCTCGACGGCTCGGCCGGCCTGTACCGGCTGAAGGAAGAACTGACCCGCCGCGTCAATGTCGCGGTCGCGCCGAACAAGATCACCGCGGTGCTGTTCAAGGAAATCGTCGTCCAGTAGCGCGAACGGTTCGATCGCAAGACGGCAACGCTAGAAGACCACAGAGACCAAGACCTAAAGCTCATGGCGCAAAAAGACCAGATCGATCAGGACGCACTGGCCGCCGAGTGGGGCGTTGCGCTTGAATCGGAAACCGGCGCGCCGGCGACGGATGCCGCCGAGCAGCCTGCCGCCAGCGCCGATCAGGCCGCGGCGCAATGGGCGGCAATGGTCGACGACACGACCAACTTCCAGTCGAACAAAGGCGGCGCCGAGCGCATCCTCAACCAGGAAGAAATCGACAGCCTGCTCGGCTTCTCATCGGCCGATGTGACGCTCAACGACAATTCCGGCATTCGCGCCATCATCGACTCGGCGATGGTGTCTTACGAGCGTTTGCCGATGCTCGAAATCGTCTTCGACCGCCTGGTGCGGTTGATGACGACGAGCTTGCGCAATTTCACCTCGGACAATGTCGAAGTGTCGCTCGACCGCATTACCTCGGTGCGCTTCGGCGATTATCTCAACTCGATCCCGCTACCGGCGATCCTCGCCGTGTTCAAGGCGGAAGAGTGGGACAATTTCGGCCTCGCTACCGTCAATTCCAGCCTGATCTATTCGATCATCGACGTGCTGCTCGGCGGCCGCCGCGGCCAGAGCACGGTGCGTGTCGAAGGCCGGCCCTACACGACGATCGAGACCAGCCTGGTCAAGCGCATGATCGAGGTCGTGCTGGCCGATGCCGAGCTGGCGTTCAAGCCGCTGTCGCCGGTCAAGTTCAACATTGACCGGCTCGAGACCAATCCACGTTTTGCCGCCATTTCGCGTCCCGCGAACGCCGCCATTCTGGTGCGCCTGCGCATCGACATGGAAGATCGCGGCGGCAATATCGAACTGCTGCTGCCTTACGCGACTATCGAACCGATCCGCGCCACGCTGCTGCAGATGTTCATGGGCGAGAAGTTCGGTCGTGACCAGATCTGGGAAGGCCATCTTGCGACCGAGATCGGCCAGGCGCAGGTCGGCGTCGACGCCGTGCTGTATGAACAGCGCCTGCCGCTGCGGCAGATGATGAACCTCAAGGTCGGCGACACCCTGATGCTGGAATTGAAAGCCGATGCGCCGGTGACGGTGCGTTGCGGCGACGTCACGCTGACCGAAGGCCGCATGGGCCGGGTCGGCGACCGCGTCGCGGTTCGGGTCAACAGAAATTTACGCAAGCCACGGACGACATTCGCCATGTTTGAGAAGGCGGACGAGCCCAGCAGCCGGTTGGAGGTTCAGTGAGCTACGGATTCCTGATCGAGAGCATGGTGTCGGTCCTGCTGCTCATGACCATTCTTTATTGTGTCCGGCTCAACAAGCAGCTGCGTCTGCTCAAGGCCGACGAACAATCGCTGCGCGCCACCATCTCCGAATTGATCACCGCGACACAGATTGCCGAGCGGGCGATTGGCGGCTTGAAGTCGACGATGCGCGAAGGCGAGCAGGTTCTGAACGAGCGGCTGTCGCGCAGTGAAATCGTCACGGCCGAATTCGACCGGCAGCTGCTGGCCGGTGAACAACTGCTCGGCAAGCTGATCCGCATCACCGGCGCCGGCAAGATTGCCGAAGAGCCGAAGGTGCCGGATGCGCAATCGGTTGCCGCCGCGGCGCAGGCCTTTGCCGAGCGCTCGCGCGCGCGCCTGAACGGACTTGCCGCATGATGCGCATGGCGCGCGAATTTCGATTGATCCCGATCGTGCTGCTGGCGTCGATCTGCCTGCTCGGCCTCAAAGTGTCCGGCATCGTCTTCGATGGCGGCTACACCTTGTCGGACCGTCTGCAAGGCCGGCATCTGACCGACATGACGGTGACCGATCCGAACAGCGTGCCGGAATTTCCCAAGATCACCTTTGCCGACCAGGCCGCTTCCGACAAAATCTCCAACAATGCGCCATGGGCGCAGGAGATGTTTCGTTACAACGGCCAGGGCAAGTCCGACGGGGACGTCACCGGCTCCGTCGGCAACAAGCCGGCGACGGGTGCTGCGGCCACTGCCGCTGTCAATGCCGCCAATGCGGCGGCGCGTGCCGCAGCCAGCAATGATGTGACCAATTCATCCGCCGCCCCGGCGCCGAAGAAAGAGGGCGCCGAGCCCGCCCCGACGCCGGACCCGCCGCTCAAGGCCAGCAACAAGCCGCCGGCGCCGACCAAGCTTCAGGTCGGCAATGACGAGCAGCCGATGGCGCAGCAGGGCAAGATCAATTCGCCGGGCGAGCGCGCGATTCTCGGCCGCTTGCAGGACCGCCGCCAGGAACTGGATGACCGCGGCAAAGAACTGGAAATGCGCGAGAGCCTGCTGAAGGCCGCCGAGATGCGGCTTGAGGCCAAGGTCAACGAGCTGAAAGAGATTGAGAACCGCATCAAGGTAGCGAGCGGCGCGCGCGAAGAGGCCGACGCGCAGCGCTTCAAGGGTATCGTCGCCATGTATGAGAACATGAAGCCGAAAGAGGCGGCGCGCATTTTCGATCGTCTCGATATGCGGGTGCTGGCCGAGGTGGCGACGACGCTGAAGCCGCGCACCATGTCTGAAATTCTGGCGCAGATGACGCCGGAGTCAGCCGAGCGGCTGACGGTCGAACTCGCCAACCGTGCCAGCGCGCAGCCCAAGGCAGCGAGTGCGGGCGAGTTGCCGAAGATCGACGGCAAGCCGAGGAGTTGAAGTCAGGCCGCGGCGGGCTGTTTTACCGGCTCGATCTTGTCCAGCGCGTCGCCCAATTCTCTTTCCGTTGTCTGCAGGTCGTAACTGGTCTGTAGGTTAAGCCAGAGCTGCGGCGAAGTGCCGAGTGCTTTGCTCAATCGCAACGCCGTGTCGGCCGTGATGCCCGACGTTTCGTCAGCAATACGTTCGATGCGGGTGCGGGGCACGCCGACCTTCCTTGCAAGGGCACCGGCAGAAATTTTGAGCGGCACCAGAAACTCCTCACGCAAGACTTCGCCGGGGTGCATCGGAAGCAGTTTCTTGACCATGACTCTTCTTCCTTTGTCCTGAAGCTCTGCGCCGTTCCGACGGCTTCAGTGGTAATCAGCGATTTCAACTCTCGCCGGGCCTTCCTCGCTCCACACAAAGCAAACCCGGAACTGATCGTTGATCCCGATTGAGTGCTGGCCTTCGCGGTCTCCCGTGAGCCTCTCCAGATGGTTGGCCGGAGGCACCCTTAAATCGGTCAGGGTATGTGCAGCATTGAGATATCCAAGCTTCCGGCGCGCCACTTTGAGCAGATCCGACTGGAAGCCTTTCGGATTTTCGCCGTTGAACACCGCTTCAGCCAGCTTGTCCTTAAAGCTGCGGATCATGCGCAATATGTATCGTCGAGTGATACATATGTCAAGCTGTTAGCGAGTGATGGCCTGGCAAGACCACGTAAGCGCAGCTTTTCGGGCCAATTGCACGCAACTGCGCCTGCACGGTTAACGGCCCGTTAAACGCCAATCCGTAGGCTTGCCGGCAGCCGGCAGCTTCGCCGGATGGATCGGTTTATGACTTCTCGGCCACTCACCTTGAAAGAGATGCGTGCGAGCGCCCGCGCGCAGCGGCGTCCGGCGCGTGGCCTCGTGTTTGGTCTCGTCGCACTGGCCGCCCTGTGGTCCGGCGCGGCCTCGGCCGACGAGCCGGTCAATGGCGAGATCAAGGTCGTCAATGAGGCGAATTATACACGGCTGGTGTTTCGCATGGACGAGGCGATCGATGCCAAGGTCCGGCTCTCCGGCGCGATCATGGTCATCGAATTCAAGAAGCCGGTGACGATTAATGTCGACCGCATGAGCTCCGGCGCGCCGGATGTAATCAGCGCGGCGCGGCGCGATCCGGACGGCAAGGCGATCCGCATCGCGCTGGCGCGCAAGTTTATCGTCAATTCCATTCCCGCCGCCGAGCGGCTGTATGTCGACCTGCTGCCCGATCCGTGGAGCGGCGTGCTGCCCGGCCTGCCGCAGGATGTTGTCGATGAATTGGCGGCGCGGACGCGGCAGGCGGAAGCGGCTTTGGCCAAGCAGCGGCAGAGCAAGATGAAGGCGATGCCGAATGTGCGGGTGAAGGTCGCCAAGCTGCCGACCTTCATGCGCTATGTCTTCGACCTGCCGCAGGGCGTTGCCGTGACGCCGGAGCGTGCCGACGGCAAGCTGCTTTTGAATTTCGATCAGCAGATCAAATGGGATCTCGCTGACGCCAAGGCGACACTGCCGCCGACACTGGAAGCGGTCGACGCCGAGGCGGATTTCGACTCCGTCGCCGTCGTGTTTCAGTTGCACGGAACGCCGGAGGTGCGGTCGTTCCGTGAAGACCGCAGTTTCGTCGTCGATGTTGGGCTGAGCGGCGATGCGGCGCCGCCGCAGGCGGCCAAGCCCGCGGCACCGGGCCCGGCTATCGCGCCGCCGGAAACCGTGCCGGCCAAGGATATGCCAAGCAAGGAAGCGCCGGCAAAGGCATCGCTCAAAGAGCTGATGAAAGACATCGCCAAGCCGGCCGCTGTGCCCGTCGTTGCTGCGGTCGAGCCAACGCCGGTTCAACCGGCAGTCGTCGATGCCGTGCCGCCAGTTGCCGTGCCAATGCCGACACCGCCGAACACCGATGGCAGCATCGCGGCCATTGTCAGCACGACCGGCGAAAACCTGCGTATCGAATTTCCTTTCGCGACGCCGACGCCGGCGGCCGTGTTTCGCCGCTCCGACACATTGTGGATGGTGTTCGATAATGCGCCGAAGATCGATGTCTCGGCGCTGACGCGCGGCGGCCATGCGGCGATCCGGCAGGCGAGCTTCACGCGCGGCGCGAACGGCGAGGGCATCGTGCGGCTGCGGCTGGCACGGCCTCAACTGGCCAGCGCGACCTCCGACGGTCCCGGCTGGGTGGTCAGCCTCGGCGATACGGCGACGCAGGCGAGCGGCGCTCTGTCGATTGCCCGCAGCGTCATCGGCAAGAACAAGGCGAGCATCGTTGTGCCGTTTGACGGCGCGCATCAGGTGCACACGATTACTGACCCTGAGCTCGGCGACCGTTTGATGATCGTCACCGCGCTGCCGCCGTCACGTGGTTTTCTCAAAGGCCAGGACTTCGTCGAACTGCGCGCGCTGCCGTCGACGCACGGTGTTGCTGTGCAGCCGATTGCCGACGACCTGACCGCATCGATCGAGCCGGACAAGATCGTCATCGGCCGTCCGGGCGGATTGTCGCTGTCCGCGGCGGCAACAGGCTTGGCGCAGCAGCAACTGTCGCCCGGCTTTCGCGCACTGACTTTCGACACGCAGACATGGGCTTCGGACCGGCAGGCGCCATATCTGGCGCGGCAGTCGGAATTGATCGGGCTCGCCGCCGCGGCGGTGCCCGCCAAGCGCCGGCAGGCGCGCTTCAATCTGGCGCGGTTTTATCTGGCGCGCGACATGGGTGCGGAAGCCAAAGCCGTGCTCGACGTTGCCTTGTCCGACCAGAAGAACGGCGACGACATTACCGGCAGCGTGTTGCGCTCGATTGCCAACATGATGATCGACCGGCCGGATGAGGCACTGAAGGAATTGTCCAATCCGCAATTCGCCGAGCAGCAGGACGTGCCGGTGTGGCGCGCCATGGCGCAGGCGAAGCAAGGGCAGTGGACCGAGGCCTTTGCCGGTTTCAAGTCGGCTGATCTGGCGGTGCGGGCTTTGCCGGTCGAGATGCAGCGCATCGCGTTGCGCGCCGAGATGCGTTCGGCGATTGAGGTGCGCGACTTCGCCGGCGCGACGCGCGTCGCCAATGAATTCGAGAGCATGGGATTGCCGGCCGACTTCGAGCCGTCGATCGCTGTTCTGGCTGGGCGCATTTATGAAAGTCTTGGCCGCAAGGAAGATGCGCTGACCAGCTACCGCGCGGCCACCGCATCGGCGGATCGCCGTTCGGCGGCACAGGGGCGTTTGCGCGAGATCGAACTGTTGAGCGCCTCCGGCGACATGCCGCGGCAGGAAGTCATCCAGGAGCTGGAAACGCTGACGACGACGTGGCGCGGCGACGAGACTGAGTCCGGCGGCCTCAAGCTGCTGGCGCATCTCTATACGCAGGAAAACCGCTACCGCGATGCGTTTCATGTCATGCGCACGGCGCTGATGGCGCATCCCAATTCCGACATGACGCGCAAGATCCAGGACGAGGCCGCGGCGACATTCGACACGCTGTTCCTGGCCGGTAAGGGCGATGCGCTGCCGCCGGTCGAGGCGCTTGGACTGTTTTACGATTTCCGTGAGCTGACGCCGATCGGCCGGCGCGGTGACGAGATGATCCGCCGTCTCGCCGATCGTCTGGTGTCGGTCGATTTGCTCGATCAGGCGGCTGAGTTGCTGCAGCATCAGGTCGACAATCGCTTGAGCGGCGCGGCGCGCGCGCAAGTCGCGGCCAAGCTGGCCACGATCTATTTGATGAATCGCAAGCCGGACCGCGCGCTGTCGACCTTGCAGAAGACGCGCACCACCGACCTGTCGAACGAATTGCGCGACCAGCGGCTGTTGCTGGAGGCGCGCGCCATCTCCGATACCGGCCGTCATGAACTGGCGCTCGAAGTGATCGGCGCGATCAAAGGCCGCGAGGCGCTCCGCCTGCGCTCGGACATTCTATGGGCGGCGAAGCGCTGGCGCGACGCGGCCGAACAGATCGAGCTGATGTATGGCGATCGCTGGCGTGACTTTACACCGCTCACGGAGGCCGAGCGCGCCGATATCCTGCGCGCCACTATTGGCTACGCGCTGAGCGACGAGCAGATGCAGCTGTCGCGGCTGCGCGAGAAATATGCGGTGAAGTTTGCCGATGGTCCGGAGCGCCGCGCGTTCGATGTCGTGTCGACGCCGATCGGTACAGCGGGCCCGGAATTCCAGGACATTGCCAATAAGCTGGCGTCGACCAGCACGCTGGATGCTTTTCTGCGCGACCTGCGCACACGTTATCCGGAAGCGCCGATCCCGGTGGCCGAGCCGCCGAAAGCAGAAGCGCCGAAGGCGCCTGTTGCTGCCGCCAAGCCGCTGGCGAAAGCCCCCGACAAGACACCGACCGGTTCGATCCAGCAGCGCATGCCGCCGACCTTCGCCAACCGCTAAGAGCTGTAGCTCTGGATCAGCGATCCGGCGACCAGGCTCCAGCCGTCGACCAGCACGAAGAAGATCAGTTTGAACGGCAATGACACCACGACCGGTGGCAGCATCATCATGCCCATCGACATCAAGACCGACGCGACCACGAGATCGATGATCAGGAACGGCAGGAACAGGAGGAAGCCGATCTCGAAGGCGCGCTTCAGTTCGGAAATCATGAAGGCCGGCACGAGGATGCGCAGTGACAGGTTCTCCGGGCTTTCCGGCTGCGGCAGCTTGGCCATGTCGACGAACAGCTTGAGATCCTTCTCGCGGACGTTCTTCTCCATGAAGGCGCGCAGAGGGATGACGCCGCGCTCGAAAGCCTGCTCGGTGGTGATCTCGTTGGCGATCAAGGGCCGCACCGCAGTGTCGTAGGAGGTCTGCAAATACGGACCCATGACAAAGGCGGTGAGAAACAGCGCCAGCGACACGATCACGGCATTGGGCGGGGCAGTGGCGGTGCCGAGCGCGGTGCGCAACAGTGACAGTACGACGACGATACGCGTGAATGACGTCATCATCACGAGGATCGACGGCGCCAAAGACAGCACCGTGAGCATCGCGATCATCTGGATGACGCGTTCGGTCAACCCGGCGTTTTGGCCGAGGTCGATATTGACGCTCTGAGCGCTAGCGGGCGAAAGGCCCGCAAGGATCAAAAAGCCTGTTACTCCAACCGCCACCGACACAAGTCGAACACGGCGGTCGGAAAGGCCTGTCAAGTTTTACCTGGCGGACGACCGAGCAAGCTGGCCATCTCCTCTTCGAGATTGTCGAAGACGTTTTTGCCGGCGGGGCCGTGTTGCGGCCGCGGCTCCGGCGGCAGTTCGAATGTGGGCTCGGCGCGGAAGTCGGCTTTCGGCTCCGGCTTTGCTTCAACGCGCGGTTCGAAAGTCGGCTCAGGCCGCGCATCGAATTTGACGTCGGGACGTGCTTCGAATTTCGGATCGATGCGCAGCTTGTAATCGCGGGTCGGCACCGGTGATTTCGGCGTGGCGGCCAAGGCATCGGTAACCGGCGGACGCGGCTCCGGCGCAGGCGCCGGAGCGCGGCGCAACGCGGCTTCCAGCTGCTGCGCCATTTCCGCCAGGTTATGATCGTCCTGCGGCTGTACGGCGACAGGTTCAGGCACGACAACCGGCGGCGCGGCCGGCGCCGGCGGATTGGCGCGGACAACCGGCGGTTCGGCACGCACGGGCTTAGGCGGGGTCACTTCCGGCGGCGTCAGTTTCGCCGATAGTTCGGCGGCGAGACCGGTGAGGTTCGGCGCATCGGCTGGACGCGGGCGGGCGCCCGGCTCCGGGGCGAGCCAGGGCTCTTCGGTCGCGGCCGGGGCGGCGCGATAGGTGCGGGGAGGGGCGACCGGTGTCGGTTCGCCGGCCGGCTGCAGCGGCCAGGCATTGTCGCTCTGGCGGACCGACGGTTCACGCACCGCAGGCTCACGCAAAGCGGTCGGCAGAACGGCTGGTTCGGTGCGCGCCGGTTCGCGGCCGGTCGACGCTGCCGCGCCACGGACGATGTTCTGTTCGACGACAACGTCGGTCGGGCCGCCGATCATCAACAGATGCTCGACATTATCGCGGCGGATCAGCACGAGACGGCGGCGGCTATCCACGGGCGAGGCATCGATGACCGCCAGACGGGGCTGACGGCCGCGCGCACTGGCGCCGCCAAGGCGGTTGGCGCCGAAACGGCGCACCAGCGCGGCGGTCAGTCCGATCAGCGCAAGCACCACCGCAAACGCGATGAGGAATTTCGCCCAGGTTGGTACCGAGTCACCGAAGATTTCCATGAAAGCGCTCCGTACTGTACGCGTCGGGTCTGGGGACGAGAATCGTCGGTTAAGTTAATGCTATTAGGCACAATTTGCCGCCTTGAACACCACCCGGATATTAACAAAGAAGGCGGCTTTCCGCACCAAGTCCCTGATATCCTTGTTCCCTTATGGTAAACGGCGGCCCCTTCCGACCCCTCAAATGATGACAATTTACCAGCTGTTAACCATACACCCGGCAAAGTCTGCCTAGCTGGCCGGGTCTGCCCTCGCAGATTCGGGCTCCAGCTTTGGACCGAGCGGGAGGGCAGCATGGCGATTACCGACGTTCCGATCTTCTCGATGCTGCGCACCAAGATGAACTGGAATCAGGAGCGCCAGAAGGTCCTGGCCGAAAACGTCTCCAATTCCGACACACCGAATTACCGCGAGCGCGACCTGGTGCCGCCGAAGTTCCGCGAGCCCGGCGTCGTCACGGCGCGGCCGGTGGCGCAATTGACCATGGCCAGCACCGACGGCGCCCATATAGCCGGCACGACGATGAGCGGCACCCGCTTCGGCACCGAGAGCAAGGGCAATTACGAAATCCGGCCGACCGGCAACTCGGTCAATCTCGAAGAAGAGATGATGAAGGTGGCGGCCAACCAGATGGATTACCAGGCGGCGACCGCGCTCTATTCGCGCAGTCTCGGCCTGCTCAAGACCGCCCTCGGCAAGCGGTAAGAGTTAGGAAACAGGACGATGGATTTTCTCAAGACGATGTCGATCGCGACCTCCGGCCTGCGCGCGCAGGCGGGACGCATGCGCATCATTTCGGAGAACGTCGCCAATGCCGACTCGACGCCGGCGTCGCCCGGCGCCGATCCGTATCGGCGCAAGGTGCCAACCTTCAAGGCCGAACTCGATCGCTCGCTCGACGCCAAGGTCGTCGGCATGGGCAAGGTCGGCGTCGACAAGTCCGACTTCAAGCTGAAATACGAGCCCGGTCATCCGGCCGCGGACGACAGCGGCAATGTCAAATATCCGAACGTCAATTCGCTGGTTGAGATGACCGACATGCGCGAAGCGCAGCGGTCCTATGAAGCCAATGTCAACGTGATCAGTGCGACCCGCCGCATGCTTCAGCGCACGCTCGACATCCTGCGCGCTTAACCGACACACATAAGGGCAGACCATGTCTTCACCGCTTTCAGCCGCAGGCGCCTACGCCAACATCGCCAAGCTCGGCGCCAATCCGGCCTCCGCCATGGCTGGCATTGCCGGCGGGCCCGGCAAGCCGGAAACAAGCTTCACCTCGGTGCTCAAGGAAGCGCTGAACGCGGTCCACGAGACCGGCAAGAAGTCGGATGTGCAGTCGCAGGCGATGATCAACGGCAAGTCGAACATGGTCGATGTCGTCACCGCGGTGGCAGAAACGGAAGTCGCGATCGATGCCGTGGTCGCGGTGCGCGACAAGGTGATCGCGGCTTACGAAGAAATCATGCGGATGCCGATCTAAGGTTTTCGCGCTCTCGTCCACCAGGAAGTAATAACGAATGACCGGTCCCGAAGTTCTCGATGTCGCGCGTGACGCGATTTATACGCTGGTCATCGTGTCCGCGCCGGTCATGCTGGTCGGCCTGGTGGTCGGCGTAGTCGTGTCGCTGCTGCAGGCGCTGACGCAGATCCAGGAAATGACACTGGCTTTCGTGCCGAAGATCCTGGCGATCTTCGTATCGCTGTTGGTCGCGCTGCCTTTCATGGCTGAAAAGCTGAACGCCGAAATGTTACGGATTGCGGCGCGAATCGTCAGCGGTTAGTTTATCGTCATGGCCGGGCTCGTCCCGGCCATCCACGTCTTCGCTTTGCGAAACAGAAAGACGTGGATGCCCGGCACAAGGCCGGGCATGACGGCGAGAGAGCCGTACCGGATTTAACGCACAGCGATGAAAATCGACGTCTCCGTATTACCGATGCTGGCGGCAGCGTTCCTGCTGACCTTCGCGCGCGTCGGCACCATGGTGATGATGATGCCGGGCATCGGCGAAATGAACATGCCGGCCCGCGTGCGTCTGACCATTGCGCTGGTTCTCACCGCCATTTTGATGCCGGCGCATCAGGCCTCCTACACGATCAACCTGACCGCGCTTGGCCCCGTCATCATGATGGTGTTTCAGGAAATCCTGATCGGCGCTGTGCTCGGCCTGACCGCGCGGCTGGCTATTTCCGGATTGCAGGTCGCAGGCTCGGTGATCGCGCAGCAACTGGGGCTTGGCTTCGTCACTGCGGTCGATCCGACGCAGAACCAGCAAGGTCTATTGGTCGGCAACTTCCTCGCTGTGCTCGGCATCGCGTTGATCTTCGCCACCGACATGCACCACATGGTGATCGTGGCGCTGAACGACAGCTACTTCATTTTCGCGCCCGGCGAAGTGCCGGTGATCGGCGATATTGCAAAGCATATTACGCAAGTCATTGGCGGCGCCTTCAAGATCGGCATTCAGCTGTCGGCGCCGTTTTTGGTGTTCGGTCTTCTGTTCAATCTCGGCCTCGGCGTGCTGTCGCGCCTGATGCCGCAGATGCAGGTGTTCTTCATCGGCATGCCGCTGTCGATCCTGCTCGGCCTGATGCTTCTGCTGTTGGTGATCGGCGCCATGATGGGCGCGTTCACCAGCTATATCGAAGGTGTTCTCCACGATCTCGCGCCGCGTCGCTAAGGGGACTGACGCATGGCCGAGGGAGCAGACACCGACGATAAAACAGAAGACCCAACCCAAAAGAAACTCGACGATGCGCTAAAAAAAGGCGACGTCGTCAAGAGTCAGGAAGTCAATAACTGGTTCATGCTCGGCGGCGCCACTTTGGTGCTGATGTCCTTTGCCGGCAGCATGAGCGAAGGCCTGACCACGATTATGCGCGGGCTGATGGCCAATGCGCACAAGATCAGCATGGATGGCCCGGCGCTGCCGAGCCTGTTTATGAAGCTCGGCAGCGAAATGCTGTCGGCGGTGGCGATGCCGTTCGTGGTCCTGGTGCTGGCCGCTTTGGTCGGCAACTTGATCCAACACCAACTGGTCTGGAGCACCGAGGGCGTCAGCCCGAAGTTTTCCAAGGTCTCGCCGATGGCCGGCTTCAAGAGATTGTTCTCGAAGCAGTCGCTGGCCAATTTCGCCAAGGGCATCGTCAAGCTGCTGCTGCTCGGCGCCATCATGGTGGCGCTGATGTGGCCGGAGCAGAACCGCATGGAAGGGCTGGTGCGCACCGATGTGATGGCGCTGCTGCCGTTCACACAGGTGCTGGCCTTGAAGATGATGGGCGCGGTGGTGGCGCTGCTCGGCGTTGTCGCCGCGGCGGATTACTTCTTCCAGTACCGCACCTGGTTCACCAAGCAGAAGATGTCGCTTCAGGAGATCAAGGAAGAGTACAAGCAGGCGGAAGGCGATCCCCATGTGAAGGGTCAGCGGCGCAACCTGCGTCTGCAGAAGTCGCGCCAGCGCATGATGGCGGCGGTGCCGAAGGCGTCCGTCATCATCACCAACCCGACCCATTATGCCGTGGCGCTGCAATATGAGCGCGGCATGGAGGCGCCGATTTGCGTCGCCAAGGGCGTCGATGCCATCGCCTTGAAGATCCGCGAAATTGGCGGCAAGCACGATATTCCGATCGTCGAGAACGTGCCGCTCGCCCGCGCGCTGCACGCCACTGTCGAGATCGACGAGCCAGTTCCGGCCGAGCACTACAAGGCGGTCGCCGAAGTGATCAGCTACGTCATGAAGCTGCGTGGCACATTCCGCAAATAGCGGCCGGAACCCGGCAAAAGACGCCGAATAATGGGCATAGAATGCAATTGACGCCGCGCGGCCCTTGCGCCGGGTGGGCGGCTTAAGGCACTCAAAGAGTCATGGCAGGCGACATTCCGGCAGCAAAGCTCAAAGCGCCCGAAGGGCAGGTCCGCAGCGCGGGCCGGCAGGCTTTCGACAAGAGCCAGAGCGCGCCGCGTTCCGGTTCGGTCGGCAAGGTGCTGCTGGTGGCGCTGTTCCTGGTCGCCGCCGCGGCGGGGCTCATTTATATCCCGCCGGGATATGCCGAGGCCTACATCCTCGGCATGCTGGCCTTCCTCGGCACGATCGGCGTCTTCGCGCTGTTCGCCATGGCCTCCGGCATCATGCGAATGGCCGGCAAGGACCAGGGCAACCCGCTGCTCAAGGCGGTGGTCGACAATGCCTTTGATGGCATTCTGGTCACCGATCAGGCCGGCCGCGTCTTCTACGCCAACGCCACCTATCTCGACCTGATTGGCGCCAGCGACGACCATGAAGTGCGGCCGATCGAGCGCGTCTTCATCGGCGATCCCGATGTGTCGGAATCGATCTACCGGCTGCTCAAGGCGGCGCGCGAAAGTCGCCGGCTGATGGAAGAGGTGCGGATCGCCGGGCCGACGGGCGAGCCGGCACGCTGGCTGCGCATGCGCGTGCGGCCGCTCGGCGACAGCCGGCAAGATTCCAAGATGACCGTGTGGTCGATCGCCGACGTGACGCGCGAGCGCGAGCGCCAGGAAAACGTCTTTCAGGAATTGCAGCACGCCATCGATTATCTCGACCATGCGCCGGCCGGCTTCTTCTCGGTCGATGGCAAGGGCGACATTGTTTATCTCAATGCGACTCTGGCGGTGTGGCTCGACCACGATCTGGCGCAGGTCGGCGCCGGTTCGCTGAAGCTGACCGATATTGTGGCCGGCGAGGGCGCGGCCTTGCTGACGACGCTGAATGCGGCGCCGGGCGACGTGAAGACCGAAGTGCTCGATCTCGATCTGCGCACGCGCGGCGGCAAGCCGGTGCCGGTGCGGATGTTTCATAAAGTCGCGTTCGGCGCCGATGGCGCGCCGGGCGTGTCGCGTACGCTTGTGCTCAATCGTGCGCGCGACGACGGCACCGACCCGCAGCGCGCGGCGGAAGTGCGCTTCATGCGCTTCTTCCAGAACACGCCGATGGCGATTGCCACTGTCGACAAGAATGGCGGCATTGCCCGCAGCAATGCGCGCTTCGCCTCGGCCTTCGAAGGCATGCTGACGGAAGGCCGCTCGATTCTGACAGTGGTTGGCGAACGCGACCGGCCGGCGCTGGAAGCGGCCATTGCCAAAGCTGCATCCGGGCAGGGCGACATCGCGCCCGTGGAAGCCGCGCTCGCCGGTAACAATGAGCGCTGGGCGAATTTCTTCGTCTCGTCGGTTGAGGAAGAAGACCGCGACGGCGAAGCGGCCATTGTCTACGCGCTCGAGACCACGGCGCAGCGGACGCTGGAGAACCGCGTCTATCAGCAGCAAAAGATGGAATCGGTCGGGCAACTGGCCGGCGGCATTGCGCACGACTTCAACAACGTGCTGTCGGCCATCATGATGGCGACCGACTTCCTGCTGAATGCGCACAAGCCGACCGATCCGTCGTTCCAGGACATCATCCAGATCAAGCAGAACGCCAACCGCGCCGCCGCTCTGGTGCGGCAATTGCTGGCCTTCTCGCGCAAGCAGACCTTGCGGCCGCAGGTGCTCGACCTCGGCGAAGCGCTGAGCGACCTCGGCATGCTGCTGAAGCGGCTGATCGGCGAGAAGGTCACGTTCCCCGGCGTCGTGCATGGCCGCGACCTGTGGCCGGTGAAGGTCGATATTTCACAGTTCGAACAGGTGATCGTCAATCTCGCGGTCAATGCGCGCGACGCCATGCCGGATGGCGGCACGCTCAGCATCCGCACCGCCAATGTGCTGGCCGCCGATTGCGCCGCCTTTGGCTACAAGGGCATGCCGACTGGCGATTACGTGCTGGTCGAGGTCGGCGACACCGGCACCGGCATTCCGCCGGATATTATTGAAAAGATCTTCGAGCCGTTCTTCTCGACCAAGGAAGTCGGCAAGGGCACCGGGCTTGGCCTGTCGACGGTGTATGGCATCGTCAAGCAGACCGGCGGTTTCGTTTATGCCGACTCGGCGCCGGGACGGACGACGTTCCGTATCTTCCTGCCGCGTCACGTTCCGGGTGTCGAAGAGAAAGCGGCTGAGGCCGCTGTCGCCGCCAGTGCGCCGGCGCTCGACAGCGCGCAGACCGCCGCAGCCAATCTGGCGAAGTCAGCAGCCAGCGATCTGACCGGGCAGGGCGTCATCTTGCTGGTGGAAGACGAAGAAGGACTGCGCGCGTTGAACGGCCGTGGCCTGAAGTCGCGCGGCTATACGGTGCTGGAAGCCGGCAATGGCGTCGAAGCGCTCGAAGTGCTGGCCGAGCACGGCCATGTCGACCTCGTCGTGTCGGACGTGGTGATGCCGGAAATGGACGGGCCGACGCTGCTCAAAGAGCTGCGCGCGCGAGATCCGAAGGTGAAAATTATTTTTGTCTCGGGCTACGCCGAGGAAGCCTTCGCCAAGAACTTGCCGACCAACGAGCAGTACGCGTTTCTAGCCAAGCCGTTCACGCTCAAGCAACTTGTCGCTATCGTAAAGCAGACGCTCGCCGACTAAATAAAATTAGTAGCAAGCTTGAGCGAGACGCGCCTTGTCGAACACGACCATTTGCACGGTGCAGGGAGCGGCCGGCTTATTGGCGGCAACTGGCTGCTGCGGCGCCTGGAAATAGTTGCGCTCCAGCATCGCCGCGGCAGGTCCGGTGTGCAGCGCGTGCACGTCGGGCTGGTCGAACGGCAACTGGTGCATCGGATTGAGTTTGGCTGACGCGGGAATCGCGGCGGCGAGGGCCAGGGGCAAAAGCAGGGCGAACGTAGCTGCCGTTTTCATCGTCGCACTCCATTTGTCCCCGAATGGACAGAGAACGCCGCTAAAGCCGTCTATGTTCCTTGGCGCAGGTATTACAAATGCGTGAAACACGGGAACCGGCTGGCTGCGGCGTAGCAGCGCACCGTCCGGCCCTTACAAATGCCGTTTCGTGCTCCTATTCTAAAGTTCGACTAATTGGGAGGATACCAAGACTATGAAGCGCCACCGCTGGCTTCTCGCGCTCGCCGCGATTGCAACCGTTTTCGTCTTCGTTGCTGCTGACTACGCAGACGCTCGTGGCGGCCGTGGCGGCTCCGCTGGCAGCCGTGGTTCGCGCACGTTCTCCGCGCCGGCGGCAACCAACACCGCGCCGACGGCGGCGCCGATCAACCGTTCGATGGCACAGCCGGGTGCTGCCACGACCGCTGCTGGCGGTACGGCGGCTGCGGCCGGTGCTGCCCGTCCGGGCATGTTCGGTGGCGGCATGCTGGGCGGCCTCGCGGCTGGCTTCATCGGCGCCGGCCTGTTCGGCATGTTGTTCGGCAACGGCTTCATGGGCGGCATGGGCGGCTTTGCCTCGATGCTCGGCCTGCTGCTGCAGATCGGCCTCGTGATCATCGTTGCGCGCCTTGCCTTCAAGTGGTGGCAGAGCCGCAAGGGCGACAGCTACGCCACGCAGTCGGCCGGTCCGGCCCCGGGTGTGAACCCCGGCGTCAACCCGGGCCCGAACGCGGCGGCCTTCGGCGGCCTCGGCACCATGTTCGGTGGCAATAAGTCGGCAGCGCCGGTTGGTACGCCGGTCGAGCTCGAGAAGTCGGATTTCGATGACTTCGAAGCGCTGCTGACCGACGTGCAGTCGGCCTACTCGAACGAGGACCTCTCGGCCCTGCGCGGCAAAGCGACCGCCGAGATGGTGTCGTACTTCTCGGAAGAGCTGACCGACAATGCCAGCGCCGGCGTGATCAACAAGGTCACTGACGTCAAGTTGCTGCAGGGCGACCTGTCGGAAGCCTGGCGTGAGGAAGACAGCGAATACGCCACTGTGGCGATGCGCTTCGGCCTTGTCGACACCACGATCGAACGCGCCAGCGGCCGTACGGTCGAAGGCGGCCAGCCGACCGAAGTGACCGAGCTGTGGACGTTCGTCCGCCGCCGTGGCGGCAACTGGCTGCTCTCAGCCATCCAGCAGGCTTAAACCGCCGCTGATCGGCTAACGAATGCAAAAGGCGCCGCCCGGAAACGAGCGGCGCCTTTTTGCTGTTGGAATGCCTTTAAGGACTAGTCGTGGACCTTCAGCGGCGTGGCATCAGCGCCTTCGGCCGGATGGTCGGCATCCATGGCGGGCACCAGGCCGGTGCGCTCGTCCGGCGGCAGGCGGCCGTCGAAGCTGACGCCGACCTGGGTCGGCTGGCGCCAGACGATGCGGCACTTGCGCCGCGGCGAGCCATTGCCGGACAGCAGCAGGACGAAATGATCGGGAAGTTCGTCGGCGGTTTCGACGTCGATGCGGGCGCCGGTCTGCGAGATGTCGGACAGCATGCAGCTGCGCTGTACGCCCTCGGGAAGGACGAGCACGGCGTTGTAACGCATCGGCCGTCGGATCGCGCGTCGTTTGTCTTTAGCCATCGTAACCCGGACCGCGGGAGTGAAAGGGACAGCGCTTTAAGCGTTCGTTAAGCGTCGATGCTGGCGCGTCTCGGAACTATACGCAGGACCTTGTTACCAATTGATAAAGCAGTTTGGCGTGACGGCATGCCGCGCCGACCGCCGCCGGATCATCGAAAAGAGCGATTCCTGAGGTGCTGGTTACACTTGCACCGATTGGGCCGATCCGGCCTGGCGTTGACCTCAACGCGGATTCCGTTGTATGTCGCGCGCCGCAACCTGGTTTTCGGCTCACCTTGCCCGCCCGCTCCCGTTTTGGACCGCGCTGAAAGTGAACTCCCAAAACGCGGATGTTGCCGCCTGTGCGATGAGCGCGCCGGCGTTCAACGTTGAAAGGATCTATGATGCCCGTCGGAACTGTGAAGTTCTTCAATACCCAAAAAGGTTTCGGTTTCATCCAGCCGGATGATGGCTCGAAGGATGTGTTCGTGCACATCACGGCCGTCGAAAAGGCCGGCATGCGTTCGCTGGCCGAAGGCCAGAAGATCTCATTCGAAATCGTCACCGAGCGTGGCAAGCAGGCCGCGGGCAATCTGCAGCCGGCGTGAGCTGAGCGCAGTTTAGACTTTGAGGCAAAAAGCCCGGCGGCGACGCCGGGCTTTTTCATTGGGCGGACGCCTCTTGAGATCGTGATCGGGCTGTCATGGCGGGCTCATGGGGAGCGTGACATCATGTTTCGAAGAATCCCCGGGAATAGCATTGGCTGTCCGGGGTTCTGGCATCTGATGGCGCCGCGATAATGCCGCGTCCTTCCGGGAGGAAACCAACAATGAAACTGAACCTGAGCGCGCCGCTCGCCGTCGCGGCCTTCGTGACTTTGTCTGCCGTCTTTCCTGCCGCAGCGCAGCAATCCGACATGACCTTCTTCGTCACCAGCGCCGGCCTTGGCAAAGGCGGCGACCTCGGCGGCCTCGCCGGCGCCGACACGCACTGCCAGACGCTGGGTGCCGCTGCAGGGGCCGGCTCGAAGACCTGGCGCGCCTACCTGTCGACGCAAGGGGCGGGCGCTGTGAATGCGAAAGACCGCATCGGCAAGGGCCCCTGGGTCAATGCCAAGGGTGCCTCGATCGCCAAGGATGTCGCCGACCTGCACAGCGCCAGCAACACGCTGACCAAGCAGAGCGCGCTCACCGAGAAGGGCGAGGTCGTCAATGGCCGCGGCGACACGCCGAACAAGCACGACATCCTGACCGGCTCGCGGGCCGACGGCACGGCGTTCCCGCCGGACAAGGACATGACCTGCAAGAACTACACGAGCAGCACCGAAGGCGCTGTGATGGTCGGCCACCATGACCGCCAGGGCCTCAACACCGAGCCGCCGGCGCTGTCGTGGAATTCGTCGCACCCGTCGCGTGGCCCCGGCGGCGGCTGCACCGCTGCCGACCTGAAGAGCACCGGCGGCGACGGCCTGCTATATTGCTTCGCGGCCAACTAGACGGCTGCCTCTCATTGATCACGGGCCGGCGATAAACATCGCCGGCCCGTTTCTTATTGGTGACAGATGACTACAAAAAGCGCTGATTGGTACCGGTAAGTCTTA
The DNA here is from genome assembly GCA_030655215.1 of Pseudolabrys sp. Taxonomy (GTDB): domain Bacteria; phylum Pseudomonadota; class Alphaproteobacteria; order Rhizobiales; family Xanthobacteraceae; genus Pseudolabrys. Next base: position 18,290 of record JAURVZ010000035.1, on the reverse strand, counting down.
ACGCCTCGCGGCCTACCAGCTAACCTGAAGCCTTGGGTTACGAACCGCGCGGGGGCGCGGCAAGCTGCGATCGTCTATGCCTGAATTCCAGAATCTGCTGTGGCTTGTTATCGACGCCGTTCTCTACTTCGGCGCGCTGGCAGCGCTATTGCGCGCGCGCAGCCGGATCGGCCTTGGCGCGTTTTTCTGCGCGCTCGGCGTCATGCATTTCCTCGAGACCTATCTCGCCGGCATTCTCTATGTCGCGCTGCCGCTCGATATCGTGACGTCGCCGGGCTCGACGGTGCTGTTCACCGGCAAGTTGATGTTGCTGTTGGTGCTCTACATCCGCGAGGACGCGGTGGTTGTGCGCCAGCCGATTTACGGCCTGCTGCTCGGCAATGTGCTGCTGTTCGCGCTCGCCTATGTCATGCGCCAGCATATTCCGGTGGCGCTCAGCGCCGACCGCGCCGCCGATTTCGGCTTCCTGAACCAGACGGGCGGCCTGATGGTGTGGGGAACGGCGATCCTGTTCTTCGACTGCATCATCATCATCCTGCTGTACGAGCGCTCGCGCGCCTGGTTCGGCGATCATGTGTTTCCGCGGCTGCTGGTCAGTGGCGCCCTGGTGCTGAGCTTCGACCAGGTCGCCTTCTTCATCGGCCTCAACATGCTCACCGGGGCAGGGCTGCCGGTGCTGATCGGCGGCTGGGTCGCGAAGATGGGCGCGGTCGCGCTCTATGGCGTGATGGCGGCGGTGTACCTGATCTACTTCGAACGCCCCGCCGGCCGCCGCACCGCGCCACGCATCTGGGACGTGTTCGACACGCTGACCTATCGCGAGCGCTACGAGGACCTTCTGGCGCGCACCGGCTGCGATGCGCTGACAGGCGCGCTCGACCGGCATTCGCTGGAATCCTATGGCCGCCGCGCGGTCGAGAATGCCGCCTCGGCCGGACGGCCGCTCGCCATGCTGCTGATCGACATCGATCACTTCAAGGCGTTCAACGACCGCTTTGGCCACGCCGCCGGCGACACCATGCTCAAGCGCATCACCGCCGAGATCATGACCAATGTGAGCGTGTCGGATTTCACCTATCGCTTCGGCGGCGAGGAATTCGTCGTCATTGCCGACGGCATTGCCGGCGACGAGGCCAATGCACTCGGGGAGAGCATTCGCCGCGCCATTGCGGCGATGCCGGGCGACGACCCGGCCAAGCGGGTGACGGCGAGCATCGGCGTCGCGTCCTGCGCCAGTGACGCCTCCGGTTACGACCGGCTGTTCGAGATCGCCGACAAGCGGCTGTATGAGGCCAAGGCGCTCGGCCGCAACCGCGTCGTCGGCGCGCGGCCGCCGATTGGCGACAACCCGATGCGGCTGGTGAAGTAGCTATTCGCTGCCAAGGCCGAGCGCCTCGACCATCACCCGGAATACTTCCGTATTATCCATCGAGCCGTGCACGCGCTCGGCGCCTGGGCCTGTGGCCGTCAGGATGACGTCCTCGCCGGAATGGACGCTGGCATTCATCATCGCCGGCAGGTTGCCGAAGCGCAGCATGGCGCCCGGCACATCCTTGTATTTCTCATTGGCGACGAAGGTTGTCTTGTCGGCGCCTTCGACCGCCGGCAGGTTTGGCGCGTCGAGCTTGGGCCGGAAGGTCTCGTAATAGTCGGGCGCCGCGGCCGAGAAAATAGCGAGGCGGCGGCTGACATCGACGCGGTTCGGATAACCTTCGGCATCGGGCGCCGGATAATTCGGGAAGCCGGCTTTCTCATAGGTGCCGACGCGCTCGCGCATTGGAACGTTCGGCACGCTCTTCATGTCGTCGTTCATGGTGCCGATCAGGCTGTTCGGGTGGTTATGATCGGCGACGACGAGGATCAGCGTGTCATCGCCGCGCGCCTTCGCCCATTCCTTGGTCTGGCGCACGGCATTGTCGAGCATGATCGTGTCATAGACCGCGCGGTCGAAATCCAGCGCGTGGGCGTATTTATCGATCAGGCCGGACTCGACCATCAGGAAGAAGCCGTTCGGGTTCTTCGCCAGCACCGACAGTCAGGCTTTGACCTGCTCGGTGAGGTCCGGCTGCTCGGGGAATTTCTTGACCGTGCCGCCTTTGAGGAATTTGCGGTCGAGCACCCCGTCCATGTTGCCGAGGGTGAACAGGCCGAGCAGCTTTGTCGTGGCGGCATCGCTGCCGGCGGCGTTCAGCTCAGTGGCGTTGGCGACAGTGCGATAGCCGGCTTCCTTGAACTTGCTCAGATAGTCGGTCTCATCCTTGCGCTTCGATCCGTCGGTCTTGCCGGGCAGGAAGTTGGCCAGTCCGCCGCCCATCAGCACGTCCGGCTTGATGTCGAAGAACTGCTCGACGATCTGATCATAGGTCGAGCGGCGGCGCGTATGCGTCGCCATCGCCGCCGGTGTCGCGTCCTGCAATTCGGTGTTGGTGACGATGCCGAGCGCCATGTCGCGGCGCTTGACCAGTTCACCAATGGTCTCGACCTTCGGATCGTCGAACGGATTGGCGGTGCGGTCTGGATAGACGCCCATGGCGTTGACCGCGGACTTATGCCCGGTGGCATAGGCGCTGGCCGAATTGGCCGAGTCGGTGATGATCGAGTCGCTGCCGGCGGTGGCGACCAAAGCCATATGCGGCATATCGTCGATGGCGAGCTTGCCGAGGCTCTTGCCTTGGGCGATGCCCTTGGACAGCAGACGGGCGCCGATGCGGTGCGCCGGCGACACGCCATCGCCGACGAAGAGGATGACGTTCTTCGCCTTTCGCTGCGCCGTGGCATAGACGTTCCACGTGACCGACGCTTGGCCCGCCTGAACCTTGTAAGTGCCGGCCTTCAGCGTCACATCGCGCAGGATCAGCGCCGACTGGCCCTTGCCTTCCTCGCGCTCGACGAATTGCCCGGTTTTGCCGAGAACCTTGTCATAGGGTTCGCCGTTAATGGTGACGGGCGTCTTTTCGAGGCCGGGAAACTCGACTTTGAAATCGAAGCGCGCGCTGGTGAGAATATCGGCGCGGTCGAAGGGATAAATGGTCTGCGCGGCGGCCGGCGACATCAGGAGCAGGGCAACGGGCAAAGTGGCGATAACGCGCATGACAGGCTCCTGAATGATGAGGCGCGGACCCTAGGCGTCGATTGTGACAGTGATGTTGCGCCCTGTGGAGGGTGCACGCGGAAAGGCAAGACGATGAAGTATGAATTGTTCTATTGGCCGAGCATTCAGGGCCGCGGCGAATTCGTCCGGCTGGCGCTGGAAGATGCTGGTGCATCCTATGACGATGTCGCGCGCGGCAAAGGCGGCACCGACGCGATGATGAAGCTGATGAAGGGCGAGACCAGGCCGCCTTTCGCGCCGCCGTTTCTCAAGTCCGGCAAGCTCGTCATCGCTCAGGTGGCTAACATCCTGTTCTATCTCGGACCGCGCTTGAAGCTCGCGCCGAAGGACGAGGGCGCGCGGCTCTGGCTCAATGCGCTGCAACTGACGGTGACCGATTTCGTCAAGGAAGTGCACGACACGCATCATCCGGTCGGCACGGGCTTGTACTATGAAGACCAGAAGCCGGAGGCGAAGCGCTATGCGGGAAGCTTTCTCGACGAGCGCGCGCCGAAATATCTCGGCTATTTCGAGGGTGTCATTGAGAAAAGCGGCGGGCCGTATCTCTTGGGCCGCAAGATCAGCTACACCGACCTGTCGCTGTTCCAACTGGTCGAAGGCATGCGCTATGCGTTTCCCAAGGGCATGAAGAAGATCGAGCGCAAGATCCCCAAGGTCGTCGCGGTGCGCGACCGCGTCGCCGAGCGCCCGAAGATCAAGGCGTACCTTGCCTCCGAGCGCCGCATTGCTTTCAACGAGGACGGGATATTCAGGAATTATCCCGAGTTGGATACGTAAGTTAGCCGTGAGCTGGCAGCGGCTTGCCGTCTATCTCGACCGGCTTGGCGCTGATCAGAGAGAAAGCGATGATGCACGGCTCGGTGCCGTTATTGACCCAGTCATGCACGGTGCCGCGCTGCACCAGCACGTCGCCGGCCTTCAGGCGCACGGTTCCGATATCCATCACCATATCAATTTCGCCGGACATGACCACGCCATAGTCGAGCGAGTCGGTGCGGTGGTTGCGCGGCGCGACGCCGACGCCGAAGCTGACAATGCGGAACACGCTGCCGCCATTGATAAAGGTGCCGATCGGCTTGTTCGACGGGTCTTCAAAGCCGTCATTGCTGATCGGGAAGCCTTCGCTCGACCAGATGACGCTGAATTCAGCATTGGCGCGCGGCGAGAACGAGTTCGTCACCATCTCGTCGATCATGATCTTGGCGCGGCCCTGCTCGTCATGTCCGGTGACGACGCGGCGGATGTTGATGGTCATTGTTAGTTCTCCTTCATTGAAATCATGCAGCGCGAGTTTTCTTGCCGCTTTCGCGCCAGAGCAGCATCAGGCCGGAGCCGACGACGATGCCCGAGCCGAGCAGCAGCGTCAGTGTCGGGATGTCGCCCCAGAACACGTAGCCAAGGATGACGGCCCAGACCAGATTGAAATAGTAAAACGGGCCGACAGCAGAGGGCGGCGCCATGGACAGCGCGCGCGTCCACCAGTACTGGCCGAAGCCGTTGAAGACGCCGATGCCGACGAGCGCCAAAGTGTCGATCGCATTCGGTATGACGAAGCCGAAGAACGGCGTCGCCAGCAGGAAGAACAGGGTCATGAAGCCCATCTGGTAAATGGTCAGGGTTTCGGTCGACTCGGTGTTCGACATGCCGCGTACCGCCGCGGTGACGCTGCCGAACAGCACCGCATTGGCGAGCGCAAACAGCGCGCCGACGGTGAAGCTGTCGGCGCCGGGCGAAATCACCAGCAGTACGCCGCCGAAGCCGACAAACAGCGCGAGGCCGCGCGCCAGATCGACGCGTTCGCGCAGCCAGAAGGCGGCGAACAAGGTCGCGAACAAAGGCGCGGAGAAGTTGATCGCCATTGCGCCGGCAATCGGCATCATGCTGAGCGCGATCAGGATGGCGCTTTGCGCGGCCGTCTGCGTCAGGCTGCGGCCGAAATGCTGGCCGATGTGGTTGGTGCGAAACACCGCCATGCCTTTGCGCGGCATGATCAGTAGCGCGCAGACGATCAGCGATACCACCGAGCGAAACAGCAGCACTTCGACGAAGTTGTAGGTTTCAACCTGCCATTTTGACAGCGCCGTTGAACCCGCGAACATGATCGTCGCGCCGAGCATGAACATGATGCCGAGCGGCACCTTGTCTAGTCTTTTGGGCGGGATGGGACGTTCGAGGCTGTCGGTCAAAGTCGCCGTTTCTTCGCTTTTAGCTTTTTCGCTGTCTCAAGACAGGAGGGACACAAACAACCGGCCTTGCCGAAATACAGTTCCATATGCTCCTCGCCATAGTCGAGGGTGAGCTCCTCGCCGGCGGCGATCTCGCGGATGGCGCGGAACATGAGCCGGCCGCGGTTCGACTCGGCCTCGGTGTTCGGATCGCAGGAGTGGTTGGCGTAGCGCGCCAGATTGCTGCGGGTCGAGCCGTCAATGGTCCAGCGATTGTCGATCTCGAACAGGTATTTGTTGGCGCGGCGGCGGTCGATGTCGCGGGCCAGCCAGGTCGGGATGCGCGTGCCGGTATATTCGATGACCAGCTTGCGGTCCGGGATGTTCTGCGCGGCGAACAGGCCGAGGCCCGTTTTGGCGCGGCCGACGCGATAGAGCGGCGGCTTTGCCGAAAGCTTCTTAGACGTAGGCTTCCTGGCTTTCTTTGCCACCATGCCTATCCGCGCTTTTTGGCGGACTTCTTCTTCGTCTTCCTGGTCGTCTTCTTTGCCTTCGATTTCTTGGTCTTGCTGGTCTTGCCCTTCACCGCGGCATTGGCCAACCGCTTGGCCTTGCGGGCGCGTTTGGCGCGGGCTTCGGCGGCGACCTTCTTGCGGCGCTTGGTACAGCGCGAGCACAGGCAGTTCTCAAGGCCGATGACGTTCTTGAGGTAATCGCGGCCGTAATCGTAGGTCAGCTCTTCTTCCGGCTTGATGTTGCGCAGCGTACGGATGAACACGCGCTTGTTGCGGATGAAGGTGTCGCAATTCGGATTGCAGGAATGGTTGAAATAGCGCGCGATGTTGCCATGCTTGGCGCCATCGATGGTGATCTTGCTGTTGACCTCGTACAAATAGCGATTGCCGCTTTTTTCGGCTTTGATCGCGGCATCAAGCCCAAGCCGGCGGCCCCGATATTCCGAGATGCGCGTCTTCTTCTTGATCGGTCTGAGGGCAAACAGGCCCAAGCCTGTCTTCGAACGTCCGAGGCGGAATGGTCTTGGTGACATCTGGTACTTTAAGGTCCAATAGATTGAACGGCAGGGGCCGAGATTGCAGATAGGGCGCGTTACGTCAATGGTTTGAAGCCATATAGACGCAGCCTGTGGAGTGTCGGCTGTTGCCGCGTTACCATATCGGCTCAAATTGAAAGAGTGCGCATGACCCAAGTCCCGGCCTTTGCCCGCTGGCCCGAATTGCCCTTTATTACATGGGCGCAGACCGCCGCGACTTTGCATTTGTGGACCCAAGTTGTCGGCAAGATCAGGCTCGCGCGCACGCCCTGGCTGAACCATTCGTGGCATGTGACGCTTTATGTCTCGGCACGCGGCCTGACGACCGGGCCGATTCCCGATGGAGAACGTTCGTTCCAGATCGACTTCGATTTCATCGACCATGTGCTGTGGATCCGCACCAGCGACGGCCATTACCGGCAGGTGATGATGAAATCCGAGACGCCGCCGGGAATGTCGGTGGCCAAGTTCTACGGTGAGGTGATGGCCGCGCTGCGCGAACTTGGCATCGCGCTCGAGATCAACACCATGCCGTGCGAACTGGTCGAAGCGACTGTGTTCGAGAAGGATGTGCTGCACCGGAGCTATGACGCCGAAGCGGTGGGCCGCTTCTTCCAGGTGCTGGTCTCGGTCAATGACGTGCTGACGCGCTTCCGCACCGGCTTTCTCGGCAAGGCGAGCCCGGTGCATTTCTTCTGGGGTTCGTTCGACATTGCCGTGACGCGCTTTTCCGGCCGCCTCGCGCCGAAGCATCCCGGCGGCATTCCGCATCTGCCCAATGCGGTGGCGCAGGAAGCCTATTCGCACGAGGTGTCCAGCGCCGGCTTCTGGCCCGGTTCGCCGGGGCCGGTGAACTATCCGGCGTTTTATTCTTATGCCTATCCGGCGCCGCCGGGCTTCGATCAGGCCAAGGTGAAGCCGGACAAGGCGTTCTACTCCAAGATCCTCGGCGAGTTCGTGCTGCCTTACGACGCGGTGCGGCTGGCCGACGATCCCGATGCCGCGCTGATGGACTTCCTGCAGAGCACTTACGATGCCGCCGCCGATCTGGCGCAATGGGACCGCAAGGCGCTGGAGTGTCATGTCGGGCAAGTGGGCATTGCGCGGCCGGTCTAATTTTACGAAAGCGATAAGCCCCCGCGACGATGCGCGGGGGCTTTGCTTTGTGTGCGCGGCCTACTGTTGCTGCGGCTGAACCTGCGCTTCCGGCTGGGCCTGCAACATCCCGGTCTGCTGCGGCGGCTGCGGCGGCGGATTGATCGCCGCTTCGTTGGTGCAGATGTCCTTGAACACGACCGCGCCTTCCGGGGTGTATTGCTTGGTCAGGCAGGTGCACGGACCGGCGACGGCGCGCACGGGCTTGGCGGCGTAAGCGACCGGAACGTTGCGGACCACCGGGACGTGGACGAACACCGGCTTGTGCACGACCATCGGCGGCTTGTGCCAGTGCACGATCTTCGGCCCTTGCTGCTTCGGGAAGTGCGCGAATTTCGGCGGCTGCTTCGGGAAGTGCGGGTGCACGGTCTTCGGCGGCAGCTTGTTGATGAACTTGTTGTTGAACTGCTTCTGCGGCGCGGCGGAAGCCGAGGTGGTGACGAGGGCGCCGGACGAGAGGACGGCAACAGCGGCGAGGGCGGTGAGAATCTTGCGGATCATGACAGTCTCCTTGGGTTGATGTGGCCTGCTTGCTGATCAGTCGCAGCACCTGAGAAGGAGGTTCAAACCGCACGCGCATTATTTTCGGGTCTCTCTGTGATGGGTGGAATGGGCGCGCGTTCGGGCGTCCGTGTTCTTTGTTGAGGCGCCGGATACGCCTGTCTTTCGGGAGCCCTCAATAAGGAGGGTGTGGCGCGCCAAGTGGCGCTGCCGTTTCTTACGTGCCGCGCCCTTGCGATCGGGCGCGGGCGCCTCTCGGCGCGCCACAAGCGGCGATTTTTGTCCCCGTAGGCCGCACTTCCTCGCGGGCTCATCGGAAAGCCTCGCGGGCCTTCCGCCCGGGTGGCTCCCGCCACCCTTCGTGTCCCGCGCATCCAGCCATTGAAGGCAGCCCTTCATAGTGAGGGCGGACTGCTGGCCGGGGACTCCCGAGCGCGGGGTTACGAGCCCCGCCCGCAGGCGCCGCACCTGACTCCGTCGACGGAACGTCTCGCGACGACGCCCTCCGTTGAGCCAGGCAGGGGGATTATAGGCATAGAGGTAGGATAGTGGTCAAGAGGGAATTTGAAAACCCTTAGCGTCGAAGCCGCGCGTTTACGCGATGCTGCCTTCGATGAAGGCTCAATCGTGGAAAGCTACGTTGTTAGGGCTGGCACCGCCGGTATTAACTATGCACAATGGACTGTCTCAATTGTGCACCTGCGAGCGTTTTCTATGCTGTTTAGACTTGCCGCCATATTTTTCATTTCAATTTGCGGTGCGGCTCACACAGCCGAAATAACAGCGATGCCGCTAAAAGATCGCAGCGGTCTGATCATGATCGAAGGCGATCTCAAATTTCAGGATAGAGAAATATTTCTCACCAAGATCGCGCCGTTCGACGGTGGAATTGTAATTTTGAATAGCAACGGAGGCTCTGCATATGCCGGCATTGAGATCGGCCGAGCTATCCGAATGCGCGGCTTTAAGACGTTTGTGGAAAGCGGGACGATGTGCGCATCGGCTTGTGCGATTGCATGGCTTGGCGGCGTGGAAAGATTGGTGGGGAAGGCTGCCATTATCGGCTTCCACGCAGTATACACAACGAAGAGTGGCGCTGCTGTTGAGACCGGCGTCGGCAACGCAATGTATGGCGCCTACCTGGCGCAACTTGGCTTATCGGAACGCGCCATTGTTTACCTCTCCGATGCTGCGCCAACATCGATGAACTGGCTGACGCCAGCAGATGCAGAGAGCATCGGAATCAGCCTCAGAGTTTTTGACATCAAGCCAACCACTGCGTCAGGATCGATGTCGCCGTCGTCTGCCTCCGCGCCTTCATCTAACCCGTCAGTTGGCACTGCTCCCATCACTCAATCTGCAAATATGGAAAGCCGTTCGCGCGATTTCGTTATCGCTCTCAATTCTCTTCTCTCGGGCCCGACTGACCAGTATTTAAAGATTCTTGATGGCATCTATGCCGATCCGGTTGTCTATTTCGGCAAGCAGACAGCACGCGCGGACATCATAAACCAACTGACAAAGTTTATTGAACGGTGGCCCGACCGCACTTACGCCGTACGGCCTGATTCATTGAGGGTCCAATGCAGCCACGAGACGTCGGCGTGCCAAGTCAGTGGGCAGCTTGAATTCAGCGCCAAAAGTATGGCGAGAAATCAGTGGTCCCGTGGAACTGCGACTTTTGAATACCTGTTATCGTTCCGACCTAATGCGCGCTGGCCGATCATCGTCAACGAAGGCGGTGGTGTCGTCGATAGGCAGATGACTGCGTTGCAGAGCGTCGCGCCGCGCTATCCGCAGAATTTCGACGCATCGCAGCGGTAGGTCCGCCGCCTCATCCTGAGGAGGCCGCCGAAGCGCAGCGAAGGCTAAGCGTCTCGAAGGATGAGCGGCCTCGATCCTTCGAGACGCATCGCTGCGCGATGCTGCTCAGGATGAAGGTTAGAGAGAATGCGCGTCGCATGCAGCGATGTGCTGTGCGTGGCATGCTTTGAAGAGCATCCAGAGTTTGCCGCTGTCACATGAGGCCATGTTCGGGAAAATTGCGAATTTCGATATTGGTGTGGGGCCATGGACTACCGCTTGCGCTGTAGACTGATAGCCACTTTCCGTCGGTCAAAACCTCCAGAGTGCTTGTCGATGTAATTCGAAGCCGGCCCGGGCGATGAATAATTCTCGCTTGACCGAGCGCCCAAGCATCAAGATAGCGCTCGAAGTTTTCGCTCACGGCAGGAAAAGGGAAAAAGTAAGACCAGAAGCCTGGAGCGCCAAAGTTCAATTCATCACGATTCTGCAAACCCAGAGTCAGAGGAAGCGACAGTCGTTCCTGAACAGGAAACTCCCACATTACCTCGACGGGTGCATCCAATGCCTTGTACACAAGGTCATGCCGCTCCGAGAACCGCGTGAAAAGAGAGATCGCCGCGTCGGTATAGTTGGGGCGGTTATCGCGGAGCCAGTTCCGAAATAGCTTCATGACTGTTTCTTTTCTACACCGTTCCCGTATCTATAGCCTAAACGCTCACTTGGACCCATCCCATGAACGCCCCCGTCACCCCGCCACTCCCGCCCTACAACCACGCGCCGCTCTTTCCGCTGGGCAAGGACACGACAGTCTATCGCAAGATCACGTCGGAAGGCGTGCGCACCGAGACGGTGATGGGCCGCGAGATGGTGGTTGTCAGCCACGAGGCGTTGCGGGCTTTGTCGGAGGCGGCGTTCAACGACATCAATCATCTGCTGAGGCCGGCGCATCTGAAGCAGCTGCGCGCGATCCTCGACGATCCGGAATCAACCGGCAATGACAAGTTCGTCGCCTATGACCTTCTGAAAAACGCCAACATCGCCGCCGGCGGCGTGCTGCCCATGTGCCAGGACACCGGCACCGCGATTATCATGGGCAAGAAGGGCCGTCTGATTTTCACCGACGGCTCGGACGAGGGCGCCTTGGCCGAAGGCGCGCGCGACGCGTACCTGAAGCGTAACCTGCGCTATTCGCAACTCGCGCCGATCTCGATGTTCGAGGAGAAGAACACCAAATCGAACATGCCGGCGCAGGTCGAGCTTTATGCCGAAGGCGCCGAGAACGAAGACGCCTACAAGTTTTTGTTCATTGCCAAAGGCGGCGGCTCGGCCAACAAGGCGTTCCTGTTTCAGGCGACGCCGTCGATTCTGACGCATGACCGCATGCTCGCCTTCCTCAAAGAAAAGATCATGACGCTCGGCACCGCGGCGTGCCCGCCTTATCATCTTGCGATTTGCATCGGCGGCACATCGGCCGAGATGACGATGAAGACGGTGAAGCTCGCGTCGACGAAGTATCTCGACAATCTGCCGACCAAGGGTTCGGAAGACGGTCATGCCTTCCGCGATGTGGAAATGGAAGCGGAAGTGTTGAAGATGACTCAAGTCTCCGGCGTCGGCGCGCAGTTCGGCGGCAAGTATTTCTGTCACGATGTGCGTGTCATCCGCCTGCCGCGGCATGGCGCGTCATTACCGATCGGCTTGGGTGTGTCGTGCTCGGCCGATCGTCAGGCCATGGGCAAGATCACCAAGGACGGCGTCTATCTCGAAGCGCTCGAGCAGCATCCGGCGCAGTACCTGCCCGATGTCGATCAGGAAAAGCTCGGCGGCGATGTGGTGAAGATCGACCTGACGCGGCCGATGAGCGAGATCCGCGAACAGTTGTCGCGCTATCCGGTGAAGACGCGGCTGTCGCTGTCGGGGCCGATGATCGTGGCGCGCGATCTGGCGCATGCCAAATTGCGCGAGCGCTTGGAATCAGGGCAGGGCCTGCCGGATTATTTCAAGAACCACCCGGTGTATTACGCCGGTCCTGCGAAGACGCCGGAAGGTTATGCTTCCGGAGCGTTCGGGCCGACCACGGCCGGGCGCATGGACTCGTTCGTCGATGCGTTTCAGGCGGCCGGTGGGTCGATGGTCATGCTGGCCAAGGGCAATCGCTCGGCGGCGGTGCGCGACGCGTGCAAGAAATATGGCGGCTTCTATCTCGGCTCGATCGGCGGCTCTGCGGCCAATCTCGCCGAGCACTGCATCAAGAAGGTGGAGGTGCAGGAATATGCCGAGCTCGGCCTGGAAGCGATCTGGCGCATTGAGGTTCAGGACTTCCCGGCCTTCATCGTCATGGACGACAAGGGCAATGACTTCTTCAAGGAATTGAACCTCGGTTAGCGCGCGTGGCGCCTGCGCCATTCGCGCAACAAAAATCAATGTTGCGCGTTGGGCGTGATGGCCAAGAAACGTAAGACGCTCACACCGACGCAGGCTTTGAAGAAAACGCCGCCGTGGCGCAAGAAGCGGCCGAAGATCGGCAAGTCGAAGAAGCTCTCGGCCGAGGATAAGCAGGCGGCGAAATCGCGCGCCGCCCGCGCCGGCCGGCGCTACCCCAACCTCGTCGACAATATGTGGGCGGCATCACGCAAGAAGCGGCTGTGATTTGCGGGGCTTCCGCGCGGATTCATTTGCGTACCAGCAATGAAAATTCGTGATGGGCAGTAAACAGCGCTTGTCGACTCGCGCACCTGCGTGCCACGGTTCCATTGTGCCTTCGACGGCAACGATAAGAAAATTCTGCGCTTGAAGCCTCGCGCACACGGGGCCTGGCGCAAGGCGCGGTGGGGAACGGCATGGCCGAGGTCGACTACGACGCGCCGGATCTGGCGGCGCGTATCGAGCAGCTGAGCCAATACGATCTCGATCATTTGCCGTTCGGCGTCATCCTGCTGGATGGCGACGGTGTCATCCGCTTTTACAGCGAGACTGAGTCGCGCCAGTCGGGCTATCCCGGCAAGCCGCTCGGCCTGAATTTCTACGCGATCTCGCGCTGCGCCGGGAAGACCGACTTTGAGGGCCAGGTCACGCGCGCGCTGGAGACTGGCAAGGTCGATCTCGAATTCGCCTGGCCGGGGGATTTCAGCGATGCGACGCGGAGCTTGCGCGTGCGTGTGCAGTCGGCGCGCAAAGGTGGCGTCTGGATGTTCATGCAGAGGGATTAGTGGCTCAATTTTCAACAAGCCAAGTCGGTCAGCGCTGTGCATAATCGCCGCATGACACTATCACGCCGGGCATTGTTGGCTGGACTGGGTGGCGCGCTGGCAGCGCCGTCCTTAGTGCGGGCGCAAGGAGCGTATCCGGCGAGGCCGGTGACCTTGATCGTGCCCTTCGCGCCCGGCGGTTCGACGGACGTCATTGCCCGCGTTGTCGCCGAAGCAATGCGCGGCCCGCTTGGACAGACCGTGGTCGTTGAAAATCACGCCGGCGCCGGTGGCAGCATCGGCACCGCGGCAATCGCCCGCGCCAATCCGGATGGCTACACGATCGGCATGGGCACGGCCTCGACGTTGGCGATCAATCCGGCGGCCTACAAGACGCTGCCTTATGACGTGGCGAAGGATCTCAGCTCGATCGGCCTGATCGCCGAAGTGCCGAACATCATGACAATCAATGCGAGCCAGCCGGCCACCGACATGGCGGCGTTCATCGCGCTGGCGAAGTCGAAGCCCGGCACCTTTTCGTATGGCTCGTCGGGCAATGGCTCGGTCAGCCATTTGATGGGCGAGCAGTTCAAGCTGTCGACCGGCACCGACATGGTGCATGTGCCCTATCGCGGCGTCGGGCCGGCGTTGCAGGATGCGGTCGGCGGCCAGATCCAGGTGATGTTCGACAATCTGCCGACATCGCTGCCTCTGGTGCAGGGCGGCAAGTTGCGGGCGCTGGCGGTGTCGTCTCGGCAACGGCTGGCGGTGTTGCCGGATGTGCCGACATTCGCCGAACTGAAGCTGAGCGAACTGGACTGGACCGCATTCTTCGGCCTGGTCGCGCCGGTGAAGACCGATGCGGCGATCATCGCCAAGCTGAATGCGGCGCTGTCGCGCACCTTGGCCGATGCGTCGGTGAAGGAGAAGCTGGCGGCGCAGCAGGCTGAGCCTTCGCCCGGCGCGCCGGATCAATTCACGACGATGATCACGGAAGCCGGCGCCCGCATGCGCCGCGCCACGCAAGCGGCAAAAATCAGTATCGACTGATCAGACTGTGTGGTGCCGCCGGCAGGCCTAACGGCCGAGAGGCGTCGCGCTGATGGCAACAACCGGCGAGCCCGCATGGGCGCGGTTGCTGAACGTATAGAGGGCGAGCGAGATCAGCGCGATGATGACGATCGCCATCCCAAGCCGCACACATTGATTGACCACGTTCCGCTCTCCCCGCTGCCCATCGTCCCCTCGAATGCCAGGCTAGGCGCGCCCTGACACACAGACCATAGAGGCCTGAAATCGCAGTGAACCGGTAGGGTTAAAACCGGGCCGGGTCACGACGTGTCTGGGGCGGTATCAAGGCAAAAGGCCTTACGAAGTCTTAATGCATGCGCCTTCAAGCGCTGCGGCGCAAGCATTTCGGGCGAAACGTCAGGATAGCGCAAGCCATACGGGAAAATTTAGTTCAAAGAAAAAAGCTCACTTTGCCAATTTGGCGGGTATATTGCCGCCATGATTGACCATGAAGACTTCTCCGTTGTCGTGAAGAACCGGGCGCATCCGCCCAAGCCCTGGCGCTGGGAAATCTACCGCGCCGGCCGTACCTCGCCGATCGAGCACAGCCAGATTTATTTCGAGTCGATGTCGGAAGCCAGCCGCGCCGGCAAGGCCGCGCTCAAGCTGATGCTGAGCGAAGTGCAGAGCTGAAATCGGGCAGGGCGCCGCTTCTGCGCTCTCTCTCAAAAACCGGCGGCTAGCGGACGATCCACCAGATCACCGCCATCCAGAAGCCGGCGGCAGCGGAAAATCCCCAGAACAGCAGCGCCTTCTCAACGAAGGGCGTGAGACGCGCCGCGCTGACTGCCGGGCGTCGCTGAGGCTCAGTGCCGGGAGACAGGCGGATCGAGTCGATATTGGCCATGGAGAGCATTCCTCCTGCCATTCTGGTTAGCGGAGGCCCGCTCGATTCGATATCACGCGGCTTATGGCTGTGGATAAAGTTCCGCGGCGCGCCTAAGAAAAAGAGCCCGGCATTGGCCGGGCTCTTTTTTTCGGTCGGCGCGATGAATCACTGACGCGACTGTGTGCCTGACGCAGCCAGCTCGCTCACTTTTGCCAGTTCGCGCTCACGGCGCTCAAGCCAAGCCTGGGTTTCCTGCTGGCGTTTTAGCGCATCGCGATGTGCGGTGTAGGCGGCATCGAGCGGTAGAATAAGCGTAGATCCTTGCATCACGCGGCACTCCTTTGAGCGAAAACGCTACTGATACAATCAGGTTCCTGCGGCGATTTGGCGACCAGCCGGTGTCGACGGGATCATTGTGGCTGAGTTCCATAAAGTGTGCATGTCCAAAATGGAACAACAGTTAAATTTCTCCACGAAAGCCGCCGCGATCATGGTCAGGGCGCCCGTCAGGCGGTCGGATAGGGCGATGGTGGTGACGCCAAAGTGATCAGATTGCCGTCCGGGTCACGCAGCTGCGCCAATGTCGAATAGTCACCCTGATTATCGTCACCCAGCGCGATGCCGAGATCGCGCAGCCTGCGGCGCTCGGTTGCGATGTCGCCGACAACGATGAACAAGGCGCCGTGCGCGGCGAACTCTTTTTCGGTGAAAAGCTGTAGCCCGCCGCCGGTGGACAGGTCCCACTGGACCAAGGTTTTCATCGGCCGGTAATCGGGGCCGCGGCCGAGCAGTTTGCTGTACCAGCTCTCCGCCGCGGCGAGATCGCTGACCAGCAAAGCGCAATAGATCTTCTGAAGCTTCATGACCGGCTCCGGAATGGAAAGAGGCCGCCCAACGGGGCGGCCTCTCTCGTTGTTACTTGCGCGTGCAGGCGGCGATGATGCCTTGCGATCCTGTGCAGACCGCGCCTTCGCCGCTGAGACTGGCCTGGCCGCCTATGCAGGTGAGCGAGACAAGTTGCTCGGTGGATTCGCACTGCGCTTCGCACCGGTCGCCCGGGCAAGTATTGGCCCTGATGACGCGCAAGGCCGAAGCCGCCGCCCCTTGCTCACCCTTGGCGCCGGCTGGGCCTGCTGGACCGGCCGGGCCTGCCGCGCCCGCTGGACCGGCTTGACCAGCAGGACCGGCCGGTCCCGGGGCGCCCGCCGCCCCTTGGGCGCCTTGCTCACCCTTGTCTCCCTTGGGTCCGGGCGTCGGCTGGCCACAGTTCGCCACAAGAACGCCGATTGTCAGCACGCAGAACAGATGACTGATTTTCATTTTTTCCTCCCCCTGAGACGGCAATTATGCGGGGCGAAATTGAAGACGGCCACTGGGAAAGCGTCTGGGGACGAGAGGGCCGACGTGCATTTTTCCAAAAAGAACATATTGCGAACAGAGAACAAATGGTGTACGGTCGCTTTAACAGTCGATCACCGGGTGCGGCGAGCCAAGCTGCGTTGTCGGGGGTCGAATCAAAGGCCATAAGGAGCGACACATGAGTCAGCCTGCCCTGCGTCTCGTCGAAGGATCGTCCATGGACAAGTCCAAAGCCCTGTCAGCCGCGCTCTCACAGATCGAGCGCCAGTTCGGCAAGGGCTCGGTGATGAAGCTGGGCAAGTCCGACAAATCGATGGATATCGAGACGGTGTCGACAGGCTCGCTCGGCCTGGACATTGCCCTCGGCATTGGCGGCCTGCCGCGCGGCCGTATCGTTGAAATCTACGGGCCGGAATCGTCGGGCAAGACCACCTTGTCGCTGCACACGATTGCCGAAGCCCAGAAGAAGGGCGGCATTTGCGCCTTCGTCGACGTCGAGCATGCGCTCGACCCGATCTATGCCCGTAAGCTCGGCGTCAATGTCGATGAGTTGCTGATCTCGCAGCCGGATGCCGGCGAGCAGGCGCTGGAAATCGCCGACACTTTGGTGCGCTCCGGCGCGGTCGACGTGCTGGTGGTCGACTCGGTTGCCGCTCTCGTGCCGCGCTCCGAGCTGGAAGGCGAAATGGGCGACGTGCAGCCCGGCTCGCAGGCGCGCCTGATGAGCCAGGCGTTGCGCAAGCTGACCGCGTCGATTTCCAAGTCGAAGACCATGGTCATCTTCATCAATCAGATCCGCATGAAGATAGGCGTCATGTACGGCTCGCCGGAAACGACCTCGGGCGGCAATGCCTTGAAGTTCTACGCCTCGGTGCGTCTCGACATCCGCCGCATCGGTGCGATCAAGGACCGCGACGAAGTTATCGGCAACCAGACCCGCGTCAAGGTGGTGAAGAACAAGCTGGCACCGCCGTTCAAGCAGGTCGAGTTCGACATCATGTACGGTGCCGGCGTGTCCAAGGTCGGCGAACTGGTCGATCTCGGCGTCAAGGCCGGCGTGGTCGAGAAATCCGGCGCCTGGTACTCCTATGACAGCCAGCGCATCGGCCAGGGCCGCGAGAACGCCAAGGTGTTTTTGACGCAGAATGCCGACATCGCCGCCAAGATCGAGGCGCAGGTGCGCGCCAACTCCGGCGTCATTGCCGAAGTGATCGATGCCGGTCCCGATGCGGAAAAGGACGACGACGGTCCTGAAGCTTGAAAAGCTCCGGGCACGCCGGCGACTGATGACTACACATCAGCGCCCGGCGCCGGTCTTGGCCAAGCAGCGCTCTCCGTGACGGGAGATGCGGTCTCGGTCAACGATCCGGCACAGATGGGTTCGGCCCCGTCTGCAGCGCCCACAGCTGCCAATGAATTTACTGCCTCTGAAGGTTTGATAACTGCTCACCCAAAACCGGCCAAGCGCCTGAATGCGCGTGAACGGCAAATGGCCAAGAAGAGCGGCGGCTACAACGACAAGAATGTGACCGAGGACGGGACCAAGCCGATGACGGCAGCGGCGAAGTCCAAGGTCGACGATAAGGCTGACGAGAAAGCCAATGCCAATGCCAAGGCCGAACTGGCCAAGGAAAAGGCGAGCTTGAAGGCGGCGCAGAAAGCGCAAAAGGCTGCCACCAAGGCGAGCAAGATCAGCTTCGCCAAGGCGGCCAAGGCTGCGCGGGGATAGTGGCGGCGCGGGGTTCGTCCCCGCGCACGGCCAAGGCTCGAGTGCGAGTTTGCGTTTGAGTGCGCGTGGTGTGTGAACAGCGTCAGCGCGGAAAGTGGTGTTCGTCAGCGTACTGCGTAACGCATCGCCCCCATCGGCACCCGGCTGCATAAAGCGGCCGTCACCGAGGATGGGGGCGATTGCGTTTGTGGGAGGGGGGCGGTTGAGCGGTAGTTTGTCGTCCCCGCGCAGGCGGGGACCCATACGCCGTGATCAACAATATCTGCTCCGAAGCCGGTTGGCTTTTGCATCGACGTTTTGGGCCGGTGGCTATGGGTCCCCGCC
>JAURVZ010000031.1 GCA_030655215.1 Pseudolabrys sp. | reverse complement strand
CTTCACCGACTGGCCGATATTGAGCACTTCGGTCGGGTGATTGACGCGGCGCCACGCGATGTCGGTGACGTGCAGCAGGCCGTCAATGCCGCCGAGATCAACGAACGCACCGTAATCGGTGATGTTCTTGACGACGCCGTCGATGACCTGACCTTCTTCAAGGTTCTGGACAAGTTCCTGGCGCTGTTCGGCGCGCGTCTCTTCGAGAACGGTACGGCGCGAGACGACGATGTTGCCGCGGCGGCGATCCATCTTGAGGATCTGGAACTGCTGCGGAACGTTCATCAGCGGCGTGACGTCGCGGATCGGACGAATGTCGACCTGCGAGCGCGGCAGGAAGGCGACGGCGCCGTCGAGATCGACGGTGAAACCACCCTTGACCTGATTGAAGATAACGCCGGTGACCTTCTGGTTGTCAGTGAAGCCCTTCTCGAGCTTGCCCCAGCTTTCTTCACGGCGGGCTTTGTCGCGCGACAGAACGGCCTCACCGAGCGCATTCTCGACGCGCTCCAGGTAGACTTCGACTTCGTCGCCGATCTTCAGCTCACCGGTACGGCCGGGACCCTGAAATTCACGGACCGCAACGCGGCCTTCAGTCTTCAAGCCGACGTCGATGACGGCCATATCTTTTTCGATGCCGACGACGATGCCCTTGATGACCGAACCTTCTTGCAGGTTGCCGGTCTGGAACGACTCGTCGAGCATTGCCGCGAAATCTTCACGCGACGGATTTTGAGCAGTGGCAGTAGCCATGTAGTCTCCTGTGTGCGCCGGCGGGTTTGAATGGCGTTCCAAACATGCGGGCCAAAGGTCCACAGACCTTCGGCGACCCCCGGAAATCCGGAAGGCCGGCGCTAACGCCGTACGTTCGGAACGATTGATCAGTGCAACGGGCGCCATACGGCGAAACACGGACGGGGCTTTTGTCCTCCAACATCGGTGCGCGTTGAACGCTTCACCGGCCCGTCCAGGATGCTTCGACGAAAACGAAAGCGGCCCGAATTGCGGTTTCTATAGCGAACACTGCGCAAAGCGGCAAGAAGCCTTTGCAGCGTGCGGCTACTGGCGCACCGGGGGAGGCCGCGGTTGAGGCGTCGCGCCGTTTCGACTCGGGCGCGGAATGTGGAACAGATTGCCCCGCTATCCGCCGAATTTAGAATTATATGTTATTTTTCAAACACTTATTGCGCCGGTGATTTGAAGCATTCTATGCAAGGTGAAGTTGCGTAGCGTTCTAGCTGAAAATTAGCCGCTTATGCCGACCCTCGCCGCCATAGTTCCCCGCCCTCTGGGCACCGAAGACCCCGCCGTTCTGGCCAAAAGGCTGAGCGAGCGGCTGTCGGCGGCTGCCGCCTCAAAGGATTTGTTCGAGCGCGTTGCCGCGGCGCGCGCCGCGATAGAAGGCCCGCTGGTCTTCACCACCAGCTTTGGCCTCGAAGATCAGACCATCGGCCACGCCATTCTCTCGCAGAACCTCGCCATCGATCTGGTGACGCTCGATACCGGGCGGCTGTTTGGAGAGACCCATAACGTCTGGGCGGCGACCGAACAGCGCTATGGCCGCCGCATCGCCGCGATTGTGCCCGAGCGCAGCGCGCTTGAAGCGCTGATCGATGCGCAAGGCGCCAACGGCTTTCGCGCCTCCGTCGCCGCGCGTCAGTCGTGCTGCCATGTCCGCAAGGTCGAGCCGCTCAACCGCGCGCTCGCCGGCGCCGCAGGCTGGGTCACCGGCTTGCGCGCCGACCAATCGCAGCATCGCGCGGCCGTCGCTTTCGCTGAGCGCGATGGCGCGCGCGGCCTGATCAAGATCAATCCGCTGTTCGACTGGACGCGCGAGCGCGCCGTCGACTTCGCCAAGCAGCACAACGTGCCCGTTAACACGCTGCACGCGCATGGCTTCCTCTCCATTGGCTGCGCGCCTTGCACCCGCGCAGTCGCTCCCGGCGAGCCGGAGCGCGCCGGGCGCTGGTGGTGGGAAGACGAAGGCAAGAATGAATGCGGCCTGCACGCCAACCCGCTGCACCTCGCCGCCCGTGCACGAATTATAGAAGAACAAAAATCATGAATGCCCAGACCACCACACTGCAAGCGCGCACCAGCTATCTCGACCAGCTTGAGTCCGAGAGCATTCACATCATGCGCGAGGTTGTCGCCGAAACCGAAAAGCCGGTGATGCTCTATTCGATCGGCAAGGACTCGGCGGTGCTGCTGCATCTTGCCATGAAGGCCTTCTATCCGGGCAGGCCGCCATTCCCGATCCTTCATGTCGATACGACGTGGAAGTTTCGCGAGATGATCGAATTTCGCGATCAACGCGCCAAGGATCTCGGCCTCGATCTGATCGTGCATATCAATCAGGGCGGCGTGAAACGCGGCATCGGCCCGATCACGCATGGCTCCGAGTTGCATACCGATGTGATGAAGACGCAAGGCTTGCGCCAGGCGCTCGATCACTACGGCTTTGACGCCGCCATTGGCGGTGCGCGCCGCGACGAAGACAAATCACGCGCCAAGGAACGCATCTTCTCCTTCCGCAATGCGCATCACCGCTGGGATCCGAAGCGTCAGCGGCCTGAGCCGTGGCGGCTGTTCAACGCCGAGAAGCGCAAGGGCGAAAGCATCCGCGTGTTTCCGCTGTCGAACTGGACCGAGCTCGATGTCTGGCTCTACATCCTGCGCGAAAACATCCCCGTCGTGCCGCTCTATTTCGCCAAGCCGCGCCCTGTCGTCAGCCGCGGCGGCACGATGATCATGGTCGATGACGACCGCCTGCCGCTTGAGCCCGGCGAAGTGCCGGAAATCCGCAACGTGCGCTTCCGCACGCTCGGCTGTTATCCGCTCACCGGCGCCATCGATTCAACCGCGACAAGTCTCGAGGACATCGTCCGCGAGACTTTGGACAGCCGCTTCTCCGAGCGGCGTGACCGCGTCATCGACAAGGACGGCGCCGCCTCGATGGAGCGCAAGAAGCAGGAAGGCTATTTCTGATGACTCTGCTGGTGAACGATCCCGAAGCCACAGCGCGCGACGCCGTCCTCTACGAACACGAGCATAAGAGCCTGCTGCGCTTCATTGCCTGCGGCTCTGTCGATCACGGCAAATCGAGCCTGCTCGGACGCCTGCTGTTCGATGCCGGACTGGTGCCGGACGATCAGATCGAAACCTTGCGTAAGGACACCGGCCAGCTCACCGGACCCGAAGACACACTCGACTTCTCGCTGCTGTTCGATGGCCTTGCCGCCGAACGCGAGCAGAAGATCACCATCGATCTCGCCTATCGTTTCTTCGCGACACGCAAACGCAAATTCATCGTCGCCGATGCGCCGGGCCATGAGCAGTACACCCGCAACATGGCGACGGGCGCTTCGACCGCCGAACTGGCGCTGCTGCTGATCAATGCGCAGTCCGGCCTGACGCAGCAGACGCGGCGCCATGCGCTGATCGCGGCGACGCTCGGCGTCCGTCATCTCGTCGTCGCCATCAATAAGATGGATATCATCGGCTATTCGAAGGCTGGCTTTGCGGCGATCGAGCGCGACTTCCGCGACTTTGCCGAGCGCCTCGGCGACGTTGAACTGACCTTCATCCCGGTATCGGCGAAGAAGGGCGACAACGTCGTTCATCGCTCCAGGGCGATGGACTGGTATCGCGGCCCGACATTGCTTGAGAAACTGGAGACGGTCGATGCAACGCCGCGCGCTTCGGAGACACCATTCCGCATGGCCGTGCAGTGGGTCTCGCGGCCGACGGCGGAATTCCGCGGCTATTGCGGCCTGATCGCCGGTGGCGATGTGGTGCCCGGACTTGAAATCGTCGTGCAGCCCTCCGGCCAGCGTACGCGCATCAAGGAAATCATCACCGCCAATGGCGTGCTCAGTCATGCGGGTATCGGTCAGTCGGTCACGCTGACTTTGACCGAAGATGTCGATGCTTCACGCGGCGATATTATTGCTGAAGCCTCAGCGCCCGCCATCGTATCGGATCGCTTTGACGCCCGCATTTTCTGGATGGGCCAGGGCACGCTGGCGCCCGGCGGCCGCTATCACATCAAGCTCGGCACCGCGAAAGCCGCCGCGCGCATCGCCGGACCGATCAAACTGATCGACCTTGCCGACGATGCAGCGTTGAAGCCGGCCGAGAGCCTGCTGAGCAATGAATTCGGCCTGTGCACGCTCGAACTGGATCGTCCGCTCGCGGCCGATCCTTATGACGACAACCGCGACACCGGCAGCTTCATTCTGATCGATGCTGAAACGCTGGACACGGTGGCGATGGGTCTGATCGAGGGCGCGACCGCGCCTGCATCAAGCAAGGCGATTGCCGGCAAGATCGAAGAGCGCACGCATCTGTTCGGTACACCGCGCAAACGTCGCTCTTTCGCCAAGGCGGTGATCTGGCGCACGACCGGCAGCGTCGCGACTTTCGCCATTGCCTATTACATCACCGGCAATGCGCATCTCGCCGCATCGATTACCGCGGCGGAGATCACCGTGAAGTTCGCGCTGTATTATTTCCACGAACGCGCCTGGGCGCTGGTGCCGTGGGGGCGGCGCTAGCGTTTCTTGTTGCGCTCAACAATTGCGATCGCGGCGGCGACAGCCTGCTCGACATTCAAATTTGTCGTATCGAGCAGCACCGCATCATCGGCTTGCTTGAGCGGTGACGCCGAACGGTTGCTGTCGCGCTCGTCGCGCTTGCGGATATCGGCCAGCACTGTTGCCTCGTCACCATCCTTGCCGGCAGCGGCATATTCCTTGGCGCGGCGATGAGCGCGCACTTCAGGCGCCGCCGTGACGAAGATCTTCACGTCGGCGTCGGGACAAATGACCGTGCCGATGTCGCGGCCGTCAAGCACCGCGCCCGGCGCCGTGGCGGCAAAATCCCGCTGATAAGCGACGAGAGCGGCGCGTACCTCAGGGATGGCCGAGACATAAGACGCCGCTTCACCAACCACTGCGCTCTTCAAGGCCGCTTCGTCAAAATTTGCCGGATCGAGCGCCGTCGCCGCGGCAATGGCAGCTTCCGTATCGTCAGGCTTCTTGCCGCTGTCGAGCACCGTCTTGGCAACGGCGCGATACAGCAGCCCGGTATCGAGATGGCGCAGGCCGTAATGCGCGGCCAATCTCTTGCTGACGGTGCCTTTGCCGGATGCGGCCGGTCCGTCGATAGCGATGATCACTTCTTATCCCTCCCCCGCAGGGGGAGGGTGGCTTCTCGCAAAGCGAGAAGCCGCATGGGGGCGTGGTCAAACTGAGAGATGACCCCACCCCGTCCGCCTTCACTGCGTTGCGGCGGACGACCCTCCCCTTTCAGGGGAGGGATAAGGAAGAAAGGCGCGGTGAGATTCCTGCTCATGCGAGATCCGCCCCCAACCCGCGCATCAACTCAACAAACCCCGGAAAGCTGGTCGCGATAAACGCCGAGTCGTCGATGCGCACCGGGCTGATACTGGCCAGCCCCATCATCAAAGCCGACATCGCAATACGATGATCCATATGGGTGGCAACTTCACCACCGCCCGGCACGCCGGTCGCGCCCATGCCGTGCACGATCATGTCGTCGCCTTCGATGTCGACCTTGACGCCATTGACGCGCAGCATCGCCGCGGTCGCTTCCAGCCGGTCGCTCTCCTTGACGCGCAATTCCTTCAACCCATTCATCCGCGTTGGCCCTTCGGCAAAGGCCGCGGCCACGGCGAGAATGAGATATTCGTCGATCATCGCCGGCGCCCGCGCCGCCGGCACGTCGACGCCCTTCAGCGCTGACGTGCGCACGCGCAGATTCGCCGTCTCCTCGCCCTCGTCCTTCTTCTCCAGCTCTTCGATGCTGGCGCCCATCTCGCGCAAGGTCGTGAACAGGCCGGTGCGCAGCGGATTGAGCATCACCGAGTGCAGTATCAAATCGGAACCCGGCACGATCAGGGCCGCAACCAGCGGAAACGACGCCGAGGACGGATCGGCCGGCACCGACACATGCGCCGGCTCCAGCTCGGGCTGGCCCTGCAGGACGATGCGGCGACCGTGATCGCCATGCGGCTTGGTGACGATTTTGGCGCCGAAGTGCTTGAGCAGCTTCTCGGTATGATCGCGCGTCGCCTCGACCTCGATCACAATGGTTTCGCCGGGCGCATTCAGCCCCGCCAGCAGCACCGCCGACTTGAGCTGCGCCGACGGCACCGGCGATTCGTATTCCAGCGGCAGCGGGTCGACCGCGCCTTGCAGCGTCAGCGGCAATCGGCCGCCCGCGGCGGCTTCGACCACCCGGGCGCCCATTTGCCCGAGCGGGTCCAGCACCCGCTTCATCGGCCGGCTGCGCAGGCTCGCGTCGCCATCGAAGGTCACGGTAATGCCGCAGCCGGCGACCGCGCCGATCACCAGCCGGCATCCGGTGCCGGAATTGCCGAAATCGAGCGGTTCATCCGGCTGGGCAAAGCCGCCGACGCCGACGCCGTGAATCCGCCAGTTACCATCGCCCAGGCGCTCGACCTTGGCGCCCAGCGCGCCCATGGCCTTGGCCGTGTTCAGGACGTCGTCGCCCTCCAGCAGGCCGGAGATCGTCGTTTCGCCGACCGTCATGGCGCCGAGGATCAGCGCCCGGTGAGAGATCGATTTATCTCCGGGAACCCGGATATTGCCGGTAATCGGGCCGGAGACGCGGGCGGTCAGCGGGGTCAGGCTCACGGGCGGTATCCTTGGGCGAAAAGTGGCAAGAGAGCGCCCTCCTACCATGCACCTGCTCAGGCCGTCATCTGAGGGTTGCTATTGACAGCGGCTTCGCAACTAGCCAAGTGAAGCCCATCATTTCAACGGCATTTCCGAGGAAACTCGATCGTGGCTGCAAAAACTGAACTTGGCACCAAGCGCATCTGCCCGGACACCGGCCGTAAATTCTACGACCTGGGCAAGTCGCCGGTGATTTCGCCCTATACGGGCAAGGTTGTTCCGATCATCGCGCCGGTCCAGTCGCGCTCGCGGCCGGAAGCCGCACGTGCCGCCCCAGCCGCCGAGACCGAAACGCTGGTGCCGGAGACGCAGGACGCAGAATTCGTCTCGCTCGAGGACGCCGAAGCCGAACAGCAGGGCGGCAAGAAGAAAAAAGGCGGCGCGACCGGCGACCTTTCCGAGGACGACGAGATCGAAGGGGACGATGAGAGCCTTGACGATGCCGCCTTCATCGAAGAACAGGAAGACGGCGATCCGGACGTTACCGACATCATCGGCGACGGGATCGAAAAGGAAGAAGAGCAGTAATCTTCTTCAATCTGAGGCTTTGCTTTTTTAAGAGTTTACGACTACTGAACTGCGTAACGGGGCCATAGCTCAGCTGGGAGAGCGCCTGCATGGCATGCAGGAGGTCGGCGGTTCGATCCCGCCTGGCTCCACCAAACTTAAAAAAAGCCGCCCTCTCGGGCGGCTTTTTTAATGCTCCGTTTGAAGAGATTTACTTCTTCTTCGCGCCGGTATTCGCGCTCGCCGTCAGCAGCGACGGGTGGCCCCAGACCGGCTCCTCTTCGCCATTACCCCAGGCAAACGGGCGATAGAACGTGTGCAGGCCGTAGCGCACATTCTTCTTCATCTCACGCACCCAGTTCGGGCTCACATACATCGCGTGGTAGTGCGTCGACTTGCCGACTTCCGGCACGTAAATCTGCCCTTCCAGCGTCTGCTTGGCGATGCGGTGGGCGCGCGCCCAGTGGCCACGTTCGGTGATTGCCTTGCTCTTGCCGTCGCAGGCAAAGGTGAACTGGCAGGACAAGTGACGGTGCGCGTTCTGATAGACGACGCCGCAAATGTCGTTCGGATAGAAGCCTGAGAAGGCGCGGTTGACGACCACCTGCGCGACGGCCATCTGGCCGCGCACCGGCTCGCTGCGCGCCTCGAAATAGATCGCATTGGCGAGGCATTTCTCGGCCTTGGCGTAGTCCTTGCCTTCGAGCTTGAGGCGCTGCGCTGGCGACGGCGGCGGTACGCCCGGCGCCGGCGGCGGCAACGGTAACATTTTCAACGGTATTAACGGCGGCAACGGCAGCAATGCAGCAGAGACCGGCGTTTCGCTGGTGCTGTTGTCAGGCATCGCGGTCGGCGAAATGCTGGCGAGCTTGATCGACTCATCGCGGCGCGGCGCGGCTTCCGGCGTCATCATCGCATTCGACGACAGGCTCGGCGTGTAGGAAACGCTCTTGAAACTATCCATCGCCGCGGGCGACGCCATGGCGAATTCGATCGCATCGGCGTGACGCGCATCGGCCAGCTCAGCCATTGGCGAGATGCCCGATTTGAAGACGGCATTCACCTGGGAAACCGGCGCAGCTGGCGGCGGGGCAGCCATCGCAATGCGGGCAGCGGCAACGGGGGACATAGCAGGCTTCGGCGGCGCGACCGGCGCGTCGATCTTGGTATCGCTCTTGGCGGCGGCAAATTTCTGGACTGGCGCGGCAGCAATTTTCGGCGCGTTGGTATCGCGCGGAATGGCGACAATGACCGACTGTTCCGGCACCACCGAAATCTCACGGATGGCACCGAGAATGCGGTTCGGGATCTCCGCGTAATTCTGGCGGCTGTCGCGAATGGCGGCCGCACTGGTTTCCAGCACCGGCACATTCATCAAATCGAGGCCGCTAATGCCGAGCGCGGCAATCGCAAAGGCAATGCAGACGCGCTTGCCGTTGATGAAAATCTTTTCTTCGAAAGTCGGACCGAACGAGTCGGCATCGATGCTACGCGTCAACACGATTTACGCTCCCACTGTCGCCGAATGAATTCTTTTTGCTCGGTCGAACAGCGGTGATCGTAGAGAAGGAAAACAGAATGGATAGAGTTTTAGGAAATTTTTGAATCAACAAGGCAAAGATGCACGGTTAAATTAACCAGTGTTTCCGGGCCGATTTAACGAATTTGAGTTAAACCGGGAACCGCGATGCGTTGATGCCTGTGTTTGTCATTGCGCGATTCATGAAATGAAATCAGATGTCATGCATGCACAAAGCAATTCTGAATGCGCATAGACGCATTAACATCGTGCGCGTTCGCTTGTTGTAGCCCGGGTGAGCGATAGCGAAACCCGGGACCGGTACGAGGTCCGGAGTTTGCCTGATCCCCCGGGTTCCGCTGCGCTTCACCCGGGCTACGGCCCCGAATTCCGAGAAAACCGCCCGAAAATCAATAATTTGCCCGCCCGCCGGTGTTCTTGAACCTTTAACCCACCCTGCCCATATTAGACGCAACAGGGCGGCAGATTGCCGTCAAGTTATGAGGTGCCCGAAGGGGGCCTCATCAAAGTCGCTTCGAAGCGAGGACTTTGAGACCATGTCACGAGTGCCGTCACTATCCAGCCCGTTCCTGCTCGGCTTCGACGAGATCGAGCGCTTGCTCGACCGCGTCACCAAGGGAGCCGATGGCTATCCGCCCTACAATATAGAGCGGCTGGCGCGCGATACGGACAATCCGGAGCGGTTGCGCATCACGCTCGCCGTCGCCGGATTTACCCGGGATCAGCTCGACGTCTGCATCGAGGAAAGCCAGTTGGTGATCCGCGGGCGTCAGCAGGACGACAAATCACGCCACTTCCTGCATCGCGGCATCGCCGCACGCCAGTTCCAGCGCACCTTCGTGCTGGCCGACGGCATGGAGGTTCTTGGCGCCGATTTAAAGAACGGGTTGCTGTCGATTGACCTGATCCGGCCCCAACCGGAACGGTTCGTAAAGACAATCGCCATCAATGACCTGGAATGACGGACTTTTGACGGAAACAACAGGACTCGACCGCGTTAGCGTTCAATAGGAAAGGATCGAGGGCCATGAATAGCTCTAAGCAGACTGAAACGAATTCGGCCAACCCCATCATCACGCAGGATGCCCTGGCGCATCTCGGCGATGGGCGCCTGGCATATGTCAAAGCGATCCGTTCCGAAGACGTCGCCGGTATGTTCCCGCAGGCGCCAGAGATCGCGCCCGGCGTGACACTGTTCTCGCTGCATGCGGCGGACGGTACGCCGATCATGCTGACCGACACGCGCGAATCGGCCATTGCCAGCGCCTGGAGCAATGAGCTCGAGGCCGTGAGCGTGCATTAATTCGCTCAACGTGCGCGCAACGTCGACGCGCGCTAAAATGACAAAAGCGCAGCCATCTCGGCTGCGCTTTTTTTGTTACATGAACGTTGAACTAAGCCGCGCTGCTGCTCGCCGGCGACATCGACAACACCGCATACAGCGCATCCATGTCGCTCGACTCACGCAGCTTGCGGGCGATCTCTTGATCGCGCAGCAGACGCGCAACGCGCGCCAGCGCCTTGAGATGATCGGCGCCGGCCGCTTCCGGCGCCAGCAACAGGAAGATCAAATCCACCGGCCGCGAATCGAGCGCTTCGAAATCGATCGGCCGTTCGAGCCGCGCGAACAAACCAAACAGGCGGCCGAGCTTCGGCAGTTTGCCATGCGGAATGGCAACGCCATTACCGACCGCCGTCGAGCCGAGCTTCTCGCGTTGCAGCAGAATTTCCAGAATTGCTTTTTCGTTCTGCCCGGTCAGTTCAGCGGCGCGCGCCGACAATTCCTGGATCGCCTGCTTCTTGGCGTTGACCTTGAGCGCTGGGATGATCGCGCTTGGCGCAACGAGATCGGTGAGCGTCATGGACATGTCCAAAGAACGTAAGCGGCGGCGCCGGGGTTCATATCGGGTTACTGGGGGTGTGAATGGCGCGGACCATATCAGGGCACCGGGCGGCGTCAATGGCCGCGATGCGGCTGAAGTTGCCGCATTTTCTGGCATTTATAGACGTATTTGCCCGGTTTATCCGCCGCGGCGGGCCTGATTGTCCTTAAGCTTGCGCTTGTAGCGGCGAAGCCGCTTTTCGATGTGACCGGCGGCCTGGTCGGCGCTGTCATAGGCGTCCGCAGCCATGCCCTCGGCTTCCAATGACGCCCCCGAATCGAGATGCAAAACGCATTCAGTCCGAAACCCGAAGCCATCGCGGCCGATGGTCGCGTGGCCGGTATAGCCGCCTCTGAAATATTTTGAAGTTGCTTCTTCAACGCGGTCGGTAATGCGTTGCTGTAGCGATGCACCGATGCTGATGTTTTGTCCCGAGACACGTAAAGGCATACTTGGAGCCTCCTTGTCGGGTGCGATGTCCGTGGCGAACGTACCGCGGCCTAACCGCACCATTTTCGAAAGCGAACTCATCACATCATCCGCGAATCGTCCCTCACGTCAATGGTCGAATTTTGCTGCGTGGGCCTTGCCAGGAGAAGGAATTGAGTTTCGCTGAAACGATGCCTCATTAACGATTGGCATACCATCACGCATTCGCGGCTTGCTTCTCGCGGCGGCGCTGCACTGACGATGGTATCCGCATAGCCTCGCGATATTTGGCGACGGTGCGGCGCGCGATATCGATACCAGCCTCGCGCAATTTATCGACGATGGTATCGTCGGACAAAACATCGGCCGCGGGCTCGGCGTCGATCAGTTGGCGGATGCGATGACGCACCGCTTCGGCGGAATGCGCATCGCCGCCATCGGCAGCCGCAATCGATGAGGTGAAGAAATACTTCAGTTCAAAAATGCCGCGGCTGGTCGCCATGTATTTGTTGGCGGTGACACGCGACAGGGTCGACTCATGCATGCCGATGGCATCGGCCACCGTCTTCAGGTTCAGCGGCCGCAAATGCTGCACGCCCTTGACGAAGAAGCCGTCCTGCTGCCGCACGATTTCGCTTGAGACTTTCAGGATCGTCTTTGCGCGCTGATCGAGCGCGCGCACAAGCCATGTCGCGGTTTGCAGGCAATCGGCGAGATAGGTTTTGTCCTTGTCGTTCTTCGTCGTTTTCGACACCTGCGCATGATAGCGCTGGCTGATCAGCACTTTCGGCAAGGTGTCGGAATTCAATTCGACCTGCCAACTGCCGTTCGGCGCCGCGCGCACGAACACGTCCGGCACGATCGGCTGCACGAGCGTCGACCCGAAGGCGAGGCCCGGCTTCGGATTGAGGTTGCGAATCTCCGCGACCATGTCGACGAGGTCTTCCTCATCGACAGCGCAGATGCGGCGAAGCGCGGCGAGATCGCGCTTGGCCAGCAGCGGCAGGTTCTCGACCAGCGCGCGCATCGCCGGGTCGAAGCGGTTACGTTCTTTCAGTTGCAGCGCCAGGCATTCAGTCAGGCTGCGCGCACAGACACCGGCGGGATCGAGCGCCTGCAGGACGCTGAGCACTTTCTCGACTTCACTCAGCGGCGCGCCAAGCTTGTCGGCGACGGTTTGCAGGTCGCCGATCAGGTAACCGGTCTCGTCGACCATATCGATCAGGTATTGGCCGATCATGCGCTGAACCGGATCGCTGATCGCCAGCGCCATTTGCTCGCTCAGATGATCGCCCAGCGTGATCTCGGCGGTGACGAAGGCCTCGAGGTTGTAGCCGCCGTCTTCACCGCCGGTGCCGGAGCCCGACCATTCGGTATAGGCGGGCGGCGGCGTATCGGTCGCTGCGGACTTCTCGCTGTTATCGTCGGGGAAGACATTCTCGAGCTCGGTGCCGAGGCCTTGCTCCATCGAGGAGCGGCTGGTCTCCATCTCGGCGCCAGCCCAGTCATCAGAGACGCTGGCTTCATGGCCCGTGTCGCCGCCTTCGAAATCGGAAGATGCATCCTGCTCGGGAGCGGCGGACGGGCCATCGTCGTCGCCGGCGCGTTCGAGCAGCGGGTTACGCTCGAGCTCACCTTCGACATAGGCGGCCAGATCCAGGCTGGACAGTTGCAGCAGCTTGATGGCTTGCATCAGCTGCGGCGTCATCACCAGCGCTTGGCTCTGACGGAACTCGAGTCGTTGCGACAACGCCATCTATGGGGTTTCCCGGCGGAAACTGGTCCGATTCTTGCTTGAATTATATAGCAGGTCTTTGGCGCGTGCGGTATGAGATTCCGCACCGCAGCATTGCGTAAATTTTCAGCACAAAACTCTGCAAGCTAGGGTATAGGCGCGCGCCCGCCGCCCTTTTGCCGACTCTAGATTCTTTGTTGTCGC
Source organism: Pseudolabrys sp. (assembly GCA_030655215.1). Lineage (GTDB taxonomy): Bacteria > Pseudomonadota > Alphaproteobacteria > Rhizobiales > Xanthobacteraceae > Pseudolabrys. Next base: position 29,435 of record JAURVZ010000031.1, on the reverse strand, counting down.
GTTTTCTTCACGCGAACCGGTTCCCACTTCGCTCGAAAACGCTCTAGAGCCGGAATTCCTCGCCCAGATAGAGCCGCCGGACATCAGGGTTATTCACGATATCCTCCGGGCGGCCCTCCATCAGCACTTCGCCGGAATAGATGATGTAGGCGCGGTCGGTCAGTCCGAGCGTCTCGCGGACATTGTGGTCGGTAATCAGCACACCGATGCCGCGATTGGTCAGATGCCGCACGAGCTGCTGAATGTCGCCGACGGCAATCGGATCGATACCGGCGAAGGGTTCGTCCAGCAGCATGTAGCTCGGCCGTGTCGCCAGAGCGCGGGCGATTTCAACGCGGCGGCGTTCGCCGCCGGACAGCGCGATGGTCGGCGTCTTGCGCAGGCGCGTAATATTAAACTCTTCCAGCAGTGCATTCAGATCGGCTTCGCGCCGCCGCCTGTCAGGTTCGACCACTTCGAGAACGGCGCGAATATTATCTTCGACGTTCAGCCCGCGGAAAATCGAGGCTTCCTGCGGCAAATAGCCGATACCAAGCCGGGCGCGCTGATACATGGGCAACACGGTGACGTCGTAGCCGTCGAGTTCAATGCGGCCGCGGTCGGCCTTGATCAGCCCGGTGATCATGTAGAACACGGTCGTCTTGCCGGCGCCGTTCGGGCCGAGCAGCCCCACCGCCTCGCCGCGCCGTACATAGAGCGTGACGCCCTTGACGACCTTGCGGGCGCCGAAGCTCTTTTCGATATTGTGCGCGGCCAGGTAATTCCGCGCCGCCTTGGCGTCGCCCCGGGTCTTGCTGGCCGGCTGCGCCGCAGCAATGATCGGACGCGCTTCACCCGGCGCATTGGGCGCGGGCGGGCGCTGCGCTTCCCGAGCCGGGCGCGGCTGTCTGCGCCGAAACAACGAAATAATGTTCAACCGGCTACCCCGCGCCGCAAGAATTGAAGGCGCGACTCTAGCTGATTCCCCAACGCTAAAGGGTGAAGGCAATCGCGGCCCGCGGTCATGGGAGAAGCGGGCCGGATCAATTGAAAGGCTTCGTCGGGATCGGGCTGCGCAAAGGTTGGCTGCCGCCCGGAGCGGCCGGTGCAGGGGCACTGCCCGGCTTGGCATTGGCGTCCGGTGTCTGGCTGCCGGGCAGGAACAGGCCCTGCACACGGCCAGTGCCGCCCTTGCCGGATTCGACGCGCGAAACGCCGGTGGTGAGATCGACGACCAGCCGCTCACCGCGCAGAACGTTCTTGCCTTGCGTCATCATGACATTGCCGGTCAGCGTGACGGTGTTGGCTTTCATGTCGAAAATGCCGAGTTCGCCGGTCGCGGTCTGCTCTTTTTGCGTCACGACGACGGCGCCGCGCGCTTCGAGGCGCTTGATCTTCTGTTCGCCGCCGGGACCCGGCTGCGCCGCCGGCATGGTCTTCGTGGTGCCGTCGCCGGGACCGTCCTGTTCATAGAACACCAGCAGCGTCTTCGAGCGCATGCCGGTATCGCCTTGCTTGACGCGGACGTCACCGCTGAAGGTCGCCAGCTTTTCCTTGTCGCGCACTTCCAAGGTCGCGGATTCGATATGCACCGGCTCGTCGCGGTTTTGCGAGAAGCCTTGCAAGGCATTCGGCGGGCCCTGCGTCGCCGCCGGCGCGGCGGCAGGAGCGGCCGCGGGCGCGCGCTGCTGCTGCGCATGCAGGACGGCGGTCGAAGCCAGCAAAGCAGCAGCGATCATCAAAGGCGCGCTTAATTTAACAACCACGTTCATCGCGCGCCCGTCTTCTTCTTGGGAACGGCCGTACCGTTCAGCATCAGAGTCATATTCACGCCGCCATGAAACCGGACCATCGTGCCGGAATCGACGACTTCAAGTTTATTAGCATTCAGAATGCCTTGCAGCATCTCAAGTTCGACCGGCTTGTCGGAGGTCACATTGCCCTTCCGGACATCGACGGTGGCCTCCGTCAACTTGCCGGTGTTCCCGTTCGATGATGTCAGCAGGATGTTGCCTTGGAGCTGCAGCATTTCCTTCTTGGTATCATAGACGCCGGCCTCCGCGACCATGGTCATCGTGGTCTTGTCTTCCATTTCGACTTTGGCGTTGATGCTGTTCAGCTCGACAATGTCCGGCTTGGTCAGGTCCTGCGCGGCAGCCTTGGCGGTAAATTCATAGGCGCGCTTGTCATTGGTGAAGCCGTTCACGCGCGGCTGCTCCATCGTGATCTTGGTGCCGGAAACAACAAGCTCGTCCATATTCACCGGCAGTTTGGTGAGCAGCTTCATCGGATTGAGCCAGGTGGCGAGCGACAGGCCGACCAGCGCCACGACGATTGCCACCGGCAGGCCGGCGCGCAGAAACCGCACCAGCCGGCTGTGACGGCGGGCAGCACGGAACGCGCGCTCGCTGTCGCGCTGGCTCATGTTCCAGTGAGCGCGCACATCGTCCGGATTGGCTCTGGCTGTGATCACACGGCTCATGGCGCGAAAATCGTCGTGCTCCGTTCAGGACTGGTTTTGACGAAAACCCGTTACACCCCGGCCGCAGGCTGCCTTAGGAATATGGCTCCCGCGCGGCAACAGCTTCGGCACGGCCACTTAGGTTCGGTTGGCCGAGTGCGAGAAAATGTCCTCATCGGCCCAGCCGGCAAGGTCGAGCCTAACCCGGTCGGGCAGGAAGCCGATGCTGGCCTTGGCCAGCTCATCCCGGCCTTCGCGCGCCAGCATGGCGTTCAACTTGTCCATCAAGGCATGCAGATGCAGCACGTCGGTCGCGGCATAGGCCACTTGCGGGTCGGTCAAGGTGTCGGCGCCCCAGTCCGAAGACTGCTGCTGCTTCGACAGGTCGACGCCGAGAAGCTCGCGCGCCAGATCCTTGAGGCCGTGCCGGTCGGTATAGGTGCGGGCGATGCGCGAGGCGATCTTGGTGCAGTAGACCGGCTCGGCCATGACGCCGAAGGCCTTGTACAGCACGCCGATATCGAACCGGCCGTAATGGAAGATTTTGACCTGCGACTTGTCGGCCAGGAGCTTCTGGATATTGGGGGCGCTGGTCTGGCCGGCAGCAATCTGCACGACGTCGGCGGAACCGTCGCCGGGCGAGAGCTGGACCACACAAAGCCGGTCACGGCTGTGGTCGAGGCCCATGGTTTCGGTATCGATCGCCACCGCGCCCGTATAGGCGTTCAGGTTGGGCAGATCGCCACGATGCAGACGGACGGTCATTCGGATTTCCGGTTAGTCGGCGTGCCGCCGGGCCTGAATCAACCGGAATTCGGCCCGGAGCCCGCGATTCGGGATCATACGCGGGAAACTTAATAGTTTTGGTGCCCAGGAAAGGACTCGAACCTTCACAACCTTTCGGTTACTGGCACCTGAAGCCAGCGCGTCTACCAATTCCGCCACCTGGGCAGGTAAGCGAGGGACTAGGTACGGACCCGACTTCGCCTTGTCAATTGAAGGTCTTAACGAACGGCCCTTTAACTGGCTTGCCGCCCCGCGCCGGCGCTCTATAAAGACGGCTACACCTCGAATCCGCTGGCGCCCTTGAGCCCAAGCCCCCTGTTTGCGAAGCGAGCGCGGAAATGACCGCCAGAAGTAATTTCGACACCCTCGTCACCGTCTATGGCGGCTCCGGCTTCCTCGGCCGCCATGTCGTGCGGGCTTTGGCAAAGCGGGATTACCGCATCCGCGTCGCCGTGCGCCGTCCTGACCTCGCTTTCCACCTGCAGCCGCTCGGCCGGGTCGGCCAGATTCATGCCGTTCAGGCCAATTTGCGCAACGCCGCCTCCGTGGAAGCCGCCGCCCGCGGCGCCCATGTGCTGATCAACCTGACCGGCATCCTGCAGGAAGGCGGCCGCCAGCGTTTCGATTCGATCCACAGCTATGGCGCCGAGCAGGTCGCGCTGGCCGCCAATGCGCACGGCGCCCGCATGGTGCACGTCTCGGCCATTGGCGCCGATGAGCAGTCGGCCGCGCCTTACGCCAAGTCCAAGGCCGTCGCCGAACGGCTGGTGCTGGCGGCGCAGCCGCAGGCCGTCATCATGCGGCCGTCGATCCTGTTCGGGCCGGAAGACGATTTCTTCAACCGCTTCGCTTCGCTGGCGCGCATGTCGCCGGTGCTGCCCTTGATTGGCGGCGGCGCGACGCGCTTCCAGCCGGTCTTCGTCGGCGATGTCGCCAAGGCGATTGCCGATGCAGTCGACGGTAAATTGCGCGCCGGCACGACATACGAACTCGGCGGACCGGATGTGCGCTCGTTCAAGGAACTGATGCAGTTCATCCTCGCCACCATTGAGCGCAACCGCTTGCTGGTGCCGATGCCGTTCTTCGTCGCCAAATTCCAGGCGATGTTCCTGCAATTCGCGCCGGCACCGCTGACGCTGACCGCGGGTCAGGTCGAGATGCTGCGCACTGACAATGTCGTCTCGGAAGCCGCCGCCGCCGACAAGCGCACCTTCGCCGGCATCGGTATCGAGCCGGAACCGATCGAAGCCATCGTGCCGTCTTATCTCTGGCGTTTCCGCAAGGCAGGACAATTCAAGAGCAGGATCGCATAGATTGTTTGGACGCGTTTTCTTCACGCGAACCGGAGCCCACTTCGCTTGAAAACGCTTTAACCGCACGGTCTTCTCAAAAGCTGGAAGCATATCCGGCAGAGACCGCGCGCAATGAACTTTTGGGGGAAAGTGCATGCCGGTCATTACGAACGTCGAAGACCTACGTCAGCTTGCCAAGCGCAAAGTCCCCAAAGCGATCTTCGAATATATCGATCACGGCTCCTACGATCAGCTGAGCCTCAAGGCCAACCGCAATGATCTCGACGCGGTGCGCTTTCGCCAGCGCGTTCTGATCGACGCTGATAACCGATCGCTCGGCACAACGATGCTCGGCGAAAAGGTGTCGATGCCGGTGGCGATTGCGCCGACCGGCCTCACCGGCCTGATGCATGGCAATGGCGAAATGCTGGCGGCGAAAGCCGCTGAAGCCGCTGGCATCCGCTTTACGCTCTCGACGATGTCGATCTGCTCGATCGAAGACATTCGCGAAGCAACCAAGGCGCAGTTCTGGTTTCAGCTTTATGTGTTCAAGGATCGCGGCTTCAGCGAAGAGGTGATCCAGCGCGCCAAGGATGCCGGTTGCTCGGCGCTGTTCCTGACTGTCGATCTGCCGATGCGCGGACAACGCCATTGCGACATCAAGAACGGCCTTGTCGTGCCGCCGCGGCTGACCGCGCGCAACGCCTTCGACATCATGACCAAGCCGGGCTGGCTCGCCGGCGTGCTGATGGGCAAGCGCAAGTCGTTCGGCAATGTCGATTACTATCTCAAGAACAAAGGTGGCATCTGGGCCGCCGGCCGCTGGGGCGGCGACAATTTCGACCGGTCATTGTCGTGGGAGGACGTGAACTGGATCCGCAAATTGTGGCCCGGCAAGCTGGTGATCAAAGGCATTCTCGATGTCGAGGACGCCAAGCGCGCCGCCGACATGGGCGCGGAAGGTATTGTCGTGTCGAACCATGGCGGCCGACAGCTTGATGGCACGCCCGGCACTATCACCGTGTTACCGCGCATTGCCGATGCGGTGCGCGACCGCATCGAAATCCTGTTCGATGGCGGCATTCGCTCCGGCCAGGACGTGCTGAAGGCTTTGGCGCTCGGCGCGCATGGTTGTTTGATCGGCCGCGCTTATCTCTATGGACTCGCCGCCATGGGCGAGGCTGGTGTTGCCAAAGCGATAAGCATGATTGCCGAGGAGTTGAAGGTCGCCATGTCGCTGACCGGCATCAAGGATGTCGCCGATGCCAGCCGCGATATTCTGTACGACAATTACGACGATCCGCGGCGGAACGTTTAAACTTTGAAAACGTACAGCGCGAAAATGCCGACGGTGCCGAGGATGATGCGCCACCAGGCGAACAGCGCGAACGAGTGGCGCTGCACGTAACGCAGCAACGCCTTCACCGCGATCGTGCCGAAGATGAACGCGAACACAAAGCCGACGGCAATGGCCGTGACGTGATCGGCGGTCAGTTCGGAGCGGCTCTTGTACACTTCATAGGCAAAGGCGCCGATCATGGTCGGCATGGCCAGCCAGAACGAGAACTCGGCGGCAGCCTTGCGGTCGGCGCCGAACAGCATGGCGCCGACAATGGTCGAACCCGAGCGCGACACGCCGGGAATCATGGCGATGCACTGAATACAGCCAATGCCGAAATACATCGGCAGCGTGAACGTCGTCGCATCGTGATGCCGCGCCTTCAGGCTCAGCCGATCGACCCACAGCAGCACGAAGCCGCCGAGGATCAAGGTGACGCAAACAATGCGCACGTCGAACAGATACGACTTGATGTAGCTGCCGGCCAAGGCGCCGATGACCGCCGCCGGCAGGAAGGCGAGCAGGATGCCGATGACGAAGCGCGTCGCCTGCCATTCGGTGAACATGGTGCGCGCCAGCGACCACAAGCGGCTGAAGTAAATCGTCAGCAGCGCCATGATGGCGCCGAGCTGAATGAGAATCGCGAACGATTTGCTGAACGAATCATCGCCCCAGCCGAGAACATGCTGCATCAGCAGCAAATGTCCGGTCGACGACACCGGCAGAAATTCGGTGAGGCCCTCGACCATGCCGAGCACCGCCGCCTTGATCAGATCGATATGATTGGCGATCAGGTCGGACATGGCCTTGGCTCCGGAATGCGCGAATCGTTTGGGAGGCTAAGAAATTCTGGATTTCGTTTTTGGCGCACCATCCCGATACAGGCAATGGGAAAACGATAAGACCGCCGCAATTTGCGCTGTTGGATGTGTTTGTATAGTGCAGTCACCCGACCCCGACTCAGAATAAAATTTTCATATCCGAGCCTTCATGCTGACGCTGCTGCAACATCCGCTCTGTCCGCTGTCGCGCTATGTGCGATTGATCCTCAATGAGTACGGCACCGAGGTGCGGCTCGTGGAGGAGCGGTTCTGGGAGCGGCGGGAGGAGTTTCTCAGCATTAATCCTGCGGGCTCCATCCCGGTGCTGATCGCCGATGGCGAACCGCCCGTGCCGGGCTCTGCCATCATCGCCGAATATATCCAGGAGACACGGCCGCCCGAGGATAACGCCGGCTGGCTGATGCCGGGCACGCCGGGGCAGCGCGTCGAAATCCGCCGTCTGGCGAGCTGGTTCAACGACAAGTTCCACGAGGAAGTCAGCGGGCCTCTGGTCACCGAGCGCGTGTTCAAGCGGCATATGACGCTCGAGCAGGGCGGCGGGCCGCCCGATACCGGCCAGCTGCGCGCGGCGCGCAAGAATATCCGCTATCATCTGGCCTATATTGGCTGGCTGGTGCGCACGCGCGACTGGCTTGCCGGCGAGCGCTTGAGCCTTGCGGATTTGGCCGCAGCCGCGCATCTGTCAGCCGTCGATTACCTGGGCGATGTACCGTGGAACGAAGACGAAGCAGCGAAGAACTGGTACGCGCGGGTGAAATCCCGTCCGGCGTTCCGTCCGCTGCTGGCGGACACGCTGGCGGGCATTCCGCCGGCGAAGCATTACGCCGACCTGGATTTTTAACGCCGACTGCTGACGTAAAATCCGCATTAATTGCAATGGCGCAGTCGCGCGGCTTTGACTCCGTCGGCATCACGCGGCCGGAAGCGGTGCCTGCGGCGAAAGCGCGGCTTGAGCAATTTATCGCCGATGGCGCGCATGGCGACATGCTGTGGCTCGAAACCACCGCCGAGCGGCGCGGCTCGCCTTTGACGCTGTGGCCCGATGTGCGCTCGGTGATCATGCTCGGCATGAATTACGGGCCGGATGAAGACCCGCTCAAGGTTTTGCAGGAACGCGACCGCGCGGCGATTTCGGTTTACGCCAAAGGCGATGACTATCACGAGCTGATAAAGGCGCGGCTGAAGGACGTCGCGCGCTGGCTGATCGCGCAAGCCGGCGGCGACGTGAAAGTGTTCGTCGATACCGCTGCGGTGATGGAGAAACCGCTGGCGGCGAAAGCGGGCCTGGGCTGGCAGGGCAAGCACACCAAGATGGTGTCGCGCGATTTCGGCTCGTGGCTGTTTCTCGGCGCGATCTTTACGACGCTTGAGTTACCCTATGATGAAGCGGGCAAGGAGAGCTGCGGTTCTTGCCATGCTTGTCTCGATGCCTGCCCGACGGCGGCCTTTCCCGCGCCGTATCGTCTCGATGCGCGGCGTTGCGTTTCATACTTGACCATCGAACACAAAGGCCCGATCCCGCGCGACTTAAGGCCGTTGATGGGCAATCGTGTCTACGGCTGCGATGATTGTTTGGCCGTATGCCCGTGGAATAAATTTGCCGAGCAGGGCCGCGAGGCCAAGCTCGCCGCGCGCGATGTGTTGCGCGCGCCGGGGCTGGCTGAGTTATCGCGGCTCGACGATGCGCAGTTTCGTTTGCTGTTTGCCAAGACCTCGATCAAACGCACCGGCCGCGATCGCTTCATTCGTAATGTCCTGAATGCGATTGGCAATTCGGGTGATGTCACCTTGGTGCCGGAAGCGGAGCGTTTGCTGACCGACGCCTCACCTCTGGTGCGCGGCGCTGCGGTGTGGGCGCTGGGCCGGTTGATGCCGAAGCAAGAGTTCAACGCGTTGCGACGCGGCGATGAAGACGCATCGGTGCAGGACGAGTGGTCGCAGGCGCTCGCCTAAAACTCCTTCACCGCATTCAACAGCCGCTCGATATCCTCCGGCCGCGACAGGCGGTGATCACCGTCCTTGATCAGGGTCAGCACCACATCGTCTCGCGAAAAACGCGACACCAGTTCGACCGCATGCCGCCACGGCACATCCCTATCCTGCACGCCTTGCAATATATGCACCGGACAGCCGGGCTCGATCAGCCCGCCCAGCATCAGATGGTTGCGGCCTTCCTCGATCAGTTGCCTGGTGATCGGATAGCCTTCCGGCGAATAGTCCGACGGCCGGGTCCAGAAACCCTTGTCCTCGATCTCGCGCTTGATGGCGTCGGGGAAACCCTTCCACATCAGCTCTTCCGTGAAGTCGACCGCCGGCGCGATCAAAACCATGCCGGCCAGCGGCGCGGCATCCTTCAGCGCCGCCAGCCGTTGCGCCAGCAGCAAGGCCAGCCAGCCGCCCATCGACGAGCCGATCAGCACCTGCGGGCCCCGGGCAAAGCCCGAATAAACCGCGACCGCCTCTTCCAGCCAAAGCCCAATCGTGCCGTCCTTGAAGTTGCCGCCGGATTCGCCGTGCCCCGAATAATCGAAGCGCAAGCAGGCACGGCCGTGCTCCTCCGCCCAGGCGTCTAGCGCCAAGGCCTTGCTGCCGACCATGTCGGACTTAAAACCGCCGAGCCAGACCAGCCCAGGCCTTTGCTCGCTCTTGCCATCGTTCCCCTTGCTCTCGCGCGCGCGCACGGCAATTGTCCGCGAAGGCGATTCGACAGTCAGGTTCGTCAGACGAGCTTCGCTCATGAGCGCTCCGGCACCAGCAGGATCAGTGATTATTTCGATATTCCCTTCTCGCCTCAACGCGCCTTGCAACGCAAGTGGGGCAAGCGACGGGGTTTGCCGGTGGTAATCTCCGCCCGTCCGCGGACGCGGCAGCTTGCCGGCGCCACTATCCTGCAACTGGTGCCCGCGCTGCGTGACGACCCCGCCGGCCGCGCCGCCATCGATATCGCGCATACTCTGGTGCAATCGGGCGCCCGCGCTATTGTGGCCGGCGGCGAAGGTCCGCTCGTGGGCGAGCTGCGCGCGCTCGGCGGCGAATGGCTGCCGATGCACACCGACACGATCAATCCGCTGCGCATCGCCCGCAACACGAACCAGCTGAAGACACTCATCGCCAGCGAGCGCATCGACATTGTGCACGCGCAAAGCGCTGGCGCGGCATGGAGCGCATTGTCCGCCACCGACAAGATGCCGGTGTTTCTGGTGACGTCGTTTCCTGACCGGCTGATGAAAGATGCCTGGCCGCGCACTTTGTTTCAAAGCTCGCTGGCGCGCGGCGACCGTGTCATAGCGCCATCGACCTACATCTCGCGCGCGATGATCGACCGCTACAAGATTGCGCCGGACAAGATCACGGTCGTGCCGCGCTCGGTCGATACGACCAAGTTCAATCCGGCCGCCGTCAATGTCGAGCGTGTTGCTGCCTTGCGCCGCGCCTGGGGCCTCCTGCCGCAAATGCGCGTCGTGCTGGTGCCGGGCCGCATCGCGCCGTGGAACGGCCAGCGCACCATGATCGAGGCCGCCAAGCTGATGGTCAGCGGCGGCGACCGCAATGTCGCTTTTGTTTTCGTCGGCGAAGATCGCGGCCAGGCGCGCTATCGCCATGCGCTGATGGAGCGCGCCACGCATCTTGGTGTTGAGACGCTGATGCGGATCGTCGGGCATTATCCTGACATGCCGACCGCATTGGCCGCTGCCGATGTCGTCGTCATTCCGTCAATCGAGGCTCCTTTAACGGGCCGCGCTGCCGCTGAAGCGCAGGCTTTGGGCCGGCCTGTGGTCACGACGATGATCGGCGCTTTGCCGGAGAATCTGCTGTGTCCGCCGCGCATGCGCGACGATTTGCGCACAGGCTGGCTGGTGCGGCCGGGTAATGTCGGCGAACTCGCGCGCGCCACAACGGCGGCGCTGGCGCTCAATGTCACGGCACATGAAGCGCTCGGCGCACGGGCGCGGCAGTTCGCCGAGTTCATGTTTTCGCCGCAAAGCGTTGCTGAAGCCATTCGCGGCGTCTACACTTCGCTGCTCGCCCGCGATTTATAGGGCGCGAACATTTGCGTGGCCCCGCGTTGCATAACAAACCCATCACTGTGATGATCGTGGTGCCGACGCTCGATATCGGCGCTGCGGAGATCGGCGCGGTTGAACTGGTGCGCATCCTGCAAGGCGCCGGTCATCGCGCGATTGTCGTCGCCCGCGCAGGACGCTTGCTTGCCGATATCACGGCCGCCGGCGCTGAATACGTACCGCTCGATGTCGCCAGCAAGAATCCCTTCGTCATGCTGCGTAACACTGCGGTGCTGATCAAACTCGCACGCGAGCGCAATTGCGATGTCATTCATGCGCTCGGCCGCGCCGGCGCGTGGAGCGCGCTCGCTGCAGCGCGGCTGGCGCGCATTCCTTTTGTCACCAGCGGGTACAAGGGCTTTCGCGAGCAGAACATTCTCAAGCGACTTTACAACGGCGTGATGGCGCGCGGCGATCGTGTTGTCGCCGGCTGCGAACAGATCGCGCAACTGGTCAATGACCGTTACTGCACGCCGTGGGAAAAGATTGCGGTCGTGCCGTGCAGCATCGACTTCGATCATTTCGATCCGGCAACATTGACGCCCGAGCGCATCGCCACCGTACGCCAGACCTGGGGCGTCAATGACGACACCAAGGTCATCATGGTCACCGGCCGTATCCTGCGCCGCAAAGGTCACCACGTCGCGGTGCGCGCGATGCAGCGGCTGAAGGAATTCGGCCTGACCAATTTTCTCTGCGTCTTTGTCGGCGAGGATCGCGGCCATACGCATTACACCGGCGATCTCTGGGATCTCGTGCTGGCGACCGGCACCATGGATGTCATCCGCATGGCGACACCGGAGCGTGACATGCCAGCGGCCTACTGCGCCGCCGCTGTTGTCGTCTCCGCCGCCGTACAGCCGGAAGGCGTGCAGCGCGCGATGCTGGAGGCGCAGGCGATGGCGCGGCCTGTCGTCGTCTCCGATCTGGGCGCCGGGCCGGACGTGGTGCTGACAGCGCCGGCCGTGCCGGAGAGCCGCATCACCGGCCTGCGTTTTCACGCCGGCGACGATCGCGCGCTGGCGGCGGCCATCCTGCAATTATTTTCGATGCCGCGGCCGGCGGTCGATGCCATGGGCGCGCGCGGCCGCGACTGGGTGCTCGACCATTTCGATGCGTCGATCGGCTCGGAGCAGATGCTGCGGCTTTATGGCGAGGTCACCGGGCGGGCGCCAATTGTTGCTGCGACGCCGGAACACGGCAAAATCAGCACAATTTGAGCATTCCGGAATGATTATGGCCGTTCGCAATGCGGCTTCGACGTGTTATATAAGGTCCATCGCAACAACTTGAGGAGAGACTAGCCATTCGTCGTCCGCAAAAATCCGCGCTGCCCGCTGAAAAAGGCGGCCCGCGCATCAACGAGGAGATCCGCTCCCGCGAGGTTCAGCTGATCGATGCCACCGGTGACAACAAAGGCGTTGTCCTGACCGAAGCTGCCATTGGGCTTGCCCAGGCCGCCGGGCTTGATCTGGTCGAGATCGCCCCCAATTCGGTGCCGCCTGTCGCCAAAATCCTGGATTACGGCAAGTACAAGTTCCAGGCACAGAAGAAAGCGGCTGAAGCCCGCAAGAAACAGAAGGTCGTCGAGATCAAGGAGATCAAGCTCCGCCCGATGATCGACGATCACGATTACCAGGTGAAAATGCGCTCCATGGAGCGTTTTTTCGAGGAAGGCGACAAGGTCAAGATCACCTTGCGCTTCCGCGGCCGCGAAATGGCCCATCAGGAGCTTGGTTACAAGCTGCTGCAGCGCGTCAAGGACGACACCGACAAGATGTGCAAGGTCGAGTCGGAACCGCGCTTTGAAGGCCGCCAGATGGTCATGCTGCTGGCGCCGCGCTGAAACCTTGCCCCGGACGCGGTGCATCGTGAAACGATGCGCCGCAGAGCCGGGGCCGTTCAAACTCTGAATTTGCTACGGTCTCGGGTCTGCCTTTTGCCACTTCTTGGCTAAAGGCGCCCGGGACAAGTTTTTTGTCCCGTTTCGGGCCAATTTCACCCGAAATACGGGCCCATTCCCGGCTCCCGCCTGACAAATCCAGTTCCGGTTTGTATTGCCAGCCGCCCGATCCTCTGGCATACACCGCGCTCTCGCCGACCGGCCGTTAGGGCTGCCGTGGCGGCGATACCCGCTCATACCGAGCACCAGCCTGAGGCTTGTTGGCCTTGGGTTGAATTTTGGCTGTGGCTTCGGCTGCGCCTGATGGAGAGCAAAATGCCCAAGTTGAAGACCAAGTCGGGCGCTAAAAAGCGCTTCAAGATTACCGCCGGCGGCAAAGTGAAATACCAGCAGGCCGGCAAGCGTCACGGAATGATCAAGCGCACCACCAAGCAGATCCGCGAACATCGCGGCACTGCGGTGCTGTTCAAGACCGATGGCGACAACGTCAAGAAGTACTGGATGCCAAACGGCTAGTCCGGAATTTCGGCGACTCTCAAGCCGCCGTTGTCGACCCCGATCATCATTGTCATTCCAGCACGTTTGCTGACCATTCAGGAGCACTTCCATGTCCCGCGTTAAACGTGGCGTAACTGCCCACGCAAAGCACAAGAAAGTCTACAAGGCCGCCAAGGGTTTCTATGGCCGCCGCAAGAACACCATCCGCGTCGCCAAGCAGGCGGTCGAAAAGGCCGGCCAGTACGCTTTCCGCGACCGTAAACGCAAGAAGCGCACGTTCCGTGCTCTGTGGATCCAGCGTCTGAACGCCGCCGTGCGTCCGTTCGGCCTGAACTACTCGCGCTTCATCGACGGCCTCACCAAGTCGGGTCTCAACCTCGACCGCAAGGTTCTGTCGGACATCGCGATCAACGAGCCGGCGGCTTTTGCGGCCATCGTTGAGAAGGTCAAGGCTGCGATTCCGGCTCCGGCCGAAACGCCGCGCGCGACCGCCTAAGCAACATTCGTCGTTATGGCCGGGCTTAGTCCCGGCCATCCACGTCTGATTTTTCCGCACATAAGTCGTGGATGCCCGGCATAAAGCCGGGCATGACGGATAGAGGCGAAGCCATGTCCGATATCGCGCAACTCGAATCCGAATTGCTCTTAGCCGTCACGTCCGCCAAGGACGAAGCGGCGCTTGAAGCCGTGCGCGTTGCAGCGCTTGGCAAGAGCGGCTCGGTGTCGGCATTGCTGAAGACACTCGGCTCGATGACGCCGGATGAACGCAAGGCGCAAGGTCCGGCCATCAACGGCCTGAAAGAACGCATCACCGCTGCGATCGGCACCGCCAAGGAGGCGCTCGGCATGGCCGCGCTGGATGCGCGGCTTGCGTCCGAGACTGTCGACGTCACGCTGCCGACGCGCGAGACGCCCGCCGAACTCGGCCGCGTTCACCCGATCAGCCAGGTCATTGACGAACTCACCGCGATCTTCGCCGACATGGGCTTTGCCGTCGCCGAAGGTCCGGATATCGAGACCGACGATTACAACTTCACCAAGCTCAATTTCCCGGAAGGCCATCCGGCGCGGGAAATGCACGACACGTTCTATTTCCCGCAAAAGCCGGACGGCTCACGCCTGCTGCTGCGCACGCACACATCGCCTGTGCAGGTGCGCACCATGCTGACGCAGAAGCCGCCGATCCGCGTCATCATTCCGGGCCGCACGTACCGCAGCGACTCAGATCAGACCCACACGCCGATGTTCCATCAGGTCGAAGGCCTGGTGATCGACAAGATATCGCATATGGGTCACCTGAAATGGATTCTCGAGGAATTCTGCAAGGCGTTCTTCGAAGTCGATCAGCTCAAGATGCGCTTCCGGCCGTCGTTCTTTCCGTTCACCGAGCCGTCGATGGAAGTCGACATTCAGTGCCGCCGCGACAAAGGCGAAATCCGCTTCGGCGAAGGCAATGACTGGCTCGAGATTCTCGGCTGCGGCATGGTGCATCCGAATGTGCTGCGCAATTGCGGCCTCGATCCTGATGAGTACCAGGGCTTCGCCTGGGGCATGGGTATCGACCGCATTGCGATGCTGAAATACGGCATCAACGATCTGCGCGCCTTCTTCGAGGCCGACGTGCGCTGGCTGTCGCATTACGGCTTCCGCCCGCTCGACTTCCCGACGCTTGCGGGGGGGCTCAGCACATGAAATTCACCCTCTCCTGGCTGAAAGAGCATTTCGTCACCGACGCCACGCTCGACGAGATCGTCGAGAAGCTGACCATGATCGGGCTCGAGGTTGAGCGCGTCGAGGACAAGGCGAAAGAGTTCGAGGCCTTCAAGGTCGCGCAGATCATCAGCGCTGAACAGCATCCGAACGCGGATCGCCTGCGTGTCTGCATGGTCGACAACGGCACCGGCACGCCGCTGCAGGTTGTCTGCGGCGCGCCGAATGCGCGCGCCGGTCTCAAGACCGTGCTCGGCCTGCCCGGCACTTACATTCCGGCGAAAGACATCACGCTTGCCATTGGCAAGATCCGCGGCGTCGAGAGCCAGGGCATGATGATTTCCGGCGCCGAAATCGGTTTCTCGACCGACAGCGACGGCATCATCGAATTGCCGGCCGATGCGCCGATCGGCAAGCCATTCGCTGAAGTGCTCGGCCTCAACGAGCCGGTCATTGAAATCAACCTGACGCCGAACCGTTCCGACTGCACGAGCGTCAATGGCATTGCCCGCGATCTCGGCGCAACCATGATCGGCGATTACAAAGAGAACCCGCCGAAGCGCATTGCCGGCACCTATCCCTGCCCGGTCAATGTGACGCTCGATTTCGGCGCGACGCATCCGCTATGCCCAGCTTTCGGCTTGCGCCTGGTGCGCGGCGTTAAGAATGGTCCGTCGCCGCAATGGCTGCAGGACCGGCTAACCGCGATCGGCCTGCGGCCAATCAATGCGCTGGTCGACATCACCAACTACATCACCTTCGATCGCGGCCGTCCGCTGCATGTTTTCGACGCCAAGAAGGTCAAAGGCAACATCACCGTCCGCCGCGCCGTCAACGGCGAGACTTTGTTGGCGCTCGATGGGAAGACCTACACGCTCGATGTGGCGATGTGCGTCATCGCCGATGAGAAGGGCGTTGAATCGCTCGCCGGCATTATGGGTGGTGAAGAGTCCGGTTGCGACGAGACCACCACCGACGTGCTGATCGAATCGGCGCTGTGGGATCCGGTCAACATCGCGCAGACCGGTCGAAAGCTCGGCATCAACACTGACGCCCGCTATCGCTTCGAGCGCGGCGTCGATCCGAACTTCATGCTGCCTGGTCTCGATCTGGCAACGCAAATGGTCATCGACCTGTGCGGTGGCGAGCCGTCCGAGGTTGTTGTGGCCGGCGATCCGGCGCCGAAAGATGTCGTCATCGACTATCCGATGAGCGACCTGCCGCGCCTTGCCGGCATCAAGCTGACGCCCGCCGAAGTGCGCCGCACGTTGGAGCGTCTCGGCTTCTTCGTTGCTGGTCAGGGCGACCGTCTCAAGATCGCGGTGCCGTCATGGCGCCCGGATGTGCATGCCCGCGCCGATATCGTTGAAGAGCTGGTGCGCATTGTTGGTGTCGATGCCATTCCGTCAACGCCGTTCCCGCGCAGCGACGACGCGCGCAAATCCGTTCTGACGCCGATCCAGACCCGCACCCGCAAGGCCAAGCGCGCGCTCGCCGTGCGCGGCCTGACCGAAGCGGTCACATGGTCGTTCGTGTCGAAGCGCGAGGCCGAACTGTTCGGCGGCGGCAAGCCTGAACTGGCGCTCGCCAATCCGATCGCGGCTGAATTGTCCGACATGCGGCCGAGCCTGCTGTCCGGCCTGATCACCTCGGCGCAGCGCAATGCCGACCGCGGCGTTGCTGATGTCGCGCTATTCGAAGTAGGCCAGATTTTCAAAGGCGACACACCGGAAGATCAGTTCACGGCCGCGAGCGGCGTGCGCCGTGGCCTTGCCAAGGCCGATGGCGCTGGCCGTCACTGGTCGGCCAAGCCGCTGCCGGTCGATGTGTTCGATGCCAAAGCCGACGCCTTCGCCGTACTCGCCGCTGCCGGTGCGCCGATGCAGGCGCTGCAAGTCGTGCCGGGCGCGAGCGCCTGGTTTCATCCCGGCCGCTCGGGCACGATCCAGATCGGACCGCAGAACATCATCGGCCACTTCGGCGAATTGCATCCGCGCATTCTGACCGCGCTGAAAGCGGATGGTCCGGTTGTCGCCTTCGAAGTCATTCTCGAAAACCTGCCGGCCGCCAAGGCGCGTCCAACACGCGCCAAACCCTTGCTTGAGCTGTCGCCGTTCCAGCCGGTCGAGCGCGATTTCGCTTTCGTCGTCGAAAGCAAGGTTAAGGCTTTCGATGTCGCCCGCGCCGCGCAGAATGTCGACAAGAAGCTGATCGTCAACGTCGCCGTGTTCGACGTCTATGAAGGCACCGGCGTTGAGCCGGGCAAGAAGTCCGTCGCCATCGCGGTTACCATCCAGCCGCGCGACAAGACGATGACCGACCAGGAAATCGACGCTCTTGGTCAGAAGATCGTTGCTGAAGTCGCCAAACGCACTGGCGGCGTGCTGCGCGGTTAAGCTCCCGTTAGCCACTGAACCAAACCAATTTGCAACGAGTCTGCGTTAAATTAGCTCCATAAAGAGACGCGCAGAACGCGCGCATGGGGCGGGACATGAGTTTCGTGGCAGACGGCGTTGGGCGCATGCTCGCCCGCTATCTCGAGAAGCCGGTGTCGGGCTATGAGCCCTTCACGCCGACCGATCCAACAACATTGCGCGAAACCCTGAGGCCCGGCGACGTCATCCTCGTCGAAGGCAACAATCACATTTCCGGCGTCATCAAATATCTGACGCAGTCGACCTGGTCGCATGCCGCGCTCTATGTCGGGCCGATCGGCGATCGCTGCACGGCAACCGGCGAACCTTTAGTGCTGGTCGAAGCCAATATCGGCGAAGGTGTTGTTGCCGCGCCGTTGTCGAAGTACGCGCGCTTTCACACCCGCATCTGCCGGCCGACCGGCCTCACCGACGATGACCGCGCCCGCGTCTGCACCTATGCCTCTGAGCGCATCGGCTTCGATTACGACCTGAAGAACATCATCGATTTGATGCGCTATCTGCTGCCGATGCCCATTCCGCAGCGCTGGCGCCGCCGCATGATGTCGCTCGGCTCCGGCCATCCGACGCGCATCATCTGTTCGGCGCTCATCGCGCAGGCTTTCGAATATGTGCGCTATCCGATCCTGCCGAAGGTGACGCTGCTGGAGAGCGAAGCGGCGCGCGAGGAAATTCTCGAGATCCGCCATTCGTCGCTGTATGCGCCACGCGATTTCGACATCTCGCCTTACTTTGAAGTGGTCAAACCGACCTTGGTGCGCGGGTTTGATTACAAGGCGATGGCCTGGGCCGATATGCCGGCGACCGATCCTGACTCGCTGGTGTCGCTGGTGCCGGTAATCGGCGAACCTCTTGGCGAGGCAGCGACAGTTTAAGACCGTCATCCTGAGGTGCGAGCCGCGCTTGCGGCGAGCCTCGAAGGATGGACGGCCGAGCGGGGCCGTCGCCCTTCGAGGCTCGGCGAAGACGCCTCGCACCTCAGGGTGACGGATCGCCACTTGCCCTCCTCCTCACACCCCTCTACTTCTCTTCCCCATGATCGACGCCGTCGCCAATGCTGTTGCCCAGCTCTTCACCGCACCGCTCCGCAGAGTGCTATTGAAATCTGTCGGCCTGGCCATCCTGTTCATCACCATTATCGGCGTCCTGATGCAGCGGCTGCTGGCCAGCCTCGCCGAAAGCGGCGCCAGCTGGGCCGAAACCACCACCGGCGTCGCGCCGCATTCGGTCTGGGCGACGCTCGCCTGGATCCTGTCGATCATGGCGGGCTTGGGCATCATCACCGGCGCGCTGTTCCTGATGCCGGCGGTCAGCGCCTTTGTCGGCAGCTTTTTCGTCGACGAGGTGGCCGAGCAGGTCGAGCAGAAGTTCTATCCCAACGATCCGCCCGGCCGGTCGCTGCCGGTGTTTCGCGGCGTCATCGAAGGCCTCAAGATCGCGCTGCTGGCGGTGCTGGTCTATCTGGTGGCGCTACCGTTCCTGCTGTTCTTCGGCTTCGGCCTGCTGATCCTGTTTTTCGGCAATGCCTATCTGCTCGGCCGCGAATATTTCGAACTCGCCGCCATGCGCTTCCTGCCGCCGGAAGAAGCGAAGGCGCTGCGCAAGGCCAATGCGATTTACATTTTTCTCGCCGGCATGATCATTGCCGCCTTTGTGTCGTTTCCGATCATCAATCTGGCGACACCGGTCTTCGCCATGTCCTACATGATGCACATCTACAAGAAGATGACCGGCAGCAAAGCGGTTGCGTCGATCCGCTAGGCGGCAACAGGTGGCGGCGTCGTTGCCGTCTTGCCGGGCCACTGGCACAGATCGGCGATGATGCAGCGGTCGCAATGCGGCTTGCGCGCGATGCAGATATAACGCCCGTGCAGGATCAGCCAGTGATGCGCGTGCTGCATGTATTTCGCCGGAATGACTTTCTCCAGCTCGAGCTCGACCGCCAGTACGTCCTTGCCCGGCGCTAATCCGGTGCGGTTGCCGATGCGGAAAATGTGCGTGTCGACCGCCATTGTCGGCTGACCGAAGGCCATGTTCAGAACGACATTTGCGGTTTTGCGCCCGGCGCCGGGTAGCGACACCAGTTCGTCGCGCGTTTGCGGCACCTCGCCGCCGAATTCCTCGATTAGCTTTTTCGACAGCAGGTAGACGTTCTTCGCCTTCATGCGGAACAGGCCGATGGTCTTGATCAAATCGCGAATGCGGTCCTCGCCGAGCGCCGCCATTTTATCCGGCGTATCGGCGAGCGCGAACAGAGCCGGCGTCGCCTTGTTGACCCCGGCATCGGTTGCCTGCGCCGACAGCACGACGGCAACCAGCAGCGTGAACGGATTGGAGTGCTTCAGCTCGCCCTTCGGTTCCGGTTCCTGCGCCTGAAAGCGGCGGAACGCTTCCTCGATCTGCGCCGGTTTCCAGCGCTTGCCGACGCCCTCAAAGGCCTTGGCATCGGCTTTTATCTGCTTGGCCACAGGCTTCAGTCTGGCAGCCTTGCCTTTAGCGGCCTTCTGCAATGCTTTCTTGACCGATTTCTTCGCCATGATTTCCGGTATACTCAGCCACATGATTTCCGACAATCATGACGAACTCGAACCGACGATCTTTTCCGCCACGATCACGCCGCATCGCTCGCTCGGCAATGTCGGCTTCCTCGTGCTGATGATCGTGTTCGGCGTGGTGAGCTTTGCCACCGGCATCGCTTTTCTGCTGATGGGCGCGTGGCCGGTATTCGGCTTCTTCGGCCTCGACGTGCTGCTGCTCTATTGGGCCTTCCGCGTCAGCTATCGCTCGGCCGCCGCTTACGAAGAAATCAAGGTCACAGCTGCGACGCTGATCGTGCGCAAGGTCAATCACCACGGGAAGATGCGCGAATGGCGGCTCAATCCGCTCTGGGTCAAGCTCGACAAAGTGACCACCGAGGAATTCGGCATTGAGCGGCTGTTCCTGGTGACGCGCGGCCGCGAGCTCACCGTAGCCAGCTATCTGGGGCCGGAGGAAAAAGAGGGCTTTGCCAAGCAGCTCAGCAACGCCCTGAACGAGGCCAGGCGCGGGCCAACGCGGACGGTCCTGAACTAGGCAGAAATCGGGTGGGTTTGCGCATTTGGCCGTCTTAGATACGGTGCATGACACAGACAGCAGCCACCATTATGAAAAAACCCGCACCGGCTTTCATCGAGACTTTTCCCAAGCGCACGCTGCTGTCCAACGCAGCCGCCGACTATGATGTCGTGCGCAACGCCATCGCTCATATCCGCGGCAACTGGCGCGACCAGCCCGAGGTCGATGATATTGCCGATGCGGCGGGTGTTTCATCAACTGATCTGCATCATCTCTTCCGGCGCTGGTGCGGCCTGACGCCGAAGGCGTTTCTGCAAGCGTTGACGCTCGACAGCGCGCGCCAATTGCTGCGCGACTCCGCCAGCGTGCTCGACACATCCTATGAGGTCGGCCTGTCCGGTCCCGGCCGCCTGCATGATCTGTTCGTCACGCATGAAGCGATGTCGCCGGGCGAATGGAAAGCCGGCGGCGAAGGCCTGACCATCACTTATGGCTTTCACCCCTGCCCCTTCGGCATGGCCTTGGTGATGATGACGCCGCGCGGTCTTGCCGGCCTGGCGCTCGCCGATCCTGGTGAAGAACGCGCGTCGCTCGACGACATGCGCCGCCGCTGGCCGCGCGCGACTTACGTCGAGGACTACGCCGCCACCGCCGCCACCGCGCGCCGCGTTTTCGATTCCGCAATGTGGAAGCCCGACCAGCCTTTGCGTGTCGTGCTCATCGGCACTGATTTTGAAGTGCGCGTCTGGGAAAAACTGCTGGCCATTCCGGTCGGCACGCTCACCACTTATTCCGATATCGCGCGCCGTGCCGGCGTGCCGAAAGCGCCGCGCGCTGTTGGCGCCGCTGTCGGCAAAAATCCGATCAGCTTCGTCGTGCCGTGTCATCGCGTTGTCGGCAAGAATGGCGATCTCACCGGTTATCACTGGGGCATCAGCCGCAAGCGCGCGATGCTCGGCTGGGAAGCCGGCATGGTTGCGTGAACGACCATTCACTCAGGAACACAGATTCACGGTCATGGCAGGAAACCTCCTCCCGGCCTTGCGCGTTGTGAACTGATTCCCCCGTGCGCGGGGCATCGCACATGCAACGAAACGAGGAGGAATTTATGAAAATCCGTATGCTCGCGACCGTCGCTATTCTGGCGCTCGCGCCGGCCACCGCATTTGCTCAAGGCTCGACCGTTGGCGGCGCTGTCGGCGGCGCCGCGGTTGGTGCTGTTGTCGGCGGCCCGGTTGGCGCCGTTGTCGGTGGCGCCATCGGCGGCACGATGGGCGCCGCGGCCGAACCACCGCGTGAAGTGATCACCTATGTCGAACGCGACACCGCGCCGTCGGTGACGGTGCAGGAGCGTATCGTTGTCGGTGAAGCCGTGCCGTCGACCGTGCAGCTTCGCCCGGTGCCGCAGAACGACCAATTCCGCTACGCCTACGTCAACAACACCCGCGTGATTGTTGATGCCAAGAGCGGCAAGGTCGTCAAGATCATCAACTAGCCTTCACTCTCTTGAGTGAGGAAAGGCCTCGCCTCGCGGCGGGGCCTTTTCTTTTGCGCTGACGTCGCCAGATAGAGCGCAGATTGACGCACCTGACGCGATCCTGCAAAACCCGCGCGTTCAGGCCCATTTCAGGAATTCTTCGATGCAAAAGCGCCGTCCGGTCATGTTGGTCATTCTGGACGGCTGGGGCTGGCGCGAGGAAGTCGCCGACAACGCCGTGCGTCAGGCCAGGACGCCGAACTTCGACCGGCTGTGGGCGGCCAACCCGCGCGCTTTCCTCACCACTTGCGGTCTTGATGTCGGCCTGCCGCCCGGCCAGATGGGCAATTCCGAAGTCGGCCACATCAATATCGGCGCCGGCCGCGTTGCCATGCAGGACCTGCCGCGCATCAACGCCGCTGTCGCCTCCGGCGAGCTTGCCACCGAACCGGCGATGATCGACCTGATCGCCCGGCTGCGGCTGAGCGGCGGCACCTGCCATCTTGTCGGCCTGGTGTCTCCCGGCGGCGTACACTCGCATCAGGATCATTGCGTCGCCTTAGCCAAGGTGCTGACCGACGCGCTCATTCCCGCTGTTGTGCACGCGATTACCGATGGCCGCGATACCGCGCCGCAATTGGCGCAAGAAGACCTGAAGACATTTGCCGCCGCGCTGCCGCCGTCAGTGCCGATCGTCACTGTCGTTGGCCGTTATTACGCGATGGATCGCGACAAGCGCTGGGAGCGCGTCAGCAAGGCCTACCACGCCATTGTCGAAGGCGAAGGCCCGCACTTCGCCACTGTGCAAGCGGCCATCACCGATTCATATGCCAGCAAGATCCATGACGAGTTCATCATCCCGGCGGTGATCGGTGACTATCAAGGCATCAAGGATGGCGACGCCCTGCTGTCGTTCAATTTCCGCGCCGATCGCGTGCGTGAAATCCTCGGCGCCATGCTCGATCCGGCTTTCACCGGTTTCCCGCGCAGGCGTTTGATCCGCTACGCCGCCGCCGTCGGCATGACGCAATATAGCGAAGACCTTGACCATATGTTGCAGACGATTTTTCTGCCGCAGACCTTTCCGAACATTCTCGGCGAAGTCACGGCCCGCGAAGGCCGCACACAATTGCGTATGGCCGAGACCGAGAAGTATCCGCACGTCACATACTTCCTGAACGGCGGCCGCGAAGAGCCGTACGCAGGCGAAGACCGCATCATGGTGCCGTCGCCGAAAGTCGCGACCTATGATTTGCAGCCGGAAATGTCAGCGCTTGAACTCGCCGCCAAGGCGGTCGCAGCCATCGATTCCGGCAAGTACGATCTCATCGTTTTAAACTTCGCCAATGCCGACATGGTCGGCCACACCGGCATGCTGCACGCCGTGATCAAGGCGGTCGAAACCGTCGATACCGGTCTCGGCCAGATCGCCGATGCCATCGCCCGCTCAGGCGGCGCGCTGCTGGTGACCGCCGATCACGGCAATGCCGAGATGCTGCGCGATCCGGTCACCGGCGGGCCGCATACATCTCACACGACTTTTCCGGTGCCGGTCATGGTGATGGGCAGCGATGCGACGTCCATGGTCGATGGCCGTCTTGCCGACGTGGCACCGACACTGCTCGATCTGATGGGCTTGCCGAAGCCCACGGAGATGACCGGCAGTTCCATGCTGCGGCGCTAGAAGTCTTTCAGACCCAGCACGTCCATCATCGAATAGAGCCCCGGCTTCTGCTTACGCGCCCACAAGGCCGCATGCAGGGCGCCACTGGCGAACAGCATGCGGTCCTGAGCCTTGTGCGTGAGCTCGATGCTTTCCGCCGGCCCGACGAACATCACCGTGTGGTCGCCGACAATGTTGCCACCGCGCACGGCGGCAAATCCGATATCGCCGGCGCGGCGCGCGCCGGTTTGCCCATCGCGGCTGCGCACAGAGTGCTTGTCGAGATCGACGCCGCGGCCTTGCGCTGCCGCGCGGCCGAGCATCAGCGCGGTGCCGGACGGCGCATCGACTTTCTGGTTGTGATGCATCTCGACGATTTCAATGTCGAAGGTGGCATCGAGCGTTTGCGCGACGCGCTTGGTCAGCGCCGTCAGCAGATTGACGCCGAGGCTCATATTGCCGGACTTGACGACCACCGCGGTCTTCGCCGCCTCGGCGATCTTCGCGTCTTCCTCTGCCGTGGTGCCCGTCGTGCCGATGATGTGCACCTTGCCGGCCTTGGCGGCAACAGCGGCCAATTCCAGCGTCGCCTGCGGAATCGTGAAGTCGATAATGCCGTCGGCCTCGCCGATCACCTGCGCGGCGTCGCCCACCAGCTTGATGCCATTTTCGCCTAAGCCCGCCAGCGTGCCAGCGTCCCAGCCGATCAGCGGCGAGCGCGCATCTTCCAGCGCACCGGCCAGTTTGAAATTCTTGCTCTCGGCAATCGCCTTGATCAGCGTGCGGCCCATCCGCCCGCCGGCACCGGCAACGATCAAACGCATTTCGGCCATGGGAAGCTCCCGGAACAGGCGTCGGTATAACGGCGAAGGGCAAAAGAAGCTACGGCTGCTCGCCGTCGTAACCCTCGATAATGATAAGCTCGGCCACCGCGTTCGCCTGGCGGATTTTCAGATTGGCCTGATACTCCGGCGAATTGTAGCAGGCATGCGCGGTCGCCAGATCGGCGAACTCGAGCACAACATTGCGCGAGCGCGCGGTGCCTTCCGGTGCGTCGAACTTGCCGCCGCGCACCAGAAACTTGCCGCCGAATTTCTTGAAGATCGCAGCATTGTTCGCCGAGTAAGGCTTGTAGCCTTCGTCATCATGCACATCGACACGCGCGATCCAGTAAGCCTTCGCCATTCCCGCCCCCTTTATTTTTTCGCTTCTGCAATTTCCGCAACAATCGCATCCGCCGCCGCTTTCGGATCGGCAGCCTCGACGATCGGCCGGCCGACGACAAGATAATCGGCGCCGGCGGCAATCGCCTTGGCCGGCGTCATGATGCGCTTCTGGTCGCCGGCCGCAGCGCCCGCGGGGCGAATGCCCGGCGTCACCAGCGACAAATTGTTGCCGACGATGCCGCGCAGGTTGGCGGCTTCTTCCGGCGAACAGACCAGGCCATTAATGCCGATGTCACGCGCCTGCTCGGCGCGCCGCGCCACCAGTTCGCTGACGCCGAGATTGTAACCGGCCGCCTTCATGTCGGACTCGTCATAGGACGTCAGCACAGTGACGGCCAGTATCTTCAGCTTCGAGCCGCGCGTGCCTTCGACCGCGGCGCGCATGGTCTGCGGATAGGCATGCACGGTGAGGAAGGTCGCGCCCATTTGCGCGACGCTCTCGACGCCCTTGGTCACGGTGTTGCCGATGTCATGCAGCTTGAGATCGAGAAACACCTGCTTGCCGGCGGCGATCAGGCCGGCGGCAAACGGAATGCCGCCGGCAAAGGCCAGCTGGTAGCCGAATTTATAGAAGCTCACCGAATTGCCGAGCCGCGTCACCATGGATTCGGCGTCCTTCACCGACGGCACATCGAGGGCAACGATCAGGCGGTCACGCGCGTCCAAGGCTAAGTCTCCATCATAAATTTGCTGGCGCCTCTTACGCCATTAATCGCGTCATCTCCACCAGCCGCGCCAATTGGCTGTGCAACAAATTAGCGGTGCGGGTGTCGGTCAGCCTGTCGGTGTCGTCAAAGGCGTGCTCGGCGCGCGCCACGGTCACCTGCTCCGGAATGACCAGCGCGCCGCAGCCGATTTCGAGGATCTGCCGCAGCGCGATCAATCCCGGCAGGCCGCCACTGGCTTCGGTCGAGGCCGAGGCAATGGCAAAGACGCGGCCTTTGAAGGCGCCGTATAGCGGCTCACCGCGTTCACGCACGCGCGATACCCAGTCGATCGCGTTTTTGAGAGCCGGGCTGACCGAGGCGGAATAATCCGGGCTGGCGATGAACACGCCCTGATGCGCCGTGATCATCTGCTTCAGCTTGACCGCATTGTCCGGCACGCCGCGGCTGGCCTCGAGATCGGCGTCGTACAGCGGCAGCGCGTAATCGACGAGTGAGATGCGCGTGACGTCGACGTCGAGCAACGTCAATTCCTTGGCCGCCAAAGCTGCCAAGCGCACATTGTGCGAGCCGGTGCGGGTCGAGCCCGGCAGGATGAGGATTTTCGGCGCGGACATTCTGGCTACTCATTCGCCGTCATGGCCGGGCTTGTCCCGGCCATCCACGACTTAGCTGCCATACCCTAAAGACGTGGATGCCCGGCACAAGGCCGGGCATGACGAACTGGGTGGCAGTGACGCGGAGCTAAACCCCGCGATAAACCCACACGCGCGCGGGCGGCAGGTTGAGCCAGATCAGCTCGGACGACTCGCCCTTGATGCCCGACAGAGATTTCGGGATCGGCGGCACCATCGCATAGGTGAACTGGACGAACGGCGCGTTCGGCTTCAGCAGTCCCATCGTGTCCGAGATCAAACGCAGGCGCGTGCGCAGCGGCTTGGTGAAAAGCGGAAGTCCGGAGACGATGGCCGCCGCCGGTTCTTTCACAATGCCTTCAAGCAGGCGGCGCAGACGATAGGCATCGCCCTGCACCACCGTCGCCGCCGGATAGCGCGTGCGCAGCAGGCGGCAGAAATCAGGATTGAACTCGACCAGAACGAGGCGCGACGGATCGACACCGCGCTGAACCAGCGCTTCGGTGACCGGGCCGGTGCCAGGCCCGAGTTCGATCACAGGGCCCGAAGATTGCGGATCGACGTAGCGTGCCATGCGGCGCGCGAGCGCCTTGCTCGACGGCATCACCGCGCCAGTGCGCAGCGGCTTTTCCATCCATGAGCGAATGAACTGCATCTCGTCATCGAGGCGCAGCGGCTTTTTTTCAACGCGGACGAATGTGTGCAAAGGCATTGCTACTGGGTCACGCGTGCTTGCGGCCGGACTCTGGCCCGCAGTCCTCTTGGGTATAGCGCATAGGCCAAAGGGTCAAGATGGCTATCCAGAATGGTTGTCCTGATTTCCGAGCCCGCCGAGGAAGCTCTTGAACCGGCTGAGGAATCCCGAGGATTCCGGCTGGGTGTGCTCGGAGGATAGTTTATCGAATTCGGCCAGCAGTTCCTTCTGCCGTTTGGTCAGCTTTTGCGGCGTCTCGACCGCTACCTGAACGTACATGTCGCCGGATTGTTTCGACCGCAGCACCGGCATCCCCTTGCCGGCCAGGCGGAACTGGCCGCCCGTGTGGGTGCCTGCCGGAACCTTGATCTTGGCCTCGCTGCCATCGATGGCCGGTACGGCCACTTCGCCGCCCAGCGCGGCGGTGACCATCGAAATGGGCACCCGGCAGTGCAGGTCGGCGCCATCGCGCTGGTAGAGCTCGTGCGGCTCCAGAGACAGGAAAATATAGAGGTCGCCCGCTGGCCCACCCCGGACGCCGGCCTCGCCTTCGCCAGCGAGGCGAATACGGGTGCCGTCCTCGACACCGGGCGGGATATTGACCGAGAGCATGCGCTCGCGCGTCACCCGGCCGGCGCCGGCGCAGGAGTCGCACGGATCGTCGATCACCTGGCCGCGGCCCTGGCAGCTCGGGCAGGTCCGCTCCAGCGTGAAGAAACCCTGCGCGTGGCGCACCTTGCCGGCGCCGCCGCAGGTCGCGCAGACCTTCGGCTTCGAGCCGGCCTTGGCGCCGGAGCCGGAGCAGACCTCGCAAATGACCGAGGTGGGGATGCGCACTTGCGCTTCCTTGCCCTCGAAGGCTTCCTCGAGGCTGATCTCCATGTTGTAGCGGAGATCCGAGCCACGCTCGCGGCCGCCGGATGAGCGCCGGCCACCGCCGCCGCCCATGCCGAAAATGCCTTCGAAAATGTCCGAGAAGGTCGAGCCGAAATCGGCGCCGAAGCCGGGCCCGCCACCGCCGCCACCCTGCTCGAAAGCGGCATGACCGAAGCGGTCATAGGCGGCGCGCTTGTCGCCGTCCTTCAGCACTTCATAGGCTTCGTTGAGTTCGCGAAATTTGACCTCGCAATCGGCATTGCCGGGATTGCGATCGGGGTGGTGCTGCATCGCCAATTTGCGGAATGCACCCTTGAGTTCGACCTCGGTGCAGGTGCGCGTGACGCCCAGAACTTCGTAATAGTCGCGCTTAGACACCGATCAATCCCCGCCGATACTAAAAAACCTCGTCCCGACGTTGCGCGTTATCGCGTATCGCAGGACGAGGTTTTTTTTTAAGCCAACGCTCCCTTAGGCCGACTTCTTGCCGCCCTTGTCGTCGTCCACTTCCGTGAACTCCGCGTCGACAACGTCGTCTTCCTTCTTGTCGGCCGAGTCTTCGCCGGCAGCGCCCGATTGCTGCTGGTTGTAGATCGCCTCGCCAAGCTTCATCGACGCTGTCGCGACCGCATTGGTCTTGGCCTGGATCAGCTCGCTATCGTCGCCCTTGAGCGCTTCCTTCAGGTCGGCGACGGCATCTTCGATCATGGTGCGATCGTCGACGCTGACCTTCGAGCCGTGCTCCGCCAAAGCCTTCTCGGTCGAGTGCACGAGCGCTTCGCCGTGGTTCTTGGCTTCGACAGCCGCGCGGCGCTTCTTGTCTTCGCCGGCGTTCGCTTCCGCATCCTTGACCATCTTCTCGATGTCGGCTTCGGACAAACCGCCCGAGGCTTGGATGCGGATTTGCTGTTCCTTATTGGTCGCCTTGTCCTTGGCGTTCACATTGACGATGCCGTTGGCGTCGATGTCGAAGGTGACCTCGACCTGCGGCATGCCACGCGGCGCCGGCGGAATGCCGACCAGATCGAAGTTGCCGAGCATCTTGTTGTCGGCCGCCATTTCGCGCTCGCCCTGGAAAACGCGGATGGTCACCGCGTTCTGATTGTCCTCGGCGGTCGAGAAGACCTGGCTCTTCTTGGTCGGGATCGTCGTGTTGCGATCAATGATGCGGGTGAACACGCCGCCCAGCGTTTCGATGCCGAGCGAAAGCGGGGTCACGTCGAGCAGCAGCACGTCCTTGACGTCGCCTTGCAGCACGCCCGCCTGGATCGCAGCGCCGATCGCGACGACTTCATCGGGGTTCACGCCGGTGTGCGGTTCCTTGCCGAAAAAGTCCTTCACGACTTCGCGGACGCGCGGCATGCGCGTCATGCCGCCAACCAGCACGACTTCGTCGATTTCGCTCGCCGAAACGCCAGCGTCCTTGATTGCCTTCTTGCAGGGTTCGAGGGTGCGCTTGACCAGCTCTTCGACCAGCTTTTCGAGGTCCGACCGCGTGATCGTCTTCACCAGATGCTTCGGCCCGTTGGCGTCGGCGGTGATGAAGGGCAGGTTGACTTCGGTCGTCGCGGCGGTCGACAGTTCGATCTTTGCCTTTTCGGCGGCTTCCTTCAGGCGCTGAAGCGCGAGCTTGTCGCCGCGCAGGTCGATGCCTTCGTCCTTCTTGAAGCCGTCGGCGAGATATTGGACGATCTTGCTGTCGAAATCTTCACCGCCGAGGAAGGTGTCGCCGTTGGTCGATTTCACTTCGAACACGCCGTCGCCCACCTCGAGGATCGAGATGTCGAAGGTGCCGCCGCCAAGGTCATAGACCGCGATCGTCTTGTTCTCGGTCTT
>JAURVZ010000017.1 GCA_030655215.1 Pseudolabrys sp. | reverse complement strand
GAGACGCGGGCGCCGAAGCCGATCGAGGTCGACTTGCCGCGCGACGAGATAATCTTGTCGAGGCCGGAGAAGGCGCCGCCGCAGACGAACAAGATGTTGGTGGTGTCCACCTGCCGGAATTCCTGCTGCGGATGCTTGCGCCCGCCCTGCGGCGGCACAGAGGCAACGGTGCCTTCCATGATCTTCAGCAAAGCCTGCTGCACGCCCTCACCCGACACATCGCGGGTGATCGACGGATTGTCGGACTTGCGAGAAATCTTGTCGATTTCGTCGATATAGACGATGCCGCGCTGGGCGCGTTCGACGTTGTAATAGGCGGCCTGCAACAGCTTGAGAATGTTGTTCTCGACGTCTTCGCCGACATAACCGGCTTCGGTCAGGGTCGTCGCGTCGGCCATCGTGAACGGCACGTCGAGGATACGGGCGAGCGTCTGCGCAAGCAAAGTCTTGCCCGAACCGGTCGGACCGATCAGCAGGATGTTCGACTTCGCCAACTCGACGTCGTTGTGCTTTGCCTGGTGGTTGAGGCGCTTGTAATGATTGTGCACGGCGACCGAGAGCACGCGCTTGGCATGCAGCTGACCGATCACATAATCGTCAAGGACCTTGCAGATTTCCTTGGGCGTCGGAATGCCGTCTCGCGACTTGACCAGCGAGGATTTGTTTTCCTCGCGAATGATGTCCATGCAGAGCTCGACGCATTCATCGCAGATAAACACGGTCGGACCGGCGATGAGTTTGCGTACTTCGTGCTGGCTCTTGCCGCAGAACGAGCAGTAGAGGGTGTTCTTGGAATCGCTGCCGCCGACTTTGCTCATTCCATTCTCCGTCACACTCGAATCAAGCTGGCTCGTTTGACGAGCATCACTCGTTCGAACTCTCCGCGGCCGGCGAACCTACAGCACTCGCCATTTCCAACGAAGCAAGTTTCGCGCCGGATTACCAGCACGGCGGCCAAACGATCAGGGAGGCCTGCGGTCCCTCGAACACTCCCACACCATAAGCCAAGCATGCTAACGGCATGATAATCAAGAATGTATTAACGATAACGTGCGGCGGGATTGTGCAGAAAAACGGTTCCCGGACACCACGTTTCAGGCCAGTTCCCGCCAACCGGCGGGAACTATCAAATCAGATGCCTCCCCGGCGGTGACCGCGTGTCGCACCGTCAACGCACGACGCCAGCTTCGTTCCGTAGCCACTCGCCAGATCAGACCGGCTTCGGCAGCATGTCCTGCGGGCGCTTGTCGATCACCTGGTCAACAAGGCCGAAGTCTTTCGCCATCTCGGCAGTGAGGAAGTAATCGCGCTCCAGCGCATCTTCAATCTTCTTCAGCGACTGGCCGGTATGAT
This sequence comes from Pseudolabrys sp., assembly GCA_030655215.1. Classification (GTDB taxonomy): domain Bacteria; phylum Pseudomonadota; class Alphaproteobacteria; order Rhizobiales; family Xanthobacteraceae; genus Pseudolabrys. The sequence goes on along the minus strand of JAURVZ010000017.1, from coordinate 45,475 downwards.
GCACGTAGATCTCGTTCAGGCGCTTCTTGAGATTAAGGATCTCCTGGGCGTGCAGCATGATGTCGGTCGCCTGCCCCTGAAAACCACCGGACGGCTGATGCACCATGATGCGCGCGTTCGGCAGCGCAAAGCGCATGTCCTTGGCGCCGGCAGCGAGCAGCAGCGAGCCCATCGACGCCGCCTGGCCGACGCAGAGCGTCGACACTTGCGGACGGATGAACTGCATCGTGTCGTAGATCGCCATGCCCGACGTCACCACGCCACCGGGCGAGTTGATGTACATCGAGATTTCTTTTTTCGGATTTTCCGCTTCGAGGAAAAGCAGCTGCGCGACGACAAGCGTCGCCATCCCGTCCTCGATCGGACCGGTGATGAAGATGATGCGTTCTTTCAGAAGGCGCGAGAAAATATCATAGGCCCGTTCGCCGCGGTTGGTCTGCTCGACCACCATCGGGACAAGGTTCATGTAGGTTTCGACCGGGTCTCTCATATCGGCTCCAAAAGGCATTTGACGCGAATCGTTCTGGCTAGATTAGCCGCATCGCATCGTAGCGATGATCTATTTTCGCATGTGCCCTAACGCAAGGCCCCAGACAGACGAATGACGGAGACCGTTAAATCTCCGTCACAAGCCGCTGTCCTAATGGTCCCCGGCCGGATCAGGCTACTGATTCGTCTTCCGGCTTGAACAGTTCTTCTTTCGAAACCTTCTTGTCGGTGACGCTGGCGAGTTCGACCAGGAAGTCGACCACCTTCTCTTCGAAGATCGGCGCCCGCACGCCGGCGACGGCCTGCGGGTTCTGGCGGAAGTAATCCCAGACGCGCTGCTCCTGGCCGGCGAACTGACGGGCGCGCTCGGCAATGGCGCGGCTCAGTTCTTCGTCGGTCACGGTGATGGTGTTCTTCTCGCCGATCTCGGCGAGCACCAGACCGAGGCGCACACGGCGGGCGGCAATGGTGCGATACTCTTCGCGCGCCTTGTCCTCGGTGGTGTCCTCATCGGCGAAGGTCTTGTTCTCGCTCTTAAGCTCTTCGGTGACCGAGGCCCAGACACGGTTGAACTCGTCTTCCACCATGGTCGGCGGCGGGTCGAATGAATGCAGCTTGTCGAGTTCGTCGAGCAGCGCCCGCTTCAGCTTCTGGCGCGAGGCCGCCTGCTGGTCGCGGGTGAGACGATCCTTGACCGCGTCGCGCAACTTGGCGAGCGATTCCAGGCCGAGCGTCTTGGCGAATTCGTCATCGGCCGTGAGGCTGCCCGGCGCTTCGATCGACTTGGCCTTCACGGCGAATTCGGCTTCCTTGCCGGCCAGTTCGGCATTGGCATAAGCGGTCGGGAACGTCGCCTTCACCGTGCGGTCGTCGCCGGCGCCGATGCCGATGAGCTGCTCTTCAAAGCCGGGAATAAAGGTGTTCGAGCCGATCTGCACGTCGATGTCTTCGCCGGTGCCGCCTTCGAACGGCACGCCGCCGATGGTGCCGACAAAGGCGATTTTGACGCGGTCGCCGGTCTCGGCCTTCGCGCCGTCAGCCTTCGGGGCATAGGGCTTGTTCTGGTCGACGATGCGGGCGAGGCCCTCGTCAATGTCGGACTCCGCGACGTCGGCGGTCAGCCGGGTCAGCTTGATGTCCTTGAAGTTGGCGAGCTTGATCTCCGGCACGATCTCGATGCCAACGGTGTAGCTGAGATCGCTGCCGCCATTGATGAGCTTTTCGACTTCGGCTTCCTCGGTCGGCAGCGTCACTTTCGGATCGGCGGCCAACTTGAAATTGTTGTCGGTGACAATCTTGTTGTTGGTGTCGCGCACCGTGGCTTCGATCACTTCGGCCATTGCCGAGCGGCCGTACAGCTTCTTGATATGCGCGACCGGCACCTTGCCCGGACGAAAGCCGTTGAGTTTCACCTTGTCCTTGAGTTCGGCAAGGCGGGCATCAACTTTGGTGGCGAGTTCGGCGACCGGAATGGTCACGGAATATTCGCGCTTGAGGCCTTCGGACAGTGTTTCGGTAACCTGCATGATCTCACTTCGTTTCTGGGTCTTAACTGCTCGAGGCTGGTGCGGGCGGAGGGACTCGAACCCCCACGACTTTCATCACTGGAACCTAAATCCAGCGCGTCTACCAATTCCGCCACGCCCGCAAAGGGCAGTCAAAAGACGATTTTCGTGCGCGGGGCTTACCGCGCCGGGCTGCATCCGGCAAGGCACAAACGTGTGGCGGCGCGGCTAAGTGGCAATTGCGTCAAACAGCCGCCGGTAGACGCCCGGCAGGGCCTCGGGAAGGTCTTCCGCGATCAGACCGGGGCCGAACGCTGCCGCTGCCTCGCCGTGCAGCCAGACGGCGGCTGAGGCAGCCTCGAAGGGTTCCATGCCTTGGGCGAGCAGCCCGGCGATCATCCCGGCGAGCACGTCGCCGGCGCCGGCGGTGGCGAGATATGGCGGAGCATTGTCGGCGATGGATGCCCGGCCGTCCGGCGCGGCGACCACGGTGTCAGCGCCCTTGAGCAGCACGACCGCGCCGCTGGCCCGGGCAGCCTGACGTGCTTGCTCCAGTTTCGAGTTAACTTGAGGGTCGTCTGATAGTGATTTGAAAAGCCTGTTAAATTCTCCGCCATGGGGCGTCAGCACGACACCGCCGCCATGCCGCTGCTGGATGGCCTTGAACAGCGCCACAGGCTGATCGGCGAAGCTGGTCAGGGCGTCGGCGTCGAGCACGACGGCTGCCTCGCTGGCCAAAGCCGCCAGCACCAGTTCCCGCATCACAGCGCCGACGCCACCGCCCGGCCCCAGCACAACGGCGTTGAGCCGCTTGTCGGTCAGGAAGTCCGCCAGTGCTTCGGCGCCCTCGACTGGCCGCACCATCACCGCCAGGCTGTTGGCGGCATTGACCGCCAGCGCATCCGTCGGGCTGGCGATGGTCACCAGCCCTGCTCCAGCCCTGAGCGCGCCGCGCGCTGATAGCCGCGCCGCCCCGGTGGTCGATAGCCCGCCGGACACGACCACGGCGTGGCCGCGCGCATATTTGTGCCCCGCCACCTTCGGCACCGGAAACCGCGCGCCCCACAAAGCCGGCCCGTTGGCGAAGGTCTGCGGCTTGATGGCATCGAGCATGCTGGCCGGAATGCCGATATCGGCCAAAGTCAGCGTCCCGCAATGCAGGCGGCCCGGCAGCAACACATGGCCGGGCTTCCTGCGGAAGAACGTCACCGTGTGCTGCGCCTTCACAGCTGCACCCATCACCGCGCCGTTGCCGCCGTTGATTCCGCTCGGCAGGTCGACGGCAACAATTGTCGCGCTTGATTGGTTGATCGCTTCAATCATCGCCTTCGCCTGCCCGGTGATGTCACGGTCGAGCCCGGCACCGAACAGGGCATCAATCACAATATCGCAGCCGTCGAGCTGCGCCGGCTCGGCGGGATGCACCTGCCCGCTCCAGCGCGAAGCCGCCGTCGCCGCATCGCCCTTCAGCTTGGCGCGGTCGCCGACAAAGCTCACCCCCACCTCATAGCCGCGCTCGGCCAGGTGCCGCGCCGCCACGAAGCCGTCACCGCCGTTATTACCGGGCCCGGCCACGACCAAAACTCGTCTTCCTGACAAAGCGCTCACGGCATCGGCGACGGCAATGCCGGCCCGCTCCATCAGATCGATACCCGGCGTGCCCGCCTTGATCGTCAGCCGGTCAGCCTCACCCATCTCCGCTGTGGTCAAAAGTTCGCTCGGCCCATTCGTCATGGCGCCGACACTATCGGCCGCATTCATGAGCGACAAATCGCACCAACCCGCTGCGCTGCAACACTTCTCTCCGTCATGATCAGAAATTAGGCATATTGATTAGTTTGAAGGCACCTAACTTTAGGCAGTTGTGGTACCCCATGCAGGCAGGGTATTTAACGTCTTGGCGTGGCACGGTTTTAAGCACGCCCCGGGCTTGGCACGGGTTCTGCTAACCGAGCATTGAATAAGTGTTGCGCGACCGGCGTGGGACGGACCGAGAATTCTGGCTTGTTTGGGAGAAGATTGCGGAAATGAAGAAAATCGAGGCCATCATCAAGCCCTTCAAGCTCGACGAGGTGAAGGAAGCGCTGCAGGAAGTTGGCCTGCAAGGCATCACCGTCACCGAAGCGAAGGGTTTTGGGCGCCAGAAAGGCCACACCGAGCTTTATCGGGGCGCTGAATATGTGGTCGACTTCCTCCCCAAAGTGAAAATCGAGATCGTTCTCGGCGACGACATGCTGGACAAGGCCGTCGATGCCATCCGCCGCGCAGCGCAAACCGGCCGGATCGGCGACGGCAAGATATTCGTCTCGAATATTGAAGAGGCAATCCGCATCAGAACGGGTGAATCCGGGGTTGACGCCATCTAGCGCTGGGCCAAATGTCCCCCTCGATAAATCCAGCCAGTAAGGGGAAACGCTACCCATGACGACAGCCAAGAATGTCATGAAGATGATCAAGGATAGCGACGTGAAATACGTCGACTTCCGCTTCACCGATCCGCGCGGCAAGTGGCAGCATGTCACCTTCGACGTCGGGATGATCGAGGAAGACACTTTCTCGGAAGGCCAGATGTTCGACGGTTCGTCGATCGCCGGCTGGAAAGCGATCAACGAATCCGACATGTGCCTGATGCCGGACCCGGCCTCGGCCTGTATCGATCCGTTCTTCGCCGAAACCACCCTCGTCCTGGTGTGCGACGTGCTCGAGCCGACCACCGGCGAGCCGTACAATCGCGACCCGCGCGGCATGTGCAAGAAAGCCGAAGCGCTCGTGAAGTCGATGGGCCTCGGCGACACCATCTATTTCGGACCGGAAGCCGAATTCTTCGTGTTCGACGACGTCAAATACAAAGCCGATATGTACAACACCGGCTTCAAGGTCGACTCGATCGAACTGCCGACCAACTCCGACACCGACTATGAAGGCGGCAATCTCGGCCACCGCGTCGGCGTCAAGAAGGGCTACTTCCCGGTGCCGCCGCAGGACTCGGCGCAGGACATGCGCTCGGAAATGCTCGGCGCGATGGCCCGCATGGGCGCCAAGGTCGAAAAGCATCACCACGAAGTGGCCTCGGCCCAGCACGAACTCGGCCTCAAGTTCTCGCCGATGACGCAAATGGCCGACATGATGCAGGTCTACAAGTACTGCATCCATCAGGTCGCGCAGATCTACGGCAAGTCGGCGACCTTCATGCCGAAGCCGATCTACGGCGATAACGGCTCGGGCATGCACTGCCACCAGTCGATCTGGAAGGACGGCAAACCAATGTTCGCCGGCGACAAATATGCCGGTCTCTCGGACATGTGCCTCTCCTACATCGCCGGTGTCATCAAGCACGCCAAGGCGGTGAATGCGTTCACCAACCCGACCACCAACTCCTACAAGCGTCTGGTGCCGGGCTATGAAGCGCCGGTGTTGCTCGCCTACTCGGCGCGCAACCGTTCGGCGTCGTGCCGCATTCCCTATACCGAGAGCCCGAAGGCCAAGCGCGTCGAGGTCCGTTTCCCGGATCCGCTCGCCAATCCGTATCTCGCTTTCGCAGCGCTGCTGCAGGCCGGTCTTGACGGCATCAAGCACAAGCTGCATCCCGGCGAGCCGATGGACAAGGATCTCTATGACCTGCCCAAGGCCGAGCTGAAGCAGATCCCGACCGTTTGTGGTTCGTTGCGCGAAGCGCTCGAGAACCTCGACAAGGATCGCGCCTTCTTGACCGCCGGCGGCGTGTTCGACGACGACTTCATCGACAGCTACATCGAGCTGAAGATGACCGAAGTCATCCGCTTCGAGCACACACCGCATCCGGTCGAATACGAGATGTATTATTCGGCGTAAGGGCCGGCACGACGGATAAAGATCAGGGCGCTTCTTCATTGAAGCGCCCTTTTCTTATCGACGCACATCAACGGACGCCGCCTGAATGACCAAAGCCTCGGCCCATCTCGACACCGTCGTCAGCGACATCGCCGACGATATGCGTGCGCGCACCGAGCGCGGCGACGTCGCCACCTACATTCCCGAGTTGGCCCGCGTCAGTCCGAAGCATTTTGGTATTGCGGTCATCACGGCGGACGGCCACGTGGCGCTGGGTGGCGACAGCGACATGCCATTCTCGATCCAGAGCGTGTCCAAGGTTTTCACACTGACTTTGGCGCTCGGACGCTATGGCGACCGGCTGTGGCGGCGCGTCGGCCGCGAGCCCTCCGGCTCGCCCTTCAACTCGATCGTCCAGCTTGAGCGCGAGCAAGGCATTCCGCGCAATCCCTTCATCAACGCCGGCGCCATTGCTGTGACCGATATGATCCTGTCCGGCCATCAGCCACGCGAGGCGCTCGGCGAAATCCTGAGTTTCATGCGCTTTCTCGCCGACGATCCGACGATCTCTATCGACGAGGCGGTTGCCGCGTCCGAGCAGCGCACCGGCTTTCGCAATGCGGCTTTGGCCAATTACATGAAGTCGTTCGGCGTGCTCGACAATCCGGTCGAAATGACGCTCGGCGTCTATTTCCACCAGTGCGCCATCGCCATGTCGTGCAAGCAACTGGCCATGGCCGGACGCTTTCTGGCCCAGTCGGGCCGCAACCCGTCAACGGGCTTGCAGGTGATCCAGGCAGAACGGACACGCCGCATCAACGCCGTCATGTTGACCTGCGGCCATTATGACGGGTCGGGTGAGTTCGCTTATCGGGTGGGTCTGCCGGGCAAGAGCGGCGTGGGCGGCGGCATTCTCGCCATCTCGCCGGGGGAAGCCTCGATCGCCGTCTGGTCGCCCGGTTTAGACGCCGCGGGCAATTCTCATCTCGGCCGTATCGCGCTTGAAACGCTCAGCAAACGTATGGATTGGTCCATCTTCGGCGCGTGATGCCACGCGCCGACATTTTCGCAGATTCAGTTCGTACGGGTCGGCTGGTCGTCGCGAATGGCTTCTTCGTGATACCAGCTGCCGCCGACGGCGATGTCCGCAATACGCGGCGACTGCACCGTCGCCAGATCGCGCTTCAGGCCGGCGCGACCGCCGACCGGAAACTGGACAATCTGCGCCGACTCTCTGGTCTGGCTCGTGGTCATAATCGTCTCTCCTTCAGCTTCCGCACCCGCTGGTGCGGCAGAAGACTTGCATGGTCAGTGGAACAACGCTGCGGAACACATAATGTTCTGTAGCAGATTCTGAAGGGTTTCGGACCAAGAATCGCCAATAAAAACGGCATATTGCCTATTTGATAGGCATTATTTGGACTGCACCGGGAACAGCATCGTCCTGATCACTCACAGGTTTTGTGCGCGCTATGCAGGAATGCCGGATGGCTCCGCGTCGGAATGCAGAGCGCGCAGACGATTTGCTTGGTAAAACTGCACTGCACAACACGTAGGCGTACCCGTTGCCAGCACGTAGCGCTTCGAAAGTTCAGACTGCCCAGTCGGCCGAGGACTGGCATATTTCATGCTTTAGTGACCGTAGTCGTTGATGGCCGGGAGTGCCTTTGACGGCGGAACAAGGCACCGAGTTCCTCAACTTCGCTTCATCAGGACGAGAGATTCTCAATGACAAAGTACAAACTCGAGTACATTTGGCTCGATGGTTACACGCCGGTCCCGAACCTGCGTGGCAAGACCCAGGTTAAGGAATTTGAATCCTTCCCGACCCTTGAGCAGCTGCCGCTGTGGGGCTTCGACGGTTCGTCCACCCTGCAGGCCGAAGGCCGCTCGTCGGACTGCGTGCTCAAGCCGGTTGCGCTCTATCCCGATCCGGCCCGCACCAACGGTGCGCTGGTCATGTGCGAAGTGATGATGCCGGATGGCGTCACCCCGCACGCCACCAACCGCCGCGCCACCATTCTTGACGATGCCGGCGCCTGGTTCGGCTTCGAGCAGGAATACTTCTTCTACAAGGATGGCCGCCCCCTCGGCTTCCCGACCCAAGGTTATCCGGCGCCGCAGGGCCCGTATTACACCGGCGTCGGCTACTCGAATGTTGGCGACATCGCCCGCAAGATCGTCGAAGAGCATCTCGATCTCTGCCTCGAGGCCGGCATCAACCACGAAGGCATCAATGCCGAAGTGGCCAAGGGCCAGTGGGAGTTCCAGATCTTCGGCAAAGGCTCCAAGAAGGCCGCTGACGAAGTGTGGATGGCCCGCTACCTCTTGCAGCGTTTGACCGAGAAGTACGGCATCGACATCGAGTATCACTGCAAGCCGCTCGGCGACACCGACTGGAATGGTTCGGGCATGCACGCCAACTTCTCGACCGAATATATGCGCACGGTCGGCGGCAAGGAGTATTTCGAAGCCCTGATGAAGGCCTTCGAGACCAATTTGCAGGACCACATCGAAGTCTATGGCCCGGACAACGACAAGCGTCTGACCGGCAAGCACGAGACTGCGCCGTGGAACAAGTTCAGCTACGGCGTTGCCGATCGCGGCGCCTCGATCCGCGTGCCGCACTCCTTCGTCAAGGGCGATGCCTACAAGGGCTATCTGGAAGATCGCCGCCCGAATTCGCAAGGGGACCCCTACGCCATCGCGTCGCAGATCCTCAAGACCATCGCTTCGGTCCCGACCGCCAAGAAATCGGTCGCGGCCTAAGTTCTCAGTTTCCTCCCGTATCGACTTTAAGGGCGCCCTCCGGGGCGCCCTTTTTTCTTGGATGCCGCGGCGCTGGCATCGGCCGCCCGGCGCCGCTAGATAGGCGGCATGAATAAGCCGCAGCCAAAATCCGCCAAAGACCCCGCCGCGCGGGATTTCGAGACCTGGAGCAAGCTCTGGCCGAGCGAGACGCCGGGCAAGTCGGCGCCGCTCTTGAAGGCGCTGCATATCCTGACCCGCGAGGGCACGCTGAACGCGGATTCGCGCCGCAAGCTGACCCAGGTGCTGCACCTGACCCAGATGCTGCGCCCTGCGCTCACCGACCTCTTGAAGGACGATGCCAGCCCGGTGCTGGCCGATGTCGGCGCCGGCAAGTCCTATCTCGGTTTCATCCTGTACGATTTGATCTTCGGCCCGGCCGGGCGCGGTTCGGTTACCGGAATCGAGACCCGCGAGCCTTTGGTCGAGTCGTCGCGGGCGCTGGCCGCCTCCTCCGGCTTCGACCGCATGTCGTTCATCGCCGCGCCAATTGCCGAGGCCACACTGCCCGGTGGTAAAGCCGACATGGTGACGGCGCTGCATGCCTGTGACACCGCCACTGACGACGCCATCCGTTTTGCCTTGAAGCACGAAGCCAAAGTGATCGCTCTGGTGCCATGCTGCCAGGCCGAGGTGGCGCGCCTGCTCGACGGCCAGACCGGCCCGCTGCGCCAGCTCTGGCGCCATCCGATCCAGCGCCGCGAATTTGGCGCACACGTCACCAATGTCATTCGCGGCCTGGTGCTGGAGGCGCATGGCTACAAAGTGCGCGTCACCGAATTCACCGGCCTTGAACACACGATGAAGAACGAACTGATCCTGGCCGAGCGGCACCAGCGCGGCAATGCGCAAGCGCGCGGCGAGCTGAACCGTCTGATCGACCAGCTCGGCGTCAAGCCGGCGCTGCTTGATGTGATGCCGGCTTGATATGTCGGACGCCGGCACCATCGCGATCTATGGCGCACCGCCGTCCGATGCGGTCGATGTGCCGAAGGACGCGACGCAGTTCTCGCCCTTGATGCCCGGCGCGTCAGCACTGGAGCAGCAGGCCGAAGGTAGCCTGAGCGAACTGGTGATGCTGGCGCCGCCGGGCACCCTCGAACGCCGCTACGTCATTGCCCAGGCGCTGCGCGCGCTTGAGACCGGCGCACCGTTTACGATCCTCGCGCCGAAGGATCGCGGCGGCACACGCCTGCGCAAGGAATTGCAGGCCTTCGGCTGTACGGTTCAAGAGACGCCGCGACGGCACCACCGCATCGTCACCGGCACACGGCCGGAGAGCCTGACCAATATCGACGATGCGATTGCCGACGGCGGGCCACGCCTTATCGACGATCTCGGCGTCTGGTCGCAGCCCGGCGTGTTCAGCTGGGACCGGCTCGATCCCGGCACCGCCATGCTGATCGAACATCTGCCGCCGCTGCGCGGCCGCGGCGCCGATTTCGGCTGCGGCATCGGCCTGCTGGCGCATGCGGCGCTGTCGACCGGCGACGTCACCGACATCTTGCTCACCGACATTGACCGCCGCGCCATCGCATGCGCCGAGCATAATGTTGTCGATCCGCGCGCGCGCTTCCTCTGGGCCGATCTGCGCAGCGCCGAAATCAGCGATCTCGACTTCGTCATCATGAACGCGCCGTTCCACGATGCCGGAGCGGAAGACAAATCGCTGGCGCAGCAATTCATCAAGCGCGCGGCGCTCGCGCTTGGCAAAGGCGGCGTCTGTTACATGGTCGCAAACCGGCACCTGCCCTATGAAGCGATCCTCACACCCGCCTTCAAGCGCGCCGCGCTGATGATCGAGACCGGCGGCTACAAGATCTACGAGGCGCATACGTGAGCAAGGGGCCGCCGACATTACGGCTCGACCGCCTGCTGTCCAATCTCGGCTATGGCACGCGCCGCGAGGTGCAGCAGTTGATCTGGGCCGGCCTGGTGACGCTCGATGGCGATGTCATCGACGACAGCGACCAGCGTGTCTACGTCAAACCCGATCTGGCCACGCGCATGATCGTCGACGGCGAACCGCTCGACCCGGCGCCCGGTTTCGCGCTAATGATGAACAAGCCGCTCGGCGTCACGTGTTCGCACAAGGAGTTGGGGCCCCTCGTCTATGGCCTGCTGCCGGAACGCTGGCGCCGGCGCGAGCCGGCCATCTCCACCGTCGGCCGTCTCGACAAGGATACGTCCGGCCTGCTGCTGATGACCGATGACGGCGCGCTGCTGCACAAGATCATCTCACCACGCAGCAATGTGTCGAAGCGCTACGACGTCACGCTCGACCGCCCGTTGCGCGGCGACGAAGTGAAGCTGTTCGCCGCCGGCACTTTGATGCTGGAAGGCGAAGACAAACCACTACTCCCGGCGCAAGTGGAAATCGCGACTGACAGGCGCGTCTTCATCACCATCACCGAAGGCCGCTATCATCAGGTGCGGCGCATGTTCGCGGCGATCGGCAATCATGTGAATGCGTTGCACCGCGACCGCGTCGGCGGTCTGGCATTGCCCGACGATCTGAAAGCCGGCGAATACCGCCTGCTCACTGAAGCCGATCTGGAAAAAGTTCTGGAAGCCCGCGTTTAGGCGAGCGCCGCGATGATTAGCGTCATCGCGCCAAGGCCGGCGGCAACGCCGGTCGCTGTCAGAAATATCTGGCGGCGCTGGCGCAGCGGTCCGTAAACACCGGCGGCGCGGCGCTCGGCGATGATCGCAGCGTTATACTCATCCGACGATGAAAAGGAGCAGGCCCATGCCGCGCCGGCGCGCTCGGCAACCTGCTCAAGCGATACGGCGTCGGTCTGCTGTGTGCTGCGGTTCATGCCCAACATGCGTCCATGTTAGGCGCGGTTGGTAAATGACCCTTTAACCTAACTGGCCGTCGCGCCCAGCGGCTTCGGCCGCCGCGCCACCCAGCGGCGCACCATACCCTCGGCCGGTTTCTTGCGCGCTTCCGACAGCGCCCGCGCCTGCTCCGCGCCCGGCTCCTCCGGCGCGCTACGAAAGCGGTTACGCCCCTCACGCTTGGCCAGATACAGCGCCTCATCGGCGCGCTGCAGCAGCGCATCGATATCCGGCACTGTGCTGTACGACGTCGCCATGCCGATGCTCACCGTCGAGTTGACGGCAATGTCGTCAACCATCAGGCCGGCGATTTCATAGGCCGCCCGCAAACGCTCCGCGACGGTGCAGGCGCCTTCCATCGGCTCCGGCACCATGGCGACGAATTCCTCGCCGCCGAGCCGCGCGACGATATCGGTGACACGCACGCTGCCCATGGCCGTTTGCGCGAACACTTTCAGCACACTGTCGCCGGTGGCATGGCCGAAGCGATCATTGACCGACTTGAAGTGATCGAGGTCGAACATCAGCAGCGTCACCGGCTCGCCGCGCGCGCCTTGCGCCGCGTACATCTTGGTCGCGGTCTCGATGAAGGCGCGGCGGTTGAGCAATCCGGTCAGCCCGTCCGTCGTCGCTGCTTTGCGGTAATGGTGAACATGGTGGTCCTTGACCATCGTCAGCACGACATAGGCCGTGCCGAGCGCATAGATGATGGCGCCCATGGCAAAGATGCTCACCCAATGCGCGGCAAAGAAATCTTCTGCGAAGGTGCGGATGCCGAGCGGCACCAGAAAGATGCTGGCAAAGAGGCACGGCGCGACGATGGAAGCAGTGCGCGAATAGAACGTCTTGCGCCGGCGTTCGCGCGACAGTTCGAACGCCATGAGAAGCCCGTAGACAGCGATCAACATCGCGCCGAGCCCGATCCGAGCCTGCGTGCCGGTCTCCAGCCCCGGAAGCTGGCACACCAGCAACCACACGGCGGCTCCAGCCCCCGTCAGCAGCAGCCATAGCGGGCGACCGTGAAACAGACGCATGCCGCTCCAGATCATGCCGCAGGCAATGAACAGCATCGCCTCTGGCAATTCCGGCCTTAGCTTGATCACTGGCGCTGGCGCGCCCCACAAAATAATCGCGGCAGCGCCAATCAGATAGGCCGATCCCCACCAAGCCAAGGCGCGGACGTGGCGTTGCTGCAGCCATGCCGTGAGAAGCAGCAGCCCGAGAAAGCCGACGATGCACACTGCGACGAAAACCAGGGTCGGTACGTCCAGAATTCCCTGCTGTGAGACAGCGGCAGTGAGCATTCGGTCTCCAATGACGCCCAGCATAACGGCGTCCTGCCGTCATCTTCGGGCGGTGGCGCAATGATACCGGAGCACCCGTGCGAAAAGCTTTGCCGCCGTGTCGCGCTTTCTACGCAAAATATCTGCAAATTAGACCGACACGGAACCCAAACAAAAAGGGCGCAACCGAAGTTGCGCCCTTTTGCAGAGATCGGAACGAAGCGAATTAGCGCTTCGAGAACTGGAACGAACGGCGTGCCTTGGCCTTGCCGTACTTCTTACGCTCAACCACGCGCGAGTCGCGGGTGAGGAAGCCGCCGCGCTTGAGCGCGCCGCGGAGATCCGGTTCAAAGTAGGTCAGCGCCTTCGAGATGCCGTGACGCACTGCGCCGGCCTGGCCAGAAAGACCGCCGCCGGAGACGGTGCAGATCACGTCATACTGGGTGACGCGGTTGGCGGCGACCAGCGGCTGCTGGATCAACATGCGCAGCACCGGACGGGCGAAGAACACTTCGATCGTGCGGGTGTTGACGACGATCTTGCCGGAGCCCGGCTTGATCCAGACGCGGGCGACAGCGTTCTTACGCTTGCCGGTCGCATAGGCGCGGCCCTGCTTGTCGAGCTTCTGGACATAGGTCGGGGCATCAGGAGCGGTGGGCTTAAGGGCAGCCAAGCCTTCCATCGATTGTACGGTCTCGGCCACGATTAAGCACTCCTCACGTTCTTGCGATTCATCGCGGCTACATCCAGCGGTTCCGGCTTCTGCGCTTCATGCGGATGCTCGGCGCCCGGATAAACCCGGAGATTGCCGAACTGCACGCGGCCCAGCGGGCCCCGCGGCAGCATGCGCTCAACGGCCTTCTCGACGATCCGCTCGGGGAACTTGCCCTCGAAGATCGAGCGCGCGGTGCGCTCCTTGATGCCGCCGATGAACCCGGTGTGGTGATAGTAAACTTTGTTTTCGCGCTTGCGGCCGGTGAACACGGCCTTGGCGGCGTTGACGACGATGATGTTATCGCCATCGTCGACGTGCGGCGTGTAGGACGCCTTGTGCTTGCCGCGCAGGCGCAGCGCGACGATCGTGGCCAAACGGCCGACGACGAGCCCGGAGGCATCGACGATCAGCCATTTCTTATCAACGTCGGCGGCCTTTACCGATTTGGTCGTCTTCATGACAAATCCTTGGAAAGTGGCGCGGATGGAACACCGCGCCGAAGATGCCGCGTTCTAGCCGACACAATGCCCACGGTCAACGCATACCTACAGATATAACCCTTAAGAAATCAACGGCTTATAAGAATGGTATAAAAGTACCATCGGCTAATCACTTCTGGACGGGGATCGAATAGGTCGAGGTGACGTGCGCTACCGGCTCATCTTCGCCGGCGGAATAGATGGTCACCTCGCCCACCGCCAGCCTTTTACCGACCTTCATCAGCCGGGCATCGGCCAGCAGGTCGGCCTGAGCCGGTTTGCGCAGGAAATTGATGTTGAGGTTGGTGGTGACCGCCAGGGTCTGCGGCCCAATGGCGGAAAACACCGCGACATACATGGCGAAATCCGCCAGCGCCATCATGGTTGGCCCGGAAATCGTGCCGCCGGGGCGCAAATGGTCCTCGTGATAAGCCTTGCGGATGCGGATATCGGCATAGTCGACCCGCTCCAAAGTCAGCCCGCTGCCGTCATAGAAAGCCTGCGGAAACTCGACCCTGAGCACGGCCTCGATGGCCTCCGCGGTCATGGCTGGTTGTTTGGCTGGCTTCGACATGACGTTTCCCCACGCCGGTATTGTCCGGCCTCCTCCGTCTTAGACAGGCCGGCGGCGGGCCTCAACCTCTCCGTTCGTCCCCGCGAAAGCGGGGACCCAGGAGTCCCGAGCCTTGAACTGGGTTCCCGCTTTCGCGGGAACGAACGGAGTCTGGAGTTTGCTTGCGAGATTCATGCGGCTAAGGTTCGCGCATGAACATCCACGCCCCCGCCGACACTGCCGTCCTGCTCCGCGAAACCGATGGCCCTATCGCCATTCTGACGCTGAACCGCTCGCCGGCGCGCAACAGCCTGTCGGAAGCGCTCATCATTGCTTTGTCTGAAGCGTGGACTGAGATTGCTGCTGACAAAACCGTGCGCGCCGTCGTGCTGACTGCGAATGGCCCGGCCTTCAGCGCCGGTCATGACCTCAAGGAGCTCACGGCGCGGCGCAGCGACGCCGATGGCGGCCGCGCTTACTTCCGCATGCTGATGGCAACATGCAGCGCGATGATGCAGCAGATCGTCAATCTGCCGCAGCCGGTTATCGCCGCCGTGCAAGGCGTCGCCACCGCCGCCGGCTGTCAGCTTGTCGCCAGTTGCGATCTCGCTGTCGCCTCTTCCGCCGCCAAATTCGCCACACCCGGCGTCGACATTGGCCTGTTCTGCTCGACGCCGATGGTGGCGCTGTCGCGCAACGTCCCGCGCAAGCATGCCATGGAAATGCTGCTGACCGGCCACATGATCGAGGCCGAACGCGCCGCGGCAATGGGCCTCGTCAACCGCGTCGTGCCCGCCGGCAGCGAACTCAAGGAGGCCATCGCACTGGCCAAGGAAATCGCGTCGAAGTCGTCTTATACGTTGAAGGTCGGCAAGCAGGCGTTCTACCAGCAGGCCGAAATGGGCCTCGCTGCCGCTTACGCTCACGCGTCCGAAGTGATGACCGAGAACATGATGGCGCGCGACGCCAAGGAAGGCATTTGCGCGTTCATCGACAAGCGCAAGCCGACTTGGGAAGATCGCTGAAACATCAATGCCTCGGATGGCAAAGAAATGAACTTGCCCGAGTCGTTTCGCCAATACGGCGAACTCTTGGCCAACAATGCCTCATTCAGTCATGAGTGGACGAGCAGGCCGGACGGCTGCGTTCTGTCGATACCGTCTCAATCCAAAGATGGCTTTGACGTCAGGGTTGACGTTGGGATCGATGAGGCCACCGTATTCTGGGGAAACGGGCATTCACACTACGAAGTCACCGACAACATACAGACACTTGTTGAAGAAATATTCGGGTTGCTGCGCGATCTGCTGAGTACGGATATGCGGGTTCGCCACTACTATGCTGCAGGAACGTTATACTGGGCCAAGCTGGAAGCATTTGACGGCACCAAGTGGTCGGTCGAGCGGTCAACGGGTCTGATATTCTGGAATTACTTCGGCAAAAGGTCGGTAACGACTCACTCGAATGCCGTCCTTCCTGGCCGTCTTTCCCGCGACCCCATCACGCTGCCTTGATCGTCCGCCGCCCTTTCGCGGCGCGCGCCGGATACCTATGTTGACCCTCCGCTCAGGGTCAGCATCATGAACAACGCCTCGCTCGTCTTTACGCCCGCCACGCAAAAGGCACAGGCCGAACGCGGCTCCGCCAAGGCCTACGCCGCAAGCCTTGAAGAAGGCTTCCCCGACAAAGTCACGCCCGAACTCGCCTCCTTTATCGCCGAGCAGGACACCGCCTTTCTCGGCACCGCCAGCGCCGAGGGCGCGCCTTACATCCAGCATCGCGGCGGGCCGAAGGGCTTCATCAAAGTCATCGATGAGCACACGCTCGGCTTCGCCGATTATCGCGGCAACCGGCAATACATCACGCTGGCCAACCTTAGCGAGAACGACCGCGCCTATCTCTTCCTGCTCGATCCGGCGCGCAAGCAGCGCATCAAATTGTGGGGCCGCGCCCGCGTCGTCGAGAATGATCCGGCGCTGATCGAGCGGCTGTTCGACAAGGGTTACAAGGCCAAGCCCGAACGCGCCATTCTCTTCACCATCGGCGCCTGGGACGTGAACTGCTCAGCACACATCGTTAGCCGCTTCACCGAAGCGGATATTGCAGGCGCGCTCGATACAGTGCAGAAAAAGATCGCCGAACTCGAAACCGAGAATGCGCGTCCACGCGCGCTGCTCGCTGCTCAAAAGCCGACCGCATGAATCACGATTCCTACCCCGACAGCTACATTCGCGGCATCCTCAACACCGTGAAGACCATCGCCATGGTCGGCTTCTCGCCGAACACGGCGCGGCCGAGCTATTTCGCGTTCAAATATCTGATCGAGCGCGGCTTCAAGGTGATCCCGATCAACCCCGGTCACGTCGGCAAAGACTTCCTCGGCCAGACCTGCCGCGCCTCGCTCGCCGATGTGCCGGAGCCGATCGACATGGTCGATATTTTCCGTGCGCCGCAATTCGTGCTGCCCATTGTCGAGGAAGCGCTCACACTGACGCCGAAGCCGCAGGTGATCTGGATGCAGCTCACCATTCGCAATGATGAAGCGGCGAAGCTCGCCGAAGACGCCGGCATGAAGGTCGTGATGGACCGCTGTCCGAAGATCGAATATGGCCGCTTGTCGAGCGAGATTTCCTGGATGGGCATCAACTCGCGCACCATCTCATCCAAGCGTGCGCAGAACTTTGGCGGCGGCTTCCAGCGTATGGGGCTCGGTATGGCTGGCGACAAGCCGAAACCGCCGGAAGAAAAAGCCTGATTATTTTGTCCGGGCGGTAGGGAATTTCCAACGGGCGGCGCTGTTATCGACGTCAACGCCTCCTTCACCGGGGCGACGGATCTGGCGGCTTTGCCGCCTTGACGCCGCGCCCGCCTGCCCCCTTAATCCCGCCAACTGCGCCGGGCGCTCTCCGCCGGCCGCAAACAATGAGGACACGCCATGGCTGACGCCGACCGCATTCCCGGATTCAACACGCTCGCCGTTCACGCCGGCGCCAAGCCCGATCCGACCACGGGCGCGCGCGCGACGCCGATCTATCAGACCACGTCCTTCGTGTTCGATGACGTCGAGCACGCCGCCTCGCTGTTCGGCCTGCAGGCTTTCGGCAATATCTATACGCGCATCGGCAACCCGACCAATGCCGTGCTCGAAGAGCGCGTTGCGGCGCTTGAAGGCGGCACTGCCGCGCTGGCCGTTGCCTCCGGCCATGCCGCGCAGGTCATCGTCATGCAGACTTTGCTGATGCCGGGCGACGAATTCATCGCCTCGAAGAAGCTCTATGGCGGCTCGATCAACCAGTTCAACCACGCCTTCAAGAGCTTCGGCTGGAACGTGGTCTGGGCCGATCCGGATGACATCTCGACCTTTGAAGCGGCGGTGTCGCCGAAGACCAAGGCGATCTTCATCGAGTCGATCGCCAATCCCGGCGGCGTCATCACCGACATTGAGGCCATCGGCGCCGTCGCCCGCAAGGCCGGTGTGCCACTGATCGTCGATAACACATTGGCGACTCCGTATCTCTGCAAGCCGATCGAATACGGCGCCGACATCGTCATTCACTCGCTCACCAAATTCCTTGGCGGCCACGGCAACTCCATCGGCGGCATCATCGTCGATGCCGGCAGCTTCAACTGGTCGCGCGACAAGAAATACCCGATGCTGTGCGAGCCGCGCCCGGAATATTCCGGCATCGTGCTACACGAGACCTTCGGCAACTTCGCCTTCGCCATTGCCTGCCGCGTTCTCGGCCTGCGCGACCTCGGGCCGGCGCTATCGCCGTTCAATGCCTTCCTGATCTCGACCGGCATCGAGACCTTGCCGCTGCGCATGCAGCGCCATTGCGACAATGCGCTCGCGGTTGCCACCTGGCTGTCGCAGCGTCCGGAAGTCGCCTGGGTCAGCTATCCGGGTCTGACGTCAGACAAATATCATGCGCTGGCGCAGAAATACGTGCCGAAGGGCGCCGGCGCGGTGATGACGGTTGGCTTGAAAGGCGGCTTTGAAGCCGGCGTCAAACTGGTGTCGAACGTCAAGCTGTTCTCGCATGTCGCCAATATCGGCGACACCAAGTCGCTGATCATTCATCCGGCCTCGACCACGCACAAGCAATTGTCCGATGCGCAAAAGACCCAGGCCGGCGCCGGCCCTGATGTCGTGCGCCTGTCGATCGGCATCGAGGACAAGGAAGACATCATCGCCGATCTCGAACTGGGATTGACGGCGAAGTAACTCATGACGAGGGCCGTCATTGCACTGGTGATGATGGCCCTCGCGACGTCTGCGCAGGCGGCGTCGCCGCTGGTCTATCTACGCGACATCGACCCGAGCATCGCGCAGGACATGCGCTATGCGGGCCGAGACAATTTCACCGGCAAGGCCCTGCCCGGCTACAACGCGCCTGAGTGCATGCTGCTGCGGCCTGTCGCACTCGCACTCCAGCGCGTGCAGGCAGAGCTCACTGCCGCCAATCTGTCGCTGAAAGTTTATGACTGCTATCGCCCCGCCCGCGCCACCGGCGCCATGGCCGCCTGGGCGCGCGATCCGAAACCGGCGGTCGATACGACGCGCTTTTATCCGGCGCTCGATAAATCGAAACTGTTCGCGCTCGGCTACATCTCAAATTTTTCAGCGCATTCGCGCGGCGTCGCTGTCGATCTCACCATCGTGCCGCGCGGCAGCGCCAACCCGGCCTTCGATGCCAACGTAAATTACGGCCCCTGCACCGCGCCGCAAGCGCAACGCGCGTCCGACAACAGCCTCGACATGGGCACCGGCTATGATTGCTTCGACACACGCAGCCACACGCGCAGCGCCGCAATCTCAGCCGCGCAAGCCGCCAACCGCCGTGTCCTGCTGGACGCGATGCAGAAGCACGGCTTCAGCAACTACAAACGCGAATGGTGGCACTTCTCGCTAAACAGCGCCGACAGCGGCGTGGCCTACGACCTGCCGGTCGCGCCGCGATAGCCGCTCGGCATGCACCGTGGCAACGGTCAGCAACAACACCGCCGCCACTTGATGCGACAACGCCAGCGCCAAAGGCGCCTGAGCCAGCAGCGTGACAATGCCGAGCACCGCTTGCAGCGTCACACCCGCCGCCAGCGCGACAGCGCCACGCCGGTCCACGCCCGCGCGCCATGCCTCATAAGCGTGCCACAGGCTGCCTGCAAAAATCGCATAAGCCAGCATGCGGTGATTGAATTGCGTCGTCAGCGTGTTCTCGAAAACATTGCGCCAGGCCGGCTGGATGAACCACAGCCGCGCACTGTCCGGCACAATCGCGCCATCGATCAGCGGCCACGTATTATAGGTCAGGCCGGCATCGAGCCCGGCCACCAGCGCACCGAGATAAATCTGCACCACAATCGCCACCGTCAGCACCAAAGCGCTGATCCGCAATCGCGGCGTCGTCGCCGGCCGCGCTTTTGGCAACAGGCTTTGCGCCGTCCACAAGACAACAGCATAGATCACGCAGGCCAGGGTCAGATGAAAGCCAAGCCGATATTGCGACACGCTGACGAGCTTGCTGCCGGCAAGACCTGAGGCCACCATCCACCAGCCGACCACGCCGAGCGCAGCACCACCCGCGAACATGCCCCACAGCCGCAGCTTCAGCCCTTTCGGCACCCAGCCGCGCCACAGAAAAAACAGGAACGGCACCAGAAACACAAAGCCGGTCACGCGCGCCAGCAGCCGGTGCGACCACTCCCAGAAATAAATCACCTTGAAGTCATCCAGGCTCATGCCCTTGTTGACCTCGCGGTATTGCGGGATGGCCTGATACTTGGCGAATTCCAGCTGCCAGTGTTCCAGCGACAAAGGCGGCAGCACGCCAGTGACCGGCTTCCATTCGGTAATCGACAGCCCTGACTCGGTCAGCCGCGTCGCGCCGCCGACAATGAGCGTTAAAAAGATCATCGCTGCTACGGCGTAGAGCCACAGCCGCACCGCGCGCAAGTGCCGCGGCGGAACATCTGAAACAGGCGTGGTTTCCGTCATTTGGCGCGCGTTCTTATGGGCTTGCGGGAGGGTGCGCGGACCATATAGTCAGGGCAGCGACAAACGCAAATCGGACAATCTGTCATAGGTCCCGGAGCCGCCATGCCCAATCGCCTGCGCAAATTCATCGGCGCCATCCTGCTCCTCACGCTGGTCATGGTCTGGGCCCTGCTGGCGATGGCGCTGGCGCAGTCGGTGCTGATGAATATCAACGGTCTCGTCGCCGGCTTGTATTACTTCGTCGCCGGCATCGGCTGGGTTCTGCCGGCGATGCCGATCATCTCCTGGATGGCCAAGGGCGACCGGGAAAAAGCCAACGCCGCCCGCGCGAAGGCACCGGTATGACCGACACCGTCCGCGACAATCCCGACCGCAACCGTTTCGAACTGGCGACGCCGGCCGGCACCGCTTTCGCCAGCTATCGCCGCGATGACTATACGGTGTCGATCATGCACACCGAAGTGCCGCGCGCGCTGGAAGGCCGCGGCGTCGGTTCAAAACTGGTTGCCGGCACGCTCGACCACATCCGCGCCGAAGGCCGCAAGGTCGTGCCGCTGTGTTCCTTCGTGCGCTACTTCATCAACACGCATCCCGACTATGCTGACCTGGTGAAGTGAAAGGCCCTCTCTCGATGATTTGCTCACATCTGGCGCGCGCCGCCGCTTGCGCCGCCCTCCTCGCATATGCTGCTCCCGCCTTCGCGCAAAGCGCGCCGGGCGCTGCGCCCGCTTTTGTTGGCACATGGGCGCTCGAGGCCGCGCAGTGCACGCTGCCGCAGGACAATGAGAATGCGCCTTTGATCATGCGCGCCAACGGCTACCAACAGCAGACCGAGCAGTGCAGCTTCACCTCGGTGAAACCGCAGAAGAAGGCCTGGGCGGTGAAAGGCAGTTGCAGCATCGAGGGCAAGAAGGAGCCACTCTCGGTCACCCTCTCCCTCGTCAACGGCGAGCTGAACATCGACGACGGCACAGGCGTCCGCGAATTCAAACGCTGCCCTTAGGGCGGCGCACGCGCACGCTTGTTTCCCCGGATGCGGCGCAGCACGAGCACTTGCGGAGTGGTGCGACGCTGATCCGGGGTCCCGGTTACTTGTTAGGAACAACCGGGGTCCCGGTTCTGCGCAGCGGCATTGCATGCCGCAGCGCGCCCGGGACATGAGCGTCAGGCCGCGAAGTCCAGCACCGCATCGATATCGTCTTTCTCGAGAGCCGGATAATCACTCAAGATTGCCTCACGGCTCATGCCGGAGGCCAGCAAAGCCAGCACGTCGCCAACCGTAATCCGCATGCCGCGAATGCAGGGGCGCCCGCATGCGGTCTGGATGCAACGCACAACAAAATAATCCTAAAAGCCGCTTGACGCGTGCCCACACTGGGATTATTTTTATTCCTGCCCGCCTCTCATGAGGGGACGCGAACCGGTTGCTCCGGCTCGTGGGGAGCGGGACGGCGTCCGCGGGCGTGCCTTAGCAGAGGCACGCGCTCGGGCGGTGCCGGGGCTCCACCCGGGGGCACTAAGACCCCCTGCCGGGAGCCGGCTGACGGCGCGTGCTGTTTGCACCGTCCGAGGCCCTGAAAGTGCGACTTGTCCGCCGTAGCCCGCAAGGGCGAAGGCGGATGCTCCGCAAGGGGTCGGATGTCAGGCCAAGGCAGCGCGAAAAAGCCGCCGGAAGCGTGGCCCGGCTGCCGCGAAAGCGCCGGACGGCGCGCCGAGAGGCGCCCCGCATCCCGTATGGATGCGGGCTCGACCCGACTGCGCGCTTCTCGGTGCGCCGTCCCCCTCTTCTTTTTTGAAGAGGGTCTGCCCCCGCCAAGGCGGGGCCTCTCATAGCTCGGGCGCCAAGGCGCGCCGCGAGAACGCTCTTTCTTTCCCGCAACATCAGGGGCCGTCTCATGAACAAAGTTCAACGCGCAATGCTTAGCGATGCCCTGGACCGCATGAAGCTCAAGCACGCGGAGATGGCTGAACTCGTCGTCGATGGTCTCGCTGAGCATCTGACCGAGTCCATGCGCCAGGTGGACACGCGGCCGCAAAAGCAGGAAGCCACCGCCGCCCGGCGTCAGATCGCCAACGTCTTGCACACGTCGGCGTTCTGCGAACGTAAGGCGTGCCGGCGTTCGCATTGCTGCCGCGGCGAGCCCCTGCATTGTTTGCAAACGGTGATGCCGATATTGCCGCCGGATGCGTTTGCCGGGCTGTTGAGGAAGAAGAGAAACGGTACACGAGCGCCCGTTCCCCGGATGCGGCGCAGCACGAGCGCTTGCGAAGTGGTGCGACGCTGATCCGGGGTCCAGGTTACTTTCTGAACCAACCGGGGTCCCGGTTCTGCGCAGCGGCATTGCATGCCGCAGCGCGCCCGGGACACGTGCGCGCCACTCTAAGCCGCACTCACCCGGCGAAACCTGTTCCAGAACGCCGTGCCCGACCCGCTCATCAACACCTTCACATAACGCTGGCGCTGGAATTCGCCGTTCACCGACAGCCGCGGCAGCGCGGTGAGATGCTCGCCATGCGCCTTGAACAGCACGCCCGGCCGCGTCGTCACCGCCGTCTTGAAGCCGAGGTCCTGCGCAATGCGGAATTCGCGCGGCCCCGCCGAAGTTGGATCGCCCACCGGATAGGCCAGATGCTGCGGCCTGGTGCCGAGTGCAGCCTCGATCACCGAACGGCTCATGTCCATTTCGGCACGCACCGTCGCGTCGCTCGGCACCTTCTTCAACATCATGTGGTTGACGGTGTGCGCGCCGATCGTCACCAGCGGACTGTCGGCGATCTGCGCGATCTCCTCCCAATCCATGCACAGGTCGCGGCAAATCTCCGGAATGTCGACGCGATAGGTGGCGCAAAGATCGCGCACCACCTTACGCATTTCATCCTCGGTCTTCATGCTGCGCAAATAGCCGTAAATGCCGTCGTAGAGCTCGCGCTTCTCGCGCACATTGCGCGCGTCGAAATAGCGTTCCTCGCCGTTGATGACCATGCCGATGCGGTCGTTCTGCGCGATCACCGCTTCCAGCGCCAGCCACCACAATTCGCCGAGACGGTCGGGAAAGCTGGTCGGGATGTAAAGCGCGTAAGGCAGCTCATATTTCGTCAGCAACGGATGCGCCCAGCGCAAATTGTCCTTGTAGCCGTCGTCGAAGGTGATGCACACAAAGCGGCGCTTGAAGTCCTTCTCGATAAAGCGCCGGTGCATTTCATCAAGGCTGATGACGTCGACACGGCGCCGCTTCAGCCGGCGCAGCAGGCCCTCGAAGAATATCGGCGAGACTTCGAGCAGCCGGTTCGGCTGGAAGCCGTCTTTGCGCGGCGGCCGCACATGATGCAGCGTCAGGATCGAGCCGACGCCGCCCAGCATCGGCCGCAGCATGTGATGCATGCCGCTGAAATACAGCGTCTCGAAGCCGGTCTTGATGATGGTTTTCTTCATATCAACCAAGTTTGCGGCTTGTTGCCGTGGCGCGATCGGTTAAGCGAACCCAAATCAATATTCCAACCCTTTATTGATATTTCCCTGCAATGTTGCGGCAATGCGCCGCGAAAAGCGCGGAATGCTTGATAAAAGCGCGACGATTGCCACGGAAATGTCGATGAACGCCGCAGCGTTACCAACGCTTAACCACGATGCCGGCTCAGCACCCGTGGCGTCGCTGCCGTTGCAGCCCTCGCCGCCGATGCAGCCCGCATTGGAAACTGCGATAGACAGCCGGATCGCGCGCGTTGACGTTTATGGTTCTTTCGCCGAAGCGGAGCCGCACTGGCGTGCGCTCGAGCAGCCGGGTAATTTTTCGACGCCCTACCAGGCTTACGATTTCCTCCGTCTCTGGCAGGAGCATATCGGCACCGATGACGGCGTCACGCCGTGCATCGTCGTCGGCTTCAATGCGGCGAACACACCGCTGTTTCTCTTGCCGTTCGGCCGCCGCTCGCTGCGCGGCCTTAACGTCGTCGAATTCCTCGGCGGCAAACATGCAAATTTCAACATGGCGCTGTGGCGCACTGATGTCGTTGCGCAGATCGGCGCCGAAGCTGTGCGCGCGACGCTGGCGCATATCGATGCCGATCTCGCCGTGCTCGCCAGCCAGCCGGTGAGCTGGGCGGGTCATGGAAATCCGTTTGCGCTGCTGCCGCACCAGATGTCGCCGAGCTTCGGCCATAGCGGCGCCTTGCAGCCTGACTTCAACGCCCTGTTCGAGTCCATCACCAGCTCAGCTGCGCGCAAGAAATTGCGCCGCAAGGAGCGCATCCTTGCCAGCCATGGCGAAGTGCGTTTTGAGCAGGCCAAAGGCGCTGACATTCAAGCGGTGCTCGCCGATTTCTTTGAGCAGAAAACCGCGCGCACGCGCGCCATCGGCTTGCCCGATGTGTTTAGTTACGCCGACGTCCGCGCCTTCATCCGCGCCGCTGCTGAAACCTCCACGGCCGACGGCCAGCCGCTGCTTGAGCTCTACACGCTGAAGATCAATGGCGTCATTGTTGCCACGATCGGCGGCCTGGTCGCCGAAGGCCGCTTCTCGGCCGTGTTCATCTCGATCGCGCACGGCCTCTATGCGGCCGAAAGCCCCGGCCAGCAATTGCTCATCCACATGGTGCGGCATTGCTGCGAGCGCGGCCTGCATACTTTCGACCTCGGCATTGGCGAGGCGAAGTACAAGGATCTGTTCTGCCCGGATGCGGAGCCGATGTTCGACAGCTATCTGCCGCTCAGCGCCAGCGGCCGCCGCGTTGCCTTCGCGTTCCGGCTGATGGCCAAGGCCAAGCGCGCCATCAAGCAGCGCCCGGCTCTATGGTCGATGATCCTGAAGCTGCGGCGGGTGAAGGCCCGCCTGCTCGGCTAGGCGGCGACGGTTTGCGCGGCGCCGGCCACCATGGTCACGTCGGCAAACCCTGCCATCGTCATGCGCTCACGGGCTGAACGGGTCACCGTATCCGCCGGATTGGCCGCCACCAGCACAGACACCTGCGCCAGATGGGCGAAGCTCTCGACCGGCATATCGGCCGCCGAGCCGGCATCGAGCACGACGTGGTCATAGCTCTGCGCCAGCGCGTCGATGATGGTTTGCAGCATCGGAGACGCCGCCAGCGCCAGCGCATCGGTGCCGACATTGCCGGTGGCAACAATATGCACCTGCGAAAACTGGTCGGTGGTGATGATATCGCCGAAACCGGCCTGGCCACGCACCAGTTCGGCAATGCCGGGCGCATCCGGGTCCGTTGAAATCACTGAGATATTCGGCGCACCGAATGCGAGGTCGACCAGCACGACATTGGTCTCGGCCGCCAGCGCGCGCGCCAAGGTGATGGCGGCATAGGTGGTGCCGGCGTTACGGGCCGTACCCACCACGGTGACGCGCTTCCCCGACTCACCGGACTGACGCAAGCGCTGCGCGACCTGCTCGATGCTGCTGACCGGCATTGGCGGCATCATCGGCGCGACTGCCATTGCGGGAGCAATTGGTGGCGAGGCCATTTGCGGCAAAGTCGGCGGCATGCGCGGCGGTGCGAAAACAGGCGCAGCGAAGTTTTGCGGATGAGCATAGGCTTGTGGCTGAGCGTAAGCCTGCGGCGCTGGATAATTGGCCTGCGCATAGCCGTAATTGACCGGCGCGGAATCCGGCGCCAGCAAGGCGCCCGTGACGATGAAGCCGGCCGACAGCGCAAAAGCGGCAAAGGCGGCAATCAGCACGGTCGGCATCTTCTTCGGATAGGTCGGCTTGAGCGCCGGCGTGGCGCGCGAAATGATGCGCGCCTCGGGCGGCGCGGCATTGACGTTGTCGCGGGCCGACGCCTCGCTGTATTTCACCAAATAGGATTCCAGCAGGTCGCGCTGCGATTTGGCGTCACGCTCCAGCGAGCGCAACTGCACATCCTGCTCATTGGTCTGCGAGGCCAGCTTCTTGACCTGGTCAAGGCTGGCGGTCACCGCATTCAGCCGGTCGCCGGCGACCTTGGCATCATTGTCGAGTTGGCGCGCCAGCCGCTCGCCCTCGGTGCGCTTGGCGCGCTCGATTTCGGCGATCTGCGCCCGCAATTCCTTGATGCGCGGATGCTGGTCCATCAGCGTGGTCGACTGCTCAGCCAGTTGCGAGCGCAGCGAATTGCCCTGCTCGGTCAGCCGCCGCATCGATTCGGAATTGGCGATATCGGAGGAATCGATCGGCTGGCCGGAGCGCACCAGTTCGCGCAGCTGCTTGGCCCGCGCTTCGAGGTCGGACTTCTGGCCGCGTGCGGCGGCAATCTGCGAATTGATCTCGGTCAGTTGCTGGCTCGGCAGCGACGTATTGTTCGAGCCGACGAACAGGTTCGACCGCGAACGATAGGCCTCAACCTTGGCCTCGGCGCTGGCGACATTGGCACGCATCTTCTCGATCTCGACGGACAGCCAGTTGCTGGCCGCCCGGGTCTGATCGGTCTTGGCCGATTGCTGCAGCGTCAGATACTGCTCGGCCACCGCATTGGCGACGCGCGCCGCCAGTTCCGGGTTGGCCGAGGAGAAATCGACGCCGATGACGCGCGACTTCTCGATCGCATAGACATTGATGCGGTCGTAATAGGATTCCAACGTGCGCTCGTCCTGCGACAGCGAATTGACGTCGCGCGCCATGCCGAACATCCCGAGAATCATGCGCAGCGGGCTCATGCCGCCGATCGCCGGATCGAACTCCGGATTCTCGTCGAGCTTTTCTTTCTTGATGACGCTGCGCGCCAGATCCCGCGACAGGAACAGCTGCACCTGGCTGGTGACGGCTTCCGGATCGAGCGCGCTGCGCTCGGCGCTGTTCTTCTCGGCATCGGCGCGCATGAACACACTCTCACGCGCTTCCAGCAACAGTCTGGCTTCCGAGCGATAACGCGGCGAAATCGAATTGACGACGACGAAAGCAATCGCCGCCGCCACGACGGTGAAAAGGATGATCGTTGACTTCCGGCGCCACAGCGCCCGGCCGAGGCCACGCAGATCCGGCTCGCCGTCCTGCTCCATCACGGGGGGCATGACAGGCGCCATGACGGGCATGACCGGAACAGGCGCCACAGCGGCTGGTTTTGATTTCTTACGGAAGCGCATCGCTACTCCAACACACCGACTCTGTGGCGTAAGCGCGATCAGACCTTATTATGGTTGCCACCGCGTTAATCCCGCCGTAACCGGCCCTTGCGGCGTCAAGACTTTGGTAACCACGCGAGCCCCTAATACCGCTCACCGCGATCCCGAAAGGCTACAGCTCGCTCACCTCATGGCCCCCTTGAACATCCTGCACGTCTTTCGCGCCCCGGTTGGTGGCCTGTTCCGTCACGTCATGGATCTGGCACGTGAGCAAACCGCCCGTGGACACCGCGTTGGCCTGATCGCGGACAGCTCGACCGGGGGTGAGCGCGGCGAAGCACAGCTCAAGGCGCTGGAACCGCAGCTAGCCCTTCGCGTCAGCCGCATCCCGATGCAGCGCCACTTCGGCCTGCGCGACCCGTCCGCCATCGCCCATGTCATGCGCCGGGCCACGCAAACGCAGGCCGACATCATTCACGGCCACGGCGCCAAAGGCGGCGCCTATGCAAGGCTGGCGCCCGGCAACCGCCGCGCCGTGCGGGTCTACACGCCGCATGGCGGCAGCCTGCTGTTCAGCAATGACAACCTCGCCGGCCGGTTCTACCTGACGACCGAGCGCCTGCTGATGCTGCGCGGCGACCTGTTCCTGTTCGAAAGCGCGTTTTCCGCCGACATTTTCCGCCGCAAGATCGGCGAGCCGCGCGGCCTGGTGCGGGTTGCCCATAACGGCGTCTCGCCGCGCGAATTCGAGCCGGTCGTCACCGCGGCGGACGCAACCGACCTGATTTTTCTCGGCGAACTGCGCCACCTCAAGGGCATCGACGTCCTGATCGACGCCATTGCCCAGCTTCGCCGCGAGGGCCGTGAGGTGACCGCCACCCTGGTGGGCTCCGGCCCGGACCGCGACATGTTCCACAATCAGGTCGACGCCCTCGGTCTCAACGACCTGATCCGCTTCAAGCCGGCCATGCCCGGCCCGGAAGCGCTCAAGCTCGGCCGCGTCATGGTCGTGCCGTCGCGTTTCGAGTCCCTGCCCTATGTCGTGCTCGAAGCTGGCGCCGGCGGGCTGCCGCTGATCGCCACCCGCGTCGGCGGCATTCACGAGATCTTTGGGCCGCAGGCCGCCGATCTGGTGCCGGCCAATGACGCTCCGGCGCTGGCCCGCGCCATCGTCACCAAGCTCGACGGTGGCGACGCCACCCTCGCCGCGGCACATCTGCTGCGCGAGCGCGTCCAGGCCTCGTTCTCGATCCAGGCCATGGTCGATGGCGTCCTCGACGCCTATGGCAACGCTTTGGAAACCTTACGGAAAAACGGCCGCCGTTAACGGATTCCGGGGCATCGCCCTAAGGCTTTGTTGAGAGTCTTTCCCTACAAATTTACCTGAATTAACACGCGCGGCCGCGTGGGTGCTTTCGGTCGCTTGTAAGTGTGGCGTACCCCCATGATCGAGTCCGACGTTCGTCCGAACCTTGGCGCTGCGAGCGCCGCCGCTGTCTTCGACCGCTTGCGCGAAGGCCCGAAGCCGCAGGCCATTGTGCAGCCGCTGTCGGAACGTGCTCTCGCCATCGCCAACAAGCCGAGCGCGCCGCCGATCTCGCCGATCGTGCTGGCCGGTGTCGTGCGCATCGCCGAATTCGTGCTGATCATGGTCGTCGGCATGGCGATCTACGCCGCCTATCTACGTCCGATTGACGAGACGATCTGGCAATATCTCGCGGCCGTCGTCGTTATTGCCACCTTGTCGACGCTCGCCTTCCAGACCGCCGATATTTATCAGGTGCATGCGTTCCGCGGCCACGAGAAGCAATATATGCGGATGGCCTCGGCCTGGTCCGTGGTCTTCCTCATCGCCATTGGCGCATCGTTCTTCTTCAAGGCCGGCGATATGTTCTCGCGGCTCTGGCTCGGCGTCTATTTCGTTGCCGGACTGACCGCGCTGATCTCCGGCCGCAAGATGCTTTACTACGCCGTCCGCAAATGGACCCGCGAAGGCCGCCTCACCCGCCGCACCGTCATTGTCGGCGGCGGCCAGCCCGGCGAACGCGTCATCAACGAACTGCGCAAGCAGAAGGATACCGGCATCGAGATCATCGGCTGGTTCGATGACCGCACCGGCGACCGCGGCGGCACCGATTGCGCCGGCGAGCCGAAACTCGGCAATGTCGATGACCTCGTCGAATTCGGCCGCCTCACCCGCGTCGATCTGGTGATCTTCTCGCTGCCGATCTCGGCGGAAAACCGCATTCTTCAGGTGCTGAAGAAGCTCTGGGTGCTGCCGCTCGACATTCGCCTGGCCGCGCATACCAGCAAGCTGCAATTCCGTCCGCGCTCCTACTCCTACATCGGCAAGGTGCCGGTTATCGACGTGTTCGACCGGCCGATCGCCGATTGGGACGTTGTGATGAAGTGGCTGTTCGACAAGATCATCGGCAGCCTGATGCTGATCGCTTTGTCACCGGTGCTGCTGATTGTCGCGCTTGCCATCAAGCTCGACAGCCGCGGTCCTGTGTTCTTCAAGCAGAAGCGCTACGGTTTCAACAACGACCTCGTCGAAGTCTACAAATTTCGCTCGATGTACACCGACATGAGCGACGCCACCGCCAGCAAGCTGGTCACCAAGGACGATCCGCGCGTAACCCGCGTCGGCCGCTTCATTCGCAAGACCAGCCTCGACGAACTGCCACAACTCTTCAACGTCGTGTTCAACGGCAATCTGTCGCTGGTCGGCCCGCGTCCGCATGCGGTCAATGCCAAAGCCGAAGCGCGCCTCTATGCCGAAGCAGTCGACGGCTACTTCGCCCGCCACCGCGTCAAGCCGGGCATCACCGGCTGGGCACAGATCAATGGCTGGCGCGGTGAAACCGACACGCATGAGAAGATCCAGTTCCGCGTCGAGCACGACCTTTATTACATCGAGAATTGGTCGGTGCTGCTCGATCTCTACATTCTGTTCCGCACGCCCTTCGCGTTGCTCAAGACCGAGAACGCTTATTGATCACCGCCAACGATATG
Organism: Pseudolabrys sp.; assembly: GCA_030655215.1. GTDB lineage: Bacteria > Pseudomonadota > Alphaproteobacteria > Rhizobiales > Xanthobacteraceae > Pseudolabrys. The sequence goes on along the minus strand of JAURVZ010000017.1, from coordinate 14,934 downwards.
GTCGTTCGCACGGCCATGCCGGCTGCGGCCTATGCACCGCTGGCGCGGAACCATGTTCAGAGTCTGGCCGTGCCGTTTCACGAGCGGCTGCTCACGGTGGTGCTGTTTCTTGCGGTCTTGCTCAGCGCGGTCGCCTTCATCGAGCCGTCGCCGCATGACGGCATGATGGCCGTGCTGGCGGTGGTCGGCCTGATCGCCGGCATCCGCTTTCACCGCGCCCTGGTGCTGCCGCTGCTCCTACTGCTCGCCTGGAATATCGCCGGCTTGTTCTCCGTCATGCAGGTGCCGGAGCAGGAAAAAACCATTCAATACGCCGCGACCTCGGTCTATCTCGCTGTCGCTGCCTTGATCTTCGCCATGATCGTCGCCGACAACACAATGGCCCGCATGGCGACGTTGCGAACGGCCTATGTGCTGGCCGCCGCCGGTTCGGCGATCCTCGGCGCCATCGGCTATTTCAAAGCATTCCCCGGCGCCGCCGACATGTTTACGCTCAATGGCCGCGCCCAAGGCATGTTCAAGGATCCGAATGTCTATGGCCCTTTCCTGATCCTGCCGGCGCTGATGCTGTTGCAACGGATCATCCGGCAACGCATCGAACTGACCGCCGTGATCTTCCTCGGCATCATCATGTTCGGCCAGTTGCTCAGCTTCTCGCGCGGCTCATGGTTTCACTTCACCGTGTCGCTGCTCGTCGTCATCGGCATGGCCATTCTGGTCGCACCGACGCAGAAAGCGCGGATGCGCGTTTTCACCATGACCATTGCCGGCATCGGCGCGATGGCGGTGCTGCTGGTTATCCTGCTGTCGATTAGCTCGATCGGCGAGATGTTCACGACCCGCGCGCAGCTGATCCAGACCTATGATGTCGGTCAGGGCGGCCGCTTCCTGTTGCAGGAAAAGGCCCTCGCCGCCGTGCTGGATTTCCCGAACGGCATGGGCCCGTTTGAATTCGCCCGCGTGCACGGCTTGCAGCAGCACAATGTCTATCTGCAGGCGTTCCTGGTCTATGGCTGGGCCGGCGCGTTCGCCTATATCCTGTTGCTGGTTTCAACCGTCTGGGTCGGCTTCTTCACCGCATTGAAGCGCACGCCGTGGCAGGGCTACCAAATCGCCGCGCTCGGCGCTTTCGTTGGCGAAATGGCCGAAGGCTTCGTGATCGATACCGATCACTGGCGCCACTTCTTTTTGATCTTGGGCGTCGTGTGGGGCCTCGCCGCGGCGACCCGCAACTGGCAAAGGGCGCCGCATGTTTCAGCGACGCCCGCGCAGCAGTACTAGCGTCCGAAAACAATAACTGGATTCCCGTGCTCAGATTGACTTCCACTCACCTTGCCAATCATAGAGCGCGGCAGTTGTGGCATACTCGCGCAAATACGAGATCTTGCCAGCGCGCAACTTCGCGATCGTTGCACCATCAAAGGTTTTCTCTTCCCCGCGCAAAGTGTAGTGGAATGTCCACTCGGCAATTTCCAGGTCGCTCAGCGATTGCAAATCGCGAATTGTCCAGTCGAGCACCAGACCTTCCTCGGCAATCCACGTTGCAACCCATCGTTCCACCGAGGCGTGACCGCGGTAGACGGGCCCGAAACTCTCGATGACGACGCAATCCGGGGTGAGCGTTGCGAGGATCGCGTTCACGTCCTGAGCGCGCCAGCCGGCGATATACTGCTCTAGCAACATCATTTGCATAACGCCTTCCAGACAATTGCGTTGCCGTCGCCGGAAGCCTTTGGAGCTGGATGAACTTGGGACACGCCGGTGACGTCGTGTAAGGTGCCTATCAGGGCGAGATTATACAACTCACTTGGTGAGTGGCGTTAGATGATCCACTGCGCTCTATTATCGTTCGCTCGGGACTGTTGTGCGGCAAGAAATTGTCAGGAACTATCGTGACGAAAAGCCAAAACCCATTCTCTAACCCCACAGCGATCGCAAGCTACGCGGATGACACGCCGCGGAAGGTACCGGGGCTGGCTGATCTCCATCGCATGGTGATGCTACTCCTCAGCGAAAGTGCACCGCATGCGGCTCGCATCCTCGTGGTTGGCGCGGGCGGCGGCATGGAACTGAAGGCAATGGCCGAAGCGCAGCCGGAATGGGTCTTCACCGGCGTCGACCCCGCCGCCGCCATGCTCGATCTTGCGCGCGACAATATCGCGCCATTCAGCGACAGGATCGAATTGATCGAAGGCACCGTGGACGCAACACCGTCAGGTCCTTACGACGGCGCGGTCTGTCTGCTCACATTGCACTTTCTTGACGAGAGTGAACGGCTGCGAACGCTGCGGGAGATCCGTGGGCGGCTGAAGCCGGGCGCCCGCCTCGTCGTCGCCCATCACAGCGTTGCGAGCGCCGGCGCTGAACGCTGGCTGGCGCGCTCAATGGCTTTTGCCAACCGCAGCGGCGTTGATTGGGCGACGGCCAAGGCCTCCGCCGCAGGTATGGTCGGACGCCTGCCTTTGCTTTCCCCCGCAGACGAGGAAGCACTGCTGAGCCACGCCGGGTTCTCGGACGTTGAACTCTTCTATGCCGCCTTCTCGTTCCGCGGCTGGGTAGCAACCGCGAGCCACTGATCGCCTTGTCGGCGTCAATGACTCACGTTTCCCGGGCTGAAGTCCGGCCCGCCATCTACTTCTTACACAGCAGGATCGGCTGATGCTGGGCGCCGCCCGGCATGTGCACGATCTCGCAGGTGCTGAAACCGGCCTCACGGCAAACCTTGAACAGATAATCCGTGCGATAGGCCACGGCCGCTTCCGGCTGTTCCATCGACTCGACGCGGGCATTGCCGATCGAATGCTGGAACGTATGACGTGTGCCATAGGTCGCCGGCGGATAGTCGAGATTGAAGTGCGAGTGCATGATTGCGCCGCCGGTCTTCAACAGGCGGTAGCTTTCCTTGATGTAGTTCTCGAGCTCGCCTTCCAGCACATGCGTCAGCAGCGAGTTCGACACGACCAGATCGACGGTGCCTTCGGCTTCCGGCACGGCATAGTAGGACGAGGTCGCCTCGCCGGCTTGGTTGTACGACACGCTGGCATGCGTCGAATGGTGGAAACGGAAGCGCTCGGCATCGAAGTTCTGCTCGCACCAGGCAATCGCTTCGGCGTCAATATCGATGCCGATATAGCGGCCGTTGAAGGTGCGGCCACGGAAATTATAGTCGCGCAGCCAATGCGCCCAGCGTCCGCAGCCCGAACCGATATCGAGCACGGTCGAACCGGCATCGGCCAGCTTTTCCGAGAAGGCGAACATCCAGAAGTCGCGCGCATGCGTCAGGTAATGAACCTGGTTGTTGAGAATGCGGTTGCCGACGCCGATGCGGATGCGCAAATGGTTCGGCGGCAGGCCGCGGAATTCCGGAAACACCAGCCGCGGCAGCACATCGGACGCATTGACCACCGCCTTGAACAGCGGATTGAAGGTCAGCTTCGAGGTCGACGGGAAGACCTTGCGGATGGCGCGGTCGAGGCTGAAGCCTTTGGCGGGTGCGATCGCTGCGGGGGTTGTTGAGGAATAGGCCATTGTCATTTCCAGTTCAGTGTCGGGAGTGCGTGAGAAGCGTCAGTGTTTTTCGTTCAGGACATAGGCGGGCCGATTGCCGCCGATCAGATGCCGCTGGCGACGCAGAGCCACCAACGCGGAGAAGAAGCGCTCCGGTAAAGCCACCGCCATCAGATAGGCGCTGATCGCCTTGAAAGCCGAGACATGGCCGGGCTCATCCTTGAGCGACCCGGCGCGGCTGTCGCGCCACAGCCGCAGCATGGCCAGCGGCGAGAAGGCCTCGGCGTGTTTCTGCCGCATGCGGCGCCAGATCGCCGCATGTTTACCGGACGATTGGTTGAACAACATGCCGCCGGTCGAGACGAGATAGTTCATATACGGCCTCGGAATGGTAACGCCGCGATAGCCGCGCAGCATCAGCCGCAAATAGAATTCCCAATCCTCGTAGCCGTCGCGCATATTCTCGTCATAACCGCCAGCCGCCAGCCAGCTCTCCTTGCGCAACAGCACCGCCGACGGGATCGGATTGGTGAACAGCAGATCGAAACGGTTGAAGTGGCGCTCGAGCTGGCCCGAGGCTGCGCCAAGCAAGGTCATATGGCACAGCACCATGGCGACATCGGCCGGCGCGGTGCGGATGAGGTCGACAGCATCGCCGATAAAGGGCGGCGCGAACGTGTCGTCGCAATCAAGCGGCACGACAAGCTCCGCACGCGACGCGGCAATGCCGGTGTTGCGCGCGCCTGACAGGCCCTTATTGGCCTGGCGAATGACGCGGATGGTTGGGTCGAGCGCGGCCAAGGCTGCGCGCGTGGCCTCGTCGGTCGAACCGTCATCGACAATGATGATTTCGAAGTCGCGGAAAGTTTGTCGCGCCAGCGAGTCGAGCAATTGCGGAATGAAGCGACCGCCATTGTAGCAAGGCACGACGACGCTGACCTGAGGCGGTACGCCGGTTGGCTCACTCGTCGCGGCAATGTCGGTGGGGCTCGAAGACATGCCGCACTATGCCGCAGCGCCGACCAACATTTTCTTAACCGGAAGATCACTTCTTCATGAATCCCGTCAGGGTTTGTTCACCATAATATTTAAGCGAAAAGTGCTGAGGCCGCCGCTATGGTCCCGGCCATGCCCACGGCCGCGCTGTCATCAAAGTCGTTCCTGCATCAGCCGTTGCGCGCCCTCGCCGGCCTGTTGTCGCTGCGCTACGTCGTGCTGCGCGCCTCGACGGCGGCGGCGGCCATTGCCAGTGGCCTGGTGCAGACCTTCGTCTTTGCCCGCGTGCTGAACCCGCAGGACTTTTCGATCTTCATCCTGATTGGAACGCTCGGCCTGTCGCTGTGGCTGTTCGATCTCGGCGCCGCCAAGATTCTCTATGTGCGGCAGCGCGAGCGTCATCTGGCCGGCAGTACTGACGTCGCCGTTCCGGCGCAGTCCAACGCGGTCGTGCTGCTTTATGGGCTGATCGTGCTGACCGGTACTGTTTTGTGCCTTGGTATCATGGCGGCGCGGCCGTCGGTCGACCTGACGCGCGCCATCGAATGCGCGCTGTTCTTCAGCTTCTCGGCTTTGAACCTGGTCTGGTTTCCGCTGCGCAATGTCAGCAATGCGGTCGACGAATTCATTGCGTTCGAGACGCTCGAGGCGGTGCGCCGCATCGGCCATATCGGTCTCATCCTGGCGATGCTGATCGGCCTGCCGATCTGGGCCAGCCTGTCGCTCGCCAATCTGCTGTGGCTCGCGGTTTTTGCGGCCTGCGTTGCGCGGCTGGTGCGTAAAGGCGCGCTGGCGCGGCGGATGTCCGGAGCGGCCGGGGCTCTCGTCGCCTTCTGGCGCGGCAACCGCAGCGCCATTCTGCGCAGCGGCAACTACGCCATGGCGGAACTGACGGTCTATAATTTCCCCTATCTCGTCGTGCCGCTGATGTTTGGGCTTGGCGCCCCGACCATCATCCTCGACACTGTGTTCAAGATTTTCCGCGGCGCCACCTTGATCTATGCCGCCGGCCTCGACCCGCTGATCCCGCGCCAGACCCGCGCCTTCGCCGAGCGCGACTTTGGCATGCTGCTCAAGGCCACGTTGATGGCCACCCTGCTCTGTTCCATCCCGACCGCCGCGTTCTGCGCCCTGCTCTGGTTTGCCGGCGACAAGGTGTTTGCCCTACTGCTCGGCCCCGCCGCCACCGTGCCGCCCGCGCTCATTCCGATCATGATCATGATGATCATCGCCAACATGATCCAGAATGTGGCGAGCTGCTTGCTTCAGCACACCGGATTTTTCCGCGAAATCGCCCGGGTCGCGACCTTCATGGTTGTGGCCATGGGTGCGATGACCGCTGTGGTTTATTTCGCTGGTGCCGACATTGTCGGTTTCATCGGCGCCTACGGCGTCGTCTACGTCCTCGGCGCGGTGCTGTACGTCGTCTATGTGGTCCGCAAGCCGTTCCGGATAGCCAAGGGCTAGTTGCGCGTCAGTAGGTGCCCCCCTATAACCCGGCCACGGTCGGGGCGGAGCGCAGCCCGGTTAGCGCACTTGTCTGGGAGACTAGTGCTCGTGAGTTCAAATCTCGCCGCCCCGACCAATTTCATTACATATCAGTGACTTAGCGGCGATGCCGAGGCAGCGCCCGCTGTCGTCGCATTTGCTCTCATACAACCTCTGTGGTATCCAATCACCAGATGCAACGGGGAAGCTGCTGTTCCCGCCGCTCCCTCATTGGTCCAGGTTGTCGAATCCCCAGATGACGCGCTTCCGCTCCCTGGTCTACGGCGCCGTGACGGTTGTGCTCCTGATCGCGGCGCTGTTTCTGACCAATCTGGATTTTGCCGCGATCGCGAGCGCCTCGCGGCAACTGACTGGCCTGTCACTGCTGGTTGCGCTGGTGCTGCTGCTCGCCGGCGCCCTGCTCGCCGCCGTGCGGCTGTGGTGGATCTCGTCTGACATCGGCACGCCGCTGCGTTTTCGTGACGCAGTGCTGGCCCTCAGCCTCGGGCAAATGGCCGGCGCGATCACCATCCAGTTTTTCGGCCATATCGCGGCGCGGACCGCATTGCTCCGCAAACGCGGCGTTTCGAATTCAGCCAACATCGTCATGGCGACCTATGAACGCGCCGCCGCCGTCTTTGTCTCGGCGGCAATGGCCATCAGTGGCGTGACTTATCTGTTCGGCGAGCTGTCATACGATTTCAACAAAGGCGGCACGAAACTGCTCGTCATCGTTGCCGGCCTGTTGTTTGTCACCGGCATCAGCGCATATGCGGTCTGGGGCCGCTATGCGCTGCCGCTGGTCAAGGATCTTGCCACGCTCAAGGTTTCGGCCGCCATCCTGCGCAACGCCGTTCTCACTGCCGTCATACAGCTTTGCACTGCGGGCGCTTACGTTGCGATCGCCTCCAGCCTGACAGGAGCGATACAACTTTCACATCTCTTCGCCGCCTCCCTCGTTGTCATGTTCGCCGCCAGCCTGCCGATCAGCTTCTCCGGCTGGGGAATGCGCGAAATCAGCGCCGTCTTTGTGCTCGGTGCTATCGGCGTACCGGCGCCAGTCGCCCTGACCATGGCACTTGTCATCGGCGCGCTCGCTTTCGTTGCTATCATTGCCCTGGCCGTCATCGCCGTACCGTTCAACCGTGCGGGGGACGCCCCCATCCCGATCGGGGATGTAAGATCAGTTGCGCTGTCTGCAGCGTTGAAATGGATTCTACCGATCGCTGCTGCCACCGCGGTGTATTTTCAGATCCGCGTACCAACGGGCACCGGCGAACTTAGCGTCAATCTCGCCGACCCGATCGCCATCCTCGGCGGCATCGTCTTCGTTTCGGAGTACAGGAAAAACCCGCCATGGCGATATTCCGCGACACCCGCCATCGTGGCGATTTGGACACTGGTCGTGGCGCTCGCCTATGCTAACGGCTACTTCGCATTCGGCTCAAATGACTGGGCGACCATCAATCGCCTGCTCGGCTGGCTCATACTCGTCAGCTATCTGCTGACTGGAGCGCTCATCGTCGCCCAGGCGGACGAGAGAGGCGCTGCGCTGCTGGCAAAGACTCTGACCGCTGCGGCTTGCGGCGTTGTGTTGTTCTGGTCGCTCCTGGAGTTTGCCCGCGCGGCCGGCGTCGTCCTTCCGCCCGAGATCCCAGCAGGGCAGCTGTCCGGTTTCTCGCAAAATCGCAACGCATTTTCCTTCGCTTTGTTGATGGCGCTATGCGCATTGCCGCTGATTGACCGGCGCCACCGCGCGCTCGTTTTCGGCCTCATGTGTTTCGGGCTATGGCTGGCTGGCTCTTACGCTGCCGCTGCAACGCTGGCCGTGATCATCGGCATCCTGCTGTATCTCGGCACGATGACATGGCGCAGCCTTGCCGCAGCGCTTCTCGGGGTGTGCGCCGCGATTCTGATCTTACAGACCAGGTTCTCGGCAGGTTCCGCAGACTCTGCGGCTTCATCTATCGCGCTGGACCTGACTGCCTTCGTGCCGAACATGGTAGGGCGCGAATCTTCGAATCTCGAGCGTCTGGCCAGCCTTAAAAGCGGGTTTTCGCTGTTTCTGTCACATCCATTTTTCGGCGCTGGCCTCGGTCATTTTATCAACGCACAAGCGGCGGCCGGTCAGGCCCTGGTTATTCACTCAACGCCGATATGGCTGCTGGCGGAAACCGGTTTGGTTGGTTTTGCCGCCTTCGTCGTGCCGGCGGCGCTGTTGTTCTGGCAGGAATTCAAAACGCGGAATGCCGATCCGGCGAGCCAGGTCCTCCTGCTCGCCCTTGCGGCGTTCGGGGTCATGTCGCAAGCGCACGAGTTGATGTACCAGCGACCGATCTGGCTTTTGCTCGGCGTGGCGTTGATGATGCGCCACGCGATCCGACGCGCTTAGGGCTGCTCACGCGCCATCGCGCTGTCGATCAGCTTGCGGCATTCCATCAACTCATTGAGCGCGGCGTGCAGCGCACTGGCATGGTCAGGCGCAACACCGCGCGGCGCTTCGCTCTCGGCTGGAGCCGCCGGCATGGCTTGCGGCATTGGCGCGTGATTGGGCGCATGAACGGGCGTAGGCGCCGGTGCCTGGATCGGAGGCGGCGCGAAGACCGGCTCGCGCTGCGGCGCGCCGATATCGTAGATCGGCCTGTCTTCCGGCGCGAGGCGCGGCATCGGCGCGCTTTGCAGCGGCGGCTCGCGGCGGTCGCCTGAGTCCTGTCCCCGGTCGCCCAAATCGCGGCCGATCAATGATGAGAAACGCTCGCGTAATCCACGGCGCTCCTCGAGTGGCGCGGCATCGTCCTCGGCGTCGACCACCTCGTCCGTCGACTCGTCATCGTCGGCGGTGATATGCGGCGGCTGCGGCGCGCCGTCCTGCCAGACTTCCTGCACGAAGCCGACGCTCTGCTCGCGCAAAATGCGCTGCACGCCGCGGATCGTGTAGCCCTCGCCGTACAGCAGATGCTTGATGCCGCGCAGCAGCTCGATGTCTTCCGGCCGGTAATAGCGCCGGCCGCCGCCGCGCTTCATCGGCTTGATTTCGCGAAAGCGGCTTTCCCAAAAGCGCAGCACGTGTTGCGGCAGATCGAGTTCGTCTGCGACCTCGCTGATGGTGCGGAATGCGTCCGGCGCCTTGTTGTCCAAAGCGGCTCCTCGATCAGAATGAAAACGCTTTACGGAACGCCCGACAGCAGACGCGAAAGACTACGCGTGTTCGGCTTCGTCAGCGACATCGTGGCCGTTGATCCGCTGCTTGAGAATGGCGGACGGCTTGAACACCATCACGCGGCGCGGCGAAATCGGTACCTCTTTACCCGTCTTCGGATTACGTCCGATACGCTGACCTTTTTTGCGAACGACGAACGAACCAAAGGAAGACAGTTTTACCGTCTCTCCCCGCTCGAGGCAGTCGGTGATCTCTTTGAGGACCAACTCAACAAGCGACGCAGACTCGGTTCGTGACAGACCTACCTTTTGGTAGACCGCTTCACACAGATCCGCTCTCGTTACCGTTTTACCAGTCATCGCCCAACCCAACCCCCGGCGAGATATGTCGCTGGAATTATTGACGATATTAGCTTCGTTCCAACCGGTCAACGGTCGTTTTAAGACTTATGGCCAAAGCTTTAGGGTGAAAAAATCACCAACGAAGCATCGCCGAGCCCCAAGTGAAGCCGCCGCCCATCGCTTCCAATAAGATTAAATTGCCGCGTTTAATGCGCCGGTCAGCCACCGCATCGGCCAGTGCCAACGGGATCGACGCCGCTGACGTATTGCCATGGCGGTCGACCGTGATCACCACTTTTTCCGGCGCAATGCCGAGTTTATGCGCCGATCCATCGATAATTCGCTTGTTCGCCTGATGCGGCACAAACCAGTCAATGTCATTGGCCGTGGTGCCGGTTGCCTCAAAGGCGTCCTCGATCACGTCGGTGATCATGGCCACGGCGTGCTTGAAGACTTCTTTGCCCTCCATGCGCAGATGGCCCGTCGTCTGGGTCGAGGACACACCGCCATCGACATAGAGCTTCGACTTGTGCCGGCCATCCGACCGCAGATGCGTGGTCAGGATGCCACGGTCGCTCGTGTCACCCGGCTGCTCCTGAGCTTCCAGCACGACGGCGCCGGCACCATCGCCGAACAGCACGCAGGTGGTACGGTCATTCCAGTCGAGGATGCGGGAGAAGGTCTCGGCGCCGATGACCAGCGCGCGCTTGTGGCTACCGCAGCGCAACATGGCGTCGGCAATCGACAGCGCATAGACGAAGCCGGAGCAGACCGCCTGCAGGTCGAAGGCCGCGCCCTTGGTGATGCCGAGCGCGTGCTGCACGGTGACCGCCGTGGCCGGGAAAGTCTGGTCCGGCGTCGAGGTGCCAAGCACAATCAGGTCGATTGAATCGGCATCGACATGGGCATGCGCCAGCGCGGCGCGCGCGGCATTGATGGCGAGGTCGGAGGTCATCTCGCCGGGCGCCGCGATATGGCGCTCGCGAATGCCGGTACGCTGGACGATCCACTCATCGGTCGTGTCGACCGAACGAGCCAGTTCGTCATTGGAAAGAATGCGGGCCGGGAGATAACTGCCGCAACCGAGAATAACCGAACGCAAGACGCTCACGAGGCCACTCCGCTCGCCACCGGTTCTGCCACCGCTTCCGCGCTGGCGCGGGCTTGCAGGTCGCGCGCCATTGACTGGCCAATCTTGCTGAGCAGTTCGTACCGGATCATGTCGTATCCCATATCGACAGCGGCGGCGAAGCCTTCGGCATCGGCGCCGCCATGGCTCTTGATGACAACGCCGTTGAGGCCCAAAAAGACCCCGCCGTTTGATTTCCGCGGGTCCATTTTTTCGCGCAAGGTCTGGAAGGCCTGGCGCGACAGCAAGTAGCCAAGGCGCGCCATCCAGGTGCGGTTCATGGCCGAACGCAGATATTGCGCAAACTGGCGGGCAGTGCCTTCGGCGGTCTTCAGCGCGATATTCCCCGCAAAGCCTTCGGTGACGACAACGTCGACCGTGCCCTTACCGATATCGTCGCCCTCGACGAAGCCCTGATAGTCGAATTCCCGGAAATTGCCTTCACGCAGGATACGGCCGGCTTCGCGGACCTGGTCGAGCCCTTTGACTTCCTCGACGCCGATATTCAGCAGGCCCACCGTCGGCCGCTCAATGTCGAACATGATACGCGCCATGGCGCCGCCCATGATCGCGAGCTTCACCAGATGGACTTCATCGGCCCCGATCGAGGCGCCAACATCGAGCACCACGGATTCGCCCTTCAACGTCGGCCACAGACCGGCAATAGCCGGGCGATCGATACCCTCCATCATTTTCAGATGGAAACGGGACATGGCCATCAGCGCGCCCGTATTGCCGGCGGATACGGCGACGTCGGCTTGGCCCTTCTTGACGGCATCGATAGCCAGCCACATCGAGGATTTGTGCCGGCCATAGCGCAAGGCCTGGCTCGGCTTGTCGTCCATGCGGATCGACACTTCGGTGTGGATGAATGTGGCGCGCGCCTTCAGCTTCGGCAGCGTGTCGAGTACGGGTCCGACCGCAGCCTGGTCGCCGAAAATCAGAAATTCGGTGTCGGGATGACGGATCAGGGCGAGCTCCGCCCCCGGCAGCACGACCGAAGGGCCATGGTCGCCACCCATCGCGTCGATTGCAATGCGTACGTTATCTGGCATGGCGCGGACGTGCTCTCGTCGAGTTCAACGGCAACGCCTCAACCCGACGCGTTGGCGCGAACATACCCTCTGGGCCGGTCCTGACAAGTCGGTCGCGGCCGCTCATGGAACCCGGACCGGCCGTCACGGCGCGTCCTTCTTCAGGGCGGCCAAGGCGGCAAACGGATGCGGCCCGTCCGGCTCAGGCTCCGGCGGCGTGAATTCGACGCCCGGCTTGCGCGGATAAGGCTCGATGCCGAGGATGAGGAATTCGCAGGCAATGGCGCCGAGATCGATGGTGCCGTCGATCAACGGCTCCGGCGGCTCTTCCTCGGTCTTCTGGCGGCGCTCTTCATGCGCCTCGCTGCCCTCGTCTGGCACCGGCGCGTAGAGCATCTCGATTGGTTCATCGATCACGGTCTCAAGCGGGTCGAGCGTGACGACGCAATTCTGGCCGACCGTGGCAGTGACGCGGCCGGTAACGTGGACGATATCACCCGCCCGGATCAGGTCGAAAGTCGCCTTCAGGTCGCTGACAGCGCGGACCTCGGCAAGCTGCGCCACGGCGGCGCAGATCTCCGGCGTTGCCTCAATGACGCGGTGCAGGCCAGCATCCGAAATCGTATCGACGTCGAGCGGCACGCTCCAGGCGGCCGGCCCTGAGGCTGCGCGCGGCGCAAACTTGGCGGCCGCGGATCGGGCCGGAGCCGGTTTGGCGGGAGGACCGCCTTTTCGCTTCATGGACATAGGCTGTCGGGCTCTACGGTCAGGGCTAAACGGGGGCCGACGAGATCGCCGACGGGTCGGGGAAGCGCAGCGTGCCGGCGGCGAGGCTGGCCGTCTCCTGCGCCTTCAACTCCCGTACCGCTTCCAGCATATAGGCCGCAAGCCGGGGCGCCGCAGCGTGGCCCGAGGGCGCGCCGCCATAGATATTCCGGGTCAGGGCCTCGATAAGCGCTCTGGCGCCGTCGCCAGGCTCCAGCGCTGCCGGGATGGCGTTCAGATAGGCCTGCGAGCGTCCGTAGAAGGCCTCGCCCATGCGCCGCATCTCTTTGGGCACCTTGAGATCGGAAATGCCCATTTCCCGCAGATTGTCGTCCATATCCCGGCAAAACAGGTCGAAAACGCCCTGCCCGAGGCTTTGCGTGGCCGGATCGGCCATCAGGCGGTCCATCACCAGCGCCAGATGCAGGACGATCAGGTCGAAGCGGCCGTTAACCGTGTCCGCGACCGCATAGTCACGGTAAAACACCGGCAATCGCGCCTGCGCCACGATCATGCCATACAGGACCGAAATGGTGTCCTGCTTGGGCTGGCTGCGGCGGAATAGTGAAAATATCATAAGGTTACTTCGGGAGCGGTTGTTGCTTGCCGCCGGTTTAGTCCACGGCAGCAAGGATGCAAGAACCAAATCGACGCGTTTTATGAGGTCCGGCCGGCTTGGCCCTTAGGACCTCGCAGAGGATCGAGAGAGCGATGATTTCCAGGAATATGACAAAAGCGCTGGCGCTGGTTTGCCTGCTTGGTGCTCCGCTCACGCTGGCCGGTTGCGGCAGCTTCGGCGAAACGCTGCAGCGCGGCTATGTGCTGCCGGAAGGCGCGCTCGAGCAGATCCCGATCGGTGCGACGCAGGAGCAAGTGCTGATCGTGCTCGGCACGCCCTCTACGGTCGCGACCGTCGACGGCGACGCGTTCTATTATATTTCGCAGAAGGCCGAGCGCAGCGCCGCCTTCATGCCGCATGAGACGGTCGACCAGCGCGTCATCGCCGTCTACTTCGACAAGAACCGCACCGTCACGCGGCTGGCCAATTACGGCATCAAGGACGGCAAGGTGTTCGACTTCCTGTCGCAGACCACGGAAACCGGCGGCGAACGCCTGAACTACCTGCGCGGCATCTTCCGTAATTTCAAGATGTTCTAGAGACGAAGCGTACATCGCATCACGCATAAAAAAGGGCCCGCAACTGCGGGCCCTTTCATTTGTCAGTGCACCGAGGTTAGTGCGCCAAAATCGCCAGCAGCAGCAATGCCACGATGTTGGTGATCTTGATCGCCGGGTTGACGGCGGGGCCGGCCGTATCCTTGTAGGGATCGCCGACAGTGTCGCCGGTCACCGACGCCTTGTGGGCGTCGCCGCCCTTGAGATGCACAACGCCGTCCTTGTCGGTGAAGCCGTCTTCAAACGACTTCTTGGCATTGTCCCAGGCACCGCCGCCCGAGGTCATCGAGATGGCGACGAACAGGCCGTTGACGATCACGCCGAGCAGCGAGGCGCCGAGCGCCGCGAAGGCGTTGGCTTTCGAGCCCGAGATCCAGAGCACGCCGAAGTAGACGACGATCGGCGCCAGCACCGGCAGCAGCGACGGGATGATCATTTCCTTGATCGCCGCCTTGGTCAGCAGGTCGACAGCGCGGGCATAGTCCGGCTTCGAGGTGCCCTGCATGATGCCGGGGTTTTCGCGGAACTGACGACGCACTTCCTCGACAACCGAACCGGCCGCACGGCCGACCGCGGTCATCGCGATGCCGCCGAACAGATACGGGATCAGGCCGCCGAAGATGAGGCCGGCAACGACATAGGGGTTCGACAGGTCGAACGAGACCACGCCGACATCCTTGAAGTATTCCGCGCCCGACTTGGTGAAGGCCGCGATGTCGTTGGTATAGGCCGCGAACAGCACCAACGCGCCCAAGCCCGCGGAGCCGATCGCATAGCCCTTGGTGACCGCCTTGGTGGTGTTGCCGACGGCGTCGAGGGCGTCGGTGTTGTGGCGCACTTCCTTGGGCAGGCCGGCCATTTCGGCAATGCCGCCGGCATTGTCGGTGACCGGGCCGAAGGCGTCGAGCGCGACGATCATGCCGGCAATGCCGAGCATGGTGGTCACCGCGATCGCCGTGCCGAACAGGCCGGCGAGTTGGTAGGTGACGATGATGCCGGCAACGATGACGATCGCCGGCATCGCGGTCGACTCAAGCGAGACGGCCAGACCCTGGATGACGTTGGTGCCGTGGCCCGAGACCGAGGCGTTGGCGACCGAGCGCACCGGGCGGAAGTTGGAGCCGGTGTAGTATTCGGTGATCACCACGATGGCCGCGGTGACCAGAAGGCCCACCATGCCGGACCAGAACAGGCTCATCGGTTCAATGGTCAGCCCGCTGTTGGTGACGATCGGACCGGTGACCAGACCCTCGATGACAAAATAGACGGCGATCGCCGACAGCACGCCGGTGACGATCAGACCCTGGTACAGGGCCCCCATAATGTTCTGGCTCTTGC
>JAURVZ010000012.1 GCA_030655215.1 Pseudolabrys sp. | reverse complement strand
CGGCAGATTGGCATCCGAACCGCCAACGCCGATCACGCCTTCGGCGCTCGCCTGGAATTTACCCTTATAGCCGGGGAAAGCAGTGCCGACGCCGAGATACATCGCCTTCGGATTGAAGGCCAAGACCTTCATCGTGTCGGTGATGGCGAAAGTGTCCGGCGGATAGCTGAACGCGATCAGCACATCCGGATTGGCGGCCTGCGCGTCTTTCAGCACCGGCTGCATGTCCTGGCTGCCGAACGGATAGGACTTGTCATAGACCAGCTCGAAGCCGGCTTTCTTCAAGCCTTCGCGCGCGGCGGTCGATTGCTCGATGCCGAACTGGTCGGCGACCGCGATCATGGCGATCTTCTTGCCGATCTTGCCGTCCTTCTCCATCTTCGAGAAGGTCTCGACAATGCCATCAACGAGTTCGGACGGCAGGCCGAGCCAGAACGTCATGTTCGGCCAGCGCTTCGACAAAGCCGGCGACTGGTTGGTGTTCGCCGTCACCGCGAGATGCGGATAGCCGAGCTTGTTGAAGATCGGCGCGGCAGCGAGGTTCATGCCGGTAGACCAGGGCGGCAGGATGAAGTCGACCTTGTCCTGCGTGGCGAGACGCTCAACCGCCTTGATCATTTCTTCGGAATTGCTGCGGTCATCATATTCGATGACTTCGACCTTCATCTTCTTGCCGCCGACATTGATGCCGCCGGCCGCGTTCACGTCTTTCACCCACACTTCGTAATTCGGCAGCGTGGTGACGGCGGCGCCGGCCGCGAAGGGGCCGGTCTTGGAAATCGCCCAGCCGATCTTCAGCGTGTCCTGTGCCTGCGCCGGTGCCAGCGCGAAGGCCGTCGTCACGGCCGCAGCTGCAAGCGCGGCAAATAAGTTCTGCGTCTTGTTCATTGTGTCGCCTCCCCTTGGTAGAATTTTTAATTGACGAATTTATCGCAACAAAAAATCGGTAGGGCTCCCAACTATCTCGTTTGGCCGGACAAAGCGAGAGACGCGAGATCAACCGCGCCACCCTGTCGCACCATTCGAATGAAAGAGTATCCTGCCGTTCCGCCAGAAATCCTGGCGTCCACTCAAGGACGCTTCGACCGGCAATTTTTAAGGTTGCCGGCCGATTTTTCTATATAAGCAGATTTTTTGAAGTGTGGGCACCGATGGCCGAGACAAAAACCGATTTGCGCGCTTTTCTCGCAGACCTTTTCCGCATTGCGGTAGAGACCGCGCATCCGGCCGCGTTCCTGCCGGGCCTGTTACCGGCCCCGTCCAAAGGCCGAGTCTTTATTCTCGCGGCCGGCAAGGCGGCTGGGTCAATGGCCGAGGTGGCGGAGAATTATTATCTCGATACGTTGACGCTGCCCGCCGGACGGCTGACCGGCATTGCCGTGGCGCGGCATGGCTATGGACGGCCGACCCGTGTGGTTTCCATGGTCGAGGCCGGCCATCCGGTGCCGGATGCCGCCGGTCTCAAGGGTGCCGAGCAGGCGCTGGCTTTGGCCGATAGCGCGACGGCGGACGACCTGGTGCTGGTGCTGATGTCGGGCGGCGCTTCGGCCAACTGGATTGCGCCTGCCGCCGGGGTGCCGTTTGAAGACAAACAGGCGGTGACGCGCGCCCTGCTCCGCTCCGGTGCCCATATTGGCGAGATCAATACGGTGCGGAAGCATCTGTCGCGCATCAAGGGCGGGCGGCTGGCGCGCCATGCGGCGCCGGCCCGCATCGTCACCATCGGCATTTCCGACGTGCCGGGCGACGATCCGGCGGTGATCGGCTCCGGCCCGACCGTGCCCGATCCGACCACCTTGGCCGAAGCCCGCGCCATTGTCGCCAAATTCAGGCTCGACCTGCCGGCCTCTGTCACATCCGCGCTCAATGACCCTGCTAATGAATCGCCCAAGCCTAACGACCCGGCCTTCGCCGGCGCCAGCTTCGTATTGGCGGCCAAGCCGGCGGATTCCATGAAAGCGGCGGAGGCCGCGGTGGTGGCGGCCGGTTATGAGTGCATCTCCCTCGGTCCCGACGTCGAGGGCGAGGCCCGCGAGGTCGCTTTGGCGCATGCCGCCATGGCGAAGGAGGTGCGGGCGCAGGGGCGGCGCGCCGTGATCCTGTCCGGCGGCGAATTGACGGTCACCATGCGGGGTAAAGGCAAAGGCGGCCCGAACCAGGAATATGCCCTGGCGCTGGTTGCGGCCCTTTCCGGTAGGCCCGGCGTGGCCGGCATCGCCGGCGACACTGACGGCACAGACGGCGGCGGCGGCGACGCCACCGACCCCGCCGGCGCTGTGGTCGACGGCAACAGCGCCGCCAAGGCCAACAACATTGGCCTCGATCCTGCCGCCTTCCTCGCCAATAACGATTCCACCGGGTTTTTCGCGAAAATGGGCGATTTGTTGCAGCCCGGCCCGACCTATACCAACGTCAACGACTTCCGTGCCATCGTCGTCGACCGGCCCTGATCGGCCAGCGATTCGGCCCCATCCAGACCACCAAGCGAACGCGTGACCGTATTGCTCTCCACCACCGTCCGACGCTGCCTGTCCGGCCTGATCGCGCGCACCGTGCTGCTGGCGGTGCTGCTCGGCGCGCTCACTTTTCCGGCGATGGCCGACTTCCGGCTTTGCAACAACACCGGCGGCCGGGTCGGCGTGGCGCTCGGTTACAAGGATGCCGAAGGCTGGATCACCGAAGGCTGGTGGAACGTGTCGGCCCGCACCTGCGACACCCTGCTGCGCGGCGAACTGGTTGCCCGTTATTATTATATCTATGCTGTGGATTACGACCGCGGCGGCGAGTGGTCCGGACACGCATTCATGTGTTCGAGAGAAAAGGAATTTACCATTCGCGGCACCGAGAACTGTCTGGCGCGCGGCTATGACAGGACCGGCTATTTTGAAGTCGATACCAATGAACAGCGCTCCTGGACGGTGCAACTGACCGACACCGCCGAACAACCGCCTGACCGCCCGCTGCAATCGCGAACGCCGAGCGGCCCGACACGACCGCCGTCCAACGCGCCGCAAACGCCGCAAGACGGCAGAGAAGGCTTGAGACGATGAGACGCCTGCGCCGCGCCAAGATTGTCGCTACTCTCGGCCCCGCCTCCTCCAATGCGGAGATGATCGGTAAACTGTTCGCTGCCGGCGCTGACGTCTTCCGCATCAATATGAGCCATACCAGCCAGGATCGCATGCGCGAGTTGATCGCCATGATCCGCGGCGTCGAGAAAGAGACCGATCGTCCGATCGGCATTCTTTGCGATCTGCAGGGACCGAAGCTGCGGCTCGGCACCATCAAGGACGGCTCGATCACGGTGAAGACCGGCGACATCGTCGTGCTCGATTCAAATCCAGAAATCGGCGGCACCGATCGCATCTATCTGCCGCATCCCGAAATTCTCGCGGCCGTGCAGCCCGGCCATACGTTGCTGATCGACGATGGCAAGGTGCGGCTGACAGTAACCGAGGTGGCGCCGAGCCGGGTCACGACGCAGGTTGTCGTCGGCGGCAAGCTGTCCGACCGCAAAGGCGTCAGCGTTCCGGATTCGACCATTCCGGTGTCTGCCTTGGCGGCCAAGGATATTTCGGATCTCGAAGCGGCGTTAGAGGCCGGCGTCGACTGGGTGGCGCTGTCCTTCGTGCAGCGTCCGGAAGACGTCGCTGAAGCCAAGAAGCTGACGCGCGGCCGCGCTTTGCTGATGGCCAAGATCGAAAAGCCGCAAGCGGTGACACGGCTTGCCGAGATTCTCGAAATTGCCGATGCGCTGATGGTGGCGCGCGGCGATCTCGGCGTTGAAATGCCGCTTGAGAAAGTTCCCGGCGTGCAGAAGCTGATGACGCGCATGGCGCGCGCCGCCGGCAAGCCGGTTGTTGTCGCGACGCAGATGCTGGAGTCGATGATTTCATCGCCGGTGCCGACGCGCGCTGAAGTTTCCGACGTCGCCACTGCCATCTTCGAAGGCGCCGATGCGGTGATGCTCTCGGCGGAATCGGCGGCCGGGCAATTCCCGATTGAAGCGGTCGGCACGATGAACCGGATCGCCGAGGAAATCGAAAGCGAGAACCTGTTCCGCAGCATCATCGATGCGCAGCGCTCCAAGCCGGAGCCGACCGGCGCCGACGCCATCGCCGATGCCGCGCGTCACATCGCCGACACGCTCGACCTCGCTGCCGTTATCTGCTGGACATCGTCCGGCTCGACCGCATTGCGTGTTGCGCGCGAGCGCCCGCGGCCGCCGGTCGTCGCACTGTCGCCGAACATGGCGACGGGCCGGCGTCTATCGGTGGCGTGGGGCGTGCATTGCGTCGTCACCGAAGATGCGCACGACCAGGACGACATGGTCGACCGCGCCTGCCGCATTGCCTTCAAGGAAGGCTTTGCCAAATCGGGGCAGCGCGTCATCGTCGTCGCTGGTGTGCCGCTCGGCACGCCCGGCGCGACCAACATGTTGCGCATTGCTTATGTTGGTGCCGGCGACGCAGGCGATTGAGCGCCGGCCATTTGCTGATCTCGCCATTGCGCCGGTGACACGCCATATTCGCGCTTGAACGCGCGGCTGAAAGCCTCGACCGACTCATAACCCACCGCATGCGCCACCTGCGCGATGGTCTTGCTTTCGCGCAGATAGAGTTTTGCGGTTTGCAGGCGCCACACTGTGAGGTAGCGGATCGGCGGCATACCGATGAGCGAGCTGAAGCGCTCGACGAAGGCACTGCGCGACAGCGCCACCTTGGCGGCCAGTACATCGGTCGACCATGGTTCGGCAAGCTTCTGATGCATCAGCGCCAGCGCGCGGCCAATCTGCGGATCGCGCACGCCCTTGAGCCAGCCGACATCGGCCTCACCCAGTTCTGCCGAGTATTGCCGCACTGCTTCCGTCAGCAGCGACTCCGACAGCCTTGTCATGACACCCGATGAGGCCAGCCGGCCCGCCGCCAGTTCGCCGGCGGCAAACCGCACTGATGCCTCGATCCATTCCCGCGACGCGCCGCGCCTGATGTCGATCTTCAGCAACTTCGGCAAGGTCGCCAGTAACGGGTTGTAATCCAGGTCACTGGCGAGGAAGCCGCAGACCACGCGCGTGCTCGCGCCATCGCCGCCATAACGGATCTGGTGCGGCCCGCCGTCCGTCGACTTCTGGATGAGATGCCGGGCGCTGACCGGCTCAAGACCTTCTTTATCGGCAAGCCAGTGCGGATCGTTCTGCGGAAACAGCACAATCTCGCCGGCGCCGACTTCGAGCATCGGCTCACCTTCAAGCGCGACCAGCAATTTACCTTCTGTCACGACGTGGAAGGCAATGATGTGCGTCGGCTTGATCTGATACGGCGCGCAATCACGCGCCGACATCGCGACATTGACGCACCACGGCGCGGTGAAATGCGCCGACAGGAAAACGCCGCCGGTCAAGCGCACCGCGTTCAACAGGTCTGACAACGGATCCATCGTGATGCCCTGGCGGCAGTTTTGGACGATCGGTCAGGTGATCCGGACACGCGATCATTCGCAAAATACTCGCGCAACAATACACGGTCGCCAATCGCGGCGCCACATGGGCTTCCGCACCCATTCATCAACAGAAGCGACTTTGTATCATGTCCCAGACCTTTTCGGCCCGCCGCCATGGCGACGGGACCATCGACTTTGACTTCTATCGCACGCGGGCAGCCACGCTTCGCGGCCACGCCATCCGCAACGCCGTCACGCCAAAGCGTGCCCGCAGCGTCATCGCCATCCTTATCGCCCTGCCGCTTGTTTTCGTTGGCACGACGCAGGCAAAAGCCGAACTGCCCGCCGCCATCGCCATGCCGGGCGCATCCGTCATTGCGACCGTCAATGCGAAAGGCGCGCAGGTCTACGAATGCAAGGCTGACGCAAGCGGCAAACTCGCCTGGCAATTTCGCGAGCCGGTCGCGACCTTGCTTGTCAACGGCAGGACCGTCGGCTGGCATTATGCCGGCCCCGGCTGGGAATTTAACGACGGCAGCGCGGTGACCGCGAAAGCGGCCGGGCGCGCGCCGGGCGCAACCGCCAACGACATTCCGTTGCTGAAACTTGCCGTGACCTCGCACAGCGGCAGCGGACAGCTCACCTCCGTTACCGCGATCCAACGCCTCAACACCCAAGGCGGCACGCTCGAAGGCGCGTGCGGCACGGCCGGCGCGCTCACCAGCGTGCCCTACAGCGCCGACTACACGTTCGTTCGCGAACCCAACTGACAACTCAGCGATCAACTACAAAAGGACCAAGACCATGACGACATCAGCGACCGCCAGGAAGCCCGCGCGCACGCCTGTTCCGATGAACGGCGTCGATACGCCGAACCTGCTGGCCACGATCAGCGCCGTTGGCGCGCAGCCTGACCTTGCCAAATTCAAATTTCGTGCGCGCGGCCGCTGGGTCACCGGCACGCAAAGCGAAGTGACGATGCACGGCTTCTTCGGCGCCGGCGGCGAACACACCCATGTCGTCCCCTACCGCGCGGCGGGCGATCATCCGGCCGTTTTGTGCGGCGCCGATGCGGCGCCGACCCCGGTTGAATGGGTGCTGCATGCGCTGGCGTCCTGCCTGATCGGCGGCATTGGCAATATCTCGGCGGCGCGCGGCATCAAGCTCGACAAAGCCGACGTCACCATCGAGGGCGACATCGACCTGCGCGGCATCCTCGGTCTGTCGAAGGATGTGCGCAACGGCTTCCAGGGCATCCGCGTGGCCATCGCCATTGAGGGCGGCGCACCGCCGGAGAAGCTCAAGGATATCGCCATGCAGGCGAAGGCGCGCTCCGCGGTGTTCGACATGCTCACCAATGGCGCGCCGGTCACCATCGGCGTCACCACCAGCGCGTTGAACTGAACCTCCGATGCGCAACCCCGAAGTCATCATTATTGGTGGCGGTCAGGCTGGCCTGGCGATGAGCCGCAGCCTGACCGCGCAAGGCATCGAGCATCTCGTTCTCGAGCGGGGACGCATTGGCGAGCGCTGGTTTTCCGAACGCTGGCATTCGCTACATCTGCTGTCGACCAATGCACAAAGCGCGCTGCCCGGACTGCCGCATGCGGGCGATCCGGACAGCTTCATGCCGGCGCAGTCCTTCGGTTCGTACCTGCAGCTTTATGCCGAGACGATCGACACGCCGGTGATCTCCGGTGTCGAGGTCACACAGGTGGAGCGATGCGGCAGCGGTTATCGCGTCTCGACCAATGCCGGGCGCTGGCACGCCCGCGCCGTCGTCATCGCCACCGGCGCCTGCGACACGCCGCATCGCCCGGCCATGGCCGCGGCGCTGGCGCCGAACATCCTGCAGCTGTCGCCGTCGCAATACCGCACGCCGGCACAACTGCCGCCGGGCGGCGTTCTCGTTGTCGGCGCCGCCTCGACCGGCCTGCAACTGGCCGAAGAGATCCAGGCCTCGGGCCGGCCGGTGACGCTCGCCGTCGGCGATCACACGCGCGCGCCGCGCCGTTATCGCGGCGGCGACATCTTCGACAAACTTGAAATGGCCGGCGTGCTCGACGACCTCGCTTCCGAGGCCGGCAATATCGAGGCCGCACGGCGTTCGCCATCGCTGCAATTGGTCGGCCGCGCAGACAATCGCAGCCTCAATCTTGGCACGCTCAGCCGGACCGGCGTCCGTCTTGCCGGACGTCTTCGGGCAATCGACGGCGCCAAGGTGTCTTTCGCCGGCGATCTGGCGGAGACGACGGCCGCATCCCACCGCCGCCTTTTGCGCATGTTGGACCGGATTGACGACGCGATCGATGCCAACGGAATCGCTGTGCCAGCGGCGGACCCGGAAGCAAGGCGGCCGGTTCTCACCAGTGGCGACGCCTTGCAACTCGATCTGCGGCGCGAGGGCATCGGCACCGTCGTCTGGGCGACCGGATACACCCAGCGCTATCCCTGGTTGAAGGTGCCGGTTCTCGCTTCATCCGGTGAAATCATCCATGACGGTGGCGTGACGGCTTCGCCCGGCCTGTATGTGCTCGGGCTGGTGTTTCAGCGCCGCCGCCGTTCCTCCTTCATCAATGGCTGCGCCGTCGATGCCGACGATTTGTCGCTTCTCGTCCGGCGCCATCTCGAATTGTCGAGCAGGCAGGTGGCCTGAGACGCTGATAAAGTCTCGCACTTCCCTCATTTCCGCTATGGTAGTCCGCAGCGCACTAGCGCTCAGGAGACCTGATGGCGGCGGCGGCGTTCAATATTGCAGCCTATAGCGATGCGCTGGTCGTGCTCGGCACGGCCGGCATTGTTGTTCCTGTGGTCCGCCGCCTCGGCATCAGCCCGGTTCTCGGCTATCTCACGGCCGGCGCTATACTCGGGCCGCTTGGCCTCGGCTCGCTGATCACCGCATTTCCCGCGCTGTACTGGTTCACCGTCGTTGACGCGGACAATGTCGCCGGCATTGCCGAACTCGGCGTCGTCTTCCTGCTGTTCCTAATCGGCATGGAATTGTCCTTCGAGCGCCTGAAGGCGATGCGGCGGCTGGTGTTCGGCCTCGGCAGCATGCAGATCGTGGCATCGACCGCGGTCATCGGCGCCATCGCCTATCAATTCGGCAACTCGCCGGCAGTGGCGACGATCCTCGGCGCCTGTCTGGCGCTGTCGTCGACGGCGATCGTCATCGAGGTGCTGTCGAACCAGGGCCGCATGTCGACAACGACAGGCCGCACCAGTTTCTCTGTTTTGATCGCACAGGATCTCGCGGTCATCCCGCTGCTGGTGTTCATCTCGCTGTTAGGCGCCAGCAATGGCAGTTCGCTGGTGACCAGCCTGCTGCTGGCGCTGATGAATGCGGCCATTGCCGTGGTCGGCATCTTCATCGTCGGCCGCGTCATGTTGCGCCCGCTGTTCCGGCTGGTGGCGTCGTCGAAGTCGTCGGAACTGTTCGTCGCCGCGACCTTGTTCGTCATCATCGGCACCGGCGTTGCCGCCGCGATGGCCGGCATGTCGATGGCGCTCGGCGCTTTCATCGCCGGCCTGGTTTTGGCGGAAACCGAATTCCGCAAGGCAATCGAGACCACCATCGCGCCGTTCAAGGGCCTGCTGCTTGGCGTGTTCTTCTTCACCGTCGGCATGAACATCGATTTCCGCGAGATTGCGCGCGATCCGCTGTGGCTGTTGTTGTCGGTCGTCGGTTTGATCGGCATCAAGGCAGCATTGTTGATCGGCTCGGCCCGGCTGTTCCGCCTGCCCTGGCCGGCGGCGATTGAAACCGGCATCCTGCTCGGACCGGGCGGCGAATTCGCTTTCGTCGCGGTCGGCATGGCGGCGGCGCTCGGGCTGATCGAGGCGCCGGTGGCGGCCTTCATCCTGGCGGTGACATCGATCACCATGGCGCTCATTCCGGTGCTGGCGCTGGTGGCGCGCCGCATTGCGCCGAAGTTCAAGGCCGCTGAGGTGCCCGATCCGGAACTGGCGATTGCACCGGAGGCGACGACCGAACATGCCATCGTCATCGGCCATGGCCGCGTCGGCCAGGTTGTGTGCTCGCTGCTCGACCAGAACAATATTCGTTATCTGGCCATCGACAATGACGCGCGCGCCGTGCCCGAACAAAGGCGCAGCGGCCGACAGGTTTATTATGGCGATGCGACCAAGCCGGAATTCCTGACGAGTTGCGGCGTCATGACCGCCAAGGCGGTGATCGTTTCCGTGTCATCGACGGCAGCGATTGACGAGATCGTGCGGCAGGTGCGCGCGCTGCGCAGCGATGTGGTCATCGTCTCGCGTGCGCGCGACGCGTCGCATGCGCGGCATCTCTATGCCATCGGCGTCACGGATGCTGTGCCGGAAACAATCGAAGCGAGCCTGCAGCTTTCCGAAGCGGCGTTGTTCGGTCTCGGCCGTCCAAGCGGATTGGTGATCGCGTCGATCCACGAGAAGCGCGACGAATTCCGCCGTGAATTACAGCAAGCCGCTGGTAAAGTGCAGGCCGATAGCACGACGCACGCAGTGCGCCGCAAAACACGGCGGCCTGCTGAAACCAAACGATAACACGGCGCGGAACCTGCGCGCACGATTGTTGCTTATTGCGGTTCCATCCGAAACGATCTCCAGCGGTCCGCATTGCCCTAGGGTGTTCAAACCAACGGAGGGCGACCGATGGGTCAATCAACACCATTCAAACCAATTGCACTGGTAGTGGAAGACGACGAGATGCAGCGCGAGCTGGTGTCGCTGTTGCTGGAAGAATGCGACATGGGCGTCATCCAATGCGAAAGCGCGGAGACCGCAGTCGAGGTTTTGGATAAACTCGGTTCCTCGATGGCCATGCTGTATACCGACGTCAATCTGAGCGGCAGCATGACCGGCGTGGAACTCGCGCATGTCGCGGCCAAGGATTACCCGAATATCCATGTCGTCGTCGCGTCGGGTAAAGATTTACCCGAGGAGCTGCCTGATCAGGCGCTGTTCATGCCGAAGCCATGGCTAACGCTTGATCTGCTGCGCGAAGCCGAACGCTCACAGGTTCATAACTAGCGGCTGCGGGCGGCGACATCGTCGACCGCCTGTATCACGCGATCGGTCGCTGTATATTGCACCATGTGGCCCAGGCCCGGCAGAACTGTGAGCACAGCTTGCGGCACCTGCCGGGCGATCGCGCGTGAATGGACATCGGTGTACACCACCGGATCTACGTCGCCGGCAATGATCTCAACGGGCATCTTCAGTTCGCTGTAACGCTGCGATTGCGCGCGCACGAACTCCTTCAGCACCGACAAATCCTGCGCGTTGGCGATGAACTCACTCGGCCGCAGTAGCATGGCAACGCCGGTGCGTGCGTTGTAATCGGCCGGCGGTGTGTTCGGCCTGAACACGGAAGCCACGCCGGGCTGCAACATGAAATAGCCGGCCGGCAGCACCAAGGTGCGCGCGGTCAACTGCCCGATGATGGGCATGGCAACAACATCGTTGATCCAGCCAATGCCGCCCGGCCACGGATGCGTCACCGGCGCCAACAAGACGAGCCCGCGCACGTCGTCCGGATAGGCCAGCGCATAGGCCGTCGCCAATGAGCCGGACCACGAATGACCGAGCACGATCGGCTTCTTGATGCCGAGACTGGTTACAGCCTGATGAATGAGTTTGGCCTGTGCCGACGGTAGAGCATCGGCGGCGCCGCCGGGACGGTCGCTCCAGCCATGGCCGGGGCGATCAACAAGAATAACGCGGTAGCGCTGCGCCAGGCGGTCGCCGATCGCCAGCCGCAGATCGTTCAGATTGCCGCTGGCGCCGTGCAGCAACAAAAGCGGCGGCGCATCTGGCGCGCCGACCTCAACGACATGCAGACGGCCGCCATCGACATCGACGAAGCGGCCGGTCGGCGGATTGGCGCGTTCGATCGCCCAGGTGCCGGCCAGCGTGACGCCGGCCAGCACCACGAGGACAGCGACAACAATTGCAATAATCACTTTGAGACGGCGCACGGGAAGGACCACATCAAATCAATACGGTCCTGACGTGACATTGGATTGTCGAAGCGGGCTTAAATATCCCGGCCTTCGACCTTTTCCTGCAGCGTCTTCACCATGTCGGGAATGCGCTGCATCTTCGGATAGACCGCGAGCAAACGGCGATAGACTTCCAAAGCCTGCTTGTCGTCGCCGGTTTCCGACAGGATCATGCCGAGCCCCATCAGCGCGCCGAAGTGGCGCGGCTCGCGCTTGAGCACTTCGCGGATATCGGCAAGCGACTGGCCGAAATCCTTCTTCATGTAATTGAGCGTGGCGCGCCGGTTCCAGGCTTCGATGTAGTCCGGCTTGATCTTGACGATGCCGTCGAGAAGCTTGAGCGCAAGGTCGGTGTCCTTGGCCTCGATGGCCGTGCGCACGCGGGTCATCAGCAGGTTGGCGGTGTCGCTCGGCGACACGACCCACACGGCCCAAATGCGCTGCTCGATCGCTTTCGCAGAGGTCTCGTCCGGCGCGACCTTGAGGGCGCCGAACAGGAATTCGAGGTTTTGCAGGCGGTCGCCGCGCGACATCTTCGGCAGCGTCTGCGGCGAGTTCTGCAGCGCCGGGGCCTCGAGCCAGCTGCCCGGCTCCGCATAGGCGGGGGCGGCAAAGGCCGTGGCGATGACGATCAGGGAACCGAGGAATCGTGCGCGCATAGCCGGAGAGTAATCTCTCCAGCCGCGAAGGCAAATCACTGGCGCTTGAAGGGGTCCGGCCTGAAAAGGCCGGGAAGGGCCTGACGGGCGAGAAACCTTAGCCCTGGCGGGCTTTGAAGCGCGGGTTCGTCTTGTTGATGATGAAAACGCGGCCCTTGCGCCGGACAATCTTGTTGTCGCGGTGGCGGGTACGCAGCGATTTCAATGAGTTACGAACTTTCATCACAGTCTCTCAATGCAGGTTTGGAGGGTTCATAAGGGTGATAGGCCCCCCTGTCAACGCGCACAGGCGCGTTTGGCAGCCAATACCGCCGTGGGCTAGGGTCCCGGCGCACATCAAGACCGGGGAACTCTACCATGCAGCGCAGCCAAGACCGCTTTCTGACCACCCATACCGGGAGCCTGCCCCGCCCGGACGACCTGATCAAGATGATGTACGCCAAGGAAGAAGGCGTGCCGGTCGACCCGGTGGCGCTGGCGGCGCGGGTCCGGGAAGCGGTTGCGGAACTCGTGCAAAAGCAGGCGGCGGCCGGCGTCGACCTGATCAATGACGGCGAAATGTCGAAGCCGAGCTATGCCACCTACGTGAAGGACCGGCTCAACGGCTTCGGCGGCACCGGCAACACGTTCATCTATCAGGACGTCCACGAATTCCCGGCGCTGGAAAAGAAGGTGTTCGGCGATCCCGGCCGCTCGCGCCGCAAGACCCCGGCCTGTAACGCGCCAATCTCCGTGCGCGACGCCGAGGCGCCGCAGGTCGATGCCGATAATTTGCGCGATGCGCTCGCCGCCGTGAAATCCACCGGCGGCTTCATGAGCGCCGCCTCGCCCGGCGTCGTGTCGCTGTTTTTCCGCAACGACTATTACAAGGACTTCGAGACCTATATTTACGCCATCGCCGATGCGATGCGGCATGAATATGAAATCGTCGCCAAGGCCGGGTTTGTGCTGCAAATCGATTGCCCCGACCTCGGCATGGGCCGGCACATTCAATATGCCGATCTCGACCTCGCCGCTTTCCGCAAGCGCGCGCAGCTGCACATTGAGGCGCTCAACCATGCGGTCGCCAATATCCCGGCCGAGCAACTGCGCATGCATCTGTGCTGGGGCAATTACGAAGGCCCACACCATTTCGATGTGCCCCTGAAGGACATTGTCGATGTCGTCTTCAAGGCGAAGCCTGCCGCGCTGTCGCTGGAAGCCGCCAATCCGCGCCATGCGCATGAATGGCAGGTGTTCGAAACCGTCAAGCTGCCGGACGGCAAGGTGCTGATCCCCGGCGTGCTGGAATCGAAATCGAATTTCATCGAGCACCCGGAGCTGATCGCCCAGCGCATCGGCAACTACGCGAAGCTGGTCGGCCGCGAGAATGTTATTGCCGGCACCGATTGCGGCTACGGCACCTGGGTCGGCCAGGCGGCGGTCGATCCGCAGGTTGTGTTCGCCAAGCTGGCGGCCATGGCCGAGGGCGCACGGATTGCCAGCAAGAAGTTCTGGTGATCCCAATAAAGTTGTATTTCTTTCACTAGACAACCTTTAAGTGTTTTGTCATCCTCCCGGTGCGGCAGCACGGGAGGGTGCGATGGCGGATTGGTCGGTTAAGATCGCGGTCGTCAACGGCGCGACGGTTTTCCAGACGCAACTGCAGCCGGGCAACTCCAGCACGACCTATATGGCGCCCGGCGACACGCTGAGCTGGAACAATCAGACCAAAGAGACCTTGCAGCCGGCGCTGTCGGTGGCTGGCACACAGGTCTTCCAGACCGATCCCATACACCCTGATTACTCGTCGACGCCGGCCTGGGTCGCGCCAAAGCCGCCGCAGACCTACGCCGTCAGCGCCGCGCTCTGCGACGGCGGCACCGTCAATGGTTCAATCATCGTGAGCTGAATTGCACGCTTCATAGAAGGGTGACGCCATGAATTTAGCCAAAGCTGCCTTGCATTTGCTGATCGGCATCGGCGCGGCAGCGTTGCTGCCCACGGCATCGGCCCAAGCGCAGGGGCAATTCATCGCCTGCGTCGCGCCCGGGCAGCCGCTGCTGAAAATTCCCGAACTCGTCCACGTCAACGGCGTACTCAATGGCGTGCTGACGCTCAGCGTCGAAGCCAACCGCATGAACCTTGGCCAGACCGGTAATAATTGCGTGCCGCAATATGTCCGCGCCTATCGCGCGCCTTACGCCACCCTGCCCGATTATCCGGGCGCCATCCCCGCCGGCTTCCCCGGCGCAACGCAACCGCTGCCAGCGAGCCAATATGCCGATCCGATGCCGGGGCCGACATTGCGCGGCAAGGTCGGCGGCCTCGTGCAACTGACCTTCCTCAACCAGATCAACGTCAACGACTTCCCTTATTCGATCGACCGCGGTGAAACCGTAGGCCGCACCAGCAATCCGCAGCAAGGTTGCGATCAGAGTTCGGCGCCCTACCCGTCGATCGATGCGTTCCCGGACTGCTTCCACGGCTCGAGCACCGGCAACATTCATTTCCACGGCACGCACACCAATCCGTCCACCACCGGCGACAATGTCTTCATCGAAATCAGGCCGTCACCACGCGTTAACGGCCAACCGGTCGTGACTGAGGCGAGCGTGGCGCAAGACTTCAAGGAATTTTTCGCAGCTTGCGCTACGGCGTTGACCAAGAGCCCAACATCGCAATTCCCGTACACATGGAAAGACCTGCCGCAAAACTGGACCGCGACGCAGGAGGCGCTGCTGAAGGCATACGATGCCAACCCAAACAACGGGCAGAAGCTCTGGCCGACGGATGCACAACAACTCGCAGAAGGGGAATGGCCGCAATATTATATCGGCGCCTATCCCTATTGCTTCCACCTGCCGCAATATGCCTCGACCGCGCAGCCCGGCGAACGCGCGCTGGTGATGGGCCAGGCGCCCGGCACGCACTGGTATCACGCGCACAAGCACGGCTCGACCGCGATCAATGTGTCGAACGGCATGACCGGCGTCTTCATCATCGAAGGTGACTATGACGCTGCCTTCGACGCCTATTACGGCGCTGGGTGGATGCGCAAGCAGCCGGTGATGATGATCAACCAGCTCGGCGTCAGCCCCAATCTCTATGCCGGCACGCGCGGGCCGTTGCCCTTGCAGGTCAATGGACGGCCGCAGCCGACCATCACCATGAATTCCGGCGAAGTCGGCCTCTGGCGCATCGCCAATGGCGCATCACGCAGCGGCGCTTATTTCGTCGGCCCGCCGCAGGGCTTCGAATGGAAGCAGACGGCGCAAGATGGCGTGCAATTCTCGCCGGAGAACTACGCCGCCGACCTCAACCGGCCAATCCTGCTGGCCTCCGGTAACCGCGCCGATCTTCTGGTCAAGGCGCCGGTCATTAGCGGGACAGTGCCGCAGTCTTTCGACGTGATGGTCCGTCAATCGGTCAACGATGCCGAGTCGCTCGGCATCAATAACGCGGCAACGGCTCTGTTCACCGTGGTCGTACAGCCCGGTCCGGCACCGAGCGGACCGACCGGCACCTTCGTGCCGCAAAACCGGGCGCCGGCATTCCCCGCCTATCTCGCCGACATCAAGCAGGGCGACGTTCAAGGCAGCAAAACCGTCCGCTTCAAGTCGCTGAACCCGGATCCGGCACCGACGGGGGCCAAAGCACCTTTCATCCAGCACACCATCAACGGCAAGAAATTCGACGGCACGGTCGGCGAACAGGTGACGCTGAACACAGTCGAGGAATGGACCATCGTCAACGAGACGCCGAGTTCAACGAATCTCGGTCCGGGGCCGATCAATCACCCGTTCCATATTCACATCAACCCCTTCCAGGTTGTCGAAGTGTTCGACCCGCTGGCGGCATGGATCAATCCAGCGACCGGCCAGCCGGTGATCCAAAACCCGGGAACGCAAAACGCAACTTATACCCCGCAATACATCGTCTCGACGACATCACCGGCAACGCCCGGCAATCCGATTGTCGCCGGCACGCAGTATCGGCTGACCAATGGACAGTGCTGGCTCAATCCGCTGGTGCCGAACTCGTGGCAGCCTTGCATCCCGCAGGATTCACAAAATGCAATCTGGTGGGACGTGTTCCCGATCCCGAACGGTGTCACAACGGCAACGAACGACCCGAGCGGAAATCCGATCAACATTCCCGGCTATTTCAAAATGCGCAGCCGCTTCGTCGACTTCACCGGCCAATACGTCATTCACTGTCACATCCTCGCGCATGAGGATCGCGGCATGATGAATGTGGTCGCGGTCGTCCCGGCCGGCACGGGGCCGGTCAAACCGTATCAGCATCATTGAAGCCGCGTCGCAGCGTTGGGAATTGCATGTCCGTCTTTGACGCGGTGGCGCCCCAGTTCGATCGCCACCGCGCTTTGCCGGACAGCGCGGCAAAAGCGGTGCGCGCCGCGGTGCTGTCGCGCCTTGCCGCGCAAGCGCGGCTGCTCGATCTCGGCGCCGGCTCCGGCCGCGTTGGCTGGCCGTTTATTGCGGCGGGCGACAATTACACCGGCGTCGATCTGTCCTTCGGCATGCTGCAGGCGTTCAAGCAACGCGCGCCGCAAGCAACCTTGGTGCAGGCCGATGGCTGCGCCCTGCCCTTCGCCAACCGCGCCTTCGATGGCGTGCTGCTGGTGCAAATCTTCGGCGGATTGAAGAACTGGCGCGCGCTGATCGACGAGATCTTGCGCGTGCTGCGGCCGCGCGGCCTGCTGCTGCTCGGTCGCACGCAAGCACCCGATGGCGGCGTCGATGCGCGCATGAAGCGGCAGCTCGATGCGATCCTCGAGGCGCCGGCGGCCGCGAACGGCAATGTGCGCGCGCAGGCCGAACTGCATCTGGAAGAACGCGCCGTCGCTGTCGACAACATCGAGGCGGCGACATGGACCGCGACGCGGACACCGCGCGGCTTCATCGAGCGCCACCGCAACGGCGCGCGCTTCGGCACATTGCCGCGCGACACACGCGAGCGCGCGCTACAGCAATTGTCCGGCTGGACCGTGCGCCAGTTCGGCAGCCTCGACGCTCCCTTTGCGGAAACGCACAGCTTCACATTGCGCATTTTCACATTTGAAAGGTGACCTCATGCAGACCAACGCATTGTTGACGGATCTCGGCAAACGCTTGGTCAACGGATCGCTCAGCGATGCCGCCTTGCTGCGCGCCACCGAAGCAACGCCCGACGTCGCCATTCTCCCTTGGGCCAATGTCGTCAAGATCGGCGGCCAGTCGATCATGGATCGCGGCCGCAGCGCCGTCGGCCCGCTGGTCGATGAGATCGTCGGCAATCTGTCGAAGCACAAGATGATCCTCGGCACCGGCGCCGGCACGCGCGCCCGGCACATCTACTCGCTGGCCATCGATCTCGGCCTGCCGGTCGGCGTGCTCACCGTGCTCGGCACCGCCGTCGCCTGGCAGAATGCGCAGATGCTGCAATATCTGCTGGCGCGGCACGGCATCGCCTTCCTCGAGCCGGAAGGCTTCCCCTCGCTGCCACATTATTTGATGGAGCGCGGCGCCGTCATTTGCCAGGGCATGCCGCCGTACAAATTGTGGGAGCAGAACCCGGATATTGGCCGCATCCCGCCGCAGCGTACCGACACTGGCTGCTTCCTGATCGCCGAGGTCTATGGCGCGCGCAAAATGATCTACGTCAAGGACGAAGACGGGCTCTACACCGCCGATCCGAAGAAGAACGCCAAGGCGCTGCACATTTCGCGCATCAGCGTGCAGGATCTGCTGAAGGAAGATCAGGACGATCTCGTCGTCGAGCGCGCGGTGCTCGATCTGATGCTGAGCGCGCGGCACATCAGCGAGATCCAGTTCGTCAACGGCCTGAAGCCGGGACAACTGAGCGCGGCGCTGAACGGCGAGCCGGTCGGCACCATCATCTACAATGCCGCGTTCAAAGGCAGGGGTGCGCAATGAACATCGAAGCGCAACACGTCGTCTCGAAACTGATGCGCGAGTCGCTGGTCGACAAGAAGGTGATCGCCGGTACCGAAGCGCCGGTGCGCGCCATCCTGCCCAACCTAAATGTCGTGCAGATCGGCGGCCTGTCGATCATGGACCGCGGCAACAAGGCGGTTCTGCCCTTGCTCGACGAGATCGTCGCCAATCAGGAGAACCATACGCAGGTCATCGGCGTCGGCCCCGGCGTGCGCGCGCGTCACATCTTGTCGGTCGGTCTCGATCTCGGCATGCCGACCGGCGCGCTTGCGGTGCTGGCCGGCAAATCATCCGCGCAGAACGCCTATATGGTGTCGTGCCTGCTCGCCAGTCACGGCTTCGTCTATCTGGAAGCGCCGTTCATCGTGCAACTGCTGCCGGCGATGCTGGCGGCGGCGCGCGGCGCCGTGTTCAACGGCATTCCGCCTTATGATTTGTGGGAGCATCCGCCGGCCGTCGGCAAGATCCCGCCGCATGGCAGCGACGCCGGCTCCTATCTGGTCGGTGAAGTGTTCGGCGCGCGCTCGATCATTTTGTTGAAGGATATCGATGGTGTGTACAGCGCCGATCCGAAAATCAATCCGGATGCCGAACTCATCCCGGAAATCAGCGCCGCTGAGCTGATCGCGCGCAAGCTGCCGACGCTGCCGATCGAACCCGTCGTGCTGGACTTGCTGACGCGCGCCAAGCTGGCGAAGAGCATTCGCATCGTCAACGGCCTGGTGCCGGGCAATTTGACACGCGCACTGAACGGCGAGCCGGTTGGCACGCTCATTCACACCTGATCCTTGGCGCGGCGAAAACGTCTGTAGAAGCGCGGCGCCATGATGACCACCGCGACAAGGCCAAGCCCGATCAAGGCGTAATAAATGTTGTCGGTCTCGCCAGCCACCGCTTCGCGGCCGACATGACCGATCCACGTATAGGCAATGGTCGAGGGCAGCGCGAACACGATCGTCGCCAGCATGTAGTGCCAGAACGGAATGCGCGTCAGGCCGAGCAGGTAATTGGCGAGCGGGTACGGAAACACCGGCACGAGCCGGACGAAAGCAACGAACTGCCAGCCGTCTTTCTCGACACTGGTGATGACGCTCTGCACACGCGGGCCGGCGTGGCGTTGCACCCATTCGCCCGCGACATAACGCGCGATGAGGAATGAGCAGGCGGCGCCGAGCGACACGCCGCCCATGTTGAGCACGCTGCCCCAGACCGGGCCGTACAAGGCACCGCCGGCGAGATCGAAGAAGCCGCCCGGCAGCATCGCCACCGTCGCCAGCGCATAGAGCAGCACATAGCCGACCGGAGCCCATGCCCCCAGGCTGGCGATGCGCACCTTGAGGGCTTCAACGCTGGTGAAGCCGTCAAACAGCCAATACAGCGCCAGTCCACCGGCGATCACGAGGGGGACGAACAGCACAAGGAGCCATCGTTGGCGATTCATGGCTCGGCTTTGGGTGAGGAACTTCCGCCAGATGCGCGGCACTAAAGGAGTGGTGGGCGCGACAGGGATCGAACCTGTGACCCCCTCCATGTCAAGGAGGTGCTCTCCCGCTGAGCTACGCGCCCTTTAGTGCAGTGGTCTTATCGGCTCCAAACTGACGAAGCAAGGCCAGTCGGAGAGGAAAATTACCTGCGTTAAGCAGCCAGCATCTTGTGGACCTCGTTGACGAGGTCGCGCAGATGGATCGGCTTGGACAGGACCTTGGCCTGCTTCGGCGCGCTGGAATCGCCATTCAGGGCAACCGCGGCAAAACCGGTGATGAACATGATCTTGATGTCGGGGTCGAGTTCGGCGGCGCGGCGGGCCAGCTCAATACCGTCCATTTCCGGCATCACGATATCGGTCAAAAGTAGTTCGAACGGCTCTTCGCGCAGGCGCTGATAGGCCGACAGGCCGTTGTCGTAGGAGGTGACGTCGAATCCGGCGTTTTGCAGGGCTTTGACCAAAAAGCGCCGCATATCGGTGTCGTCTTCAGCCAGCAGGATTTTCGACATCGCTCTTAAACGCCCCTAAACGCCCCAGTCACATCCGGCGCAAGCACCGGCTCGTGCGGTCCATAAGAGCGGTGCCGGGTAAATATCGGGTGAACCTAAAGCAGCGCTTGGCTTTATCCCCCGGCCTATGGACAATGGACCGTATAGTGCGCCTTATTTCCCACTATTCCAATGGAATCGGCCTGTCTGATGGATCTCCCTTGCGCCAAGATTGCCCAGAAGACTGCTGCCAATGAGTGACCCAAGGGACGACCTCGACCCGCCGTTTGAAATCCTTGAGCCGGTGACCCTGCGCGGGCCGGCTCTGTTTAATTCGCCGCATTCCGGCTCGACCTACCCGCTCGAATTCCTCAGCCTGTCGCGGCTGGAAATCGGCACGCTGCGGCGCTCCGAGGACAGTTTTGTCGACGAGCTGATGGCCGGGGTGGTCGACGAGGGTTACCCGCTGATGCGGGCGCATTTCCCGCGCTGTTTCGTCGATGTGAACCGCGAGCCCTATGAGCTCGATCCGCGCATGTTCGACGGCCGGCTGCCCTCTTTCGCCAATACCCGCTCCATGCGGGTCGCCGGGGGCTTAGGTACCGTGGCCCGCGTCGTCGGCGATGCCCAAGAAATCTACGACTGCCGCATCCCGATCGACGATGCACTGGCGCGCATTGAGACGCTGTACAAGCCCTACCACCGGGCGCTGCGGAAGCTTTTCACCAAGCTGCACCGGGATTTCGGTGCCGCCATGCTGATCGACTGCCATTCCATGCCGTCGAGCGCCGGGCATAAGGACGAGCGGCCGCGGCCGGAATTCGTGCTCGGCGACCGCTACGGCACCAGCTGCGTCGGGGTGGTCTCGGAGGTCGCGGAGCAGACTTTGCGCGGCATGGGCTACACGGTCAGCCGCAACAAGCCCTATGCCGGCGGCTTCATCACTGAGCATTACGGCAATCCGGCTGCCGGGCTGCACGCCATCCAGCTCGAGATCAACCGGGCGCTTTATATGGATGAGCGGCGCTATTTGAAGGTCAGCGGCTTCGACCGGCTGGCCGCCGATCTGGTGACCCTGGCGACGGTGCTCGGCGACATTCCGCTCGAGGAACTGCGGCCCTACCGGGCAGCGGCCGAATGATTGATTGCTAGGTTTGCTCCGGACAAAAAAAGAGGGCCGCTCACGAAGAGCGGCCCAAGTCTAGGGAGGAAACGCCCAAGGAGGGCAACGGTATCGCTACCGCATCGCAATAAACTACACCGCAACGCACAAAAATCAAGAGCTAGATCGTACTTCACCATGCATTTCTGCATGAGTGGTTAGTGAAAGTGCGTGTTATTAATTAGGCTATGCAAATAGTTGCGGGATTTCGGCTCGAAACGGCATCATATTACCTGAAATCAGCGCCTTGAGGAATATTATGCCGCATAGCTCAGGCCCGTCCAAGAGCCAAGTTGCCCCGTTAAAATCAGTGGTAAAATCATGTGCAACGGTGCCGGCTTAGGGATGAAAGAACTCCCGCAGGTTGTCGCTGTCGCCAGTCTCGGTTAGGCCGGGACAACAGGAGCGCACATGACGGCGATCGATTTCACCAGTTTTGTTGACCAACTCGCTACTGCCTCCGGCGAGACTATCCTGCCGTTTTTCCGGACCGCGCTGGCCGTTGAGAACAAGCTGGCCGGCGGCTTCGACCCGGTCACCGCCGCCGACCGCGCCGCTGAAGACGCCATGCGCAGCCTGATCCGGCAGACTTTCCCCGAGCACGGCATTCTCGGCGAGGAATACGGCAACGAACACACTGAGGCCGAATACGTCTGGGTGCTCGATCCAATCGATGGCACCAAATCCTTCATCTCCGGCATGGTCGCCTGGGGCACGTTGATCGGCCTGACGCGTCTTGGCGATCCGGTCTACGGCATGATGCACCAGCCCTTCACGCGTGAGCGCTTCACCGGCGATAGCGGGGCTGCGCAATATCGTGGCCCCGCTGGAGAACGAGATCTTCACGTCCGCAAATGCGATGCCCTGAGCGATGCGGTGCTGTTCACCACCAGCCCGCTGCTGATGAACGCATCCGACCGCGCGGCTTTCAGCAAGGTCGAGAACAAGGTGAAACTGTCGCGCTATGGCGGCGATTGTTACGCCTATTGCATGCTGGCGGCAGGGCAGATCGATCTGATCATCGAGACCGGGCTGAAGCCCTATGACATTGTCGCGCTGATCCCGATCATCTTGGGCGCTGGCGGTATCATCACGACGTGGGACAACCGGCCTCCTCAAGCTGGCGGGCGCATTGTTGCCGCCGGTGACGCCCGTACCCACGCCGCCGCGTTGGAACTTTTGAACAGCTAAGCAGCGGTGATCTATCAACGTCTCCGGCACGTATAATTCTAAACGTCGCAGGAGCCGTAATGCACCGATCAGTGATCACCATCGCCGCTCTTGCCGGTCTTATCTTACCGGCAACGGCAGCCCCCGACGACATCCTTGGAACCTGGACGCGCGGCGATGGCCTTGCCCGGGTGAAAATGGCCGCCTGCGGCAGCGATATCTGCGCGACGAATATCTGGATCAAGGATCCGGTCGAGCAGAAGGAAAAGGTCGGCGACAAGCTGATTTTCAAGATCGCGCAAAAGGGCGATGGCTGGGAAGGGACCGGCTATGACCCGCAACGCAAGCTGAACCTGACGGCGACATTGAAAGCCACCGGCAACGCCATGACCACGACAGGTTGCGTCGTCGCCGGCATGATCTGCCGCTCTACGCAGTGGACCCGCGCCAACTAGACCTGTTTGCGCCTTCGCACCGGTTTCATCTTGGCCAAGGCCCGCGTCGACGGCATTTTCATATCGGCGACGTGCTCATCGTTATCCAGATTCTCGATGATCGACAGCAGCACGCTGCGCGTCGTCGCAATGGCGGACAGCTTGACGCCGCGCGCGGCAACCCGGTTTACATCCTCGGCCAATGGCACGAGAACATCGCGCAAGGCGCGCCCTTTGGCGGTCAGCAGCACATAGACTTTCTTGCGGTCGCCGGCGAATTTGCGGCGGCGGACATAACCGAGCCGCTCCATCGCCTTGAGCGCCGAGAATGTCGTCGGCTCCATGACGCCGGCGCGCTCGCTGAGTTCGCGCTGGGTCAGCCGGTCGCCCTCCCAAAGAATGCGCAGGAACGTCCAGTGACCAAATGATACGGCATGTTCGCCCAGCCGCATCTGCAAAGCGCGCACCAAAGCGCGCGTCGCATCCTTGACCAGATGCGCCAGACGGTCATCCGGCACGGCTTCGCGCCAATGGCGCAGGATGGCCTGCGTGTCGGCCTGCGGCGCGGCCTTAGAGCGCGACATCGTTGCCTTCACGCGCCGAGCGCAACATGGCGACGATGACCTGCATCGTCGCCGTCGCCCATTCTCCGTCGTGCAGCGGCGCGACGCCATCAACAACCGCGCGATACAGCTCGTCGATGACCTCGCCGCGCGGCACCGGAGGCGGCGGCAATTCATCGAAACGTCCGACGCCATTCTCGTAGATCATCACGCCGTTCGGCATGGCGCGCAGATCGGCACGATCGCAGCTCACCAACAATGTGCCGAAGTGATTATGCGCCACCGGCGCGGTCACCGCCGGCTTGAAACTGTCGCCACCATAATTGCGCGCATTCTTGAAAGCGGCCTCTTCGTCCGCGCTGGCAAAGCGCGGCCGCAGCGCACTGCCTTGCGGCGACTTCTGCTGGCCCAGTTCGCCGACCCAGCCTTGCCATTCATCGGAATCGAAATGGCCAAAGCCGTTGTAAGTCAGAGAGGCGAAAGCGCCGCCGGCGAATGTCAGCAACGCGGCATACGCGCCTTCAGTTGGCCGTGCTGCGTCCCAGGCGCCGGTCAGCGCGCGCACGCTGGTCACTTCATCGCCAGCCACATAACGCACGACATCGACCTGATGCGCCGCCTGATTGAACACCGCTCCACCGCCGAGCGCGGTGTCGAGTTCTTCCGGCCGGCGCGGCCGATAAAGATAGTCGGTGTAATTGATCGCGTTGATCATGCGCACCGCGCCGAAGTCACCGCTCTGCACCAGCGCGCGCAGGCGCTGCACTGGCGCATCGAATGAATGCGAGTGGCCGACGATGAGATGGACACCCGCATCACGCGCGGCTTTGGTAATCGCCGCGCAATCTTCCAGCGTCAGGGCCAGCGGCTTCTCGATCAGCAGATGTTTGCCGTGACGCGCCGCAAGCACAGCTTGTTGCGCATGCAACTGATGCGGCGTCGCAACATAAACAATCTCGACCTCCGGATCGGCGCATAGTTCCTCGGCCGTGGCATAGGCTTTGCCGTTGTAATCCGCGGCAAAGCGCCGCCGTGCGGCCTCGCGCGTGTCGGCGGCGGCAACCAGCGCAACGCGGGCATCGCCGGAAAAGGTCGGTGACATCAGGCTGAAAGCGCGGCCGAGGCCGATGACGCCCAGTTTCAGCGTTCTATTTTTAGCGTCGGTCACGGTTGCCATGTCTCGACATGTTTGCCGCCAAAGGTTTATCTTAGATATCTAAGAAAACACCGGCGGGCAAATGTCGCCGCCGATCGAGGAAACGCCGCCATGATGACACAGGAAGAAAACGATCTGTTGTGCCGCGTCGAGGGTGACGCGCCGATGGGCAAGATCATGCGCCGGCACTGGATCGCGGCCTGCCTGTCCGAAGAAGTGACCGAAGCCGATGGCGCGCCGATCAAGGTGAAGCTGCTCGGCGAAGACCTTGTCGTGTTTCGCGACAGCAAAGGCCGCATCGGCGTGCTCGATGAATATTGCTCGCACCGGCGCGCTTCGCTGGTCTTCGCGCGCAATGAAGAGTGCGGCCTGCGCTGCCTCTATCATGGCTGGAAGTTCGACGTGGACGGCAACATCGTCGAGATGGCGTCCGAGCCGGCCAACAGTCTCATTCCCGATCGCGTCAAACACAAATCCTATCCGGCAACCGAAGCCGGCGGCTTTGTCTGGTGCTACATGGGCCCGCCGGAGGAAATGCGCGCCTTTGAACCGCCGGCCTTCGCCCCGACGCCAGATGCGCGCGTCAGCGCCACCAAGGTTCGCGTGAACTGCAACTGGGCGCAGATATTGGAAGGACAGATCGACTCGGCGCATTCGTCGAGCCTGCATTCATCCGACATGCTGCCGGCCGATGTTGAAATTGCCCAGGCGACGGAAGCGACGTGGCTGCGGCCGTCGAATGACAAGGCGCCGCGTTTCCAGATCGAGCGCACCAGCTATGGCTTCCGCTATGCAGCGATCCGCCGGCCGATCATGA
The DNA here is from genome assembly GCA_030655215.1 of Pseudolabrys sp. Lineage (GTDB taxonomy): Bacteria > Pseudomonadota > Alphaproteobacteria > Rhizobiales > Xanthobacteraceae > Pseudolabrys. Next base: position 7,921 of record JAURVZ010000012.1, on the reverse strand, counting down.
ATGAAGAGACGCATGACTACATCCGCACCACGGTCTATATCGCGCCGTACACCGCGCTCATTCCGCCGAACAGCTCGTACAACGTCGCGACGCTGCTGACGCCGGAAGACGACAACACCACGATCTTCTATTTCATCGCCTGGGCCGGCGCCGACAAGGCCGGCATCGATGCCGGCACATGGCGCAAGTTCAACAAGCTGGAATGGGGCGTCGACGTTGACGATCAGTTCAACGGCGTTCGCTCGCGCGACAATCTCTACCAGCAGGACCGCGACGCGATGAAGGCCGGCAATTTCACCGGCATCAGCGGCATTCCCAACCAGGACATCGCCATGTGGGAAAGCATGGGGCCGATCAGCGACCGGTCGAAAGATCGCGTCGGCGCCAGCGATGTCGCTGTCGTCGCGTTCCGGCGACTGATGGTCGAAGCGGCGCGTGATGTGCAAGCCGGCAGGCCGGCGATCGGCACCAGCGGGCCGCACATCGTCCATGGCACGATCACGTCTTACGAGGGCGTGGTGCCGAAGACAACGAACTGGCGCAGCCTCGGCGGCGGCAGCGAAGCCCCGCTTGAGAGGGTGAGACAGACGGCCAAGTAGACAACGACGAAGTAGACAAAAACGAAAACATAAAAAACTCTGGGAGGATAAAATGAAAATTGGAATAGCAGCAGCAGCGCTGACGGCGCTGGCCATCGTGGCCGGCGTGCCGGCCGCCTCGGCGCAAGACACAACCAAGCAAGATACGATCCGAATGGCCATTGGCCAGCGCGGCAACTGGGATACGTCCGTGTCCGAAATCGGCCAGATGGCTGGCATCTTCAAGAAGCACGGCATCAAGCTTGAGATCGTCTACACGCAAGGCGCCGGCGAAACGCAGCAGGCGGTGATTTCCGGCAGCGTCGATATCGGCATTGCCGCCGGCGTGATGGGCGTGATCGGCGCCTATGCCAAGGGCGCGCCGGTGCGCGTCATCGGCGCCGAAACCACCGGCGCCGGCGATCTCTATTGGTACGTGAAGGCGGATTCGCCGATCAAGACCTTGAAGGACACTGACGGCAAGACGCTCGCCTACTCGACCAACGGCTCGTCGACGCATGGCGTCGCCAAGGCTTTCGTCGACGAGTACAAACTGAAAGCCAACCTGACAGCGATGGGCGGCCCGGCGGCGAACATCACCGCGGTCATGTCCGGCCAGATCGATGTCGGCTGGGCGGCGCCGCCTTTCGGCCTCGATCAGCTCGATGCCAAGCAGATCCGCATCATCGCCACTGGCAATGACGCTTCCGCGTTCAAGGGCCAGACGGTGCGCCTCAACATTGCCAATGCCGATTACCTGAAGGCCAACAAGGACGTCGTTGTCCGCTACATGAAGGCGTATCGCGAGACGGTGGACGCCATGTACAACGATCCGGCGGCGATCAAGCTTTATGCGGACTGGCTGAAGATCCCGGAAGCGAAGGCGAAGCGCACGCGCGATGACTTCTTCCCGCGCGCGTCGATCGAGCCGGACAAGATCACCGGCCTCGACACCATCATCAAGGATGCGGTGGCGTTGAAGTTCACGCCGACCGAACTGACCAAGGCGCAGCTGGACGATATGATCCAGATCCCGCCGCGATAGCCGTCATGGCCGGGCAAAGGCGTTCGAAGAACGCCGTTCTTCGAACGGCTATGACCCGGCCATCCACGTCTATTGCCATACAAGGAAGACGTGGATGCCCGGCACAAGGCCGGGCATGACGGATCTCATCTACCGATAAACCGGCACGATGAGCGTCGTGCCCGGCCGCAACGATGCATCGGCGGCGATGCGGTTGATCGCCGCCAGATCGACGGCACGCGTGTTGAAGCGCTGAGCGATTGACTTCAGCGTCTCGCGCGGCTCGATGATGTGCGTGGCCAGATTCATCTGCGGCAGATGCGGCTGCACGGCCGGCGTCGAAGCAGCAGCGGTGATGATGGGCGGCAACTTGTACACCATCGGCGCCGCGGTCTGCGGCCGCGCGATCGAGCCGGTGACGATCTCATCGTCGGCTGTTGACCAGTTGGTCCACAGCCATGAGCCGGCCAGCACGACGACGACGGCGACCGTTGTTACTTCGGTGAGCTGTTTGATTTTCCAAGCCATGCGCATGGCTTTAAAGGCTCGTCTCTCAACAAGACGATAAAACGCCGCCGCGCCTGAAGATCATGGTTGATGAAATCTTGCCGTGCGGCCAGCTTAGTAGCGCGGCGTGCCGGGCACAAAAGCGTCAAACGCCGCCCAGAACTGGGCGCGGAAGGCGTCCTGCTCCTGCAGGATCTCATGCTTGGCGCCGGGCAGGATGAGGTGCCGGCCGGCCAGCAGATTGCTGCCGAAGGCTTCGATCGCCGAGGTCGAGACGACTTCGTCATAGCCGGCCGCAACCAGCAGCATCGGCTGGCGGATGCGCGCGGCATAAGACGGCGCGGCAAATCGCTTCATCAGCCGCATCGCCGAGTCGGCCCAGGCAATGGTCGGCGCCCCTAAGCCGAGCTCCGGCGCTTCCTGCAGCACCGCGGCATTGCGCGCGAAGCGCACCGGATCGGAGGTCAGCACATTGCCGAGAAAATTTTCGGTGCCGGACAGGCCGCTTTGGCCGGTCGGCACATAGGCCGAGCCGCGGCCCAGCATGCGCATGAAGCGCGACACCGGGCCGGCGACACTCGTCAGCCTGCCCGGCCGCAGCGCGATCATCGGCGCCGACAGCACAATGCGTTCAAACCAGCGGCTGCCATTGTGACAGGAGGCAATGATGTTGGCGCCACCCATTGAATGGCCGAGCGCGAAATAGGGCGGCGGGCAATCCGGCAGCACGACCTGCTCCATGAAGGTGCCGAGGTCAGTGGCGTATTGCGAGAAATTCCTGACGTGGCCTTTGCGCCGGTCGGACAGCGCGCGATCGGAAAGGCCCTGCCCGCGCCAGTCGAAAGTCGCAACAGCGAAGCCGCGCGCGCGCAGATCGCGCACCGTCTCGAAATATTTTTCGATGTATTCGGAGCGGCCCTGCAGGATGACGACGGTGCCCTTGCGGCCCGGCGGCGGCTCCCAGCGGCCAAAACGTAGAGTCACCCCGTCCGGGGTCTTGATGACGCCGGCGATCCCGTTATCGGGAACCGGATTGGCGGGAATGGAGATGAATTTCATGACGCCGCGAATGAGCCGGTGCGCGAGGGGCTGCGCGACTTATAGAGGATGCCTCTTGCGAGCGCAAAACGCCGCCCCCATATCTGCTTTGCGCAGGCCATAATGGCTGCGCACGGGCTCTAAGGTTCGGCCATTTGGCGAACTTGCCCGATATGTCGCTCATCTTTGGAGGACTTAATCATGCGTACTTTCGACCTCTCCCCCCTTTATCGCTCCACCGTCGGCTTCGACCGGCTGTTTTCGCTGATGGACGGCGTCGATGCCGCGCCGGGCTATCCGCCGTACAACATCGAACGCACCAGCGAGAATGATTACCGCGTCACTGTCGCGGTTGCCGGCTTCAGCGAGAGCGACCTTTCAATCGAATCGAAAGAGAACACGCTGACCATCAAGGGCGGCAAGCAGCCGACCGCCGAGCCGACCGGTGAAGTGCTCTATCAGGGCATCGCCGCGCGCGCCTTCGAGCGCGTGTTCCAGCTGGCCGATTATGTGACGGTGAAAAACGCCGCGCTGCAGAACGGCTTGCTGCACGTCGATCTCGTGCGCGAGATCCCGGAGGCGAAGAAGCCAAGGCAGATCCCGATCGGTAACGCTCAGGCGAAGCCGCAGGTCGTGGAAAGCAAAGTCGCCGCTTAAGCGTCGGCTGTCACAGCAACAAGCGTCAGCGCCCCGGTTATTCCGGGGCGCTTTGCGTTTCTTCCGCGGGCACGGCTTCCGGCGTCACCGGTGGCGAATAACCAGCGGCGGCTGGGTCTCAGTGACCGGCGGAGGCGGCGGCGCGAATTTGATGCCGGCGTCGGCGGCCTGGTTGTCGAAGCGGGGCGTCGGCCGCAGCGGCGTCGGGCCATTGCTGAGCGGCGGCGCGCTCAGGACGGCGCGGCGCGGCAGCGGCGGTGCGGCAGGTTCGGCGGGTGTTTCCTTGACCGCTTCTTTGCGCGGTTTCCAGCGCGGGGTGCGCTCAACCGGCGGCGCACTGGCAACACGCGGTTTCGGCGTCACGACGCGGTGACGCGGCGGCGGCGCAACGTCATCGTCGTCTTCAACGACGGCGCGGCTGGCGACGCGGCTGTTTTGCGGGACCTGAATAATGCGCGGGCCGCGCTCATAGTCGAACACGTAGGGACTGGCGGCCTGCGCCATCCGGAATACGACCGGCGGCGCCTCGCTTTCGTCCGCAGCCGCCGCGGTAACAATCGCGGCCGGCGCCGGTTTTGAGCTGTCGACTTTCACCTGCGAGGCGGTGCCGGCGATAAGCGCCGCCACGCCAAGGCCGATGATCAATGACTTTTTCACGATGACCGCCCTGCCCGTTTTCTAACGGCGAGCAATTTTGCGGATCAGGTTGTCGACCGAGATCGCCCCTGCCCCCCGCGAAATCAGCACAAGCAGCACCGCCACCCAGAATATCTGCGTGGTCAAGAAGGCCTGCGGCAGCACGAAATAGGAGATCATCGCCGTCATAATCAGCAGGCCGATGGCGGCAAAGCGCGTGGCAAAGCCGAGCACCAGCATGACCGGCAGGATGAATTCGGCATAGCTGACCAGGTAGGCGGCAATCGCCGGCGGCACCGGCATCGGCGGATACTGGGTGGCAAAGGCGGCGAAGGTCTGCGCCTTCACCTGCGCCGGCAGCACGACGGAAAAGTCAAAACCGCGCAGGAAATCGACGTTCCAGTAATCCTGCAGGCTGAGCGAATAGCGCGGGCCGTCAATGCGGGTCTGGCCATCGAGGAAGAACACCCGCGCCATCAGCACCCGCAGGCCGAGCGCCACCAGCGCATAGGAGACGAAGGAACAGGCGGAAATGAAACTGTCGACGGTCAGGCCGACGATCGAGCGCGACCGGCGGGCCCGCTCATGCGCCCGGCGGGCAATGGCCGCGCTGGCGCTCAGCGCCGCCGAGGTCTGCGGCAAGGGCCGCTGAACGATTGTGTTGGGCGACAGGTTCATCGGCGGCGGCGCCATGGCGGTCAGCCGGTCGGCCAGACGGGCCATGGCGGCCTCGCCAGACACGCGATCCGCCAAAGTCGAGGTGTTGTTGATCATCGCCGCCACTCCGCATGAGATTTCTCCCAAACATACCGGCGCGGCGGCGGCGCGCGACGATTTCCCAGATTCACCCTTAAACGGTTAATCGGCCGAGCAAATTGCATGTCCGGTAAGCGACGCAACGGCATTGCGCAAAAGGGGCGCGCGTGGTCCTGTTCTTGCTTGCCAATGAGGCAAAGCCGCAACATTACGCAAGCAACTGGCACTTTAGACGTGGACCAGTCTTGTGCGGCGATGCAAAATTTGGCATGGTCCATTAGGACAGCAATGCTGTCCTAATTACGGAAAGCCTGCGATCTTTGAGGTGCTTGCAATGGCACGCCAAAATCATGGGTTCCGCGGTGAGCGAGTACGCCGGACACGCCGGTGAGGCAGGACAAGATGAGCGAGCGGAAGAACAGCGCCAGGTTCAGCAAGATCGACGCATCGCGCATCAGCGATGACGCCGTTGCGCCGTTCGTTGGCTCGACTATGGATCCGGGCACGCCTGAAATACAGGGTCTCTATGATCCCGCGCTCGACAGCGATGCTTGCGGCGTCGGCTTCGTCGCCAACATCAAGGGCGTGAAGTCGCACCAGATCGTCCAGGACGGTTTGCAGATCCTGTGCAACCTCGAGCACCGTGGCGCCACGGGCGCCGATCCGCGCATGGGCGACGGCGCCGGCATCCTCGTTCAGATCCCGCACAAGTTTTTCGCCAAGGAAGCCAAGCGACTCGGCTTTGAACTTCCGGAGCCCGGCCAGTACGCCGTCGCGCAACTGTTCATGCCGCAGGAAGAAAACTGGCGGCAGATCATTCGCGACATCTATGCCGACGTGATCGCCCGCGAGGGCCTCACCCTCATTGGCTGGCGCGATGTGCCGAAGGACAATGCCTCGCTCGGCGTGTCGGTTATTCCGACCGAGCCGTGGCACATGCAGGCCTTTATCGGCCGCGGCAAGAAGAAGCTGACCGAGGATGAGTTCGAACGCCGCCTCTATATCCTGCGTAAGTCGATCTCGAACGCGATCTATCGCCGCCGTGAGCGCCGCACGTCGAGCTATTACCCTGTGTCGATCTCTTGCCGCACGGTGATCTACAAGGGCATGTTCCTCGCCGACCAGCTCGGCAAGTATTACGCCGACCTGCACGATCCGGATTTCGAATCCGCCATCGCGCTGGTGCATCAGCGCTTCTCGACCAACACCTTCCCGGCCTGGTCGCTGGCGCATCCGTACCGCATGATCGCGCATAACGGCGAAATCAACACGCTGCGCGGCAACGTCAACTGGATGGCGGCGCGTCAGGCCTCCGTGTCCTCGCCATTGTTCGGCAAGGACATCAAGAAGCTGTGGCCGATCTCCTATGAAGGCCAGTCGGACACGGCCTGCTTCGACAACGCCCTCGAATTCCTCGTGCAAGGCGGCTACTCGCTCGCCCATGCAATGATGATGATGGTGCCCGAAGCCTGGGCCGGCAATCCGCTGATGGATGAGGAGCGCCGCTCCTTCTACGAATACAACGCCGCGCTGATGGAGCCGTGGGACGGTCCCGCCGCATTGGCCTTCACCGACGGCCGCCAGATTGGCGCTACGCTCGACCGCAACGGCTTGCGGCCGGCGCGCTATCTGCTGACCAAGGATGACCGCATCATCATGGCCTCGGAGATGGGCGTGCTGCCGATTCCGGAAGCCGACATCGTCAAGAAGTGGCGCCTGCAGCCGGGCAAGATGCTGCTCGTCGACCTTGAAGAAGGCCGGCTCATTCCTGATGAAGAACTCAAGTCGACGTTGGCCAAGAGCCATCCGTATCGCGACTGGCTGACCCGCACGCAGATCGTGCTGGAAGAACTGCCGGGCGCCGCCAACACCGCGCCGATCTCGAACCTCGCTTTGCTCGATCGCCAGCAGCTGTTCGGTTACACCCAGGAAGACGTCAAGGTTCTGATGACGCCAATGGGGTCGACCGGCGAAGAAGCCATCGGCTCCATGGGCACCGATACGCCGATCTCGGCGCTGTCAGACAAAGCCAAGCCGCTCTTCACCTATTTCAAGCAGAACTTCGCGCAGGTCACCAACCCGCCGATCGATCCGATCCGCGAAGAGTTGGTGATGAGCCTGGTGTCGATCATCGGGCCGCGCCCGAACCTGCTCGACCACGAAGGCATGTCGAACACCAAGCGCCTCGAAGTGCGCCAGCCGATCCTCACCAATGAGGATCTGGAAAAGATTCGTTCGATCTCCGAAATGTCCGGCGACCACTTCAAGTCGCTGACCTTCGACATCACGTTCCCGGCGGAACATGGCGCCGATGGCATGGACTGGGCGATCGACGAGCTGTGCGTGCGCGCCGAGGAAGAAGTCAACGGCGGCTGCAACATCCTCATCCTGTCCGACCGCAAGGCTGGCGCAGAGCGCATTCCGATCCCGGCGCTGCTTGCCTGCGCCGCCGTGCATCATCACTTGATCCGCAAGGGTCTGCGCACGTCGGTCGGCCTTGTGCTGGAAACCGGCGAGCCGCGCGAAGTGCATCACTTTGCCTGTCTCGCCGGCTATGGCGCCGAAGCGATCAACCCCTACCTCGCCTTCGAGACGCTTGTGGCGATGAAGGACACGCTGCCGACGAAGCTCGAGGCTTATGAGATCGTCAAGCGTTACATCAAGTCGATCGACAAGGGCCTGCTCAAGGTCATGTCGAAGATGGGCATCTCGACGTACCAGTCTT
>JAURVZ010000088.1 GCA_030655215.1 Pseudolabrys sp. | reverse complement strand
TGGCTGGTCGTGCAGTCGATCTAACTCATCCTTGGGTTGCTGCGATAGACGGCGCCGAGCGCAGCTTCATCAGCTAGTGCCATATTCTCGCGGCGACCCCGCGGCCTATCTCAAGATGTTTTCGGTGCCCAAAGGCATGCGCAAGCTGGGCTTCAAAATTCATCGCGAAGCGTACGGCCGTGTCTGAGGGCAGATTGGCGGCCTACAATTCGCAGCGATGCTCTTAGCCGTCTCGGCGATCAATGAAAAAGTCAGCAGCATCGAGTGTCTGTCTCAACTTTCCTGCATCATTGTTGCCGCCGTCTGAGACCAGTGTGCGGCGAGAAACAGGATCAGACAACAACGATCAGATTGCTCCCGTTGCGCAACACGCGGGCTCTCATCTTACGTCAGCAGTAATTGTACGGGAGTGCAACTTCAGGAGCTGATAAGTTTCAATTCGTAATTGTTTCAAATGAAACAGCGTGTGCATGCTCGACATCGTGTGTTGAAAGCCGGAACGATCGAGTTCGGTGGCGGGGCAATTGATTGTACCGTCCGAAATATGTCGGTCGGTGGAGCCGCGTTGGACGTCATTAGCCCTCTCGGCATTCCCGAAAGATTTCTTCTTGTTATTCGAGCCGATGAGTTCTCCAAAAGCGCTCGCATGGTATGGCACAAGGAAAACCGTATCGGGATAGTGTTTGAATAGGCTGGTAGCGGTCGACAGCTTTCGCTGATCAGCCAGCCTTCAATGATCGCGTAGCAGGCCAATCCCAATCGCGAAGTTGACTGAGTCAGTCGACGTGAATGGTTGTCCGGTATTTGTACAGGGCACCAAATTTTCGCGGGATTAACCGAGCTGAACTAGATCTTTGAAATCAGTCAGCTGAGATCGATGGCCCATGGGATGGGCGTCGTTACCTGCTACGCCATTCCTGTCTGTTTCAATTCGACGCGGGCCGCAGTCTCTATCGTTTGAAATACCTCTCACAAATCTATCGGATTACTGGGCGCCAGAATGAACGCTCCTAATCTATCATCTGGCCTCGCCTTTCTTCGAAAGTTACTACATAGCTTTCGAAGTTGTTCAGGCGGAAACGTTGCCGTCATTTTTTCGATCATGCTGGTGCCGCTTCTAGGATGCGTAGGGGCGGCGGTCGACTATACGCGGGTTGCCAAGATGCGCAGCGCAATGCAGGGCGCGCTGGATACCGTTGCATTGATGGTGTCTCAGGATGTTTCGACCGGCGCTATCTCTTCATCTGAGATCACACCGAAGGCAAATACTTATTTCAATGCGTTGTACGTCAATCCGCAGGTGACCGGCGTCGTGGTCACCGCGACCTATTCCAAAACTTCTTCGACCATCACCGTGAGCGGACAGGGCAGTCTCGCCACGGAGTTTCTTAAAGTTGTAGGCTTTCCAACCTTCACGTTCAATGTTGCTGCGACGACGACATGGAGCTCGTCAGCGATGCGGGTGGCGCTGGCGCTGGACAATACCGGGTCGATGTCCGCGAACGGTAAAATGTCCGCGATGCAAACCGCGGCGAAGAACCTCGTCACAAAGCTCAGTAGCGCGGCTAAAAACCCGGGTGACGTCTACATTTCGCTGATCCCCTTTGCGAAAGACGTTAATGTCGGATCGGCGAATTACAACGCAAACTGGATCGACTGGACGGACTGGAACGCGGCCAACTATACGATGGTTTGCGATTCCTATCTCTTCTTCATCTGCGTCCACCAGAGCGCGGTTCCGAAGAACCACAACAGCTGGACAGGATGTGTAACCGACCGTACCCAGAACTACGACATCACAAACACCGCGCCCAATGCCACCAATATGGCGACACTGTTCCCTGCCGAAGAGTATTTTGAAAATGGGCAGTACTACTGCAAGAGCGGCAATTCGGCATATCTGCAGCCGATCATTCCGTTAAGTACCAACTGGACGGCGTTAAATTCAGCGATTGATGCGATGCAGCCGACCGGATCGACCAACCAGCCGATCGGGCTGGCCTGGGCCTGGCAGTCGCTATCGCAAGTTGCGCCTATAAAGGCGCCGGCCGAGAATGCCGGGACGACATACATCAAGGCAATCGTGCTGCTTTCCGACGGTCTGAACACTGCGAATCGATGGCCAGCTTATGGCGACGGCACGACGCAGTTTGGAAGCCAGATCGATAACCGGCAAAAGAAGTTATGCGATAACATCAAAGCAGATGGAATCACGATTTACACGATCCAGCTCAATACAGGCATCCCGGCCGATCCGACGTCTGCCGTGATGCAGTATTGCGCGAGCGATCCGTCCGGCTTTTATCTTCTGACTTCCGCAACCCAAGTCGTATCAGCTTTCGATTCGATCGGCTCACAACTGGTCAAGTTGCGCATCTCGAAATAGGTGTCGAAGATCCGTGGGCAACTTCGGAAACAGCACAGTTGCTTCGCCGAGAAGTCAGAGTCGCAAGCCGTCTCTCACCTCATGCCGCCGGCATTGCCGCCCTTGACGTTGGGAATGGAGTTGCTGCCGCTGGCGGAGTTGCCGTTGTTGCCGGACATCGCCGCGTTTCCGCCGGTCACCGACCGGCCGGTCGTCATACCCTGCGATTTCGTGGTGCTGTGCATGCCCGGGCGCTTCTGTTTGGCGGAGGCCGATCCGGCGGACAGGCCGGCAATCAACAGGGCGGCGGCGGCGGTCGAAACGAGCTTCTTCATGGGATTCGCTTTCGTTCGAGGGTTATGTCGCCCAACGCCAGGGTTGCAGTCTCGTTCCGTCCGGTCGCCTGTCCGGCATCTCACCGTCGCCGCTGTTCAAGCTTTGTTTGCCAATGTCCGGCCATAATGTCGCAGGTCGAGCAGGGCGTGGCATGATGCGGGATACGGACGTTGCGGTGGTCGGCGGGGGCCTTGCCGGATCGACGGCTGCGGCCATGCTGGGGCGCGCCGGGATCTCGACCGTCATGGTCGATCCACACGCCGCGTTTCCGCCCGACCTGCGCTCCGAAAAAATCAGCACCAACCAGCTTGAGCTGCTTCGCAAGACCGGCCTGCTCGACGCCGCCCTGCGCGCCGGCCGGCCGGACGGCGAAATCTGGACCGCGCGGTTCGGCTATCTGATCGACAGGAAGCCGAGCCGGCAGTTCGGCATCCTGTACCACGACATGGTCAACGCGATCCGCGGCGAAATCCCGGGAGCCGTCGACCGGATCGAGGCCAAGGTCACGGCGATCTCGGCAAGCTCCGACCGCCAGACGCTGACGCTCTCCAACGGCGAGTCAATTTCCGCACGGCTGGTCGTGCTGTCGAGCGGACTCAACATCGGGCTGCTGCACCAGATCGGCATCGGGCGCGACGTCATCAGCAAGTGCCACAGCATCACCGTCGGATTCGACATCGCGCCGCTCGGGCGGCCTGCGTTCGATTTCCCGGCGCTGACCTATTTCTCCGAACGGACGAGCGACCGCGCGGCCTATCTCACGCTGTTTCCGGTGCCCGAGGGCATGCGCGCCAACCTGTTCGTGTACCGCGACATGGACGATCCCTGGCTGCGCGAGATGCGCGACGCGCCTGAGGAAGCGCTGCACCGGCTGTTTCCGCGCCTGCGCCGCTTCACCGGCGCGTTCGAGATCACCGGAAAATTGCGCATCCGCCCCGCCGATCTCTATGTCGCGACCGGGCACCGCCGGGACGGTGTGGTGCTGGTCGGCGACGCCTTCTCGACGTCGTGCCCCGCCGCCGGCACCGGCACCGACATGGTGTTCACCGACGTGGAAAGGCTGTGCAACGCCTACATCCCGGGCTGGCTGGCGACGGAGGGCATGGCCGCCGACAAGATCGGCGCGTTCTACGACGATCCCGACAAGCGCGCCTGCGACGCCTGGTCCGAAGCCACGGCGTTTCACTTCCGCTCGGTCTCGATCGGCGAAGGCCTGTCGTGGCAGGCGCGGCGCTGGGCGCGCTTCCTCGGCCGCCGCGGCCAAGGCATGCTGCGCCGCCTGCGCCAGCGCGTCAGCGGCAGGGCAGAGGCGGCGTAGGTCAGGCCACTGCCAGCCGCTGTCGCGCCCGCAACAAGAGCGCCACCATGATGGCGACGTTGACGGCGTTCCAGGCGAGCCCGTTCATGAAGGCCGCGGCGTAGGAGCCGGTCGCGTCGAAGATCACGCCGGAAACCCAGCCGCCGAGCGCCATGCCGACCACGGTGCCGAGGATGACGATGCCGACGCGGGTGGCGGCCTGCGACGCCGGCAGTGCCTCGCGGATGATGATCGCGTAGCCCGGCACGATGCCGCCCTGGAACAGCCCGAACATCGCGGAGATCGCGTAGAGCGACACCATGCTGTCGAAGAACAGGTAGAACAGCAGCGCCACGCCCTGCATCACCGAGCCGAGCAGCAGCGTGCGGATGCCGCCGATGCGGTCGGCCAGGAAACCGGAGCCGACCCGGCTGATGATGCCGCAGGCCAGCATCAGCGACAGCATCTCGGAGCCGCGCGCGGCGCCGTAGCCGAGGTCGCCGCAATAAGCGACGATGTGCACCTGCGGCATCGCCATCGCAACGCAGCAGGCGACGCCGGCCGTGAACAGCAGCGTCGTCAGCGCATTGCCGCCGAGCCGCAGGTCGATGCGCGGCGGCGGTGCGTTGGCGTGGCTGCGGCGCGAACCGGCGCCCATCTGGATCCGCAGGATCATCAGGAACGCCAGCATCACGCCGCAACTGGCGAGGCCGACGGCGACATGGGTGAGGCGCCAGCCGTGGTTCTGGATGCCCCAGTTGACCAGCGGCGGCCAGAACGCGCCGCCGATATAGGAGCCGGTGGCGGCGATCGACACGGCGATGCCGCGGCGGCGCTCGAACCAGTGCGACGCCTCCGCCATCAGCGGCCCGAAGGTAGCGGACGCGCCGGCGCCGATCGCGATGTGAATCAGGTTGAACTGCCACAGCGCGGTGGACAGCGAGGCCGCGAGGTAGCCGGCGCCCATCAGCACGGCGGCGAGAACGACGGTGGCGACGATGCCGAAGCGGTCGGTCAGGCGGCCTGCGGCGACGCCGCCGAGCCCGAAGCCGGCCATGGTCAGCGTGAAGGCCAACGATGCGCCGCCGCGGCTGGCGCCGAACTCCCCTTGCACCGCCGGCAGCGCTACGACCACCGACCACATCCCGACCGAGCCGATCGAGCCGATGATCAAGGCAAGGCCAAGCCGCGTCCATGCCTTCTGCGAGTCAGGCACGAACTGGGGCGTTATCTCCCGAATCCTGGAATTTTCTTTCACGGCGGCAACATCGTCGGCTGCCACCCGGCCGTCAAGCTACGCTGCCGAAGGATTGGGCATGCAGAAGCAGCGCAACAATGCTCAGGCCGGCTGCCATGGCGGTGAGTTGCCTGCAGGCTCGATGATCGACCGCAAAGCCTTATGTCGCAGCCGCAATCCACCGGAAATTAACGATTTGATAACCATAAGCCCGGCAAGAATTGCCGAGTGAAGTCGCGTCTCGTCAGCGAAACGGGGAATGCCCGTGGAAGCCAGTGCGGTGCCTCACTTTCGATCCGGCGGCCTCTCGGCTGCCGCCCAGGTATTCGGCGCCCGCGGACGATTTTCGCGAGAGGAAGCGGCAACGATGACGGATTTGGTTGCGGGATCAGGCTTGGGCGGCGCGCCGAAGGCGGGCTTCACGTTCAGCGATTTCCGCACGATGGTGCTGCGCGGCGATCTCGCGCTGGCGTTCGGCGTGCTGACCATTCTCGTCGTGCTGATCATGCCGCTGCCGGCGATCGTGCTCGACCTTTTCCTGGCGATCTCGATCACCATGTCGATCCTGATCCTGATGACCGCGCTGTTCATCCAGACGCCGCTGGAATTCTCCTCGTTCCCGACCGTGCTCTTGATCTCGACCATGCTGCGGCTGTCGCTGAACATGGCCTCGACCCGGCTGATCCTGTCGCACGGCCACGAAGGCACCGCCGCCGCCGGCCACGTCATCGAGGCGTTCGGCAATTTCGTGATGGGTGGCAACTTCGTCATCGGCATCATCGTGTTCGCGATCCTGGTGATCGTGAACTTCGTCGTCATCACCAAGGGTTCGGGCCGCATCGCCGAAGTCGCTGCACGCTTCACGCTGGACGCGATGCCCGGCAAGCAGATGGCGATCGACGCCGATCTGTCCGCCGGCCTGATCGACGAGGCGACCGCCAAGAAGCGCCGCAAGGACCTGGAGGACGAAAGCGGCTTCTTCGGCGCCATGGACGGCGCGAGCAAGTTCGTGCGCGGCGACGCCATCGCCGGCCTGCTGGTCGTGTTCATCAACATCATCGGCGGCATCATTATCGGCGTCGCCCAGCAGGGCCTGTCGTTCGGCGAGGCCGCGCGCACCTATACGCTGCTGACCGTCGGCGACGGCCTGGTCACCCAGGTGCCGGCGCTGATCGTGTCCACCGCCGCTGGCCTGCTGGTCTCGAAGGCCGGCATCACGGGCGCCGCCGACAAGGCGCTAATGAAGCAGTTGTCCGGCTACCCGCAGGCTTTAGGCATGTCGGCCGGCGTCATGCTGATGCTGGCTCTGCTGCCCGGAATTCCGATGCTGCCGTTCCTGGCGCTCGGCGGCGGCGCCGGCTGGCTCGCCTGGAAGGCCAGCAAGAACAACAAGGTCGTCAAGGCGGCGGAGGCCCGCGAGGCTGCGGCGCCCGCCGTGGCTGCGGCGGCAGCCGCTGCGGCCGACGAGCCGATCTCGGCGTCGCTGAAGATCGACGACCTCAAGATCGAACTCGGCTACGCGCTGCTGCCGCTGGTCAACGGACCGGACGGCACCGATCGCCTGACCGACCAGATCAAGGCACTGCGCAAGTCGCTGGCGGTAGAGATGGGCTTCGTGATGCCGTCGGTGCGCATCCTCGACAACGTGCAGCTCGAGGCCAACACCTACGTCATCAAGATCAAGGAAGTGGACGCCGGCACCGGCCGGATCTGGCCGGCGCAGTTCATGGTCATGGATCCCGGCGGTCAGCAGGTGAACGTGCCCGGCATCCACACCACCGAGCCGACCTTCGGGCTGCCCGCGACATGGGTCGATGCCGCGCTGAAGGAAGAGGCGACGATGAAGGGTTACACCGT
>JAURVZ010000080.1 GCA_030655215.1 Pseudolabrys sp. | reverse complement strand
GCAGCAACAACAGGCCCAGCCCGCGCCTGCGCCGTCGGCCTGGCCGACCGCGGCGCCGTCATCCGGCGGCACTGCTGCCTGGCCGGCGCCGCCGCCATCGGGCACGTTCCAGCGCTGATCTCCTGAACCCTCGCTGCACGGCGAGGGGAAAGAATGTTTATGAGTTTCATCATTGCCATTGTCGGCCGGCCGAATGTCGGCAAGTCGACGCTGTTCAACCGGCTTGTGGGCCGGCGCGTGGCGCTGGTCGATGACCGGCCGGGCGTGACGCGCGACCGCCGCGAAGGCGAAGCCCGGCTCGGCGACCTCGAATTCACCGTCATCGACACTGCGGGCTTGGAGGAGTCCTCGCCGGACGCCCTGACCCGTCGTATGCGCGAGCAGACCGAGACGGCCATCTCCCAGGCTGACGCCATTTTCTTCATGATCGACGCGCGTTCCGGGCCTATTCCGGACGACCGCGCCTTCGCTGAATTGGTGCGCCGCTCCGGCAAGCCGGCGGTGCTGATCGCCAACAAGATGGAAGGCGAAGCCGGACAGGCCGGCCGTTTCGACGCCTATGCGCTGGGCCTCGGCGATCCGGTGGCGCTGTCGGCGGAGCATAATGAAGGCTTGCCAGACCTCTATGACGCCTTGCGCAAGGCGTTGCCGGAAGAGACTGAAAAGGCTGCAGCCGAAGCGGCGGATCCGACGGGCCCGCGCCCGATCAAGGTCGCCATTGTCGGCCGTCCGAACGCCGGTAAGTCGACAATGATCAATCGTCTGCTTGGCGAAGACCGGCTGCTGACCTCGTCGCAAGCCGGCACGACGCGCGACGCCATTGCCGTCAACCTCGAATGGAATGGCCAGCAGTTCAAAATTCACGACACCGCCGGCATTCGCCGCCGCGGCCGCGTCGACGAGAAACTCGAGAAGCTGTCGGTCGTCGACGCGCTCAATGCGGTGCGCTTCGCCGAAGTTGTCATCGTGCTGCTCGATGTCGAGAATGCTTTTGAAGAACAGGATCAGCGCATCGCCGATCTGGTCGAGCAGGAAGGCCGCGCTATCGTTATCGCGGTCAACAAATGGGATCTGAAAGAGCACACGGTCGGCGAGATCTCCAAGTTGCGCGAGCAGGCGGACGAGAAACTGACGCAGATGAGGGGCGTGCCCTTGATTGCGGTGTCGGCGCTGACGGGCGAGGGGCTCGACCGCTTGATGCAGGCGGTGGTGAAGGCGCACGAGACCTGGAACAAGCGCATTGCCACCAGCGCGCTGAACCGCTGGTTCGAAGCGGTCATCGAGTCACATCCGCCACCGGCGGTGTCGGGACGCCGCTTGCGGCTCAATTACATCACGCAGGCGAAGAACCGGCCGCCGAGCTTTGTCGTGTTCTGCACGCGCGCCGACGCCGTGCCGGAAGCCTACAAGCGCTATCTGATCAACTCGCTGCGCGAGACCTTCGACATGCCCGGCACGCCGATACGGCTGTCACTGCGCGAGAAGGATAACCCGTTCAAGGGCCGCGCGAAGTTCAAGCACTGACGATCACGCCGGCGCCTTGAACTCCAAAAACTTGCCCTTGGCAAAGTCGTAAACTTTGCCGCTCTCGGCACAGTCCGGCAGACACAGCGGCAGCATCGCCTTGGCGACATCTTCCGGCGGCGTCAGTTTGTTCTGATCGGCGCCGGGCCAGCCGCTGGCATACATCTTCGTCCGCGTCGGGCCAGGGCTGAACGAATTCACTTTGACATTCGTTGTCGCGGTTTCTGCCGCGTAGCTGCGCACCATTGCGTCGAGTGCCGACTTGGTCGCGGCGTAGATGCCGGTATAGGCCATGCCGCGCCACGCAAGACCCGACGTGACGAACACCGCGCGCCCGGCGGAGGAGGCCTTCAGCAGCGGGTCCATGGTGCGGATCAGTTGCCAGTTGGCTTTGACATTGATCGCGAACAGATTGTCGAAGTCCTTCGGCTCGACATGATCGAGCGGCGACAACGTGCCGAGTGTGCCGGCATTGCCGACCATCACATCGAGGCGTCCATAGCGCTCGTGCAGCGCCAGCGCCATGCGCGCGATGCCGTCCATGTCCTTCATGTCGACCGGCACCAGAGTGGCGCTGCCACCCGCGGCCTTGATCTTGTCGTCGAGTTCTTCGAGGCCGCCGACGGTACGCGCGACAGCGATGACATGCGCGCCGGCTTGCGCCAGTTCGAGCGCGAGCGCCGCGCCAATGCCGCGCGAGGCGCCGGTAACGAGCGCGATTTTGTCGGTCAGTGGTTTGGACATAATTCTCAGTTCGTTGCGGCGGGTGGGGGCTTAATGCCGAGATCGGCCGCCGCTTGCAAGACCTGCGACGGCCGGTAGGGCTTTTGCAGGAACTTGCTGTGGGAGAGGGGTTGGCTGAGGTCGGAATAGCCGCTGGCGTAGACAATCGGCACGCCGGGATGCAGGCCGCGCACCTCTTCGGCGAGTTGCCAGCCGTTCTTGCCGGGAAGGCGGATATCGGTGAACAAGAGGTCGATGCGGGCGTTCTCGGTGAGCAGGCGCAGGCCGTCTTCAGCGCTCGCCGCTTCCAACACCTGGAAGCCGGCAAGGTCCAGTTCGAACGCGATCATCTCGCGAACCATCGGCTCATCCTCAACCAGCAGGACGATCGGCGCTGACGTCATGATCGTCATCCCGGCTGGCCGAGTGGAAAGCCTGCGGCAAAGCCTGACGTCTCCGCCGCCGGATCGACTTGCGGCCGCGCCCGCGGCAGATAAATGCGCACTGTGGTGCCTTTGCCCGGCGTGCTGACAATGTCGATATAGCCGTTCGATTGTTTGACGAAGCCATAGACCTGGCTGAGGCCAAGGCCCGATCCTTCGCCGACCGGCTTGGTCGTATAGAACGGCTCGAATACGCGGCTGAGAACATCCGGGCTCATGCCGGCGCCGGTGTCGGTGACCGTGATCATTGCATAGGGCCCTTGCGCCGAAACAATCTCGGGGATGACCGGATCGACGACGTTCTGCGTCTGCACTTTGACCGAGCCGCCTTGTGGCATGGCATCGCGCGCATTGACGGCGAGATTGAGCAAAGCATTTTCAAGCTGGTTGGCGTCGGCTTCAATCGGCCACAAGCCGGAAGCCAGATCGAGATCGACGCTGACCTGCGAGCTGACGGCGCGCCGCATCAGGTCGGCAACATTGGTGATCAGTTCGTTGGCGTCGATCCGTTTCGGCGCGAGCGGCTGGCGGCGGCCAAAGGCGAGCAACTTGCGAGTCAGCGCCGCGCCGCGCTCGGCGCCGCCAAGGGCGCCTTTCACTGAGCGATAGACGGTGGGATCGTCGCGAAACTTCTCTTCCAGCCGCTCGAGATTTCCGACAACAATCGTCATCAGGTTGTTGAAGTCATGCGCAATGCCACCGGTGAGCTGGCCGACGGCTTCCATCTTCTGCGCCTGTCGCAGCATCTCTTCAGTCTTGAGACGCTCGGCCTTTTCCGCTTGCAGCGCGGCAAGCGCCGCATTGCGCTCGCTGACCTGGCGCGTCAGTTCTTCGTTCAACCTCTGCAACTGCACCGCCGATGGAATGGCGAGCGCGCGCGGCAGCAACGGCCACAGCGCAATCGCGGTGAACACCGACAGTGCCGCGGTGACGATCTTGATCAGCGCCTCGGTGCCGTAGTCCGGCACCCACAATGTGTAGATGGCGAAGAAGTGCGTCGTACCGCAGGCGAGAATGAAAAAGGCGAAGGCCCAGAACACCCAGCCGAACTGGATGTCATTGCGGCGCGAGACGAAGTAGGCGAGCGCCAGCGGGATCGAGTAGTAGGACAGGCCGATCAAGGTGTCGGCGATGACATGGGTCCAGATCAACTCTGGCCGCCATAGCAGGCAGATGCCATGCGGCGACAGGCTGCTCGTTTCCCAGAGCTGTGAAAGGTAGTCCAGCATTGATCCCCCGCATCAGCTCGGGCCAAGAATCGAACGTGGACAGCACACTAACTTACCACCCAAGGTGGTGTAAAAGTTCCGTGGTATACCGGCACCGCCGCAGGCTGGAAGCGCTGTGGATCAGATCGCCTCAGCCAGCAGGGACAGCTGTCGCCCGCTGGAATCCTGGGCGCCGAGATCGGTCAGCGCCGTCGGATAATCGCCGGTGAAGCAGTGGTCGGTGAATTGCGGCTTGGCGTTGTCACGGCCGGGCAGGCCCATCGCGCGGTAAATGCCATCCACCGACAGGAAGGCGAGCGAGTCAGCGCCGATGAACTTGCACATCTCGTCGACCGTCATATTGGCGGCGAGCAGCTTGTCGGCGTCCGGCGTATCGATGCCATAATAGTCGGCATGCGTGATCGGCGGCGACGACACGCGGAAGTGCACTTCGGCGGCGCCCGCATCGCGCATCATCTGCACGATCTTGCGCGACGTGGTGCCGCGCACCAGCGAGTCATCGACCAGCACGATGCGCTTGCCGGCAATCACCGCGCGATTGGCAGAATGCTTCATGCGCACGCCGTGGTCGCGAATGCTCTGCGTCGGCTGAATGAAGGTACGGCCAACATAGTGATTGCGGATGATGCCGAGTTCGAAGGGAATGCCTGAGGCTTGCGAATAACCGAGCGCCGCCGGCACGCCTGAATCCGGCACCGGCACGATGACGTCAGCCGACACTTGCGTCTCGCGCGCAAGTTCAGCGCCGAGAACCTTGCGCACGTCATAGACGCTGCGGCCGCCGACGATGCTGTCGGGGCGGGCGAAGTAGATATATTCGAAAATGTCGGGGCGTTCCGCGGTAGGCGGGAACGGCTTGTGCGACTGCGCGCCGTCTTCGTCGAACACGACGACTTCGCCGTTTTCGACGTCGCGCACATAGGTCGCGCCGATAATGTCGAGGGCGCAGGTTTCCGAGGCGAGGATCGGGCAGCCATCCAGCTTGCCGATCACCAGCGGGCGGATGCCGAGCGGATCGCGGGCGCCGACCAGCTTCTTGTTGGTCAGGCCGACGAAGGCATAAGCGCCTTCGAGCTGGCGCAGGCCTTCAACGAAACGGTCGACGAAGCGGTTGCGCCGCGCGCGAGCCACGAGATGCAGGATCACTTCGGTATCCGAGGTCGACTGCATCATGGCGCCTTCGCGCACCAGATGTTTGCGCAAGGTGATGCCGTTGGTCAGGTTGCCATTATGGGCCACAGCAAAGCCGCCGCCTTCCAGCTCGGCAAACAGCGGCTGCACATTGCGCAGCACGGTTTCGCCGGTGGTCGAATAGCGGACATGACCGACGGCGGAATTGCCCGGCAGCCGGTCAATCACGTCCCGTTTGGAAAATGTATCGCCGACGAGGCCGAGGCGGCGTTCGGAATGGAAGCGCTTGCCGTCGAAGGCGACGATGCCGCAAGCCTCCTGGCCGCGATGCTGCAGGGCGTGCAGGCCGAGCGCGGTGATGGCCGCTGCATCGGGATGGCCGAAGATGCCGAACACGCCGCATTCCTCGCGGAGCCGGTCGGCGTGGGGGTCGAAGTCGTATTCTTCGGATTTGCCGGCGTTCGCGAGATCTTGCGTCGGTTTTTGCATACCTAACGAGTTCCCTTTATCAGCCGTGCGCACGTCTAAAACGGTAGTGTTCAAGAGCGCCGGGCAGGCGCCGCCGGTGGTGGTGCCGCATCGGGCGGCGCAGTCTGATCGTCCGGCGTCGGTTTCTTCAGCCGCTTTAAGATGGTGCTCTCGGGGTCATCCGGCAACATGGACATCAGCCATTGTCCCGTACTTTGCAAGACCACTTTCGACTTTGCCCCGCGTACCCACTCCGGTTGGCTGCGTTCGGGTACCAGCCATGCAAAAAACAGGAAGGCGATGACGACAATGATCAGGCCGCGGCCGAGGCCGAACAGGAAACCGAGCGTGCGGTCGAGTGCGCCGACCCGGCTGTCGAGAATCATGTCGGAGATGCGCACTGTGATGATCGACACGACCAGCAGCGTCAGCAGGAAGATCGAGCCGATGGTGACGCCGGTCGCCACCGTATTGCTGGTGAAGTAGCCCTGCGCGATCGGCAGCACCTTGGCGAACGAATACAGCGTGACGAGGGCGGCCACGCCCCAGGCGCCGATCGACAGGATTTCGCGCATGAAGCCGCGAATCATCGCCAGCAGGCCGGAGACCAGCATGACGACCAGCAGAAGGATATCGAGGAGCGTAACTGGCATGCCTGGCTCTAAACCGCTCCGCGACGTGATGCTGGTGCGACGCAAAAGGCCGTCGCGCGCCCCGTATATAGCGGGGTGTCACCGTGCCGTCACCCGTCTTTCGACCGGTTTTCCGGCAAGATTTAGGGCTCGATCAGGCCCTTACGGTCAGGATTTCGGCTCTGCCTTGGGCGGCGCGGTGCGCGGCTTACCGAGCGCGGCGATATCGGCGACCAGGCTGGCCAGACTGCCGACATGGCTGGTCTTGAGGCCGCCATCGCCACCTTCGCTGCGGGCGGCTTCCGGCACCACAGCGCGCATGAAGCCGAGCTTGGCAGCTTCCTTAAGACGGCTCGACGTATGCGACACCGGGCGGACGGCGCCGGACAAAGATACCTCACCGAAATAGACGGCGTCGGCCGGCAACGGCGAATTGGCCAAAGACGACACCAAAGCGGCGGCAGCGGCAAGATCGGCCGCCGGTTCCTGCAGCCGCATGCCGCCGGCAACATTGAGATAGACGTCGTAGCCGCCGAGCTTGACGCCGCAATGCGCCTCCAGCACCGCGATGACCATCGATAGCCGGCTGGAATCCCAGCCGACCACAGCGCGCCGCGGCGTGCCGAGCGATGTCGGCGCCACCAGCGCCTGAATTTCGACGAGCAGAGGCCGCGTGCCTTCCATGCCGGCGAACACGGCCGTGCCGGGCGAGCCGAGATCGCGTTCCGACAGGAACAGTTCGGATGGATTGGACACTTCGCGCAGGCCCGCGCCGGTCATTTCGAACACGCCGATTTCGTCGGTCGGGCCGAAGCGGTTCTTCACCGCGCGTAAGATTCGGAATTGATGCGAGCGCTCGCCCTCGAAGGACAGCACGGCATCGACCATATGCTCCACGACACGCGGACCGGCGATCTGGCCGTCCTTGGTGACGTGACCGACGAGGATGATCGCCGCGCCGGAGCGTTTGGCGAAACGGATCAGCATCTGCGCCGCGCCGCGCACCTGGCTGACCGTGCCGGGCGCTGAATCGACCGTGTCGGTCCACATGGTCTGGATCGAGTCGATGACGATCAGGCGCGGTATCTTGCCTTGGGTCAAAGTGGCGATGATGTCCTCGACCGCGGTCTCCGAAGCGAGTTCGACGGGGGCATCGGCGAGGCCGAGCCGCTCGGCGCGCAGGCGCACCTGGGCGACGGCTTCTTCGCCGGAAATATAGACGGCGCGCTCGCCGGATCGGGCCAAAGCGGCGGTGGCCTGGATCAGCAACGTCGATTTGCCGATGCCGGGATCGCCGGCCATCAGCTGCACCGAGCCGCGGACGAAGCCGCCGCAGGTGACGCGGTACAGTTCCGCAATGCCGGAGGCCAGGCGCGGCGCGTCATGCGCTTCGCCGGTCAGCGGTTGCAATTCAAACAGGCGGCCTTTGGGCGCCTTGCGGCCGGGGCCGGGCGGGCGCTCGGCGCCTTCCTCGACCATCGTGTTCCACTCGCCGCAGGCTTCGCATTTGCCCTGCCAGCGATTGGCGCCAGCGCCGCAGTTCTGACAGATGAAGGACAGGCCGCGCCGGGACATAAGAAATCGCCTCGTAAGGGGTGCTCAGAGCCTAGAAGGCTCATGAGAACATTACAAGAACATTCTTCAAGTTTGGGTTATTCCGTCCGGTAAACCCGGTGGTAGCGATGGCCGAGATTGGTCAGCAGCTCATAGGTGATCGTGCCGGAGGAGGCTGCTACCTCATCGAGCTGCAGGTCGTCGCCGATCAGCGTGACGAAGTCGCCGCGGCGGACGTCCGGCGCATCGCTGGCATCGATACCCATCAGATCCATCGAGATCCGCCCGGCGATCGGGCAGCGCTTGCCGCCGATCACCGCAAACCCGCCGGGCGTCTCGTCGCTCGAACCGCCGGCGCGGAAATAGCCGTCGGCATAACCAGCCGAGATGATGGCGATGCGCGCCGCGCGGCGCGCAGTCCAGCCGGCGCTGTAGCCGACCGTGTCGCCCTTGGCGACGTTGCGCACCTGCATGACGCGCGCTTTCACTTCGACCACCGGCCGCATCGGGTTGGGACGGCCCGGCGTCGGGTTGGCGCCATAGAGCGCGACACCCGGCCGCACGACATCGCAATGCGCCTTGTCGCTAAGGAAGATGCCGGATGAATTGGCCAGCGACGACGGGATGCCGCGATAGTGCAGGCGCACTTCGCGGAAGAGGCGGATCTGCAAATCATTGAGCGGATGCGCGGTGTCTTCGGCGCAGGCGAGGTGGCTCATCAGCAAGGTGATGCCGTGGTTCTCGGAGCGGATGCGCGGCGCCAGCGCTGCGGCGTCATTGGCCGAGATGCCGAGACGGTTCATGCCGGTGTCGACGTGCAGTGCTGCGCCGCCGCGCCACTGCGAGCCGGCGACGAAGGCATCCCATTCGGCCAGTTCGACCATGCTGCCGATGACGGGCCGCGCGCGGATTTCGGCATAGACCGGCGGCGTGCCGGGGATCAGGCCGTTGAGCACATAGATGGCTGCTTCCGGTGCGACCTCGCGGACGCGGCGCGCTTCCGACAGATCAGCAACGAAGTAGGTCTTGCAGCCGGCACGCACGAGCGCGGTGACGACCGGCTCGATGCCGCAGCCATAGGCATTGGCTTTGACGACCGCGGCGCATTCCGACGGCATGGCGCGGCGCGACAGCGCGAGCCAGTTCGCGACCAGTGCGGAGAGATCGACGGTCAGGATACCACCGGCCTCGGAAGCGGGCGGGCCGGACGTGGTTTCGCCGGCATTGTGGCCGGGAGCGGCATGTGTGTGATCGGCGATGAAATCGAGACTGGCCATGATCATCATTATCTAGCTGCCGGAGCGGCGCGCGTCCAATGCGTTGCTCTTATACGATTGATGCTTCCACCGTGCGGTTCCGGATCAGATCGGAGGCTTTGTCGCCGATCATCATGGCCGAAGCGTTCAAGTTGGCTGAGATCATTCGTGGCATGATTGAGGCATCGGCCACGCGCAGGCCCTCGAGACCGTGCACACGCAAGCTGTCATCGACCACGGCGAGCGGATCTGTGGCCGGGCCCATGCGGCAGGTACAGCCGGGATGGAACGTGGTCTGGCCGCGCTGCGTCGCCGCGGCGAGGTACTCGTCGTCGGTCTGCACGCCGGGCCCGGGGAAGTCTTCATAGTCATAATAGGGCGCCAGCGGCGCAGCGGAGAGCAGGCGGCGCGCCAGCCGCATCCCGGCAATGGTGATGCGGCGGTCGAGCTCGTGGCCGAGATAATTGGTCTGGATCAGAGGCGGCTCAAACGGATCGCTGGAGCGGATGCGGACATGGCCACGGCTTTCCGGCCGCTGCTGCCAGGAGGCGACTGACATGCCGGGCTCGCTTTCCAGCTTGCCCTGTTCGCCTTCCTTGTAGCTGGCCGGCGTGAAGGTGAGTTGCAGGTCGGAGCTTTCCGCGGTCTCGCCGGAATGCCAGAAGCAATAAACCAGCGTCGGCGACAAAGCGAGAATGCCGCGCCGTGTGGCGGCATACTTCAGCGCCTCCAGCACGAGGTTGAAGCCACGGGCGCGCTGGTTGATGGTCTTGATGTTCTTGACGCGGGCCACCGAGCGCGGCGCGTAGTGATCCTGTAACCCTTCGCCAACACCGGCGAGGGCATGGCGCACTTGAATGCCGTGCGATTGCAGCAATTCGGCGGGACCGACGCCGGACAGTTGCAGCAACTGCGGCGAATTATACGAGCCGCCGGACAGGATGACTTCCTTGGCTGCACGCACCTCGACGATGTCGCCGCCACGGCCGCCTTTTGCATAGCGAATACCAACTGCGCGCTTGCCCTCGAACACGATCTCCGTCGCATGCGCTTGCGTGCGAACCGTGACATTGCCTCGCTTCATCGCCGGATGCAGGAATGCGGTTGCGGCGCTGACGCGGCGGCCCTTGTGAATGGTGCGCTGCGCGTAGGACACACCTTCCTGAACGGCGCCGTTGTAATCCTTGTTGCGCGGAATGCCGAGGCTCTGCGCACCGGCGATGAAGGCCTCGCACAAGGGATCGCGCCAATCGATATCGGTGACGCTCAGCGCGCCGTCGCGGCCGCGATAGGTGGCGTCGCCATCGCCGATGCGCCGCTCCAGTCGCTTAAAGTAGGGCAGCACATCGGCATAACCCCAGCCGCGATTGCCGTACTGCGCCCAGGTGTCGAAGTCCTGGCGCTGGCCGCGGTTATAGATATGGCCATTGATCGACGAAGAACCGCCGAGAGTCTTGCCGCGCGGCGAGAAGATGCGGCGGCCATTGGTGTAATCACCAGGCTCTTGCGAATAACACCAGTTCACGTTGCGATTATAGAACGTCTTGATGCTGCCGGCCGGCAAATGAATATAGGGATGCCAGTCGGCCGGACCGGCTTCGAGCACGCAGACTTTGATCGATGGATCTTCGCTCAGGCGATGGGCCAGGACACATCCGGCAGAGCCGGCGCCGACAATCACATAGTCGAACGTGTCCATATTGATGCCAGCGTTCTATCCCTGGAAAATCAGCATCACGAAAGCGGCGAACAACATCGCATGCACCGCACCCTGCAAAATATTGGTGCGACCGCTTGCAAAGGTAACAACGCACACCGCCAAAGTCAGCATCAGCATGACCGCATTGGCGCCTGAGAGCCCAAGATCAAGCTGATGGCCGGTGAAGTGGCCGATGGCCAGCATGGCCGGCACCGTCAGGCCAATGGTCGACAACACCGAGCCAAGCGAAATATTGATCGAACGCTGCAAATGATTGCCCATCGCCGCGCGCGTCGCGGCAATCGCTTCGGGCGTCGCCACCAAGGCGGCAATGACGACGCCGCCCAGCACGGCGGGCGCTTTCAATGTTTCGATGACGTAGTCGATCGGCTGCGCCAGTTGCTCGGCGAGAAACACCACCGGCAGGATATAAGCGACCAGCATCATGCCGTGCCAGGCCAGCGAATGCTTGCCATGCGCGGCATGCGCTTTGCCTTCGCCTTCATCGGTGACGAAATAGCCGCGATGCCGCCCGGTCTGCAGCGCCAGGAAGGTGGCATAGAGACCCAGCGACATGACGAAGACGAATATCTGCTGCGGGTAGGAGAGTGTCGGCCCCGGCGTCGTCACCGTGAAGGACGGCAAGGTCAGCGTGATGATGGCCAGCGGAATGATGACGCCGAGAAACGAATTGGCGCCTTGCAGATTGTACTGCATCTCACGGTTACGCCAGCCGCCGAGCAGCAGCGAGCCGCCGATCATGCCGCCAAGGATGAGCATGACAATGGCGAACAAGGTATCGCGCACCAAGGTCGGGTTCGGATCGCCATGCAGCATCACCGCGGAGATGCTCATCACCTCGATGGTGGTTACCGACAACGTCAAGACGAGGGTGCCGTAGGGTTCGCCAAGAATTTCGGCAACGCGGTCGGCATGCCGGGCCACGCACAGAGCCGAGCCGAGCACCGCGGCAAACAGCCAGGCGAAGATAAAGGTCAGCCACAGCGGCTCATGCAGCGAGCCGAGCAGGGTCTTGCCGAACACGGCAAAAATCACGGCGGTGCCGAAGCTCAGCGCCAGGAACCATTCCTTGGCGAGCGCGTGCGGCCAGTCTTTGGGTATTGAATTCACGAGAAACCGCACGGTTTGGCCGCGCCCGGGTGGCGGCCTTACGCAACCGTAGCAGATTCTTTAATCCCCCAATTAGTCGCCCATGCGCTCCGGCAGGTGATCCGCCTGCGCCAGCGACGAGAACTTGGTGGTGGCGCCTTCGAACGCCAATTGCACCGTGCCGGTCGGGCCGTGGCGCTGCTTGCCGATAATGACTTCGGCCTTGCCATAATATTTGTCGCTGTCGGCCATCCAGGCGGCGAACTTCTCGCGGTCGCTTTCCGAGGGCTTGCGCATCAAGTGGTAATATTCTTCGCGGTACACGAACATGACGACGTCGGCGTCCTGCTCGATCGAGCCCGATTCACGCAAATCGCTCAGCTGCGGATGCTTGTCTTCGCGGCTTTCGACCTGACGCGACAACTGCGACAGCGCGATCACCGGCAC
Source organism: Pseudolabrys sp. (assembly GCA_030655215.1). Lineage (GTDB taxonomy): Bacteria > Pseudomonadota > Alphaproteobacteria > Rhizobiales > Xanthobacteraceae > Pseudolabrys. Next base: position 22,186 of record JAURVZ010000080.1, on the reverse strand, counting down.
CGCCAGTTCTTTGGCCAGCGCCTTGAGCCGCGTCGTGATCTCGGTGATTTCCTGCACGCGGTTTTCCGCGCCGCGCTTGCTCGAACCGGTCAACAGCTGAAGGTAATCGACGACGATCAGATCAAGCCCACGCTGGCGCTTGAGGCGGCGGGCGCGCGCGGCAAGCTGCGCAATCGACAGGCCGCCGGTTTCGTCGACGTAGAGTTTCAGGTTCTGCAGCCGGATCGAGTAATCCTTGATCTTCTCGAACTCGTCGGCGCTGATGCCGCCGCGGCGGATCTGGTTCGACGGAATGCCGGTCTGCTCGGCGATGATACGTGTCGCCAGCTGTTCGGCCGACATTTCGCACGAGAAGAATCCGACAACGCCGCCATTGGTCGTCTCGGTATGGCCGTCGGCCTTGACGCTGCCTTGCCAGGCATTGGCGACATTGAAAGCGATGTTGGTCGCCAGCGCGGTCTTGCCCATGCCCGGGCGTCCGGCGAGCACGATCAAATCGGACTTCTGCAATCCGCCCATCATCTTGTCGAGATCATCGAGGCCGGTGGCGATGCCGGAGAGCTTGCCGTCGCGCTGATAGGCGTTGGCGGCCATGTCGATGGCGGTGGTCAGCGCCTGGCCAAACCCCTGAAAGCCGCCGTCATAGCGGCCGGTCTCGGCCAGTTCGAACAGCTTGCGTTCGGCATCTTCGATCTGGGCGCGCGGCGCGAAATCGACCGGCGCGTCGAAAGCGACATTGACCATGTCCTCGCCGACCTTGATCAGGTCGCGGCGGATCGACAGGTCGTAAATGGTGCGGCCGTAATCCTCGGCATTGATGATGGTGGTGGCTTCCGCCGCGAGGCGGGCGAGGTATTGGCTGAGCGTCATGCCGCCAATGTCGATCGTGGCGTCGAGGAAGGTCTTCAACGTAACCGGTGTGGCGATCTTGCCGGCGCGCACCAGTTCGCGGGCGATCTGGTAAATGCGCTGGTGCAGCGGCTCAAAGAAATGTTCCGGGTTGAGGAAGTCGGAAACCCGGTAAAACGCTTCGTTATTGACCAGCACGGCACCCAGCAACGCCTGTTCCGCTTCGATATTGTGCGGAGCGGTACGATAAAGCTGCGCCGGTTCTTCGACCGGTTTGCGGAGGGCTGATTCGGATGGCGCCATGGTTATTCGTATACTGCCAATAAGACCTAAATTCGATTGGGCGAATTAATCGGCCTTTGGCTTACACCCGTCTGCGGGCGAGGCGAGCGGCATCTCGCGCAATCGCCCGCTTTCCACAGGGATGCTCACAGACAAAAATATCGGCGCGGCATTTCATTGACGCGCCGATTTAAATTGCCGTTCGATTTCGGTGACTTATTCCCCGGCGAGCCGCAACGGCGCGCGCCGCGCATTTTCAACGCCTTGCAGGCGCAGCTCTTCCCGCATGATGTAGTCGCGCGTCATGGGTACTACATCTTGACGCTTGGTCAGCTGGATCTGGAACACCATCAGGTTCTGCTCGCGAAACGCCATTTCGGAAGAGGCGAGGTAGAATTCCCACATCCTGACAAAGCGCCGGTCGTAAATGCGCTCGACTTCCTCGCGATGCGCCAGGAAACGCTCGCGCCAGTGCTTCAGCGTTTCCGCATAATGGAGGCGCAGGATCTCGATATCGGTGGTCAGCAGGCCGGATTTCTCGACGCTCGGCAGCACTTCCGACAGCGAGGGAATGTAGCCGCCCGGGAAGATGTATTTCGAAATCCACGGGCTGGTGCGGCTTGGGCCTTCGGACCGGCCGATCGAGTGCAGCACCATGACGCCGTCATCGGCGAGCAGCTCGGCCGCCTTCTTGAAGAACGTGTCGTAGTGATTGACGCCGACATGCTCGAACATGCCGACCGAGACAATGCGGTCGAAGCGGTCGTCAATGTCGCGATAGTCCTGCAGGTTGAAGCGGGCGCGTCGGCTCAAGCCGCGCTCTGTGGCGCGCGCATTGGCGATGCCGTGCTGCTCCTGCGACAAGGTCACGCCGGTGACGTCGGCGCTGCCGAAGTCGGCGAGATACAGGCCAAGGCCGCCCCAGCCGCAGCCAATGTCGAGCAGGCGCAATTCTTTCTTCGCCAAGCCTATTTTGGGCACATCAGGCGACAGCCGCAGCTTGGCGGCGAGGTGGCGCTTCTTGGCGAGTTGCGCATCGTCAAGCGATTGATCCGGCCGCTTGAAATAGGCGCAGCTATATTGCCGGTCGGCATCAAGGAAGAGGGAATAGAGCCGGCCGTCGAGATCGTAATGATGCGCGACATTGCGGCGCGAGCGGGCGCGCGGATTGAACTGCTCGAAGCGGCGATACAGGAAACGCAGCAGACCTTGCAGCCTTGCCCAGTGCGGCACTTCGGTCTTCTGGCCGAGCGCAATCGCCAGCACGTCGGCAATCGTGCCTTCCTCGACGACGAAGGTGCCGTCCATGTAGCTTTCGCCGAACTTCAATTCAGGATCGAGGAGGATTCCCCATTCGGCGGCGCGCGAGGTAAAGCGTACCGATACCGGTTGGCCGGTCCCATCGCCGAACGCCAGCACTGTGCCGCGCGAGGTTGTGACCTTGAACGTGCCCCGGCGGATAAAGGTATTCAGTAACAAACGAAGCAACCGATCCATCGGCCGCCCCCCTCATTGAACCGAACTGATCCGCGCGCCTGCAGGGAAAACCTTTGCACCCCCGCAAAACGCGGCGGCCCAAACGGGTCGCGCTGATATTGAACCAAACTTGTGGAGGTACTTCAATGCCACCAAAAAGCAGGTGCCATCATACTTTTGCAGGGATGGGCGACGCCGTCCGGGTGACGATTTGTCTTTGGGATAGGCAAGGGCTGGCGGGTCACATTGCAACGGTTTTAAGCTATCAAGGGCCGGTACGATGACGCGGCAAGCGCGCGGCGCTCAGGCTGCAAGCGGCAAGGGAATTGTTTTCAATGATGTTTTTGCATCGCGGCATCGGCGGGGCGGCTGCCGCTCTCGCCCTTATGTGGGCCATCCCCGCCGGCGCCCAGGAAAACTTCTACGCCAATAAGACTCCGGTGCAGATCTTCGCCACCGATTGCGCCATGTGCCACAAGACGCCGCAGTCCTTGGCCAAGGCGGGCGGGCCGCTCGGGCTTGGCCTCGAGGGCTTCCTGCGTTCGCATTACACGGCGAGCCGTGAATCGGCGGCGCTGATGGCGCGGTATCTTCAATCGATGGACGCACCGGCGCCGGCGGCTGACCGCAGGCGCGGCGGGCCCGGGGCGAAGCCTGCGGGCGCCAAGCCGGCGGCGAAGAAACCGGCTGCCGCGGCTTTGCCGGGCGAGAATAAACCGGCAGAGGCGAAGCCAGTTGAAGCGCCGAAGCCTTCTGAAACAAAGCCAGCTGACGCTTCGAAGCCCGCCGAGTAACGCTTCTCTTTTCCCCTCCACCCACGCGCGCTTGCGCGTGGTGGGGAGGGGTCAGGGGTGGGGGGCGCTTAGCTTTGCTTGATAAGCGCGACGATCCGCGAACAACAAATTCCCCCCACCCCGATCAAGCATCGCTCGCGCGCTGCTTGATCGATCCTCCCCACCACTGCGTGGGGGGGAGCGTAAGAGAAGCGCGGTCACCTCACGCTTCACCAAAAAAATCCCGCCGCGGATTTCTCCACGGCGGGATTGTTATTGTCAGAACGACGCGACGATTATTCGTCGTCGGTCTTCTTCTTGCGCTTGGCCTTCGGCGCTTCGGCTTCGGCAGCGTCTTCCACAGCGGCGTCTTCAGCCTGTTCTTCTTCCGCATCGAACAGCGCTTCGGCGCGGGCCTTGGCGGCTTCAGCTTCCGCTTCCGCATCTTCAGCGTCTTCGCGGCGGATGGTGACGTCTTCACCGCGGCCGATACGCTCGGCTTCGGCTTCGCTGCGCGCGACGATGACGTTCACCGAGACTTCGACGTCCGGATGCAGCGCCAGCGGCACCTTGTACTGACCGATCGACTTGATCGGCGCGTTGAGCTCGACAACCGTGCGGCTGATCGTGTTGCCGGCGGTCGAGATCAATGTGGCGATGTCGCGGGTCGAGACCGAGCCGAAGAGCTGGCCGGTTTCGGAGGCTGAGCGGATGACGGTGAAGGTCTTGCCGTCGACCTTGGACGCGATCTTGCCGGCTTCGCCCTTGCGCTCGAGGCTCTGCGCCTTGAGCTCTTCCTTCATGCCTTCGTACTTGGCCTTGCTGTCGGCATTGGCGCGCAGCGCCTTGCCACGCGGCAACAGGAAGTTACGGGCATAACCGTCTTTGACTTTGACGACATCGCCCATTTGACCGAGCTTGCCGACGCGTTCGAGCAGAATGACTTCCATGTGAGTTACTCCTGGTTGGATCGTTGGTTTGGTTTGTTGTTGACGATGCGGGTGAAACTAAAGCGGGGCAGGTGGACGGCGCTTGCGCGCGCGCCAGTCGAAAACCGACTCGGAGATGCCGAGCAGGCAGAGCACGAGGATCGGCCAGCCGAAAATCAGCACCGAGCCATAGACGCCGCCGAGCACGAAGGGGCGGCCGCCGAAATCGCGTGACAGCGAGTGCAGCACGGCAAAGCCGAGCACGCCGTAAGCCATCAGGAAGGCGGCCGAGGCAATGCCGGCGACCATGCCGATGATGCTGTCGACGAAGCTCAGCGCGATGGCGGCAAACAGCGCCGCCGAGAACACTTTCGGAAAGGTCATTTCCGGCAGCACCGGCCATGGCCGTGTCAGACGGCCGGAGAATTTGACGACGCGGGCGGCGAGCCAGAGATTGAACACGCTGGTAATGGCGGCGATGACGGCAGCGGCCGGCGGCAGCGCGGTCACCAGGAAGCCGATCAGGCGCTCGCTATTGGTCGAAGGCGGCAACACCACCTGGCCGTCGCCGGGTTCGGGCCGCAGCATGCGCGACAGCGATCTGGTCAGTGCGGCGCGCACGGTCTCGGCATCGGGGCCAATGAACAGAATGCCGGCGGCCACGACGACGGCGGCCAGCACGGCGGCCCAGACAACAAGACGCCCGGGCGGATACCATTCAAGCGGCGCAGCGCTATCGGCGCCCGGACGCGCCAGCAGCGCGAGATAAGCGAGCCACCAGGCGGGAAGACCAGCACCGGCCAGAAAGGCGAGGAAGAACATGCCGCCGAAGAATGCGCCGAGCGCAGCCGAGGCGACGATCGCAGCAAAAAGCGCCGACCAATGGCTCCAGCCAAGGCCCGCGATCATGATCGGCAGTGGTGCGATGTAAAACAGCGGGACCGACATCCAGGTGCCGGAGGTCACGGACGCGAACAGCAAAGCTGCTGCGGCGCCGGCGCCCAATCCCACTAGTCCGATTTGCAACATCACGAGCTGTCCCGCTGCGAGAGCGGTTAGAGAGGGCAGTTATGCCCTCCCAACCATCTAACTTCGTCATTCCGGGGCGCGCGATAGCGCGAACCCGGAATCCATTTTCATATTCGCTACTAGCGGATAACGTAGGGCAGCAGACCGAGGAAGCGCGAACGCTTGATCGCCTGGGCCAGTTCGCGCTGCTTCTTGGCCGACACCGCAGTGATGCGGGAGGGCACAATCTTGCCGCGCTCGGACACGTAACGCTGCAACAGCTTCACGTCCTTGTAGTCGATCTTCGGTGCGCCTTCGCCCGTGAACGGGCAGGTCTTGCGACGACGAAAGAAGGGACGACGCGCGCCACCGGCTCCACCGCCGCCACCAGCACCTTGGGATGATCCGAATGCCATGGTTTAGTCCTCCGCCGAAGCGTCTTGAGAATCGTCGTCGCGGCGCGGGCGGCGTTCGCCGCCGCGTCCACCACGGTCGCCGCCGCGGTCGCCACGATCACCGCGGTCGCCACGGTCACCGCGATCGTCACGATCGGATTTGCGCATCATTGCCGAAGGGCCTTCTTCCAGCTCTTCAACGCGGATGGTCAGATAACGCAGGCAATCTTCGCTCAAACGCTCCTGGCGTTCGACTTCGGCCAGCGCGGCTGACGGAGCGTCGACGTTGAGCAGCGTGAGATGCGCCTTGCGGTTCTTGCTAATGCGATAGGAGAGGGACTTGAGGCCCCAATACTCGTTCTTGGTGATCTTGCCGCCGGCGTCGGTGATGACGGCGGACAACTTCGCGGTCAATTCCTCGACCTGCTGCACGCTCAGATCCTGGCGTGCGAGATAGACGTGCTCGTACAATGGCATGAAATGCCTTTCCCTTGTTATATCCGCGACCCTGGCGCCTAGCCCTTCGAGCCTTTCGGGAAAGGCTCGAAACTGCGTCGAAGGCGGAAACACGGGACGCCGGGCAATTACGCCCTACCGGGATTAACCGGCCGTCCGTTCAGTCCCCAACCAAGTCCGTCGGAAGATGCGCGGTTTATAGGGCGTTCGGCGCAAAAGGCAAGCAATCCGGCCCGGTTATCTGTGGCTTGGGGAACCCGCTTTGGCAGGCTCTAGGCGACCTTGGAACCGCCGCCGCGGTCTTTCTCATGCAGCCGGTCGGCCAGTTTCACGGCCAGATCGACGCCTTCCCGGATCTGGCGGGCGCTGTCCGGGTCGGCGTCGCCGTTCTTGCGCATCGTATTGAGGGCCGCCAGCAGCCTTTCCAGGCTGTGGGCGAGCAATTGCTGCCGGAACGCCGGATCGGTCCGGGCGCGTGCAATATCGTCCTCAGTGGCCAGGTCGCTCATGGGCGGAACCTAGCGCTTGAGTCTTTTAGGTTGGTTACCGGGAACTGTTCACTTTGAGGGAGTGACAGTTGACAGAACCGGCCGCACAGGTGTCTTTCGGCCCGAAAATATCAATTCAGGGACAAGGCGATAGCATGTCGGTCGCGTTCGTATTTCCGGGCCAGGGCAGTCAGACAGTCGGCATGGGCAAGGCGCTGGCGGATGCTTTCCCCGCCGCTCAGGCGGTATTTACCGAGGTCGATGACGCGCTTGGAGCCAAGCTCTCCAGCATCATCTTCGAGGGCCCGATCGAGACCCTGACGCTGACGGAGAATGCCCAGCCGGCCTTGATGGCGGTGTCGCTGGCCGTCATCCGCGTCCTGCAATCCGAAGCCGGGCTCGATCTCGCCCGCGACGCCAAATTCGTCGCCGGCCATTCGCTCGGCGAATATTCGGCGCTTTGCGCTGCCGGCACCTTCAGCATTGCCGATACGGCCCGTCTCCTGCGCACCCGCGGGCAGGCGATGCAAAAAGCCGTTCCCGTCGGCGCTGGCGCCATGGCGGCGATCATCGGGCTCGAGTTCGATGCCGCCGTTGCGGTCGCTGCTGAAGCGGCTCAAGGGCAGATTTGTCAGGCGGCCAATGATAATGGCGGCGGGCAAGTTGTTGTTTCCGGCGACAAGGCTGCGGTTGAACGCGCCGTCGAAATCGCGAAAGCCAAAGGCGCCAAGCGCGCCATGTTGTTGACGGTGTCGGCGCCGTTTCATTGTTCGTTGATGCAGCCGGCCGCCGATGTGATGGCGGAAGCTTTGTCCAAGGTGCAGGTCAACAAGCCGGCGGCGCCGGTAGTGGCCAATGTATTGGCCAGCGCCATTAGCGAACCAGCCGAGATCGTGAAGTCATTGGTCGCGCAGGTGACCGGCACGGTGCGCTGGCGCGAATCGGTGGCCTATATGGCAAGCGAAGGCGTCACGTCGTTTTACGAGATCGGCGCCGGCAAGGTGCTGAGCGGCCTGATCAAGCGCATCGCCGATGGCGCCAAGCTTGCCGCGATCGGAACGCCTGAAGATGTTGCTACGTTTAAAGCCGGGAGAAATGCGTAATGTTCGATTTAGGCGGTAAGACCGCGCTGGTGACCGGCGCCAGCGGCTCGATTGGTGGCGGCATTGCGCGCGCGCTGCATGCACAAGGCGCGACCGTCGCGCTGTCCGGCACACGCCGCGAACAGCTCGACCAATTGGCCGGCGAACTCGGCGACCGCGTTCATGTGCTGCCCTGCGATCTGTCCGACATGACTGCCGTCGAGAAGCTGGTGCCGGAAGCCGAAGCAGCGATGAGCCGGCTCGACATCCTGGTCGCCAATGCCGGCATGAACCGCGACAATCTGTTTGTGCAGTTGAAGGATGAAGACTGGGACCGCGTCATTGCCGTCAATCTGACAGCAACATTCCGTCTGACCCGCGCTGCCGTCACGACGATGATGCGGCGCCGTTGGGGCCGCATCATCGCCATTTCGTCGGTGGTCGGTTTCACCGGCAATCCGGGGCAGGGCAATTACACCGCGGCGAAAGCCGGCATGGTCGGCATGATCAAGTCTGTCGCGGCTGAATATGCCAAGCGCAATGTCACCGCCAATTGCATCGCGCCGGGCGTTATTGCCAGCCCGATGATCGACAAGCTCAATGACAAACAGCGTGAGGGCATTCTCGACAAGGTTCCGTCGCGCAAGCTCGGCCAGCCTGCCGATATTGCTGCAGCTGCGGTCTATCTGGCCTCGGACGAGGCCCAATACGTCACCGGCCAGACCATCCACGTCAATGGCGGAATGGCGATGTTCTAGTTGGATATGCTTTGGAATTGCTTGGCTTTTGGCCGTCCACCGGGCTACGCTGGGGCGCGCTAGCAAACGCAAATGAAGTATGGTAACCGATTTTCGGCCCGGCTGGGGCGGCCGATGGCGGACAGGTCTCTTGACTTCTGACAGAGAAATCCGCGATCCAATGTCGTCTTAGCCACCGTCACCACGACGAGGCCGAACCGCGATGGTTGCGATCCGATCCGGGTTGCAGCCCAAATTAAAAAAGCACGAGGTTATACCGATGAGTGACATTGCCGAGCGGGTCAAGAAGATCGTCGTGGAGCATCTTGGCGTTGAACCCGACAAGGTGACCGAAGCAGCGAGCTTCATCGATGATCTTGGCGCCGACAGTCTCGACACCGTCGAGCTCGTGATGGCTTTCGAGGAAGAGTTCGGATGCGAAATTCCGGACGATGCCGCCGAAACCATTCTCACCGTCGGCGATGCTGTTAAATTCCTCGAAAAAAACGCGAAAAGCTGAGCGGACGCTGACGCCTCAGCTCAACAGCTTTGATCGTCTTGGGCTGTTGGGCTGCGCGTTGCCGAAGCGCAGTCGGGCTTACGCAATGTGCGCGAGCCCGGCTGTTTGCGTGAGCGAACTTGCGTGGAGCCGGGTATGAGACGCGTCGTCGTCACCGGAATGGGTATGCTGACGCCGCTGGGATGCGGCGTCGAAACCACATGGAGCCGCTTGCTGAAAGGCGAGAGCGGCGCCAAACGCATCGACACGTTTGAAGTCGAAGACATTGCCTGCAAGATCGCCTGCGTCATTCCGCGTGGCGACGGCACCAACGGCACCTACAATCCCGACCAGTGGATGGAGCCGAAGGAGCAGCGCAAGGTCGATGACTTCATCGTCTTCGCCATGTGCGCGGCCAAGCAGGCGCTCGACGATGCCGGCTGGCATCCAAAGACACATGAAGACCAGTGCGCCACCGGCGTCGTTATCGGCTCCGGCATTGGCGGCATTGAAGGCATCGCCGATATGGCGGTCATCCTGCACGAGAAGGGACCGCGCCGCGTCTCGCCGTTCTTCATCCCCGGCCGCATCATCAATCTCGCTTCCGGTTTCGTCTCGATCGAACACGGGCTGAAGGGCCCGAACCACGCGGTGGTCACCGCCTGTTCGACCGGCGCGCACGCCATTGGCGATGCCGCCCGCATGGTCGCGCTCGGCGATGCCGACGTCATGGTTGCCGGCGGCTCCGAATCTCCGGTCAACCGCATGGCGATGGCCGGCTTCTCCGCGCTGCGCGCGATGTCGACCAATTTCAATGACGACCCGACCCGCGCCTCGCGGCCTTACGACAAGGCGCGCGATGGCTTCGTCATGGGCGAGGGCGCCGGCTGCGTCGTTCTCGAAGAGCTTGAACACGCCAAGGCGCGCGGCGCCAAGATCTACGCCGAACTGGTCGGCTATGGCCTGTCGGGCGATGCCTATCACATCACCGCGCCGTCTCCGGATGGCGATGGCGCTTACCGCTGCATGAGCATGGCGATTAAGCGCGCCGGCATCACCGCGGGCGACATCGATTACATCAACGCGCACGGCACCTCGACGCCGCTCGGCGACGAGATCGAACTGGGCGCCGTGCAGCGTCTGGTCGGCAACGCCGCCAGCACCGTGTCGATGTCCTCGACCAAGTCCTGCATCGGCCATTTGCTGGGCGCGGCCGGCGCGGTTGAGGCGATTTTCTCGATCCTGGCTGTGCGCGACGGCATCGTGCCGCCGACCATCAACCTGGAAAATCCGTCGGTTGAGACTCCGATCGACCTGACGCCAAACGTCGCACGCAAACGTGAGGTTGAAGTCGCGCTGTCCAATTCGTTCGGTTTTGGCGGCACCAACGCCTCGCTGATCTTCCGCCGCCACGTTCAATAGCCAGTAAAACGGCCAATAACCCGGCACCGGCCGGTCTCGCCGGAAGCGGGAGAACTGCCCGGCCGGCCCATTGTGGGCTGGCATAGGCACCCCAGCTTCGCCATAATTGTTTCTAACCTACGAACCCGATTATGTTTTCGGCTCCGCTCTGGCGGATGCGGGGGCGGGGCTGAGAGTGAGAGCGGACCTTTGAATTCCAACTTCCCACCGAACGGCGGCACACCTGTTCCGCCGCCGCCTGACGCGCAACCGCCGGCCAGCAAGCCGCCGCGTTCGCCGCGCGCATTGCTTGAGCCGGAGCGCGTGCCTGCACCGGTGCGCCGCTCGCGGCATGTGCGCCATCCGGTGGTGATGGTCGGCAATGCGATCTTTACTTTCCTTGTTCTTGTCGCCCTCGTCGCGGGCGGCGGTCTCTATTACGGCAAGCAGAAATTCGAAGAACCCGGTCCGCTCACTGAGGACAAGGTCGTCAACATTTCGAATGGCCTCGGCATCAAGGAAATCTCCGACGTGCTGATGCGCGAAGGTGTTATTGATAGTCCCTGGGTGTTCATGGGTGGCGCCAAGGTGCGCGGCTCGCTCAAATACGGCGAATATCAATTCACCAAGAACGCCAGCCTGTCCGACGTCGTCGATACGATGATTGAAGGCAAGGTGGTGCAGCACAATTTCACCGTCGCCGAAGGCCTGACCTCCGAGCAGATCGTGCAGCGCTTGCTCGAGACAACGGCGCTGACCGGGCAGATCCGCGAAATCCCGCGCGAAGGCACGTTGCTGCCGGAGACGTATAAATTCACGCTCGGCATGGAGCGCGGCACGATCATCCAGCGCATGCAGCAGGCGCATAAGCGCGTGTTGCAGGAAGCATGGTCGCACCGTTCGCCCGATCTGCCGCTGACGACGCCGGAGCAACTCGTCACTCTGGCCTCCATCGTCGAGAAGGAAACCGGCAAGCCGGATGAGCGCACGCGTGTTGCCGCCGTGTTCGTCAATCGCCTGAAGACCAAGATGCGTCTGCAATCCGATCCGACCATCATTTATGGCCTGACCGGCGGCAAAGGCGCGCTCGGCCGTCCGATCCAGCGCAATGAAATCGACCAGCCGACGCCGTACAACACCTATGTCATCGACGGTCTGCCGCCGGGCCCGATCGCCAATCCGGGCAAGGCCTCGCTTGAAGCAACGGCGACACCGGCGCGGACCAAGGAATTGTACTTCGTCGCCGATGGCACCGGCGGCCATGCCTTCACCGAAAACTACGCCGATCACCAGAAGTACGTTGCGCGCCTGCGCGCCATCGAACGTGGCGAACCGCCGCCGGTCGAGCCGCCGCCGGCCGCGCGACGCACGACCACACCGGCAACGACGCCGACGGCGCCCCGGCGCTAGCGCTCCGGCTTTCTTAAACTGCGGACCAATACGAGAAGTCTTATGGCCAATTCGTCGGCTAAGTTGTCGAGCATGACCGGTTTCGCGCGCGGCCAAGGCGTCAGCGGCGCCTATGCGTGGAGCTGGGAGATCAAGTCGGTCAACGCCAAGGGGCTCGATGTCCGTTTCCGTTTGCCGCCGGGCTGGGACGCGGTTGAAGGGCCGGTGCGCAAGGCGGCGACTGACGCGCTGCTGCGCGGCACCGTTTATGCGAACCTGACCATCGAACGCAAAGGCGTGCAGCCGACGGTGAAGATCAACGAGGCCGTGCTCACCGCCGTGATCGCCGCGCTCGACCGGCTCGACGATAAAGTCGTCGGCGCCAATCGTCCGACGCTCGACGGCATCCTGTCGCTGAAAGGCGTGATGGAAATCGTCGAGGATGACGAGAGCGAAGGCGACCGCCGCGCCGCCGAAAGCGCAATCATCGCCGGCTTCTTTACGACGCTCGCCGAACTTGTCGTGATGCGCCGTGCCGAAGGCGCGACGCTCGGCAAGTTGCTGATGACCCGGCTCGATGAAATCGCGGCGCTGGCGGCGCGCGCTGAAGCCGCGCCCGGCCGCAAGGCGGAAGCGATCAAGGCGCGTCTCGCCGAGCAGGTCGCCGCCTTGCTGTCAGCCTCGCAGCGCTTCGATAGCGACCGGCTGCATCAGGAAGCGATCCTGCTCGCCACCAAGGCCGACATTCGCGAAGAGCTCGACCGGCTCGCCTCGCATGGCGAACAGGTGCGCAAGCTGCTCAGCGATGGCGGCGCGGTCGGCCGCAAGCTCGACTTTCTGGCGCAGGAACTCAACCGCGAATCGAATACGCTGACCGCCAAGGCCAATGATCTCGACCTGTCCAATATTGGGCTTGAGCTCAAAGGCGTCGTCGAGCAATTCCGCGAGCAGGTGCAGAACCTCGAATGAACGACGAACCCGATATCAGCCGCCGTGGCATCATGCTGGTGCTGTCGTCGCCCTCGGGTGCCGGCAAGACGACGCTGACGCGTAACCTGCTTGAGCAGGAGAACATCGATTCTCCGGGCAAGCTGGCACTGTCAGTATCGGCGACGACGCGAACGAAACGCCCGAGCGAAATCGACGGCGTGCATTATTTCTTCAAGACCAATAAACAGTTCGAGACCATGCGCGACCATGGCGAATTGCTGGAGTGGGCCGAGGTCCACGGCAATTATTACGGCACGCCGCGCGAGCCGGTCGAGGCGGCACTGGCCGAAGGCCGCGACATCCTGTTCGACATTGACTGGCAGGGCACACAGCAACTGCGCGACAAGATGCCGGACGACGTGATCACCATTTTTGTGTTGCCGCCGTCGGCGCCGGAGCTGAAGTCGCGTCTGGTGCGCCGCGCCGAAGATAGCAACGATGTGATCGCACAGCGCCTGCGCAACGCGGCGGAAGAATTCAGGCACTGGAACGAGTATGACTACATCCTCGTCAACCGCGATCTCGACAAGAGCTTCGCGCGGTTGCGGGCGATCCTGACCGCCGAGCGGCTCAAGCGCGTCAAGATGCCGAACCTCAACGACTTCGTCGACAAGCTGCTCAACGAGTTGAAGGGGCTGACGCCCTAGCGCCGCATCGCGACGAAGGCGCGGGCGAGATTGACGAAGCCGGCGACATCGATCTCTTCGGCGCGTGCGGTCGGCTCGATACCGGCATCCGTCAGCAGCGCCGCCGCATCAACGCCCAATGTCTTGAGACTTTGACGCAACATCTTGCGGCGCTGGCCGAAGGCCGCTTCCGTCACGCGTTGCAAAGCGACGGCGTCGCACGGCAATGGCTCTGCGCGCGGCACCAGCCGCACCACGGATGATGTAATCGACGGCGGCGGCACGAAGGCCTGCGGCGCGACATCGAACAAGATCTTGGCCTCGGTGCGCCAGCCGGCTAGGACGGCAAGGCGGCCATAGGCATCGTCGCCGACCTTGGCGCAGATGCGCTCGGCCACTTCGCGCTGAAACATCAGCACCATTGACTCATACCAGGGCGGCCATGGCTCAACAGTGAGCCAGCCGATTAGCAGCGCCGTACCGATATTGTAGGGCAGGTTGGCGACGATACGGGCGCGCTCACCGCCAAGGTGCTCGCGCACATCGACCTTCATCGCGTCGCCGGACACGACATCGAGCTTTCCGGGATAGCGCTCGGCAATTTCAGCCAATGCAGCCAGCGCGCGTTCGTCGCGCTCGACGGCAATGATGCGGCGCGCGCCCAGCGTCAGCAACGCCCGCGTCAGGCCGCCGGGGCCGGGGCCGATCTCGACAATGGTGATGTCTTCCAGCGGCTCGGCGGCGCGGGCAATGCGCGCGGTGAGATTGAGGTCGTGCAGGAAGTTCTGGCCGAGCGATTTCTTCGGCGTCAGGCCGTGCTTGCGAATGACCTCGCGCAGCGGCGGCAGATCGTCAATCTGGGTCACTTTGCTGCAACGAGCGCAGGCGCCGCCACCGACAAGCGCGCCGCCAGTTGCAACGCGGCGACGAGGCTCATCGGATTGGCCTTGCCGGTGCCGGCAATATCGAACGCGGTGCCGTGGTCGGGCGAGGTGCGCACAAACGGCAAGCCGAGCGTGACGTTGACGCCATGATCGAAGGCGAGCGTCTTGATCGGGATCAAAGCCTGGTCGTGATACATGCACATCGCGACGTCATAGGCGGCGCGGGCGCGTTCATGAAACATCGTATCGGCCGGCAGCGGGCCGACAGCGTCGACGCCCTCCGCGCGCAGTTGCGCAATCGCCGGCGCAACAATCTTCAGGTCTTCTTCGCCCAGCGTGCCTTCTTCGCCGGCGTGCGGATTGAGCCCGGCAACGGCAATACGCGGTCGTGCAATGCCGAAGCGCGATGCCAGATCGCGCGCAACAATGCGGCCGGTCTCGACGATCAGATCAATGCTCAGTTCCTTGACCACATCCTTGAGCGGCAGATGGATCGTCACCGGCACCACGGCCAATTCCGGCGACCACAGCAGCATCACCGGGCGATACTTCTTGCCGGTGGCGTCTTCGGCCAGCTTGGCGAGATATTCGGTGTGGCCCGGCTCGGCAAAGCCGCCGCGGTACAGCACGCTTTTGGCGATCGGGTTGGTGACGACGCCGGCGGCGCGGCCCTGCATCACATCGGACACGGCCTGCTTGATCGAAGCAATCGCCGCCGGTGCGCTGCTGTCGTCCGGCTTGCCCGGCTGCGCGGTGACCTTCGTCTCGAGCGCGACCACAGGCAGCGAACGCGCGAAGGTGTCATTGGCTTGCGCGGATGTCACAGCCTGTACCGGCACATCGAGGCCGAGCAGGTGGGCGCGGGCGCGGTAGAAGTCCGGATCGCCGATAACGTAGAACGGGGGCAGGTCGAGTTCGACGCGGCGCTTCCACACTGCCAGAGTCAAATCGGGGCCGATCCCGGCCGGCTCGCCGAGCGTCAGGGCCAGAGGGAGACCGGCCGCGCCGCTCATCTCCTGTATTCGATCATCGCCTGCCGGCGAATTTCCTCAAGAAACTTCTTCGACTCGGCGTCGAAGCGCGACGAGAACATCTTCTCGCGGACATCGCGCTTGGCGGCGCTATCGGCGGTCGTTTCTTTCTTGTCGCACAGCGCAAACATCTGCAGCCCCTGCGCCGTCACGTCCGGCGAGCTCAAGCGGCCGACTTCGAGCTTGGCGAGCAGGTCGCGGAACGGCTCGGGCAGTTCGGCCGAGTTGCGGGTGATCGGCTCGCGCACGGCGACATCGCGCACCGCGCGCGCCAAGGGCAGGCCGCTGGCGCAGGAGCTGAAGCGACTGCGCAGGTTTTCCGCCACCTGGCGCTTGGAGTCGGGGTTCGAGCCGTTCGGCACCACGACCATGATCGGGTAGAGCGTATAGACGTAGCTGACCGCGCTTTCGGCTTGGTTGTTCGACTTCAGCGCATTGGAAATGTCAGCTTCGCCGATCTGCAGCGATGTGCCGAAGCGGCCGCGCACAAGCTGGCTCCACGTCATCTCGGCGCGGATGCGCGCCTTGATCGCGCCGGCTGAGATGCCGCTCTTTTCCAGCATCTGGCCGAATTGCTGCGGTGAGATACGCTGCCGGGTCGCCATGCCCTGGAAGGCGCCATCGACCTCGGCGTCGGTGACTTCGAGGCCGTAGGTGCGCGCCTTTGCGATCTTCAGCCGGTCGTCGATCAGTTCCTGAATGACCGCCTGGCGGGTGACGTTCTTGTTGCCCGAGGTCGACATCAACCGGGTGCGCTGACTGATATCGAGTTCGGTAATCGGCGAGCCATTGGCGACCACGACGACCTGCGCCGAGGCAACCGCCGGCATTGCCGACAGGCATCCGGCGACCAGGGCGCGGGCCATCCAGGTCCGAACAGGGCGCTTCAGGCTGATCACAGGCATCGCTCGATCCATCTTATCCCGGACCTAGGCCGCAGCCGGTCGTGCTGCGCGAGGTCCAGCTAGTTGCCGCCGTTGGCCTGAGCGCCGACCGATTGGGTCACCGCTGTTCCGCCCAAGGTGCGCAAGCTCAACTGCAGCATGACCTGGTGGGTGGCCGACACATTCCCGCTGTAGACGTAGTTAGTGATGTAATTCAGGCCGAGAATAAGGCAGTCGTCGACATAGCCGATGCCAATACGGGTCGAAGCGAACTTCTTGGCGTTGATGTCGTATAGGGCCGAGCCGAACAGCGCCCAATTGGTGTCGATCTTGTACGAGCCCGAGCCGAGGATGCCCTGGCGCCGGTTGAGGAAGCCGATCTCAGGCTGTGCGGCATAATCGCCGTACAGGAGCATGGCACTCCAGCGATCGAAACTGGCGCTGGTTTCCAGCTCCATGCGCTTCACCGCGAAGTCGGTCTCGTCGAAGCGGAAGCGCGACGTGAATTTGAACGTCGAGTTCGGTTGATACGAGGCGCGCGCCACATAATCCGAGGCGCGACTGTCGAGGCCGCTGTCGACGCCGGTATTGGTGGCATCTCGAACGGCGAAGGAGTTCTGGCCGAACAGGCTGTAGGACTGGCCGAACAGCACATTGACGAAGCCGCCCTGATTGAACTGGGTGGTGCTCTGAATGCCGTAATTGGCGCGGCTGCCGCCTTCGACGCGGTCAAAGCCGGAGAACTTGTCGACGCGGAACAGGTTGCTATCGTCGAACACCAAGGTCTGCGCATCTTCGTTCGGCCAGCGGCGAGCCGCCTGCGTCTCGTTCGGGCGCACGATGACCTGGGCGATCGGCTCGACCGTGGTTGTGCCCCAGGACTGCGTATTGATGAACGGATAGCGATATTCGAGACCAACGGTCGGCATGGCACGGACAAGGTTGCTCTCGCCGGTCTGGATATAATTGCTGACAGCGGGGTCGTTCTTGACCGACACCGAAGCGGCGTCGGCGCGCAACGAGGCGAACGGCGTGAACTGCTGGCCGAACTGGTCGGTCACTGTGCGGCGCCAGTCGGCCTGCGCCGTAAAGCGGCTGAATGTGCCCGGGGCGGCGCGCAACAGACAGTTCCCCGAAGTCTGGGCCAAGGGATCGGCAGAGGCGTTGACGCTGCCGATCCCGCAGGCGCCGGTGGTGAGCGCGGTGCGGGAGATCGGGTCGAAGCTTGCCTGCGTGCGGCTCAGGCTGGTGAAGTTCATTACGAGGCCGAGTTCGCCGCCAAGGATCGGCCGGTCAAACGTGTACTTGTAGTCGATGACCGGATGAATGACCGGGATTTGCGCCTGCGAGTCCGCCTCGGAGAAGCCGAGGTAATAAATCGAACGAATGTCGAAGTAGCTGCGGTTGCCGACACCGGTCATGTAAAGCTGCGACACGCCTTCGGCGGCGCTGCTGCGCAGCGGATCGATGACGGCGTAGCGAGACAGGCGCGGGTTATAGTCTTGCAGGAAGGTGCGGTCCGACACCATCAGGGCGTCCCAACCCCAGATCCACTTATTGGTGATGGCGAACTGGCCGCTGGATTCGACGCTGCCGCGCATATCGCGATAGCCCGGCGTGGTCGAGCCGCCTTCGCGCTTGAAGGCTTCCTTGTCGTCCTGCCGGATGCCGGCGCCGCGGATCGACCAGGCGCCATTGATCAGGCGCTGGCGGAATTCGCCCTGCAGCAGCACGCCCTGCTTGGTTGTGATCATCGGCTCGAACGTGGCGTCGTAATCCGGCGCCAGCGCCCAGTAATACGGGATGTCGAAGCCGACGCCGTATTTCGAGTTGGTGCGGACGCTCGGCATCAAGAAGCCGGTCTTACGCTTGACGGTCGGATCCGGCGCCGAGAAGTAGGGCATGTAAGCGAGTGGCATGCCGAAGAATTCGAGGCGCGCGTCCTCGAAATACATCATCTTCTCGCCCTGATCGTGAATGATGCGGGCGGCTTTTACCTGCCAGAGCGGCGGCTTCTTCGGATCGTCCTTACAGGCGGCGCAAGCTGTGTACACGCCGTTATGGAAGACGGTGTAATTGCCTTCCGTGCGCTCGGCGCGGGTAGCGGCCATGCGAGTCTGGTCGGGGCTGTCGAGGCGCAGCGAGTCGACGAAGCCGTCACGATAATCATCGGCAAGGTCCATGACCTCGCCGTACGTCACCTTGCCGTCTTCTTCAGTCAGCCGGACATTGCCTTCGGCATGCAGCCGCTTGTTCTTCTGGTCGTAGATGACCCGGTCAGATTCCAGCGTGGAACCACCGTAATAAATTTGTACATTGCCGACAGCCGAAATGCGGCTGTTGACGTTGTCGTAGTTAATCTCGCCTGCCTGGACGAGCATTTGCTTCTGGCCCGACTTGTCGCCGAGCTTGACGGATTTCTTGATCGGGGCGGGGACAGTACGGAACTGCATGTCCTGCGCCATCGCCGGCGCGAACGACAGCGCACTGCCGCAAGCCAACACGGCGAGGACGGCAGCAATTCGGGCCACGCTCCGGCGATTAAGCATGTGCTGCTTAAGCCTTCGCGCTGGTGGACGAGTGCACGAACGCACCGCCATCAGCCATCCTCCTGGTACAACAACGCAATAAACCCCGTCAGGCCACCGACGAAAACAGGAAGCCAAGCCGCTGCCACGGGGTGCATCAGCTCGGCCTTGCTCAGATCCTCGGTCACCTTCTGCAAAATATAGAGCAGAAAGCCGGCGCCGACGCCACTTAAAACCATCTTTTGCACGCCACCGAAGCGGAAGAAACGTAAACTCACAGCCGCGGCAAGGAGAACCATTGCGGCGAGGAAAAACGGCCGGGCGAGAAGCTTCTGGAATTGCAATCTATAGCCTGCGGCGACGAGGCCGGCGGTGTCAGCGATCTTGATATACAGGGGTAATTCCCAAAAAGGCACAGTTTCAGGGGTGGCTAAGCTTTCCCGTACTTGCGTCGGCGTCAAACTTGTCTTCAGCCTGAACTCTGGCAGGTCACGCGGCAAGACGCGCGTCTCATAGACGCGGGCATCGATCAACTTCCAGGCGCCGGGTTCCAGGACGGCCGAGCGCGATTCGATGCGCTGCTTGAACTGGCCAGCCTGGTCGAGGGTGAACACCGTCACGCCGGACAGCGAGACGCCCTGATCCTGGCTCGATTTGGCGTTGATGATGGCCTGGCCTTCCTCGTTCTTCTGGCTGAGCCAGAACGGACCGCCGCCGCCGCGCACAGAACTGTTCTCCCGGCCGAACAATTCAGCCTCGAACTGTTTCGAGCGTTCCTGCAGGACGGCGGAAACCGGATTGTAGACAGTGGTCGCGAAGACGCCGATCAGGAAGGCGATGATCACGGCCGGCGACACGAATTGCCAGGCCGACATGCCGGCGGCGCGGGCGACCACAAGCTCCAGCCGGCGCGAGAAATTCAGGTAGCAGGACATCGCGCCGATCAGGATGCAGAAGGGCAGGATGCGCTCGGTCACCTGCGGAACCCGGTAGAGCGACGTCTTGGCGACAAGGACGGCCGAGACGTTCGGCACGTCGGAGGCGCGGCGCGTCATTTCGATGTAGTCGACCAAAGTCACCAGCGCGAAGATGCCGAAGAACACCAGCATCACAGCGTTGAAAAAACGCAAGCCGAAGTAGCGCGAGATTTTGCCGCCGATGATGTTCATGTCGGCGCCAGCCGCCGGCTGATGCGCTCTGTAACGACGGCCACGAAGTTGGTGAGGAAGGCCGGCGGCTCGATGATCAGACCGCGATGAATGACGAACAGCCCGCCGCCGAAGGCAATGGCGAAGCCGGCATATTGAAGCGCCAGCATCCACGGCGCGTTGACACCGAACACCGTCGAAGCAAAGCCGATTAACCGCAATAAAGCGACACCGCTGATCGCGCCGACCATGGACAGTGCGCGGCTTTGCCTATTGGTCCGGGGCGAGCCCAGATAAGCGAAAGCGATGACGACGAAAGCCAGCGGATAAAGCGGCGCCGCCAGGCGATCGTGCAGCTCAGCGCGGAATTGACCCGGCTGCTCGATGTAGAACTGATCTTTCGGATCGGGGAACGCAAGTTGCCAGAGATAGCGCTCGCGGATCGAGTATTTGACCGCCTGCGTGCCACTGGCGAACTGCGCCAAATCGAAGGCGTAACGGTCGAAAACGACGATCGTCGGCTCCGGTTTGCCTACTTCCTGGCGCTGGATCTGGCCCTTGTGCAGGATGAGATAGGTGCCGTTGTCATTATCGAGCAGTTCGCCGCTCTCCGACATCACGGTGATGCGCTCGTTCACATTGCGCTGATCGTCGAGGAAAATGCCGATCAGCAAGCCGTTGCGCTGGCGCTCGCGGATATGAATGGTGACGCGGTTCTGGATCGGCGTGAAGCGGCCGGGTTGCACGATTGTCGATACGACATTGGCGCGCACTTCGGTCAGCCAGTCGCGCAGCATGCGCAGGCCTTTCGGCGCGAAATAGGCGCTGATCGCCGTGACCAGGATCGAGACGACGAGCGCTACCGACATGAACGCGCGGAACAGGCGCCAGGGCGACATGCCGGCCGCGTTCATGACAATGATTTCGGAGTCGTTCGACAGCTTGTTCAGGGTGTGCGCGGTCGCGATCAGCAGCGCGATCGGCGCGATCACCAGGATGAGCAGGGGGACAATCAGGCCGGTAATGCCGACGAACACCAGGATGGTCTGGCCTTGGCTGGTCATTAGGTCGATATCGCGCAACGCCTGCGTCACCCAAATCAAAGCCGTGAGGCTGATCAGGACGAGCAGGAACGCACCGAAGGTGGTGCGAAAGATGTAGTTGCTGATGGACCCCATCCGCGGTGTCGTTCCCCGTAACGGCAAGCGCCAGACTTCTTGGACGGCGCTTCGGTCCATGAAGAAAGCATTTGTAAACCTAACCCCTCGTTAGGTTTACCTTGATTGATGGCGAAAGTGGCTCTGCAAAGGCAAAGCCGTTGATCATGCACAACAAATGGTAAACGCCGCGCAGCCCCCAATACCACCTGCAGCAAGCCCGTCCGGCTCGATTCTGGCAAGAAAATACAGGTTCCAGGACGGCTTTTGGCGGCGCCTGTTGCCCTCCGGCCAGCCTCAAGAAAAGCCTGCAAACTAGGCCTTTGGGGCTTTGCAGAGCGGCAAAGGGCGCGCCATATGCGCCTTGATCCCGACTGACCGATCCAGAACAAGGACGATACCCTATGGCCGACGCCCCCAAGCTCGGATTTGCTCCCTTTAGCGCGCCCAAGGCGGGTGTTTTGGTCGTTTTCTGCGATGACGGGCTCAAATTCGGACCGGCGACCGCCAAAGCATTGGGGTCGGCCACTGGCCTGGTCGCCCGCGCCGCCAAGGCCGAGGGCTTTACCGGCAAGAACGGCAAATCGCTCGAACTGATTGTCCCCGAGGGCCTCAAGGTCGCCCGGCTAACGGTGATCGGTGTCGGCAAGGCGGCCGATCTCAAGCCGCAGGATTTCGTCAAACTCGGCGGCATGGCGATGGGCAAGCTGTCCGGCGCCGAGGCCACGATTTTCGCGGAACTGCCGGGCGGCGAGGCAACCCCCGAGCAGGCGGCTGATATCGCGCAAGGCGTGCAACTGCGCGCCTATGCGTTTGACCGCTACAAGACCAAGAAAAAGGACGACGACAAGGCGCCGGAAAAGCTGACCGTCACCATCGCCACCGGCGACGTCAACGCGGCGCGCAAGGCCTTCGTCGCGCGCGAGGCGATTGCCGGCGGCGTGCTGCTGGCGCGCGACCTGGTCAACGAGCCGCCGAATATTCTCTATCCGGAAGAATTCGCCCGCCGCGCCGAGAAACTGAAGAAGGTCGGCGTCAAAGTCGAAGTGCTCGACATCAAGGCGATGACCAAGCTCGGCATGGGCGCGCTGCTCGGCGTCGGCCAGGGTTCGGTGCGGGAAAGCCGCGTCGTCATCATGCGCTGGGACGGCGGCAAGAAGGGCGAGGCGCCGGT
>JAURVZ010000073.1 GCA_030655215.1 Pseudolabrys sp. | reverse complement strand
GAGATCGGTCGCCTTGTTTTGGTCGTTGAGATCGCCCTGGCAGACGAAACGCGAGCAACCGCAGCGCCGGAGCAGGCGCTGCGGTCGATAATCAAAGCCTTTTGAAAAGCGGACAGTAGCGACTGAGACCTGTCAGGGGATGGCAATTGACGTATTCGAACGATGTCGTAGCAGGCATCACGAAAGCTTCTTGCCAAGTTATCACCCCGCGCTTCTCCTTGAATTTTCGGTTCATCGCGATGGCGTGGCGTCCGGCGCGTCGAAGCCTCCCAGGGTCAGGTGCTGCGCAACTGCATCTGCTCGAGCACCGCGCGCCCCAACAGGCCGTACGGATTGCCGAACGTCTCCATCATCTCAAAATGGTTGAAGTTCGGGTTGACGACGTACTGCACAGGCTTGCCCGCGGCCTTCAGCGCTGCCGCAAAGTCCCGGGTCTGGCGCTGGAACTCCGGCGACTCGTAGCTGCCGTGGGCAAGGAACAGCGGCGTGCGGACTTTGGCCAGATGCCGCTGCGTGCTGAACGCCTCTTCCACTTCGTCGCTGAATTTGACGTATTTCGATCGCGCCGACAGGCGCACCGCCTTGAGGTCGTAGAGGCCACTGGAGAGAACGGCGCCCTTGATGACGTCGTCCGGCAAATCAAAATCCTTGCGCCAGTCCGTCAGCAAGGCGACGCCGGCGAGATGGGCGCCCGACGAGAACGCCGACAGATAGACGCGCTCGGGATCGCCGCCGAAGCTCGCGGCGTTGCGGACCGTCCAGGCAATCGAGCGCCGCACCTGCTCGACCATCGGCGCGAGTTCGCCATTCGATTCATCGACCGAGATGAAATCGGGCACGATATAATGAGACCCGGCGTGCATCAGCATCTCGGCGGGAAAGGCGTAGTCGGAGGCCGGCCGCTGCCGCCAGGCGCCGCCATGGATATGAATGTGGATCGGCGCCTTCGCCTGCTTGGGCGAGAAGATGTCGAGCTTCTCGATCTCCGTCGGCCCGTAGGCGACGCGCTTCGGATTTCCGACCCTGGCGCGCATGGAGTCGCTGACCGAGGCGTAGCGCTTGATGACCTGCTGGATGTTCGGCGCGTATTTCGGCTGGTCGTAGGCGTCGTCGAGCGCCTTCTGGTCCATGTCGAGCCAGACCTTTGCGGCCGCGTCGGTCGCGGTCTGCGCTGCAGCGGACGTCGCGCCCGCAACCACGCTGGTTGCGGCGATCCCGGCAAGCAACGTGCGGCGGTCCATTGGCGATACATTCGGATAGTTCACGGTGTCTCTCCTTGCAAAGATGAAACACCGCAAGCAAGAACGCGGCCACTCAGCATAGCGATCTAGCTTGCCGACTCCCATACACCGTCGCGGATCTGCTTGCGGCCGAACGCGCACACCATGTCGTAGAACCGTTCGGCGGCGACGCCAAGCGACCGCGTCTTCGGCCGCGCTGCCATCCAGGTGATCGACAGGTCGCTGATCGGGCTGGCTGAAATTGCGCCCTGCTTGAGCAGAGCGCGCACGCCACAGGCGGGCAGTACGGTGTAGCCGAGGCCGGCAATCACAAGGTCGGTCATCAGCGGTAGTGTGTTTGCTTCGAACCGAACGTTGGGCTGCAGGCCGTGCAGGCCGAGCCCGGTCTCGATGGTCAGCCGCAGGCTATTCGGCCTCATTGTCAAAATCAGCGGCAGGCCTGCCAAGGATTTAATCGGCGTCTCCTTGCGCATGGATAGTTTGGCGGCGGCCGGCCCGACCAGCAGCATGCGTTCACAACCCAGATGCTGCGACGAAATGCCCTGTGTCGGCTCGTTGGTATTGGTGACTGCCACGTCGAGGATTCCGTTGGCGACAAGGTCGCGGAGCTGGCCGCTGGTTTCCTCTGCGATGCGCACCAGAATTCGCGGGTAGGCCGCGTTGAACTTCTTGACCAGCGGCACCGCAATCAGCCCGCGCGGCGAGGGCGGAATGCCGAAAGCCACTTCGCCGGAAGGCTCCAGCGTCACGGCAGCTACATCGCTTTTTAGCAGGCGCAACTGGCGTTCGATGCTCTGCAGGCCTTCATGCAGTTGCTTTCCGGCTTCGGTGAGCATCATGCCGCGGCCGCCGCGCACGAATAAAGGCGTCTGGAATTCTTCCTCGATCGCCTGGATCTGTCGGCTCAGCGTTGGCTGCGATACGCGCAGCGTCTGCGCCGCGCTGCTCAGATTGCCGTGTTCGATCACCGCGAAAAAGTACTCGATCTTGCGTCTGTCCATCGCCGCCTCCGTGCATCGCATCATGCGTTTCTTGAATACAATGTATGGGAAAAATTCGATTGCTGCATGCAAATGTCGGCGCTAGGCTTTGCGTTGCTGGGACCCGATCGATTGCACCGGAGCTGAACCAATGCGACGTCTTCTTCGCCTGAGCACGATGTTTGCGAGCCTGGTGCTCGCTACCACGATGACCGCTGAGGCGCAGGAGCCGATCAAGATCGGCGTGCTGCTGCCGTTCACCGGGCCGCTGGCGAAGAACGGCATCGAGAACTGGGAAGCGATGCAGATCGCCCGCGAGATGATCAACGAGCGCGGCGGCGTCAACGGTCGCAAGATCGAGTATCTGCAGGGCGACGCCACCACGCCGAATGCGGCGATCAGCGAGACCGAGCGGCTGATCACCAAGGAAGGCATCAAGATCACGACCGGTTCGTTCGCCTCGCCGATCGCCATCGCGGTCAGCCAGGCCGCCGAGCGCAACGGCGCGTTTCACTGGGAGACAACGGGGGCGGCCGAGATCATCACTCGCCGCGGCTTCAAATACACCTTCCAGGTCGGCGCGCCTGCGCGCAAATACGGCCAGGCCGCCGTCGACTTCGTGTTCGACGATCTCGCCAAACGCCTGAACAAGCCGGTCGCCGACTTGAAGATTGCGCTGCTGTGGGAGAACCGGGCGTTCGGCAAGTCGGTCGGCGACGGCATCCGCGCCTATTCGCAGACCAAGAGCATCAAGCTTGCCTACGACGAAGGCTACGACCAGACCGCGACCGACATGACCCCGATCGTGCAGAAGCTGAAGGACGTCGCGCCCGACATTCTGATCGCCATCTCGTTCCCCAACGACGCCATCCTGTTCCAGCGCAAGGCCAAGGAACTCGACTTCAACGTCAACGCCTTTGTCGGCGTCAGCGCCGGCTATTCGTCGCCCGATCTGCGCGACTCGATCGGTGACTCCGTGGTCGGCATCTTCGTCGCCGACTTCCCGCCGAAGGTGAATGCCAGCGTGCTGAAGCCAGAAATCAAGAAGGTCGCCGAGGAGTTTTACAAGCGCTACGAGACCAAGCTGAAGCGCGCGCCCGCCGGCCACGCCGCCGCTGGTTTCTCAGCAATCTGGGCGTTGTTCACCGAGGTGCTGCCGAAGGCCAAGACGTTCCAGCCGGACGAGCTGCGCGAGATCGCGCTCAAGCTCGACCTGCCGGAAGGCTCGCTGGTCAACGGCAGCGGCATCAAGTTCACCAATTTCGACTGGCCCGACGATGCCAAGGACGCAGGCCAGAACCTGCGGGCGTCGATCGGCGTCTGGCAGTGGACCAAGGCCGGCAATGAAGAAGTCTATCCGCCGAGCCTC
>JAURVZ010000059.1 GCA_030655215.1 Pseudolabrys sp. | reverse complement strand
AAGAAGCGCGAATACAGCAAATGCAAAATCGCGTGCTCGATGCCGCCGATATATTGATCGACCGGCAGCCATTCATTGGCCGCCTTTGGCGTCGTTGGCGATGTCTCGTTCCACGGATCGGTGAAGCGCGCGAAGTACCATGACGAGTCGACGAACGTATCCATCGTGTCGGTTTCGCGCCGCGCCGGACCGCCGCACTTCGGACAGGTGACGTTCTTCCAGGTCGGATGACGGTCGAGCGGATTGCCCGGCTTGTCGAAATTGATGTCGTCCGGCAGCACGACCGGCAGGTCGCTTGCCGGCACAGGCACGACGCCGTCCTTCTCGCAATGAATGATCGGGATCGGGCAGCCCCAATAACGCTGCCGCGAAATGCCCCAGTCGCGCAGGCGATAATTGACCTGGCGCTGGCCGACGGCGCGGTTGCCGGCGGTCGATTTCTCGAGGCGCGACGAGACTTCCTGCTTGGCTTCGTCGATCGTCTTGCCGTCGAGGAACCGCGAATTGATCATGCGGCCGTCGCCGTCGTAAGCGGTGTCGGTGATGACGAAAGTCGCTGGATCCTGGTTCGGCGGGCACACCACCGGTGTGTTGCCAAGGCCGTATTTATTGACGAAATCGAGGTCGCGCTGGTCATGCGCCGGGCAGCCGAAAATGGCGCCGGTGCCGTACTCCATCAGGATGAAGTTGGCGACGTAGACCGGCAGCGTCCAGCTGGCATCGAGCGGGTGCACGGCGCGAATGCCGGTGTCGAAGCCCATCTTCTCGGCGGTATCGATTGCCTCTTGCGAGGTGCCGATGCGTTTGCACTCTTCGATGAACTCGGCGAGCTTCGGATTCTTCGTTGCCGCTGCCGTGGCCAAAGGATGATCGGGAGCGACCGCCATGAACTTGGCGCCGAACAAAGTGTCCGGCCGCGTCGTGAAAATTTCCAACTCGGTTTCGCCCGACGGCACGGTCGCTGCATCGAGCATGAAGCGCACCAGCAAGCCTTCCGACTTGCCGATCCAGTTCTTCTGCATCAGCCGGACTTTCTCCGGCCAGCGATCGAGACCATCGAGCGCGCTCAGTAGCTCTTCCGAGTAGTCGCTGATCTTGAAGAACCACTGGATCAGTTCGCGCTGCTCGACCAAAGCGCCGGAGCGCCAGCCCTTGCCGTCGATAACCTGCTCATTGGCGAGCACAGTATTGTCGACCGGATCCCAGTTGACCTTCGACTGCTTGCGCTCGACCAGGCCGGCGGCGAGGAAGTCGAGAAACATTTTCTGCTGGTGCTTGTAATAGCTCGGATCGCAGGTCGCGACTTCGCGCGCCCAGTCGAGCGACAGGCCCATCGACTGAAGCTGCTTCTTCATCGAGGCGATGTTGGCGTAGGTCCATTCCTTGGGGTGGACCTTGCGGTCCATCGCGGCATTTTCCGCCGGCATGCCGAACGCGTCCCAGCCCATCGGATGCAGCACCGCCATGCCCATGGCCCGTTTATGACGGGCGACCACGTCTCCCATCGTGTAGTTGCGGACGTGCCCCATATGGATGCGCCCCGACGGGTAGGGAAACATCTCGAGGACATAGTATTTCGGCCGCGGGTCGTCGTTTTTGGTGGCGTAAATGCCCTGCTCGTCCCACAGCTTCTGCCAGCGGGCTTCAGCGGCGCGGGCGGCGTAACGCTCGGTCTTGCTCGAATCGACGGTCATCTACGGCTCTTTTTCAGGAGCCGGGAGGTGACATGAAAGAGGCGCGGGGGTCAACGGGGCCGGATTTCGCGGCCGTTATTTGCCCGATTGGGAAGGCAAAATGCTGCGAATGGCGGTCAGCACCGCTTCTTGATGGTACGGCTTTTCCAGTATCGGCGCGTCGGGATAGGTCGCGGTCAGCGGACTGCCGCGATGCAAGCCGGTCAGGAAGATAAAAGGTGTATTCCGGGCGCTCAAAGCCGCCGCCACCGACAGGCTGGTGCGGGCGGCGCCGCCGAGCTGGACGTCGAGGATGGCGAAATCAAAGCGAGGGCCTTCCAGTGCGGCAAGCGCCTCATCAGCGGTCGCGACGCAAGTCACCACGGCGCCGGCCTGCTCCAGGATGTCTTGGAGGTCCAAAGCGATCAGAAACTCGTCTTCCAGGACAAGACATCGCTTCCCGGCCAGCAACGCCTCGGTTTTCGCCACGTAGCACAAACTCCCAAGTTCCGACGCGGAACTGCGCCTTGTCCTATGGTTCGCATCGTGGGGCATTTAAATAAGACATAACGGCCGAAAATAAATTGCGAGCCATTTTGCCGTGTCCGACACTATCTTGGCGCATCGGGACGGGGTGAGGCGGCATGATGGTCGGCAGTGGAAGGACCAACGGGTACACTCCTTGCGAGCAGTGCCCGCTAAGGCCTTTGCCGTGCCTGCGCGAATTCACCGCGTCGGAGCTTGAATTCGTCAAGCGCTTCAAGATCGACGAATTGCATATCGATGCCGGTGTCAGTTTCCTGCGTCAGGATACGCGGTCGGACCATCTCTACACCGTGCTGCGCGGCTGGGCATTTCGCTACAAGATGCTCGACGATGGCCGCCGTCAGATCCTCAATTTTGCGCTGCCCTCCGACATGGTCGGCCTGCAGGGCACGGTGATGGAGGAGATGGAGCATTCGGTCGAAGCGCTGACGCCTTTGACCTTGTGCGTCTTCCCGCGCGCCAAGCTTTATGAACTGTACAGCCAATTCCCGACTTTGGCCTTCGACATCACCTGGCTGGCCTCACGCGAAGAGCAGTTGATCGACGAACATCTGGTCAGCCTCGGCCGCCGCACGGCGCTAGAGCGCACCGCGTTTCTGCTGCTCGCTCTTTACACGCGGGCGCAGGAGCTGAAGCTCGGAAATGAAGGCACCGTGCAGTTTCCTTTCACCCAGCAGCATCTCGCCGATGCGCTGGGCATGTCGCTGGTGCACACCAACAAGACGCTGAAGCGCCTGTTGGCGACCAAGGCGATCAGCTGGAAGGGCCGCGTCTTCGAGGTGCATGACCGCGCCGCGCTGGCCTTGATAGCCGGCGATGACGTGCAGAGGAAGAAGACGCAGCGGCCGTTTATCTGAGCACGATTTGCCGCGCTTTGGCGCTTGCGATATAGCAGGCGCATGACTGCATCAGCCGCTCTTGATATTGTCCGCACTGCCATCGCACGCGCCTGCAAGGATGCAGGGCGCGATGTTTCGGGTGTCACTCTTGTCGCCGTGTCGAAGACATTTGAAGGCGAAGCGATTGAACCAGTGATTGACGCCGGCCAGCGCGTATTCGGCGAGAACCGCGTGCAGGAAGCCAAAGGCAAATGGCCGGCTTTGATCGAGAAGCATCACGGCGTCGAATTGCATCTGATCGGCCCGTTGCAATCGAACAAGGCCAAGGAAGCCGTCGCTTTGTTCGACGCCATTCACTCGGTCGATCGTGACAGCGTGTGCGAGGCTTTGGCCAAAGAGATCGCGGCGCAGAAGCGCAACCCGCTGCTGTTCGCGCAGATAAATACCGGCGCCGAGCCGCAAAAGGCCGGCGTACTGCCGCAAGACGCAGATGCGTTTCTGAAAAAATGCGCGGACGTTTATGACCTGAAGATTTCGGGCCTGATGTGCATTCCACCGGCCGATGAAGCGCCCGGCCCGCACTTTGCACTGACGGCAAAGATTGCCAAGCGCAACGGCCTGAAGCTGTTGTCCATGGGCATGAGCGCCGACTTCGCCGAGGCAATCTTGCTCGGCGCGACGCATGTGCGTGTTGGGTCGGCGATTTTTGGCGGACGCTAGCGAAACCGCGACGGCAGGATCGGCTTTGGCGGCGCGTCGCTCAATGAATCGGCTAACGGGCGCTTCAACAGACTTGAACGCAATCCATCCGGACGCGGCGCGGCAGGCGGTGGCGGTGCGTATTGCTGCGCCGGCGCATATTGCGGTGCCGCTGGTGGCTGCGCATAGAGCGACGCGCCGGGTGACGGCGCGTGCGGCACGTAAGCGGGAGCCTGCGACGGCTGCAATGTCGGTTGCTCGAACGGCGACGGCGCATCGTCGTAAATGTCTTCGCTGATGCGATGGCTCATGCTGGCCGAACGCCAGCGCTCGATCACCGTGGTGAGCAGATCGCGGTTCATGCTGTTGCCGGCATCGGAACGCGTATTACCGGAGGCTTCGCTGTTCGGCCGCTTGTCGGCGGAAAGTTCGCCGAAGCGCATGCGCGTCGGCAAGGCAACACCGGAGCCGAAGGCGAAGACTTCGCGGGTGCCGAGCGAGGGAATGAACGACAGCAGGTTCGCCGCCGCGTCCGACACAGCCGAGCGAATGAGGCTTTGATCGCCTTCGTTCGACAGGCGCATGACGAACAAGGTCGAGCATTGCGAAATGATGGTGGCGTCGATTTCCGCCGGGCGCTGCGTGACGAGGCCGAGGAAGACGCCGTATTTGCGGCCTTCCTTGGCGATGCGCGACAGCGCGCGTTTGGTCGGGCCGAAGCCGACTTTCTTGTCGGCCGGCGCATAGCGATGCGCTTCTTCGCAGACGAACAGCAAGGGAGCGACGCCATCGCTCCACAGGCCGAAGTCGAAGGCCATGCGGCACAGCACCGAGACAACCGAGTCGACGACCTCGGCGGGGAAGCCGGCGAGCTGCATGATGGTCATCGGTTTGCCGTCCGGCGGCAGACGGAACAACGCGCTGAGAATTTCCGCCATCGTGTCGCCGCCAATATTGGCGTTCTCAAACATGAAGGCGTAGCGCGGATGATTTCGGAAGGTCTGAATGCGGCCGATCAGCTTATGATACAGCGCGGCGCGCGAACGGTTTTCCAACTTGCCCATGCGTTCATCGAGCAGGTTGATGAGATCTTCGATGCGGTACGGCACCGGCGTGTCGGCGG
This sequence comes from Pseudolabrys sp., assembly GCA_030655215.1. Lineage (GTDB taxonomy): Bacteria > Pseudomonadota > Alphaproteobacteria > Rhizobiales > Xanthobacteraceae > Pseudolabrys. The sequence goes on along the minus strand of JAURVZ010000059.1, from coordinate 7,683 downwards.
TGAAGCCGGCGTCTTTCGTCTCGCGCTTCTTTGACAGTACGCCGCCACCACCGGCGCCGTTGCGGTATTGCAGATAGGCACCCTTGGCCAGCGGAATGACCTCGGAAAGAATTTCGACTTCTTCTTCAACGCCGGGACGGCCGCCGAAGAACGCGTCGATGGTCTCCTCGAAATTGAACAGCCAGAACGGCAGCCGCAGATTGCGCGGATTGAGCACGTTGGCCTTGTCGCCGAAGCAGCGGCCATATTCGTTATGCGGATCGACCAGGAAGACGCGCAGGTTCGGCCGCGTGTCGAGGATCTTCTGCAGGATGATGGCGACGCCGCTCGACTTGCCGACGCCGGTGGCGCCGAGAATGGCGAAGTGGCGGCTGACCAGATTGTCGATGTCGATGTGAACGGCGATCTTGTCGTTCTGCTGCAGGTCGCCGATATGCGCGTGGTCGGCATCGGCGGCGCCATAGACGAAGCGCAGGTCGCGCTCGCTCAGCATTGCGGCGGCATCGCCGATGTTCGGATACTCGGTGACGCCTCGCTGGAAACGTGGCGCGCCGTTCGCACCAGCGAGCAATTCGCCGATCAGATCGAGATGCAGAACTTTGCGGAACGCTTGTCCGGCGACCGGCACGAGTGCGGCCTGTTCGCTGACGTCGGTGATCAGTCCGATGATGGTGGCTTTCGGCGTGCTCAATCCCATGAAGCGGCCAACGGTCGGCGTTTCACCGGAGAGCGAACGCCCGGTGAGTTCGACGGTCGACTGCGAACCGTTCACCGCAATGACGCGGCCGATGGCCTGCGAGGCGGCAGAAATGGGTGTATCGAGCACGCGTGTATTCCTTAAGTCACCCGGCGCCGCTTTATTGCGATCTGTCTTCGCCCTGCGACAGAAATACCATCGCGCGATTTGTGGAATATTAATTTGCCTTAAGAGCGGGCACGGCTTGCGCCGCATGCTTAAGATTGCGTAGCCGGTAACGCTCGAACCTTTAAGTCTTACTCAACCATGATTGTTGTGCGCGGGCCGAGCCGCGCCAGCAGGCGGCGCAGCGTGTCGAGCTTCAAGCCGACGCAGCCGGCTGTCGGCGCGAATTGCGGCCGGGCGGCATGGATGAAGACGGCGCTGCCGCGGCCGGCGATGCGCGGCCTGGTGTTGTGGTCGAGCTCGATGATGAAGTCGTACAGGTGGTCAGCGCGCGCCAGCCGGTCGCCGTTTGAGCCTTCCGGCACCTTGATCGGCTGGTTGTAATGCCGGTCAGCGGGATCCTCGCACCAGCCGTCATCGGGGCCGATTCGCTGGATCGGCAGCAATGTCGCCGGCCGGGCATGGCGGTCGGCCCGCCACCACAGCCGCCGCAGCCGGAAACGGCCGCGCGGGGTGGCGCCGTCGCCTTCGCGCTTGTTCGCTTTGACGCCGCCACGCCCCAGGGAAACCGGCAGGGTCAGGGATCCGGCAACCAGCCAGCCCTGGCTCGGATTGCCGGGCCGGCGGCGGACGGTGATTCGCGACAGGGGAGCGTTTCGCATCGGCGGCAGCGTGATCCAAACCGGCCTTGGGGCCGTAAATATCAGGTCAGGCTTCTCTTTTAGCGCTGAATACTTTACTTCGCGAGGCGCCAAACGGCTTTTAGGCCGCGGAAAAGCCGGTTTTCCAGGTGGAACATGTTTTCCCAAGTCCCTCTGCGCCGATAAGATGCTTGCGCGGGGTTAAGCGGATTCGGGGCGAAAAGCCGAGGCTGGGGCGAATTGGCGCCCGTTAAGGGACTGAACGACTTATGCCAACCAAGCGGACCATCCTGATTGTCGACGACGACACCGAACTGCGCGAGGCGCTGGTCGAGCAGTTGGCGCTGCACGAGGAATTCGAAACCATCGCCGCCGAGAACGGCACAAAGGGGGTCGCCGCCGCCAAGGCCGGGCAGATCGACCTGGTGCTGATGGATGTCGGCCTGCCGGATGTCGACGGCCGCGAGGCGGTGCGCATTCTGCGCAAGAACGGTTTCAAGGCGCCGATCATCATGCTGACCGGTCATGACACCGACAGCGATACGATCCTCGGCTTAGAGTCGGGTGCCAACGATTACGTCACCAAGCCGTTCCGCTTTGCCGTGCTGCTGGCGCGCATTCGTGCGCAATTGCGCCAGCATGAAGCGAGCGAAGACGCGGTGTTCGCCATCGGGCCGTATACGTTTCAGCCGAGCTCAAAGCTGCTGCTCAATCCGAAGGGCAGCAAGGTTCGGCTGACGGAAAAGGAAACCGCGATCCTGCGCTATCTCTATCGCGCCGGCCAGAAGGCCGTGTCTCGCGAGACCTTGCTGCAGGAAGTGTGGGGCTACAATTCCGGCGTTACCACGCACACGCTCGAGACGCACATCTATCGCTTGCGGCAGAAGGTGGAAAAAGACGCCGCAGTGCCGTCGATCCTGGTGACGGAAGCCGGCGGCTACAAGCTGGTGCCGTGATAAACGCGGCTCAGCTCACGCGTCCGGGGCATTAGCGCGATGGGCCTCGACGACGACATTGCATTTCTTGAACAGGTGCCGCTCTTTGCCGCGCTCGACCGGCAGGCCTTGCGCATTCTCGCGATTGGCGCCGAGACCAAGCAATTGCAAAGCGGGGCGGTGTTGTTTTACGCCGGTGAACTCGCCGATGGCGGCTATGTGATTCAGGACGGCTCGATAAGGCTCGATCCCGGCACGTTCACTGATGGCCATGAAATCACGGTCGGGCCCGGTACTTTGATTGGCGAGCTGGCGCTGCTCACCGACATGGTGTGTCAGGCGACGGCGATCTGCAAAGAGCCGGTGACGGTGATCCGTATCACGCGCAATCTGTTTCGCAAGATGCTGGAAGGGTATCCGCAAGCCGCGGTGACCTTGCGCGATATCATGGCAAAGCGGCTCGATCATTGGCAGCGCGATTTGCGTGATGTGAAGAAGAAGATGGAGAAGGGCGCGAAATAATCGCGCCTATATCTCCACCGTAGCCGTCACTGGCACATGATCCGACGGGCGCTCAGCGCCGCGCAGATCCTTGGCGATCTTGATCTTCGACACCTGGCCGGCCAGCGCATCCGACGTCCAGATATGATCGAGCCGGCGGCCGCGATCCGATGTGCGCCAGTTCTCCATCGCGCGGTAACTCCACCACGTATAGAGCTTCTCCGGCTCGGGCGTCAGCACGCGCATCGTGTCGATCCATTGTCCGGCATTGCGCGCGGCGGTGAATTTCTCGGTTTCGATCGGCGTATGAGAAATCACCTTCAGCATCTGCTTGTGACTCCAGACATCGTGCTCAAGCGGCGCGACGTTGAGGTCGCCCACCAGAATGGCACGTTGGCCTTTCGCCGGCCGCAGCGACGGCAACACCGTCATCTCGTCGAGAAAGTCGAGCTTGTGCTTGAATTTCTCGTTGACGAGCGGATCTGGTTCATCGCCACCGGCCGGCACATAGAAATTATGAACCGTGAGCGGATCTTTCAGGCCGGCCTTTTCGCCGAGCACGACCGAGATGTGACGGCAGTCGGTCTTGCCGCAGAAGTTCTCGATGCTCCAACTTTCCATCGGCAGCCGTGAGAGAACTGCGACGCCGTGATAGCCCTTCTGCCCGCTCAGCGCGGCGTGCTCATAGCCGAGCCCCTTGAAGCGCTTCATCGGAAACGCGTCGTCAGGACACTTGGTCTCTTGCAGGCAGAGAACGTCCGGGCGCACGCTCTTGATGAACTTGGCGACCAGATCGATGCGCAAGCGGACGGAATTGATATTCCAGGTGGCGATTTTCAGGGGCATGGGGGCAATCTAGGGACTGCGCGCCGCTATTTCTATGCCGAGGACCGGTTTGTCCCCTAACCCGTCATCCTGCGGTGCGAGCGCAGCGAGCCTCGAAGTATAGACGGCCGCGCCAGATGGGCCGTCGCCCTTCGAGGCGCGCAAGAGCGCGCACCTCAGGGTGACGGATTGACTACCGATACCGCGTGAAATCGATCTTGAACATCGCCGGGTCGGGCGTGCGCGTGCTGTCGAGATTATAGACAGCGACGGTGGTGTCGTAACCCTGCGGATCGGTCACGGTCCATTGCTTGAGCTGCATGTCCTTGGCGTTGAACATCAGCATCAGGCGGCTGGTGCCGACGAGGCCGTTCTTTTCCTCGAGCACCGCGGTGATGAACACCTCATCGGCGTAAACCGATGTCAGGCTCGAATCCCGCATCAGGTCGACTTTGTCGGACAGAAGAAACCGCAGCGGCGTCTGCGACAGCGGGAACACATCCTGCGTCGCCAGCTTGCGGTCGCGCACAACGACCGACGAGCCATCGGCGATGAGTTCGATCGGCGACGGATCGTCATATTCAAAGCGGACGCGGCCCGGCTTGGAAATGTAGAAGTCGCCCTGGCTGCGGCTGCCATCGGGACCGACCTGGACGAATTTGCCGCTGAGTTGCTGCACATTGGTCAGGTAGGCGTTGATCTTGCCGATGATCGTGCGCTGCTCGGCATTCAAGGCGCCGCCGCTGGCCGCGCCTTTGCCGAGGAGACCGGCGAAGGGATTGGTGATCGGCGAAGGCGCCTGGCTCTGCGACGTTCTCGGTGCGCTGGCGGCGGGCTTGCTGTTGAGCTGCAACGGCGCCTGCGCCAGCGCCGGACCGGCCAGCCCGATCAGCACGGCCGCCAAAATCGCCGTTTTTCCGCTTCGCTGCTGCAATGCCGCCATCGCGTTCCTCGTCCTGCCTGTATCCAGGCGAATAATTAGGGGCCGCCTGTGGCTATTTCGCGACCCCGATAGTGGGTGATTCGCGAGCCCGGCAGTATCAAATCCGCCCTAGTAACGGTCGTCTGCCGGGTTTTCGGGGATCAGGATTTCGCGTTTCCCGGCATGGTTCGGCTGTCCGATGACGCCTTCCAGCTCAAGACGTTCCATCAAAGTGGCGGCGCGGTTGTAACCGATTTGCAGGCGGCGCTGGATGTAGGAGGTCGATGCCTTGCGGTCGCGCTTCACGATGGCGACGGCCTGTGAATAGAGGTCGCCGCCTTCGCCGCCGCCCATGCCGGTGTTGTCGAACACGGCACCGCCGTCCTCGGTCAGTTCCGGCTCTTCGGCGGTGACTTCTTCCAGGTATTCCGGCTGACCCTGCGACTTCAGGTGACGCACGATCTTTTCGACTTCGTCGTCGGACACGAAAGGTCCGTGCACGCGGCTGATGCGGCCGCCGCCGGCCATATAGAGCATGTCGCCCTGGCCGAGCAGCTGCTCGGCGCCCTGCTCGCCCAGAATGGTGCGGCTGTCGATCTTCGACGTCACCTGGAAGGAGATGCGGGTCGGGAAGTTCGCCTTGATCGTGCCGGTGATGACGTCGACCGACGGACGCTGCGTGGCCAGTACGACGTGAATGCCGGCGGCGCGCGCCATTTGCGCCAGGCGCTGGATGGCGCCTTCAATGTCCTTGCCAGCGACCATCATCAAGTCGGCCATTTCGTCGACGATGATGACAATGAATGGCAGCGGCTCGAAGGACAGTTCCTCCTTCTCGTAGATCGCCTGGCCTGAATCCTTGTCGTAACCGGTGTGCACGGTGCGGGTCAGCGTCTCGCCCTTGGCCTTGGCTTCAGCGAGGCGCGAATTATAGCCGTCGATGTTACGCACACCGAGCTTCGACATCATCTTGTAGCGGCCTTCCATCTCGCGCACAGCCCATTTTAGCGCGACGACGGCTTTCTTCGGATCGGTCACAACGGGAGTGAGAAGATGCGGGATGCCGTCATAGACGGAGAGTTCAAGCATCTTCGGATCGACCATGATCAGGCGGCACTGCTCCGGCGACAGCTTGTAGAGCAGCGACAGGATCATGGTGTTGATGGCGACCGACTTGCCCGAGCCGGTGGTGCCGGCGATAAGCAGATGCGGCATGCGCGCCAGATCGACGATGACGCCTTCGCCGCCAATGGTCTTGCCGAGGCAGAGCGGCAGCTTGGCGGTGTTCTCGTTGTAATCCTTGGCCGACAGCAATTCGCGGAAGTAGACCTTCTCGCGGATCGGGTTCGGCAATTCGATGCCGATGGCGTTGCGGCCGGAAACAACGGCGACACGCGCCGACACCGCGCTCATCGAGCGGGCAATATCGTCAGCGAGGCCGATGACACGCGACGACTTGATGCCGGGCGCCGGCTCGAGTTCGTACAAAGTGACGACCGGGCCTGGGCGGGCATTGATGATTTCGCCGCGGACGCCGAAATCGCCGAGCACGCTTTCCAGCGCCGTCGAATTGGCGTCGAGCACTTCCTTTGACAAGGTCGTGCGCTCGGACACCTTCTGCGCGGTGAGAAGATTGAGCGAGGGCAGGATGAAGTTGCCGGACTTGCGCAGCGGCGTTTTCGGCTGAGCCTTGGCGCGCGCACGCGGCGCGGGCTCGACTTCTTCCTGCTCTTCTTCGTAGCCGCCGTCTTCGTCCTCGAATTCTTCCTCGGCATCGGCAGGCTGCGTGTTCGGCGCGGCAACGCGGCCGAGCGTGTCGAAGCGTGGTTCTTGACGCGGACCGCGCGCAACGGGAGCGGCGCGTTCCTCGAGTTTCTTCTGCACGGCGCCGCGTACCATGCGGCCGATGCGGGCTTTCCAGCTCAGCAGGGCATGCACGACCATGCCGATCATGGGCGAACCCTGATCCTTGTCTTCGTTCTCCTCGGCGCCGTCATCGCCGATGTCATCGAGCGCCGCGGAAGCCGGCTTTTCAGCGCGTTTCGACAGGTCGAGGCCGGAGGCGATGGCGAGCGTAACGATGGTGGCCAGGCCGAAGATCACGGCGAGGATGATGCGCGGCAGGCCGCCCAAAGGAGCGTCGAACATGAAGCCCGGCACCATCAGCACGGCATCGCCAACGGCGCCGCCGAGACCGGACGGCAGCGGCCAGGAGCCGATGCGCGGCAATGTTGATGAGAAGGCAGCGGCGCAAAGCGTTGCGGCGACCCAGACCAGGCCGCGCCACTTTTCGCCAAGCGGACGATGCGACAGCAGGCGCCAGCCAAGCAGCGCTTCCGGCAGCAGCAACAGAATAGCGGACAGGCCGAGCAGCTGCATGGCCAGGTCAGAGAAGATGGCGCCGGCATAGCCGAGCAGGTTCTTGGTCGGCGTCTGCGTGGCGTGGCTGAGGGACGGATCCTGCACCGACCAGGTGGCGAGCGCGATGACGCCGAGCAGGGCGCAGGTGATCAGCGCGAGCCCTGCCAGTTCGCTCAGGCGGCGGCGCACGATGTCGCGGAAATGATCCGTGACGAAAGCGACGACGTCGAGGTTGCGGTCGGATGAGGCCATATGGTTTCCGTTATCCTAGAACCGTTACGATACGGTGCAGAGCGTCACCGGTCATCGCAGCATCTTGCACCATGGCGACGCGGATATAGTCTGCGCCGGGATTGGAACCGTCAGCCTGTTCGCGTGCCAGATAGCGGCCCGGCACGACGCGGACGCCGGCTTCGGCCCACAGGCGCTTGGTCACGACTTCGCTGCCGCCATGTTTCGAGACATCGAGCCAGAGAAAGAAGCCGCCGAGCGGGCGCTTGTAGCCATAGCGATCGCCGATGATCTGGTCGGCGAGGTCGAACTTGGCGTTGTACAGCTCGCGATTCTTTTCGACATGCGCTTCATCGTTGTAGGCGGCGATGGCGACATGCTGCATCGGACCCGGCACTTGCGGCG
>JAURVZ010000052.1 GCA_030655215.1 Pseudolabrys sp. | reverse complement strand
GCAGCCGGTGACGCGGCCCTTCATGGGGCCGCATCTGCTGCCGTCGGTCGCCTATCGCGAAGGCGACAGCAGATCGCCATACCCGATCTCGCGGCTCGCGCCGACGCTCGGCCAGCACAATGCCGAGGTGCTGGGTGAGGTGCTCGGGCTGTCGGAGGCGGACATCGCAATGCTGCGCGACGAGCGCATCATCGGCGATATGGCGGTGGCGAAAGCCCCTCCTGCCGCGAAAAGCGCCAAAGTTTAGAACTGCCCTAACGCTTTACATTAACTCGCCGCATCGGACGAATGGCGGACTTGAAAAACCCGACGGACTCCCGCAAGAGATTGCTTAAGATCAACCAAAAGCCATCTCACGGGAGGAATCACATGCGTAAATTCATCATGGCCGCACTGACATTGCCGCTGCTCGCCAGCACGGCGATGGCGCAGGAAACGGTCAAGATCGGCTACATCGATCCCCTGTCCGGTGGCGGCGCCAGCGTCGGCGAAGTCGGCTTCAAGACGTTCCAGTTCCTCGCCGACGAACTCAACGCCAAGGGCGGCATTCTCGGCAAGAAGGTCGAGATCGTTCCGCTCGACAACAAGACCAATCCGCAGGAAAGCCTGATCCAGGCGCAGAAGGCGATCGATTCCGGCGTGCGTTACGTCACGCAGGGCAACGGTTCGGCTGTCGCCGGCGCTCTCACCGACTTCATCACCAAGTTCAACGAGCGCAATCCCGGCAAGGAAGTGCTGTTCTACAACTACGCCGCCGTCGATCCGGTGCTCACCAACGACAAGTGCAGCTTCTGGCACTTCCGCTGGGACGCCAACTCGGACATCAAAATGGCCGCCCTCACGAACTATATGAAGGGCGTTCCGGCGATCAAGAAACTCTATCTGATCAATCAGGACTACTCGTTCGGCCAGTCGGTTCGCACCCAGGCCCGCGCGATGCTGAAGGAAAAGCGCTCCGACATCGAGATCGTCGGCGACGAATTGCATCCGTTGCTAAAGATCACCGACTTCGCGCCTTACATTGCTAAGATCAAGGCGTCCGGCGCAGACAGCGTCATCACCGGCAACTGGGGTCAGGACTTCGCGCTGCTGCTGAAGGCCGCCGCCGACGCCGGCCTGAAGGTCAACTGGTACACCTATTACGCCGGCGGCACGGGCGGCCCGACCGCGATCAAGCAGGCCGGTCTCGACCATCAGGTGTTCCAGATCACCGAAGGCATCGCCAATGGCGTTTTCCAGCCGGCGGCGGACTATGAGACGGCGCTGCGCGCGAAGTATGACTTCAGCAACTTCTACCCCCGTGCGGCCAACGAGATGCGGATGTTCGCGGCGGCCGCCGAGAAGGCGAAGTCGCTCGATCCGGTCAAGGTCGCCGGCGCTTTGGAAGGCATGAAGTTCGACGTCATGAATGGCGGCGAAGGCTTCATGCGCAAGGACGACCACCAGTTCTTCCAGCCGATCTACATCTCCTCGCTCGGGACCCGCTCCGACAAAGAGAAGTTCGACGAAGAAAAGACCGGCTGGGGCTGGCGTTCGGTCGCCAAGATCGAAACCGCCGACACCGTGCTGCCGACCACCTGCAAGATGCAGCGGCCGTAAGCAGACGAAGCGACCACCGTCATCCTGAGGTGCGAGCATTGTCGGCGACGTATTCGTCGCCGGCAAGCGAGCCTCGAAGAATGGCGGTGGTCGCATTCCATCGCCCTTCGAGGCGCGCCAGAAGCGGGCGCGCACCTCAGGGTGACGGAATGCGACGGCGCAAACACTAAACGGCGTCACGTTGTTATCGGGAATCATCAATGCTTGAACTCGTCGTC
>JAURVZ010000049.1 GCA_030655215.1 Pseudolabrys sp. | reverse complement strand
GTCCGGGAGGGGGGTAACCTATGCCGCATCGAGCGATTACACCGCTAACTCGTTCACGCGCTCGCTCGCTTCGCTCCGAAATGACGGACGCCGAAGCACGCATCTGGTTTCACATTCGCGCGCATCGATTGGACGGCGCTTCGTTCCGCCGCCAGGTGCCGATCGGTTCTTACATCGTAGACTTTGCTTGTATGGAGAGACGGCTCATCGTCGAGATCGATGGCGGTCAGCATGCGGACAGCGCCCATGACGCAAAGCGCGATGCGTGGCTGAAGGCGCAAGGATTTTGCATCAAGCGTTATTGGAATAACGACGTGCTGACGAATACGAATGGTGTCCTCGAGGACATCGCGCACGCTCTCACGCTGAGCACACCCCCCTCCCTAACCCTCCCCCGCAAGGGGGGAGGGAATAGACCGCGGCGTGGGGAGAGATAAATGACAATAGAGACAGTCAACGCACCCACACGGCCACGCATCGACGTCGCCGCCGCCTTGCGCGATGCGGCGATCACCACCCTCCTCGCTTTCGGCCTGTTCCTGCCGCTGATCGGCTTCCAGACCGTCGTCAACATCCGCAACGAACTCGAGCTGAACACGCGCTGGCCGCTGCTGCTCAGCCTTGTTGCCGCTGTCGGCATTGCCCGCCTCGCTTATTCATTCCTGTTCGCGCCGTGGCTTGAGCACCTCAAGCAGCGTCCGGTGTCGGCAACGCAGTCGCCCGTGCTCGGCCTGCTCGCCCAGTGGTTCACGCCCTTCGCCATCGGCTTTGCCATTTTTTATCCGATCATCGTCATCACCCTTGGCGGCTATGGCGGCGCGCTGAAGTGGGTCGACAATTTTGGCATCCAGATTCTCATCTACGTCATGCTCGGCTGGGGCCTCAACATCGTTGTCGGGCTCGCCGGCCTGCTGGACCTCGGCTATGTCGCCTTCTACGCGGTCGGCGCCTATGCCTACGCGCTGCTGTCGAAGGAATTCGGCTTCTCGTTCTGGATCCTGCTGCCGCTTGCCGGCGTCATGTCGTCGTTCTGGGGCATAATGCTCGGCTTCCCGGTGCTGCGCCTGCGTGGCGATTACCTTGCCATTGTCACGCTCGCCTTCGGCGAGATCATCCGCATCGTGCTGATCAACTGGGTCGACCTCACCAATGGCTATGCCGGCATCAGCGGCATTCCGCGGCCGACTTTCTTCGGCATTCCCTTCAACGCCAATGAAGACGGCTTCGCCGCGACCTTCGGCCTGGAATTCTCGCCGATCTACCGCACTATCTTTCTCTATTACCTGATCCTGGCGCTCGCCTTCCTCACCGCCTTCGTCACGGTGCGGCTGCGACGCCTGCCGGTCGGACGCGCCTGGGAAGCATTGCGCGAGGATGAGATCGCCTGCCGCGCGCTCGGCATCAACACGACAAACACCAAGCTCACGGCCTTCGGCATGGGCGCGATGTTCGCCGGCTTTGCCGGCTCGTTCTTTGCCGCGCGCCAGGGCTTCATCTCGCCGGAGAGCTTCACCTTCCTTGAATCGGCAACCATCCTCGCCATCGTGGTGCTCGGCGGCATGGGCTGCCAGATCGGTGTTGCGATCGCGGCCATCGTCATGATGGGCGGCACCGAGATCATGCGCGAACTCGAATTCCTCAAGCACATTTTCGGCCCGTCCTTCGACCCGACGCAATACCGCATGCTGCTGTTCGGCTTCGCCATGGTGCTGATCATGGTGGTGCGCCCGCGAGGCCTCATTTCCAGCCGCACGCCATCGGTGTTCCTGAAAGAGCGCAAGGCCATCCCGCATGACCTGGTCAAGGAAGGTCACGGCTGATGGGAATTGCGGGCGACATTCTGCTCCGCGTCGAGCACCTGACCATGCGTTTCGGCGGCCTTGTCGCCGTCGATGACCTGTCGTTCGACGCGCGGCAGGGCGAAATCACCGCGCTGATCGGCCCGAACGGCGCCGGCAAGACCACCGTGTTCAACTGCATCACCGGTTTCTACAAGCCGAGCGAAGGCCGCATCGGTCTTTGTCACGGCGACGCCGCGATCTGGAGCGAGCTCGACGCGCTGACTGAAGGCGGCAATCGCGGTATCAAGCAAGGCAGCAACGGGCTCTATCTGCTCGAGCGCATGCCGGACTATCTGGTGACGCAGCAGGCGCGCGTTGCCCGCACCTTCCAGAACATCCGCCTCTTCCCCGGCATGACCGTGCTGGAAAATCTGCTCGTCGCGCAGCACAACTCGCTGATGCTGGCGTCCGGTTACACGCTGCTCGGCATTTTCGGCTTCCCATCGTATCGCCGCGCCGAGAAAGCCTCGATCGATTTGGCGCGCGACTGGCTCAACCGCGTTGGCCTCATTCACCGCGCCGACGATCCGGCCGGCGATCTACCCTACGGCGACCAGCGCCGTCTCGAAATCGCCCGCGCCATGTGCACCGATCCGGTGCTGCTCTGTCTCGACGAGCCGGCCGCCGGTCTCAACCCGCGCGAAAGCGCGCAGCTCAATGAGCTGCTGCTGTCGATCGGCAATGACCACGGCATTTCGATCCTTCTGATCGAGCATGACATGTCGGTGGTGATGGAAATCTCCGACCACGTCATCGTGCTCGATTACGGCGTCAAGATTTCCGACGGCGCGCCCGAAGAAGTGCGCAACGACCCGAAGGTCATTGCCGCCTATCTCGGCGTGCCGGATGACGAAGTCGAAAAGGTCGAAGCGGAGGTCGGCCTGTGAGCGAGACCCTCCTCTCCGTCCGCGGCGTCAAGACTTACTACGGCCGCGTCATGGCGCTGAAGGGCGTCGATCTCGACGTCAAGCAAGGCGAGATCGTCACGCTCATCGGTGCCAATGGCGCCGGCAAGTCCACCTTGATGATGACCGTCTGCGGCAATCCGCGCGCGCGCGAAGGCAAGATCGAATTCGCCGGCCACGACATCACCAATCTGCCGACGCACGAGATCGCGCGGCTGAAGCTGGCGCAGGCGCCGGAAGGCCGCCGCATCTTCTCGCGCATGACCGTGCTCGAGAATCTGCAAATGGGCGCGCTGGTCGCCGATCCGGGCGAATTCAACAGCAATCTCGAGCGCATGCTGACGCTCTTCCCCCGCCTGAAGCAGCGCATCGCGCAGCGCGGCGGCACGTTGTCCGGCGGCGAGCAGCAGATGCTGGCGATTGCGCGCGCGCTCATGGCCAAGCCGCGCCTGCTGCTGCTCGATGAGCCGTCGCTCGGCCTCGCCCCTTTGATCGTCAAGCAGATCTTTGACGCCATCCGCACGCTGAACAAGATCGATGGTCTTACCGTCTTCCTGGTCGAGCAGAACGCCTATCATGCGCTCAAGCTGGCGTATCGCGGCTATGTCATGATCAACGGCCTGATCACTCTGTCCGGCACCGGCGAGGAATTGCTGGCGCGGCCGGAGATCAAGCAAGCCTATCTGGAAGGAGGCGCCTGATGGATCCAGCGCCCGGCAGCCTCGATACCTTCCTGCACCTCTTCTATGAGGAAAACTCGTCCGGCATCTTCCTGCTGGTCACCATCATATTCGGCGGCGGCGCCGCCTGGCTGGCCGGGCGCGCCATCGCCCTGACCTGGCGGCCGGCCTGGCAGGTCTTCGTCTACAGCCTGATCCTGGGGTGCGCCGTCCGCTTCATCCATTTCGCCCTGTTCGGCGGCACCCTGTTGTCGCTGCACTACTATTTGGTCGACACCGCGATCCTGGTCGGCCTCGGGTTCCTCGGATTCCGGGCGGCCCGCGTGTCGCAAATGATCACCCAGTATCGCTGGGTCAACGCGCCGAATGGCCCTTTCCGCTGGCGCCGCCATTCGACGTGACGTAACATTAGGCCAGCTACACAACTGCCGGTTTTTTAGTCGAAGGGGAAAAGCGAATGAAAAATGTAAAGACTCTCGGAATTGCACTTGGTCTTGCGATCGCAATGACCGGCGCCGCATCGGCCCAGATCAAGATGGGCGTTGCCGGTCCGGTCACCGGACCGAACGCCGCTTTCGGCGCGCAGCTCAAGAACGGCGCTGAACAGGCGATCAAGGACATCAACGCTGCCGGCGGCATTCTCGGCCAGCAGATCACCGTTCAGGTCGGCGACGACGTCTCCGATCCGAAGCAAGGCGTCTCGGTCGCGAACAAGTTCGCCGGTGACGGCGTCAAGTTCGTCATCGGTCACTTCAACTCGGGCGTCACCATCCCGGCCTCGGAAGTCTACCAGGAAAACGGCATGCTGATGGTGTCGCCGTCGGCCACCAACCCACAGGTCACCGAGCGCAAGATGTGGAACACGTTCCGCACCTGCGGCCGTGACGATCAGCAGGGCGCGGTTGCCGGCCAGTACATCGTGAAGAACATGAAGGGCAAGAAGATCGCCGTCATTCACGACAAGACCACCTACGGCAAAGGCCTCGCCGACGAAACCGTCAAGGCGATGGGCAAAGGCAGCATGAAGGCCGTGCTCTACGAAGGCATCAATGTCGGCGAGAAGGATTATTCGGCGCTGGTGTCGAAGATCAAATCGTCGGGCGCTGATCTCGTCTATTGGGGCGGCCTGCACACCGAAGGCGGCCTGATCATCCGTCAGATGCGCGACCAGGGCGTCAAGGCCCCGCTGATGGGCGGCGACGGCATCACCACTGACGAACTCGCCTCGATCGCAGGTCCCGGCGTCGAAGGCACGCTGATGACCTACGGCCCGGATGCGCGCAACAACCCGGCCGCCAAGGATGCGGTTGGCAAATTCCGCGACGCCAAGTTCGAGCCGGAAGCCTACACCCTCTACAGCTACGCGATCGTGCAGATCATCAAGCAGGCCGCGGAATCGGCCAAGTCGGTTGACCCGAAAAAGGTCGCCGAGAAGATGCACTCCGGCATGACTTTCAAGACCGTGCTCGGCGACATCTCCTACGACAAGAAGGGTGACCGCACGAACCTCGACTACGTGATGTATGTCTGGAAGAAGAACAAAGAGGGCAAGATCACTTACGTCGAATGCCCGGGCGGCGATTGCGCCAAGGCTATGTAATTCGTCGTTGGTTTGAATTGCGGAAAAGCCCGGCAGCAATGCCGGGCTTTTTTGTTTCCCGCGCGCAGCGCAGCACATCTTGTGGTGCGCTGCAGACGCGGGATCCCGGTTACTTCAAACAAAACAACCGGGGTCCCGGATCTGCGGTGCACCGTACGAACGCCGCACCGCGTCCGGGACACGCGACTACCCAATCTTCCCCAGCACCGGAAACGTCTCCAGCAGCCAGAAGCTCATCGTGCTGATGCTGCCGGTGAGAAACGCGATGCCGGTCAACACCAGCAACGCGCCCATGATCTGCTCGACCCGGCGCAGATGCTTCCTGAAGCGCGACAGAAACTGCGCGAACGGCTCGATGGCAAAAGCCGCCGCCATGAACGGAATGCCGAGGCCCAGCGAATACACCGCCAAGAGGCTCGCGCCCTTGGTCACCGTATTCTCGGACGCCGCCACCGCAAGAATGGCCGCGAGGATCGGCCCGATGCACGGCGTCCAGCCGAAGGCGAAAGCCAGGCCCATCACATAAGCGCCCCATAAGCCCACCGGCTTGGCGACCTGCGGGCGCTTCTCGCGCATCAGCCACGCGATCTGCGTCAGACCCAGGAAGTGCAATCCCATGATGATGATGAGCACGCCGGCAATCGTCGCCAGCGGCCCGGAATAAGCGCGGATCAGCGAGCCGAACACGCTGGCGCTGGCGCCCAGCGCCACGAACACCGTCGAGAAACCGAGCACGAACAGCGCGGCGGCAATCACCGTCTCGCGCTTGACCTGCGGCTCCGGTTCTTTGTCGGCGAAACGCTCGAGCGACGTGCCGGCGAGATAAACGAGATAAGGCGGCACCAGCGGCAGCACGCAGGGCGACAGGAAAGACACCAGGCCCGCAATAAGGGCCGCCAGATATGAAACGTCGCCGTGCATGACGGCTACATGCGCCGCGGCGCGGCCGCATGCAAGCGCCTCACTGGCATGTCGCCGGAATGTGACCGGGCTACAGGAATCGGCCGCGCGGCGGACTTGGCACTGGCACGCTCTCGGCCATCCAGTCCGCCGCCGAGGTGAACCACCCCGGCACGCGCTTCACGTCGGAGACGAATTCGCGCAGCCGCGTCCGTACCGGACCCTCGACCTGCCGCGGCGGAGCCACATTCGCCAGTTGCACCAGCGGCAAAGGCTCGCCAACCGGCGCCGCGGCAGCCAAAGCGACCGGCTCGATGCGAATCGCGGTCTTCGCCGTCGCTGTTCTGCGCTCGGCCTTGGTCGCCGCTTCGGCTTGCGCCAGCCGCTGCCGGCTCTGCTCGAGCGCGGCCAATTTCAGCGCCGCCACTTCCTGGTCGGCCGCCGCATAAGCGCGGCGCTTTGCCTCGGTGTCCATCGTCACATAAGCGGCAATCAGCGCGTGCTCGTCGTCGAGCACCCGCATCATCTCGGTGCTGGCGACATTGTGCGCAGGCACCACCGCGCCGGCAATCCACAGCGCGCCGCCAAAAGCAGCGGCCGTGAGTGTCAAAACTGAAACGCTAAGTGCAATAATCCGGCGCATGAGAATCCCCGACCGTGTAAGGTCCCGTCACCGCAAAGGAACAGCCGTCCCCGGCGGAAACAAGGCACAATTGCGGACTTAAGGAGACGAATAGTGCGTAACCTCATTACCGACATTGCGGGTCTCAAGGTCGGCAATGCGGGCGATCCAAAGCTCTGCTCCGGCGTCACGGTCATTGTCTTCGACAAACCGGCCACCGCCGGCATCGATGTGCGCGGCGGCGGCCCCGGCACGCGCGAAGTGTCGCTGCTTGAGCCGGAGCGCACCGTCGAAGGCGTCGACGCCATTGTCCTGTCCGGCGGCTCGGCTTTCGGCCTCGATACGCCGAGCGGCGTGCAGGCTTACCTGCGCGAGCAAGGCCGCGGCTTCAAGGTCGGTGATGCCGTGGTGCCGATCGTGCCCGGCGCCGTGCTGTTCGATCTCCTGTCCGGCGGCGACAAGAATTGGGGCCGCTTCCCGCCCTATCGTGACCTTGGTTACGAAGCAGCAAAAGCTGCGGGGAGCGACTTCGCGCTCGGCAGTGTCGGTGCCGGCTTGGGCGCCACCACCGTCAATCTCAAAGGCGGGCTTGGCTCGGCCTCCGCCGTGACCAGCGACGGCATCACTGTTGGTGCGATCGTCGCGGTCAACGCGGTCGGCAGTGTGAACGTCGGCGACGGCGCACATTTCTGGGCGGCGCCTTATGAGCGCGACAATGAATTCGGCGGCCGTGGTCTGCCGGCAAAGTTCGACCACAGCGCGCTGACCATTCGCTGCAAGGGCGGCGAGAACCGCAGCACCACCATCGCCCTCGTCGCCACTGACGCCAAGCTCTCCAAAACGCAAGCCAAGCGCCTCGCGGTGATGGCGCAGACCGGCATGGCGCGCGCCATTTATCCGGTGCACACGCCGCTCGATGGCGACACCGTGTTCGCCGCCGCCACCGGCGAGAAGGAATTGGCCGATCCGATCTATGGCTTCACTGAGTTGGGCACGCTCGCCGCCAATGCGCTGACCCGCGCCATTGCCCGCGGCGTCTATGAGGCCACCGCATTACCGTTTGACGGCGCGCTGCCAAGCTGGCGCGACCGCTTCGCGTGACGCCCGAACGAAGTTGCGGCTGGTGCGTTGTACCAGCATGCCGTCCACCGTCATTCTATCGTTTGACTATGAAGAAGCGTTGAGCCGCCTGACCGTGACCTTCACGACCGGGCGGGTGTACGAATACTATCTGGTGCCGGCGTCCATCGCCGCAGGCTTCACCGAAGCGTTTTCCAAAGGCACGTTTTTCAACAAACGCATCCGTGACAAATATGCATGCCGGGAGATCCAGAAGGCTTCGTAGAGCGGGTTAGACTTGTCCCCGCGAAAGCGGGGCAAGGCGTAACCCGCCGTTTCACGACGCGGCGGATTACGCTTCGCTAATCCGCCCTACAAAAACCTCTCCGCCGCATTCGGCTTGGGATCACAAAACGTCTCCTCCCCCGCCATCATCTCTCCGATCAACCGCCCGGTCACCGGACCCAAGGTCAGGCCCCAATGCGCGTGACCAATCGCGAGCCACATCCCCTTCTGCCCCGGCGCGCGGCCGATCACCGGCCGTGAATCCGGAAAGCATGGCCGCGAGCCGAGCCAGGTCTTGTCGTCAGCGCGCTCACCCAGCGGAAACAGCTCACGCAAGCGCGGCATCAGCCGGTCAATCTGCACCGGCGTCGGCGCAGCATCGCGCGCGGCGAATTCAGCGCCCGTCGTCAGGCGAACGCCCTGCTCCATCGGCGTGATCAGATAGCCGCCGGCGACATCGATCACCGGCCGCGACAAAGGCGCACTGCCCTCACCGGCTTTGTAATGCCGGTGATAGCCGCGCTTGAAACCCATTGGCAGCTTGATGCCGAAGGATTTGAGAAACTCCGGCGCCCACGGCCCGAGCGCAACAATCACCTCGGACGTATCGAGCGGCCCCTGCTCCGTATCGACGCGCCAGCCATTGCCGGAGCGATGCAGCGAACGCGCATCGCCGCGCAGCGTCACGCCGCCCAAGGCCGCAAAGCGCGCCGCGTAAGCCTTCGTCACCGCCAGCGGATTGCTCAGGCTGACAACAGCCGGCCAATACACCGCGTGCTTGAACACCGCATTGAGCGACGGCTCCAGCGCTTTGACGCCTTCGGCATCGAGCACCTCATAAGGAATGCCATGCTCGCGGGCAAAGGCCAGCTCCGGCTGCAATGACTGGAAGCTGGACTCGCTGCGATACAATTTGATCCAGCCATTGCGCCGCAAATAGCGCGTCGCCCCGGATTCCAGCATCAGGGTTTCGTGCTCGGCAATGGCGCGGGCAAAGAGCGGCCGGTTCAGCCGTGCCGTTTCGAGAATGCGGTCCGGCCGCGACGCCTTCCGAAACGCCCACAGCCACGGCGCCGCTTGCGGCAGAAAGCTGAAGTGATAATTGGCGTCGCTGGCCTGCTTGAAAGCCACGCGCATCAAGGCCCGCAGGCTGTTCGGAAACGACGGCGGATAGGTGGTCGAGCCCTCAATGACGCCGGAATTGCCGTAGGACGTTTCCTCGCCGACGCCGCCGCGATCGATCAGCGCGACGCTGCCGCCGCGCTTGGCCAGTTGCAGCGCGATCGACGTGCCGATAATGCCGGCGCCCAGAACGATTGCATCGGTGCGTGCCATGTGGCCTTCCTCGTTTCGTCACGGCCCCCTCCGCGATGCGCGGGGGAGGATTGCAGCGCCTGTATGGATCATCGCCGTTGAAGGCGCTATCAAGGCGCCCCAACAAAGCGTTTCCTCTTTGCCGGAGACAGTCTGCGATGAATTTGCTGAACCTGCCAGTAGCGGCGCTTGCATGGCTGGGCCGCCAGGGCACGCGGGCGCTGGCGGTGTCGATCTTCCTCGGGCTCGCCGTGCCGCAGCTGGCTGCCAGCGTCAAACCGTATCTCGGCGAGACCGTGTTCGTGCTGCTGCTGTTTTCCTATTTGCGCACCGACCCGCACGCTTTCAGCCGCGTCATCAAGACGCCGAAGCTGGCGATCGCCGCCTCGCTGTGGGTCATGGTGGCGCTGCCGCTGCTGGTCGGCACGGTCTATTATTTCTCCGGCGTGCGCGATGCGATGCCGGCGCTCTACACCATCCTGATCCTGCACTGCGCCATCGCGCCGATCACCTCATCCGCGGCCTTTGCCGCGATCATGGGCCTCGACGTCGCGCTGTCGCTTTTCACGCTGATCCTGTGCAATGTGCTGGCGCCGGTCACCTCTGTCGCTTTCAGCTATGTGTTCCTCGGCACATCGGTGATTTCGCCGCTCGAACTCGGGCTCAAACTGCTGTTGTTCTTCGGCGGCGCCGCCGCGGTCGCCTTCGCCATCCGCCGCTTTGCCGGCCAGCGCCGCATTGAGCAGCAGAAGGACATCATTGACGGCCTCAACGTCATCGCCATGTTCATCTTCGCCGTCTCGGCCATGGATGGCGTGCCGCGCATTGCCATGGCCGACCCGCTGTTCGCGCTGAAGCTGCTCGGCTTCATCGTCGCGCTGACCTTGGTGCTGATCGGCGCCAGCCTGCTGGTGTTCACGCGCGCCGGCCGCGACCGCGCTTTGGTCATCGGCCTGCTCGCCGGCTTCCGCAATCTCGGCGTGATCATGGCGGCGCTCGGCAGCACACTGCCGGAAATCGCTTGGTTCTATTTCGCGCTGGCGCAATTCCCGATTTATATCTTGCCGTCGGTGCTGAAACCCTTGGCAAACCGGCTCCATCACACCGCCTGACCGTTGCCCCTCAGCCCCGCCCGTGTTACGCGAACGGCGATTTTGGAGCGCTAAATATGTCCCGTCCGCTGCTCATCGCCCCGTCGATCCTGGCGGCTGATTTCGCCAAACTGGGCGACGAAGTGCGCGCCATTGACGAGGCCGGCTGCGACTGGATCCATGTCGATGTCATGGACGGCCACTTCGTGCCGAACATCTCCTTCGGTCCGGCGGTGATGCAGTCGGTGCGCGGCTATTCGAAGAAACTCTTCGATACCCATTTGATGATCGCGCCGTGCGATCCCTATCTCGAAGCCTTCGCCAAGGCCGGCTCCGACATCATCACCGTGCATGTCGAATCCGGTCCGCACATTCACCGCTCGCTGCAGGCGATCCGCGCGCTCGGCAAGAAGGCCGGTGTCACGCTCAATCCCGGCACGTCCGTTTCGACGCTAGAAAATGTCATCGACATGGTCGATCTCATTCTCGTCATGTCGGTCAATCCCGGCTTCGGCGGGCAGTCCTTCATCAATTCGCAGCTCGACAAGATCAGCGCCGTGCGTGCGATGGTTGCCGGACGCCCGATAGATATTGAAGTCGATGGCGGCGTCACCGCCGACAATGCCGGTTCAATCGCCAAGGCCGGCGCCAATGTGCTGGTCGCCGGCTCTGCCGTGTTTAAAGGCGGCAAGTACAAAGAGAACATCGCCGCGATCCGCAATGCCGCGGCGCAGGCCCGCGGAGAAGTCGTTTGAGGCAGACCGTCATTCCGGGGCGCGGCCTCTTGGCCGCGAACCCGGAATCCATAACCCCGGTCTGTGACTATGGATTCCGGGTTCGCTCGCTGACGCTCGCGCCCCGGAATGACAGAAAGAAGATATCATGATCCCCCGTTATTCACGCCCCGACATGGTGGCGATCTGGTCGCCGGAATCCAAATTCAAGATCTGGTTCGAGATCGAGGCCCATGCCGCGACCGCGATGGCCGAACTCGGCGTCATTCCGAAGGAAGCCGCTGAGGCGATCTGGGCCAAGGGTAAGGACGCCAAGTTCGACGTCGCCCGCATCGATGCCATCGAGGCCGAGGTCAAGCATGACGTCATCGCCTTCCTGACCCATGTCTCGGAAATC